>CAZHHG010000040.1:10934-15699 GCA_964532065.1 uncultured Melioribacter sp.
GCCCGCAATCAACAGCGGCCATACTGCATCCGTTTCCAAGATGAGCAGTGATAATCTTCAATCCTTCATACGGTTTGCCCAGCATATCAGCCGCTCTTTGAGAAACATACCGGTGGGAAGTACCATGAAAACCGTATCTCCGGATTTTATATTTCTTATAAAGTTCATAAGGTATTCCATAAAGAAAAGCATGGGGCGGCATTTTGATATGAAACGAGGTATCGAATACGCCAACCTGAGGAGTCTGAGGTAAATGCTCTTTTGTTGCCTGAATACCTTTAATATTAGGAGGATTATGGAGAGGTGCAAGTTCAATATTATCTTTAAGTGCTTTCATAACCTGATCGGTAATAAGAACCGAGCCTGAAAATGTTTCACCGCCATGAACAACTCTATGACCCACAGCATCGATTTCGCTCTTATCCTTAATTACTCCGTGATTCGGGCTCAATAAAACAGCGACAACATATTCAATTGCAATTGAATGATCGAGAATTTCCCCGACAATTTTTATTTTTTCTTTATCAAGCGGCTGGTGGGTCAATACGGCACTGGACATACCGATTCTTTCAACCATTCCTTTAGCCAGCGCGGTTTGAGTAGCCGTATCGATGAATTGATATTTAATAGACGAACTGCCGCAATTTAATACAAGAACTTTCATAAATTCCTCAAATTTTATTTGATTATTTTGCCGTCGGCATCATATTTAAAGAAACCTTCGCCTGTTTTTTTACCAAGCTTTCTTTCGCGAACGAGTTTACGCAGAAGAGGATTAGGACGGTATCTCGGCTCTCCGAGAGTATCCCATAAAGTCTGCATCCAGGCAAGGACTTCATCGAGGCCCATAGAGTCGGCCATTTCGAGCGGGCCGTTTTTGAAATTGTAACCGAGTTTCATAGCAGTATCGATATCCTCTGCGGTAGCAATTCCTTCCAGCAGGATATGCATCGCTTCATTAAGAAGCGGAACGATCGCTCTTGTAGTAATGAATCCCGGGTACTCATAAACCGGAATAGCTTTCTTTCCGATCTTGGCGGCAAATTTTTTGATTATCTCAACAGTTTTATCGGATGTGTCAAGTGCTCTGATCAATTCGACCAGGGGTACTTTTGGAACAGGATTAAGGAAATGCATTCCGATAATTCTGTCTTTCCTGTTAGTTGACTCTGCGATCCTGGTTAAACTGAGTGTGGAAGTATTCGAAATAAAAATTGTATGAGGACGAGCAATTTTATCAAGTTCCTTAAAAATTTTCATCTTAAGATCATAATCCTCATCAACAGCTTCAATTATCACATCGGTATCGGCAACATCTTTTAATTCAACAGTCCATTTAATTCTGCTCAATATCGATTTAAGTTCACTCTGAGTCATAGACCATCTGGATATTTCTCTTTCCATCGAAAGTTTGAGATGTTCCTGGGAAGCTTTGATATGATCCTCGTCAACTTCAACTATAAGAACATCGAGTCCTGCAGAGGCGATGGTTTGGGCAATGCCCTGCCCCATAATACCTCCGCCGATAATACCAACATAATCGATCCGCTCAATTTCTTCTACTCTTTGAACATTACCGAGCAGATCTTCCAATTTTAATTTTTCTTCTGCCATATTATTCTCTCTAATTACTCGATTTTATTAACGTATTAAAAATATCTAAATCCTTTAATAGAATCATTTAATGAGACAAATATCATACCATGCCCTGATTAATAAATTTAAGCAAAAACGAAGAGGAAATTATTATAATTATTGGTTTTAGCAATCGATAATCAGAATTGAGAAACCACGGCAATCCCCACCCGGTAATCAGGTGAGGTTCATATTTCTGAATCGAACCAAAGCGTATGCATTTAATAATAGAGCCATGGATAAAAGAATGATCAGATTTGAGGAAATTGAGAGAAGCGAACCATTCCTCCATAATACCTGCAGAAAGGCCTCTACCGACCAGTAAGTCATTGTCATTTTGGAGATCACCTGCATCCAGTCGGGTAGAAAAGTAGTTGGAAACCATGAACCACCAACAGCTGACATAACTAGTATTATAAGCATACTTATACCATTAGCCTGATTCATAGATTTGGCGACAGAAGTAACCAGCATTCCAAAAGAGACCGCGGCTGCGGCAGAAACAATTATTACAATCAATAGGTTGGCGAAATTCGAAAAAATATCGACTCCGAATACTAGCCAGGAGAAAAAGAAAAGAACCAGGAGCTGAAATGTTCCGAACAGGATTGTATAGATATATTTGCTCCAGATTATATGAGAGCGTTTAACAGGCATGCACAATAATCTTTTTAACGTTCCTTCCTGCTTTTCCTCGAACAATGAAGTTGCTGCACCGGTAATAGAAAAAAGGAGAAACATTATTGCCCAGCCGCCTACGGTTCTTGTCAGTCCGGGATTTGTGATTTCTTTTCCGACAAGCTGTTGATTATCAAATTGAATAAGGTTGCCGATAATGTTTGCACCTCCCGCAGAATCCTGAGAACTTGAAAAGAGAGATGATGAATCAACACTGGTTGATGACCGGATAAATGAATCGACCGGGACATTAAAATATTTCTGAACAACATTACCGATATTTCTTATAAAAAGTCCGGTACTATCCGAACCCAGGAATTTGACTGCCTGACGGTTTAAGAGCACCGGAAAGATTCTTGGTATTTGTGTCATAATTGTCTGCTGCACGCTCCCCTGAATCAGCGCGGATTCGATATCATTCTTAGGGTCATAATAGAATTTAAAATTGAGTGAAGAGGATGTATCGCTGAAAAAATCCTTAGTAAGTACAAGAGCAGCCGAGGAGGATTTACCGCTCCTGATTAATTCGATCGCCTTCTGCTCGGAGATTTTCAGTGTGTCGTTACTTTTTTCGTCCATATACTCCTTAATCAGAATCAATGATTTCGCTGAATCTAATTTATTCTCAAGCAGTTTTGCAACGATGGAATTGCTTTCATTTACAAAAAGCATACTTGCTTTACCTCTAGGCCCGCTGCCGCCGAAAATATTACCGAAGATTACTATTAAAGCCATCGGTACAATGAATGAAAGGAGCATTGCCGGTTTGTCATTAAGGAACCGAATTAGATCTTTCTTTATAAGCCGGGATACAGTTTTCAATCTCTCAAACTCCTTCCTGTAATATTTAAAAACACGTCTTCAAGCGAAGCTCTGCTTATCTGAATAAACTGGTTGGGTATACCAGCTTCTTCAAGTGCCGTATAGATTTTTGAATGCTGACTGAATGATTCGTCCGGAATCATCTCATAATAAAAGTCGAACTCAGTCAACTTTCCGATGGAAGAGATAATTGGAAGTTTGCTGAGAGTCAGGGCCGTTTTCTGAATTTTAATTGTCTCTTTCTTCTCAAGAATATTAATCAGGTCGAGTAGAGATCCGCCTGCAATTATTTTTCCGTTGTCGATAATTGCAAGTCTGGAGCAGAGCCGTTCAGCTTCCTCCATATAATGAGTCGTATAAAGAATTGTCTTCCCTTTCTGGTTGAGCCGGTTGAGCATGTCGAAGATCGCATTACGGGATTGCGGATCCACACCAACAGTAGGTTCGTCGCAGAGTAAAATCGGCGGGTCGTGAAGCAGACTCGCCGCAAGATTCAATCTTCTTTTCATCCCGCCCGAGTATTCATTAACCCTGTCCTTCTTACGGTCAGTTAACTGAACGAGCTCAAGGACTTCATCAATTTTTTTATCAAGTTCAGATCCGTTTAAATCGTATAAACTTCCGAATATTTTTAAGTTCTGAAGTGCATTCAGTTCAAGGTATAGAGAAATTTCCTGCGGTACATAACCGATATTCTTGCGGATTACAAGGTCATTTATTGAAAGTGTCTTACCGTTAATTTCAACATAACCGGTATCCGGAGGTAAAAACCCGGCGATTATATTCATAAGAGTTGATTTACCGGCCCCGTTCGGGCCAAGCAGACCGAAGAATTCCCCTTCGGCAATTTCAAGATTTATATTAATAAGCGCGTTGATATTTCCGAAATGTTTATCTACTTGCTTAATTTTGAGCATAAATTTTAACTATATTTATTTGTGTGCAAGATAATTGTTAGACTTTTTGAATCAAAGCGAAAATTACATTGAATCCTGAGACAATTCTAAAAGACTTTTTCGGATACACTAACTTCCGTCCGGGACAGGAGGAAATTATTAATTCAATAATTGCCGGAGAAGATCTTCTTGCTGTTCTTCCAACAGGCGGAGGGAAATCGATTTGTTACCAGATCCCCGCAATATTATCCGGTCAGTTTTCAATCGTAATTTCACCCTTAATCGCATTGATGAAAGATCAGGTCGATTCTTTAAACAGCCGTCAGATCGTATCCGGATTTATCAACAGCAGTTTAGACTTCAGAGAAAGCAACAAAGTTCTGGATGAAATTTCAAACGGAAAGATTAAACTACTTTATTTATCCCCCGAAAAACTGAGCAGCGTTCAGTTTTGTGAAAAGCTGAAAAGCCTTTCTCCTTATTATCTGTTTGTTGACGAAGCCCACTGTATTAGCGAATGGGGGCACAGTTTCAGACCGAGTTACCGCCGTATTAAATCTTTCAAAGATCAGATCGGCTTTAGAAATGTTGCGGCATTTACAGCTACTGCGACAGAAGATGTTAGGAGCGACATCATAGAACAGCTCGGGTTAAACAATCCTAAAATTTTTGTAAAGGGATTTGAGAGAGAGAACCTGAAATTGAATGTTATTAGGAGCGATTCCAAAAAAGAA
>CAZHHG010000040.1:15709-24197 GCA_964532065.1 uncultured Melioribacter sp.
TACTGGAATTATTGAAAAAGTCAGAGCTTCCCGCAATAATTTACACGGCTACCCGTAAATCTGCCGAGGAACTAGCGGACTATCTCCGTTTGAGCAATACCGATTCAGTTTTTTACCATGCCGGTATTGCACCTGAATTGAGAAGAATAATCCAGGACGATTTTCAGAAAGAGCGGATCAAACTGATTATAGCGACTAATGCATTCGGGATGGGTATCGACAAATCAAATATCAGAACATTAATTCATTTTAATCTGCCCGGTAATATTGAAAGTTATTATCAGGAGATCGGCCGTGCTGGCCGCGACGGGAAAATTTCGAATGTTTATCTCCTCTATGATGATAATGACAAAAAGATTCAGGAATTTTTTATCAGAAATTCTTTCCCGACAATAGAACAGATTGAGACTGTATATACAGCAATATGCGATTACGCTCCTGTTGCTTTAGGGAACAGGTACGAAAAAGAAATTCCTATCGATAATAATCTGACCTCTTTCCTTGAGTCAAAAGGAATTTCCAGAGGATTAATGGAATCAACTCTTAATATCCTCTCCGATTCAGATTATATCACCAATGCATCGAGGGATTTGAAGCACTATGCTAAGTTAATGGTTGATCCTGGGCGCATCAGGAATTATCTGAATGCCCTTGAGGAGAACGATGTAAAAGACCTCCTGCTTATCCTCATCCGCGAATACGGCAGTTCTATATTTCATTCGCGAACTCCTGTAAGTCTAGAAAAAATCTCGGAAATGATGGGTGAATCGGCCGGGCAGATTTCAGAGTTATTAAAATCACTCGGCCTCTCCGGTCTTATTAAGTATGAATCACCTTCTAATTTCCCCGGAATCAAATTAAAAAGTGAGCGGGTAAAGAGTGAAGATCTGATTTTGAATTATGGCAAAACCCGGGAGTTAGTTGATCGGAGCAGATTAAAACTGGAGAGGATGACCGGATACATTTTTTCAGACAAATGCCGCTTCGATTATCTGCTTCAATACTTCGGACAGAATATTGAAGGTTATAAATGCGGCCACTGCGATAATTGCACTGGTATTCCAGGCGGCAGCCAGTCTGTTGTTGACTTTATCGAGGAAAGGATAATTGAGACTCTTAGAAGTTTGAATAAACCGGTAAGGGTAACTGAGCTAATTAATTCACTCATCGGAAAAGAAAATAATAGAATACCTCAAAACATAGAGACCTTCGGTTCGTGCAGTCATTATTCTAAAAAAGAAATTGAGAAATCACTTTCGATGCTGAAAGAAAAGAAAAAAATCCTAGTCCATAAAAACGTTTGTGAATTAGCCGCTATAGAATCGGAAACAGGAAATGACATTGCAACGAATGAAGTTTATGAAATCGAACTGAAACTATTCAACCTGTTGAGGCAGATAAGAAAAGAAGCCGCTTCTAAATTCGGTCAGCCGACACATCTCATTTGTCCGGACGATGTCCTAAGAGAGATAAGCAGAAAAAGACCGGCTACATTCTCGCAACTATTGGAGATTCCGGGATTTAATCAGAGGATGTATAATAAAATCGGTGAGGAGATTCTTTCGGTCATTGAAGAGAATAAATCGGAATCGGATTTGAGTCGACTTATTAAACAGAAGAAGCTTCCGGATAACATCGCAGAGATCCATGAGTTGTTGAAGAAAAAATATCCCCTGGAGGATATTATAAAATTGACCGGGCTTTCGGAAACGCTTGTCTCAATTCAGATTGAAACCTTGATAGGTTATTTACCGGAACTGGAGACAGATTATTTAGTTACTACCAATGAACTGAATGATATTAAGGGGAAAATAAAAGAAGGGATTACTGATCTAAAACCACTGTATGAATCACTCAATAAAAAAATCGGTTACCCTAAGTTGAGAATAATGCTTGCCAAGGAAAAAGCTAATCGATTACCCGGTCGGCTTTAAGTTCGATCAGGTATTTATCAGCCTTTGCAAAAAAACTGTTCCATTTTTCAATATCATAATTAAGATCTTTTATAAACCGGTTATATTCCTCACCGGTAACATTATACTTTTCGAATATTTTTTCGTGAGTGATTTTTATTGAATCAAGCCTGCCTGCATATTTTTCTTCAGCAATAATATTCTCGACATAGATTCTGGAAGCAATATCTTCGCTGATTTTATTGTCTCCGCAGGCGCAAAGGAGAATTACGGAAATGAAAAACGAGAGGATTCCGGAGAGCTTATTTCTTTTTACTTGCTTCAAAAAGAATTCTCTTTTCACGTTCGGTTAAGTTCTGATATCCGCTTTGACTGATCTTATCGAGAATTCTATCGATCTCCTCCTGAGTAACAGTCAACTCATCCTTCGGAGGGGACGATAAATCCCTGAATTTTGCATCTTCGACATCATCTTCATTAATTCTTGCGGAGAATTTCGGCTTCCGGTATGTATTGTATGAATCGAATGACTTCGGTTTTTTAAAGGAGTTCAAAACATTCGAGAACCTGAAATTGTTGCGCTTATCCATAACAAGGAAAATAAATCCTGTAATTGCCCCGCCGATATGGGCAAGGTGAGCAACGACCGACGGTTCGTTTACCGAGAGGAATTCAAAAACAACGAGAATAGCAATCAGGTATTTGGCTTTTATCGGTATTAGGAAATAGATAAATACATATCTGTCAGGGAAAAACATCGCAAAGGCAATCATTACACCATATACTGCACCTGAAGCTCCAATGGTTGGTGCGAGTGAACTGGATAGAAACGGTGAAAGAAGAATTTGAAGTAGTCCCGCACCGAAGCCGCAAAGAAGGTAAAAAATTAAAAACTTTTTAGAACCCATCAATTGTTCAATCTCCATACCGAACATCCAGAGCATAAACATATTGAAAAGAATATGAGTAAAGTTTCCGTGCATAAACTGGTATGTAAGAAACTGCCAGATCTGGAAATTGTAATCCATACCTGCCTGGTCCAATCCTGTAATCGGATTCAGCGCGAAATAACGGTTCAAGATATACCAGCCCGGGAGCCCGTTAAACATCAGATTATCGAAAATCAATTGAACAATAAAAACACCGATGTTAATAATCAGAAGATTTTTTATGATCGGAGGGAAAAATGTAAATCCCCCGAATCCCGATGGCCTGTAATAATCTCTTGAATCGTAACCCATTAAATTGTCCGCATAGATTGTTTGACAGAAAGTTAAACTATTTTGACATCATTCTAAAGGAGTCGATCGAATATTAAACGGCGCAGGATCAGAAGAATCCGATCCCGCCCGCATGAACAAATTATTTATCATCATTCAAAGCAGCGACACCGGGAAGAATTTTCCCTTCTAGGAATTCCAGTGAAGCCCCACCGCCTGTTGAAACATGGGAAACTTTATCATCGAGTCCGGCTTTACTTATTGCAGCAGCTGAATCACCGCCACCGATTATAGTTACAGCTCCTTTAGAAGTAGCAAGAGCAAGCGCCTCTGCTATTTCATTAGTACCCTTTGCAAAATTATCGAATTCAAAAACACCGAGCGGCCCATTCCATACTACTGTTTTGCTGCTCAGAATGACATTTCTGAATTCTTCAATAGTTTTAGGACCTATATCGAGGCCCATTTTATCCGCAGGGATTTTATCGGCATCTACAATTGCGGGCGTCGATTCATTTTTAAATTCTGACGCTATCACATTATCTTTCGGAAGAAGGACCTTTGCATTCGATTTCTTGAATTTTTCCAGGACGTCTTTCGCGAGATCAAGCTTTTCAGTCTCCAGAAGCGAAGTACCGATTTCATATCCCATTGCTTTATAGAAAGTATAAGCCATTCCTCCGCCTATAAGCAGATAATCAACTTTAGGAAGAAGATTATCGATAACATCAATCTTACCGGAGATTTTTGAACCTCCCAGAATCGCGGTAAACGGCCGTACAGGATTTGCGACAGCGCTTCCAAGATAATCGAGTTCCTTCTGCATCAGGTAACCGGAAGCACAGGTTTTAATAAACCTGGTAACACCTTCAGTAGAAGCATGAGCACGATGCGCAGAACCGAATGCGTCATTTATATATACATCACCAAGTTTAGCGAGTTGTTCTGCAAATACGGAATCATTCTTCTCTTCCTCAGCGTGGAAACGCAGATTCTCAAGCAGAAGCACTTCCCCGTCTTTCAAAGAGTTTACTATTGCTTCAACCTGATCGCCGATACAATCCGGCGCAAACTTTACATCAATCTGAAGAAGTTCGCCTAGTCTGATGGCTACGGGTTTAAGACTGTATTTTGGATTTGGCCCGCCTTTCGGACGGCCGAGGTGGCTCATCAGAATAGTGCGACCGCCGTCTTTAATTATTTTTTTAATTGTCGGAAGAGCGGAAGTGATTCTGATATCATCAGTGATATTCAGATTTTCATCAAGAGGTACATTGAAATCAACACGAACCAGCACCTTTTTACTTTTCAGATCAATTTTCTCAATACTTAATTTTTTCATATTCCCTCCGGGATCAAACAAAATATAAAAAAAGGACGCAGAGTTGAAATGTTCTGCGTCCTTTCAGATAATAGTGAAATTACTTGATTAATTTTAAGAGAAGATCAACAACCCTGCATGAATAACCCCATTCGTTATCATACCATGTAACAATTTTGAACATTCTCTTTTCACCTTTCAGGTTATTCTGAACGGTCGCAAGCGAATCATATATCGATGCGCGGTCATCATGTATAAAATCGGTTGAAACCACTTCTTCGTTGCAATACCCGAGAATACCCTTCAAATATGTTTCGGATGCTTTTTTCATAAGCTGATCAATTTCCTGAATAGATGTCTCCTTCTCCGAACGGAATGTAAGGTCTACTACAGAAACATTAGCAACAGGTACTCTGAAGGACATGCCTGTAAGTTTCCCCTTAACCTGAGGAAGAACTTCGCCAACAGCTTTAGCTGCTCCTGTGGATGAAGGAATAATATTGATAGCCGCTGCACGCCCGCCTCTCCAATCCTTTTTGGAAGGACCATCAACGGTTTTCTGTGTAGCAGTGTATGCGTGGATAGTTGTCATAAGACCTGATTCAATTCCGATTCCCTCTTTAAGAAGTACATGAACAACGGGAGCCAGGCAGTTTGTTGTACAGGATGCATTCGAAACGATCTGGTGTTTTGAGGAGTCGTATTCGTTATCATTTACACCAATAACAAATGTTTTTACTTCGCCTTTGCCGGGAGCGGTAATCAGTACTTTTTTTGCGCCAGCGGTAATGTGTCCTTTCGCTTTTTCACTGTCTGTAAACAATCCTGTTGCTTCAATTACAATATCTACACCGAGTTCTTTCCATGGTAATTGAGAGGGTTCTTTTTGAGCGAGTACACATTTTATTTTCTTACCGTTAACAACGAGGATATCATCTGTTTCCAAAGACGGATTGCTTTTTTCACTTCCTAATGTCCCGTTGAATTTACCGTGGACCGAATCATATTTCAATTGATAAGCAAAATATTTTGCATCTGTACTTACATCAACAACAGCTACAATATCAATTTCTTTACCGAAGTAGCCCTTATCAACCAGTGCACTGAATACTAGTCTGCCTATTCTACCAAATCCGTTAATACCTACTTTTACCGACATTTTATTTACCTCCAATAACGATTTTGTGTGAAAATTGAATGCAAATATAGAAATTCAGGCAGGAAGTATCAATTTGAAAAGAATGCCCCGGGGATATTTCGAAAGAATTGTTGATTATTAAGGAAAAGTTTATCTTGCGGTCGTTCAATCCCCATATTTAGAATTCAATAAATTTATCAGAGGTTAAAAATGCCGTCATCAGAATTTTTAGCTTACGTCCCCATTTTCTCGGAAATACCGATGGAAACAATTGAGAAAATCGAAAAAATCGGGACAAGAAGAATGTTCAATAAGAACGACGTTATTCTGATGGAAGATGAAGTCGGATCTGCACTTTTTGTTATTGTTCAGGGAAAGGTAAAAGTTGCAAGAACAAGCAGCGACGGAAGAGAAGTTATTTTAACTATTTTATCCGACAGTGATTTTTTCGGCGAAATGGCAATACTTGATGGCCAGACCAGGTCTGCTACCGTTGTAGCTATTGAAGACACCGAGCTTTTCCTTATCCAGAGAAATGATTTTATTAATCTGTTAAAGGAGTATCCCGAAGTTGCTATCTCTTTATTACAGGAACTTACTAAAAGGTTGAGAGCCGCGGACGGAAAGATAAAAGCCTTATCGCTTAAAGACGCGGAAGGAAAAGTGGCAACCGTAATTCTCCAGCTTGCAGATGATGTAGGTATGATTAAACACGGTAAAGTCGAAATAGACAAACTCCCGCTTCAGCAGGATCTTGCCAACATGGCTGGCACTTCAAGGGAAACAATATCAAGGACTCTTCATTCATTCGCTAAGAAGGGGATGATCGAACTGGACGGAAGTAAACTGAGAATTATGGATTACGAAAAATTCAAGGAACTCTACAGCTGATGCCGGCCAGAATAGATCTTCATATGCATACTACATATTCGGACGGTATTTACACTCCTGCCGAACTGGTTCAAAAGGCAAAAGAGGCCGGTCTCGATACTATAAGTATAACCGACCACGATAGTCTCAACGGAATTAAAGAGGCGGTTGCAGTTGGTAAGGAAATAGGTGTTGAGGTTATCCCCGGACTCGAAATAAGTACGGATCTTGATGAGAAAGAGGTTCATCTCCTCGGTTATTTTATCGATATAGAGAATGAAGAACTTCAGAAGTACTTAAGTTTTTTCAGGGACGAAAGATTTCACCGGGCTAAAAGAATTGTCCAAAAACTTAGAAACCTGGGGTTATCGATCACGATTGACGATGTAACCGACCTTGCACGAAACTCGGCGATTGGAAGGCCTCATATAGCATATGCTCTTGTGAACCTTGGTCTTATTAAAAATTATTACGAAGCGTTTGAAAGATTCATTGGAGATTACGGTCCTGCTTTCGAAAGAAAGATTCATATTTCACCTCAGAGTGCTACCAAGCTGATCGGCGATTCCGGAGGACTCTCTTTTGTTGCACACCCCGGGTATATGAAAGAATCGATCCTGACAGACCTTATAAAGGCAGGTATTGACGGAATAGAGGTTATTCATCCGAGTCATTCCGAAAGCCAGATTCATTTTTACAGGGGGATTGTAAATCAGTACTGTCTTCTTGAGGCGGGAGGTTCCGATTTCCACGGCGGTAAAAAAGATGATGAATCAAACTTAGGCAAATATTTTATCTCACCAAATCACCTCGAAGCAATGAGAAATATGCTTCATAAAAACAGCGCATGAATTAAAATTCTACCACAATTATAATATTATCATAGTTATTACACTTTTAGTTCCGCAGGAAAATACTAAATTTGCCTTGCGGTTTTAAATATCAACCTTAATCTTGAGGGAAAATAATGGGCAGGTTAAAATTATTTTTAATTCTGATATTGATTTATTCTACAATCCGTCCTCAGAACATCGGCAGCTGGAAAATATATTCCGATATGAAAGATATTAAGGAAGCAGCTATTGCTTCAGAGGGAGTCTGGGCCGTTTCCAACGGCGGAGCCTTCATGTTAAAATCATCCAGCGATACTTCATTCATCGTCTTGAATAAAGCTGATGGATTGATGAGTCAGACACTTACCTCGGTTGGAATTGATAAAAATGGGAAAGTCTGGTTTGGTTCTCAGGAAGGTTATATAATGGTTTACAATCCCGAGAAGAAATCGACAAGTAGCATACCGGATATATTCAAATCGAATAAAACACGAAAGCAGATAAATGATATCTACTTTTCGGGTGATACGGCATTTGTTGCAACGGATTTCGGACTAGCCCTTATTAATATTTCAACTCTTACTTTTTACGATACATTTTTAAAACTCGGCGTCTTTGCAACGGAGACAAGAATTTTAAATACTTTTAAATCGGGACTTGTATATGCACTTACCGAGAACGGCGTAGCTATTCAGAAATCCGGAGTACAGAATTTATCGGCACCGGAATCGTGGAACTCATATGCTTTCGGAGGCGGTATCCCGGCTCAATCCGGTAGTAAAATTCTGAAATACAACGGAGAAATAATAATAGCAGCAAGCAACGGTATTTATAGATTTAGTAACGGCACCTGGAGTATTCTGACGCTTCAGGGTAATTCGGTAAGGGATATAGCGATTTCAGGAAATACTCTGTACGCGATCACGGACAAAAAATTATTTTCATACAGCAATAATCAATTGTCGCAGATATTCGAAAATCAATCTATCTCACTTTCTTCAGTCTCTGTTTTAAATAGTACAATTTACCTGGCATCAACTAACGGATTGATTGAGATTAAGGGGAGCGGTATAAAATACTTATCTCCAAACGGCCCTTACAGTAATCTTTTTATAAATCTTTCCATCTCCGGCAGCGGGAATCTGTATGTTGCAACCGGGAAAGACATCTTCGGAGTAGGATTTCTGGAGTTT
>CAZHHG010000041.1:0-24009 GCA_964532065.1 uncultured Melioribacter sp.
TTTCCAGGTCTATATTCTTCAGATTGTGCTCTCTTGCACCTTTAATTAATATTTTAGAGTCCATTTTGGTAAATTTGCCTAAGTTCAGTTTGTTATTTTAGATAATCATAGAACTAAAATCAATTTTGGATTGGAAAATTTTGGGATCACTCCCCTCGCACATAATAACTATAGCACAATCATCTGAAATCAAAATAAAAGAAAAAGGTTCCCTTTTTATCGGACAGATTTTTCATATTGAAGATGAAGATGAAGCTCATAAGATACTGGAAGGGGTAAGGAAAAAATATTTCGATGCCACGCATAACTGCTACGCATATAGATTTACTGACGGATCCGTTAAATATTCCGATGACGGCGAACCGAACGGAACGGCCGGTAAGAGAATACTTAACGCGATAAATCATGAGAAATTGTTTAATGTGTTAATTATAGTCACACGTTATTTCGGCGGGACTAAACTTGGGATAGGTCCCCTCGGAAACGCCTATTATGATGCTTCTATGGAGGTTATTAAAGCCGCTGCCAAAAAAGATCAGGAGCTATTTGTAAAAGGTAAAATCCGGTATAATTTTGAATTCTCCAATCTAGTACACCGATTGATTTCGCAGCATAATGTTAGAATCACATCAAACTTTTTTGAAGATTTACCCGGGATGGAATTCCTGATTCCTATTGAATCAAAGGACTCTTTTTGCAGTGGAATCAGAGAAAACTCTTTATCAGAGCTCAAAGTCGAAATAACCGATCAATACATTTACCTCTAATACCCTGTTATTGCACTCAATGGGGAGAGTATTTTTCTGGTTCATATACGGGAATAATATTATTTTGCATCCCGAATTTATCACTTAATATTTTATGAGGATTAAATGAAAAGAGTATTGAGCATTTTGCTGTTATTTACCGTCCCTGTCATTAATCTGGCGCAGAAGACCTGGAGTGATGCCCAAATTACTGGCAAGGATATTAAAGCTCATATTTATTACCTGGCCTCCGATGAAATGAAAGGCCGGTTTACTGGTACTGATGAAGAACGATTGGCAGCTGAATATATAAAAGATCAATTTCAGAAATCCGGTTTAAAACCACTTTTGAACGGCAGCTATTTTCAGGATTTCCCGTTCATTGAGAAAATAGAATTAACGGGATCGAATATTCTAAATCTGGAGTTCAATGGTGACAAAAAATCTCTGAAGTTGAAAACTGATTTTATAACTGCTCCTTTTTCCGGTAAAGCTGAGCTCTCCTCCGGACTTGTTTTTGCAGGTTACGGAATTTCCGCCCCAAGATTAAATTACGACGATTACGAAGGACTTGATGTTAAAGGGAAAGTTGTGCTTGTAATGAGATATCACCCGGAACATGATAGTGCCAGATCGGATTTTGACCGTTATTCCTCATACAGACAAAAAGCGTCTGCAGCAAGAGACAAAGGGGCGGCGGGAATTATTTTCTTTAACAGCTTCCTTCCGAGAAATGATGAAGATCAATTGATGGAATTAAGATATGACGGCGCCGGAAGCATACAGGATTTTGCAGTAATTCAGATCAAGAGAAATATTGTTGAAGGAATTCTTAAAGCAGATGGGCAGGATCTGTCCGCACTTCAGAAAAAAATAGATGATTCAAGAAAACCACATTCCTTTGCACTGAATTCAACAAAAGCATCATTAGCTACAAATGTCAGAGAAGTTCAGAGTACCGGAAGGAATGTTGTAGGATTTATTGAAGGTAACGACCCTCAATTAAAAAATGAATATATAGTTATGGGTGCTCATTACGATCACCTTGGTGTAGATCATCTGAAGACATCTTCAATGTATAAAGGGGAAGAACCCCAGATCCATAACGGCGCCGATGATAATGCATCCGGCACAACAGGCCTCTTAGAACTGGCGGAAAAGTTTGGTGCAAATAAAAACGATTTGAAGAGGAGCCTGATCTTTATCGCTTTCAGCGGTGAGGAGTTGGGAATACTCGGTTCAACATATTTTACGAACAATTCGCCTGTCCAGAACAGCAACATTTCAGCTATGCTTAATATGGATATGATCGGAAGGCTTAGTGACGATAAAGCCTTGACTGTGATTGGAGCCGGGACCTCTTCAATATGGAAAAACCTTTTGAACGATAAGAATAAATACGGTTTCAAATTAGCATTAAACGATGGCGGCTCAGGCGGAAGTGATCACCAGGCATTTACAAATAAAAATATTCCGGTTCTTTTCTTCTTCACGGGTACTCATACCGATTATCACAAACCTTCGGATGATGCTGATAAAATTAATTATTCCGGTCAGGAGGAGGTTGTTAACTACGTTTATGAAATCGCTAATACAGTTCAAGGAAATACCGATAGACCTGATTTTGTTAAGGTTGAAGAACCTGCGCAAAGAAGTGTCCCCCGCTCCCGTGTTACAGTAGGGACTGTTCCCGAATTCGGATATAACGGGAACGGATACAAAGTAAGCGGCGTTACCGAAGGCGGACCTGCAGCAAAAGGCGGAATGTTAAGCGGAGACATAATTGTAAAATTCGGATCCAAGACAGTAAACAACATTTACGATTTCATGTATGCAATGGGTGAATTCTCACCGGGTGATAAGGTTGATGTTATTGTGTTACGCGAAGGCAAAGAGGTAAAGCTGAATTTAGAATTGACAACAAAGTAAGATAGTTCCTTGTTACTAAGGCGAACTCTGAAAGGTTCGCCTTTTTTTTATATCCAATGAACCGAAGATAAACTGTTAAAGAATGTAATCAGCAAAAAGCGAGGGTGTTCCACCCGAATGCCAGAAGAGAACATTTTCATTCCTGCCGAATTTCTTTTTCTCCACCATATCTATTAATCCGCCGAATGCCCGTCCTGTATAAACAGGATCGACAAGTATTCCCTCCTTTTGAGCAAGGAGTCTAATCGCATTTCTTTCCAGAGCGCCTACAACAGCGTAACCTTCGCCGAGATATTCATTTTTAAGTATAAGATCCTGTGTGCTAAAAAATTTATTGAAACCGATAAATTCACTCGCTTGGTTCAGCAATTTCTGGAGCCGGATGGCATACGGACCTTCGTCTTCGGCTTTATCGATTTCGATACCAATAAGGTTGCATCCGGTTTTATGGATTTCATTACCAAGTACTATGCCGGCATGAGTTCCTCCAGAGCTTGAAGCAAAGACAATATGATCGAAGTGAATATTCATATTATGCATCTGAGAACCAATTTCATTCATAGCTTCAATGAATCCATAAACACCGATCGGATTTGAGCCACCATAGGGAATTATATAGGGTTTTTTCCCGGCAATTCTCAATTGTTCAGTTATTTCCGGTATCTTCTCCCCTTTTCTGAATTCACCTGTCCAATGGATCTTTACACCGAGTAATTTATCGATCAGAATATTTCCGGTAGGTCTTTCAGGATCCTTCCCGCCAAGAACCAGATGACACTCAAGTCCGGATGCAGCAGCTGCGGCTGCAGTCTGACGGCAGTGATTCGACTGTTCGGCACCGCCGGTAATTACAGTATCGAATCCGTTTGAAATCGCATCAGCAATCAGATACTCAAGTTTACGAGTTTTGTTACCGCCGAATGCCAGACCGGTAAGATCATCTCTTTTTATAAAAATGCGGGGGCCGTCGAAAAATCGAGTGAGTCTTTTCAATTCGTGTAACGGAGTCGGGAAAAAACCTAACTTAGTTCGAGGTAATTCTTTAATCTTCATAAAGATACCTTTTTAATGAATAAGTGATAAATAACGGCTATGGCCGAAGCAAAAAGAAGAACAATATTCGCATAATAAATTTCAATTCCTGAAAGTATTAACAATACGCGTAATGCTCCAAAAAAATAGAAATAAGCGAGAACAAATTCCAAGCGGTCTATTTTTCGAATAACAATCGGGCTTTTCTTCCTGAAATAAAAGAAAAGAAATGAGATAGATAGGAACAGAAAGAATTCAAAAATCAACACGAAATTCTGATCATTTTTTATCAGCAATCTGAAAATAAAATCGGCTAATATTGAAACAAATATAAGGGAAAGAGTTCTGCGGTAACTTCTCATTTACAGAATTGAGTTAATGATTAATACTCCTCCAATAATAAGAATAAAAATGTAAATAATTCTCTTAAATCGATTTTCATTTATTCTATGATGAAGTTTATTACCTAAATAAAATGCCAGAAGAATAAATGGGAGAGAGACCAGATATGAATTTATTACAAAGTCTGTCCATAAGCCAGAAATACCATGGCTCAGAGTTATTATCAATCCGGTTGGAAAAAATATTCCCTGAAGTGTAGCCCGGAAATTTTCCGGCGGCCATCGGCGAAGAACACCGTAGATTACTGTAGGTGGGCCGTTTGTATTATAAGCTCCTCCCAGAATCCCGGCAAAAAAACCGAACGGGACCGACAATTTTTCAGTTTTCAGATATGGAAGATTATCATTGGTCAGGTAATAGATTCCGAATAGAACAAGTAGAATCCCGAGAATCATTTTTATTACATCATCCGATGTGTTTTTCAGGTAGTAGAGTCCCAACGGTAATCCGAATAATGTTGATATTACAAACGGCCATACATCCTTAAGACTGACTTTTTTCCAGGATGTAATAAGGAGCAATACGGCAAGCGTTGATGCAGTAAGGGCCATAATCGGCGTTGCAGATTTAATATCGATAATGAACGCAAGAAGGGGCATTCCAACCACAGCTTCTCCGAATCCGAGTGAAGACCGGATTAGTGCACCGACAAAAATAATGATGACGATTAATATGAGCGTTGTAGAGAGGACCATCAAAAAGAAAAGTTAATAAATTTTTTAAGTACAATTAACGACTAAGAAACACTCCCCCTCATTACAACCGAGGGGGAGATATTATTACAATGCTGAATTATTTTTTAGGACCGATCATCTTTTCGGGACGAACAACTTCATCGAATTTCTCTTCTGTAAGCAATCCGAGTTCAACAGCAGCCTCTTTAAGTGTTTTGTTTTCTTTATGCGCTTTTTTAGCAACCTTCGCGGAATTATCGTATCCAATAACCGGATTAAGAGCAGTTACGAGCATCAATGAATTTTCGAGATGTTTCTTGATATTCGGTTCATTGGCCTCAATACCGACAACACAGTTATCGGTAAAGCTTTCGCAAGCATCAGCCATTAATTTAATGGACTGCAGAATGTTAAATGCGATTACAGGCATAAAAACGTTTAATTCGAAGTGACCGCTTGCCCCCGAGAAGCTTATAGTAACATCGTTTCCATAAACCTGCGCACAAACCATTGTCATAGCTTCGCACTGAGTCGGATTAACCTTACCGGGCATGATAGAACTTCCGGGTTCGTTTTCCGGAAGAATTAATTCACCGATTCCGCATCTGGGACCGCTACCAAGCCATCGGACATCATTCGCAATTTTGATTAAAGAGGTGGCCAATGTTTTAAGAACGCCGCTCATTTCAACAAGAGCATCTTTTGATCCCATAGCCTCAAATTTATTAGGAGCCGTTACAAACGGAAGCTTTGTAATCTCTGCAATTTTTTTTGCCGCGGTTACAGCGTAATCCGGATGTGCGTTAAGACCGGTACCAACTGCGGTACCGCCTAACGGTATTTCGTACAATCTTGCGAGAGCGCAGTTAATACTTGCCAGACCGTTAGTGAGCTGATGTGCCCAACCTGAAAAAACCTGTCCTAATGTTAAAGGTGTTGCATCCATAAGGTGAGTGCGGCCTATTTTGATTATGCTGTTAAACCGTTCGGATTTAACCATCAATTCGTGACGCAGCTTTGCCACCATTGGAATAAGCCTTCTATGGATTTCCTGAACTGCAGCAACGTGAATAGCTGTCGGGAAAGCATCGTTAGTGGACTGTGATTTGTTAACATCATCATTCGGGTGGATCGGTTTTTTACTACCTAGAACACCGCCAACCATTTCGATTGCCCTGTTAGAGATGACCTCATTACAATTCATATTGGATTGAGTACCGCTTCCAGTCTGCCAGGCAACCAGAGGGAAATGATCATCAAGTTTCCCTTCAATCACCTCGTTGGCAGCTTTGATAATAAGTTCGGCTTTTTCGCAGGGTAATACACCAAGTTCGCAATTAGAAATAGCGGCAGCTTTCTTAACGATTCCAAGAGCTTTTATCATTTCACGCGGAAATTTTTCACCGCCGATCTTAAAATTCATCAACGAGCGTGCAGTCTGGGCCCCATAATATTTATCAGCAGGGACTTTAATCTCTCCCATACTATCAGTTTCAATTCTGTATTCCATATAAACTCCCAATTATTAGTGATACTATTTATAAATTAAGGCAATGCCGTCTTAATTTCAATTAAATGATCGACTAAAAAAAGTAAATGTAACACAATATCTACTTAGCACTAAAAAAAATTTCTAATCGATTTTTTCCAGTCTACGGGCACCGATGAAACGTTTTTTATAATAAGGGTCTTCAAGTGACGAGACAGTAACTCCCAGACTCCTGCTGGCATGAACGAACTGATCATCGCCGAGATAAATTCCGACGTGCCCCGGATATGATCTTTTAGTTGTATTAAAATAGACCAGGTCGCCAAACTGCAAATCATATTTGGAAATATTCTCACCAACCTTGAACTGCTCGCGGGTACTTCTGGGCAATTCGAGATTCACTGCGTTCTGATACACGAATTTTGTAAATGCCGAACAGTCGATCCCGTTTTCCGTATTTCCCCCATACTTATACGGTGTATCCAGATATTTAATAACTTCGAAAAGAATTCTTTCGCGGTGAGTTAAAGGGACATTAAAAGATTTCAACTTTTCAACATTGCCGACAAATTTAGATTTATCTACAGGTTCAACTTCAACCGGTATTTCATCGAATTCCGAAAGCAGGGAATCGGGAATTTCCGGGAAAGTAATTTCCGGTTCATAATTCCGGTAATTAACCGAATCGGCCGAAGTGAAGCGAATACTTTTTTTCTTAACCTGTTCTTCTGATTTTGGTTTGGACTGATTATATCTTTGTGAAGAGGACGCTGTTGCACATCCGGCAATAAATGTAAACAGTGTGAGGAGCAAAATGTAATTTATGATTGATCTAATCATCACAAAATGTTTAACCGAGGTAAGCTCTTAAATTCTTGCTTCTTGAAGCATGCCTTAATCTTCTTATTGCTTTCTCCTTAATCTGTCTTACCCGTTCTCTCGTTAAATTGAATTTTTCCCCGATTTCCTCCAGTGTAAGCGAATGTTCTTTATTCAATCCGAAGTAGAGTTTAATTACTTCAGCTTCTCTTTCCGTTAAACTCGATAAAACTCTTTCAATTTCGCTTCTAAGGGATTCAGACATTAGAGTAAAATCGGGCGATGGAATCTCATCGCTCGAAAGGACGTCGAGAAGCCGGTTCTCCTCTCCTTGTGCAAAAGGGGCATCCATGGAGACATGCCTGCCAGAGATCTTCAGAGTATCCGAGACTTCGCTTATATCCATACTAAGCTCCTGAGCAAGTTCATGAGCACTCGGTTCTCTCTCATATTCCTGTTCAAGGTTACTGTATGCTTTACCAATTTTATTCAACGCACCAACACGATTCAAAGGAAGCCTAACAATTCTGGATTGTTCGGCGAGAGCCTGAAGTATCGATTGTCTTATCCACCAGACAGCATAAGAAATAAATTTAAATCCTCTTGTTTCATCAAATCTTTTTGCCGCTTTTATAAGTCCGAGATTTCCTTCATTAATAAGATCCCCGAGTGAAAGGCCCTGGTTTTGATACTGTTTTGCAACGGAGACAACAAACCTTAGATTCGCTTTAACCAGTTTCTCCAGTGCTTTATGGTCTCCTTTCTTAATCTGAATTGCCAGGAATATTTCATCTTCTGGAGTTAAAAGATCGACTTTACCGATTTCCTGAAGATATTTATCGAGCGACTGACTTTCGCGGTTGGTAAACTGTTTGGTGATTTTCACAAGAAATTTCTCCGGGATTAGGATTCGACGTTAATAGAATCAACAATTCCTACGATCGACGCGTCAACAGGCGCCATATCCACATCAAGCGGTATAACAGCCTCGCTGGCCGTAACGTAATAAATAATTTCTCCGGGGCCGGCACCGACAGTATCGAGGGCAATTATCGGTTCGCCCAGTTTTTTCAATTCCCCGCTTAGCGGCTGAACAAACTGCATTTTGTAATTATTTAATGCAGGATATTTGCGGGTTGCCCATATAGTCCCGATTACTTTTCCGAGATACATCACTTCCCTGCGGTTTCTTTTTTGTCATCTTTTACGGCAATATCAAGTTTATCAACAATTGCCATAATAACAGCATCTACAGGTTTGTTCTTTGTAAATGTAGTCTGCCTTGCAGAACTTCCCTGTGCAATAAGTACAACTTCGCCTACACCCGCACCAACAGAATCAACAGCTATTACTGTAGATTCTCTCGGCGTATAATCCAGATTGAGCTGTCGGACAATCAAAAATTTTGCTCCTACAAGATTCTCATCCTTGCGGGTAGACCAGACGGTTCCAATTACTTTTCCCAGTATCAGATAGGCCTCACAATTCTAATGGACTAATTATTTTAATTCCGCTTTCTTTATATCTGTCGACTTTCAAAGTAAGTATAGGAAGACGGTTAAATTCCGCGACAGTGCACATTATTGCATCCCGCGTGGACGCAACTTTATTAAAAAATTTTGAAATCTTCAAACTGTAACGCGAATTTAATCCGAGTATTTTCAATGACCGGAGAAGGTCTTGAATTTTAGCACGTTCATTTTCTGTAGAAGCCGCAAATAGAATTTCCGACGCATTGATCACGGTTGTAAAACAGATTCCTTTTGTCATGGCAATTTCCAGATGAGAACTATTCGTAATCTCTTCAATAATCAGGTGGTCAACAAGTATGTCGGTATCCACCAGGAACTGAATTTTCTCTTGTGTCAAAAATTGATCCTGTTTTTAATTTGGCAGGATGATAAACTTCCTTTAGATAACATTAGACCAAGTACTATATCTCCGGGCAGTTCCTGAGTAACAAGAATCCTGTTGAACAGATCCGGATCGAGATTAAACTGACTGGCAGCGACAGCAGGGTTGCCAAGAAGAATCAGTTTGACTCTTTGATGACCTTTTTCTTTTAACTCGGGGATTAATCGATCTAGAATTTCCGTAACACGGTCAGAATTCAGATCGATCGTCAGCTCTGTTACGGGAGAAAAATTCTCATCCATTTAAAAAGCTCTTTCCGTTAAGATCGTTATTGATTTTGAAGAATTCGGCAACGGTCTGCGCAGCATCGGAAAACGTTTCTCTTATTCCAAGATCTATACCCGGTTTATTTTTTTTATAAAAAAGGAGAGGTACATATTCCCTGCTATGATCTGTGCTTGGAGTTGTAGGATCATTTCCGTGATCGGCCGTTAAAAGAAGCAGGTCCGATTCATCAATTGCGTTAAGAATTTCAGGGAGCCTTTTATCGAATTGCTTCAGTTCCTCTGCAAATCCGACCGGGTCGTTCCTGTGGCCGAAATTTACGTCAAAATCGACAAGGTTGGCAAAGATGAATGAGCCTGAATACTCCTTAGCAGATTTGATAATTTTATCAACTCCTTCACTATTCGATTTTGTCTTCAATTTAACTTTAATTCCCCGGTAATTGAAAAGGTCGTTCACTTTTCCAACAGCTACAGTAGTAATCCCTTCATGAGTAAGAAAATCGAGAATAGTTCTTGAGGGAGGGTCAACGGAAAAATCTTTACGGTTAGTAGTTCTTATATAATTCCCGGACTCTCCAATAAAAGGTCGGGCAATTACTCTTCCAACAGCATGTTTCCCTATAAGAATTTTTTCTCTAGCAACGATACATATTTCATATAATCTTTCCAGCGGTATTATGCGCTCGTGAGCGGCAATCTGGAAAACAGAATCACCCGAAGTATAAACAATCGGGAATCCTGTTCTAACATGTTCGTCTCCTAGTCTTTCAATTATTTCAGTCCCGGATGCCGGTATATTACCAAGAATTCCCTTCAGGCCTGCTTCACTTAGAAATTTATTAATCAGATCATCCGGAAATCCTTCGGGATAAAGAGGGAACTCAACTTCTGTCCTAATTCCTCCCAGTTCCCAATGTCCGGTGGTTGAATCTTTTCCTTCAGATTTTTCAGCCATTTTTCCGAAAGACGCAATCGGATTTATGACCGGCGGGACGCCGACTATCGAAGTAATATTTCCGAGCCCCATCTTTTCTAAGTTGGGGAGTTTCAATCCGCCGACTGCGGAAGCCATATTTGCAATCGTATTACTTCCTTCATCGTTGTATTTGGAAGCATCGGGAAGTTCGCCGACTCCGAGTCCATCGAGTACTATCAGGATAAAATTATTCACAAGAAGATCCTCCGGATGGCCGGTCAGTTAGTACTTTTAACAGTATTACCGCCTTTTTCGAGAGCTTTTTTGAGGGCCAGTTCGGCATTATTGATAACCTCGTTAACGTCAGTTTTATTCGAAGTAGAAGCAACTCCAATCGAAACTGTAAAAGTAGTCTGTTTGGAAACCACAGCAATCGGTTTCCTAGCAATTTTAATACGTATTTTTTCAGCCCAGAGGAAAACGTCTTTCGAAGAGGTGTTAAAGAAATAAACCGCAAAGACTTTTTCGCTAATTCTCCCTAAAAGATTAAGCGGGGTCATTTCGTCACGAATCATCTGAGCTACCGCCCTCAATACTTTAGGGAAAGGATCCCCTTCAAATAGGGAGTCCTGATCAAGGAGGTCATCAATCCTGATCAGAGCGATTGCGCCCGTAAGACCAAGTTCTTTAGCCCTGAAAAGATCCACAGTCAACCTTTCCACAAAGGAATCGGTATTAAGCGCCTTAGTTTCAATATCGACTGATAAAAGTCCTTTCAAAATACTTATTGTGGAATAAGAGTGAAGAATAAAAGCAAAGATTTTGGTGGCATTTTTAATAAAAGAAACTTCGTTGTTGGTATAAACGTTTTTCTTCAAACTCTCGAAGCAAAGGACTCCATAATTCTGGTCATCATAAATCAGCGGTATCGCAAGGAATGAACCGTCGAAACTTACATCCTCGTTTTTAGAAAATCGCGGGTACTCGGTTACTGATGTGTCATCAATTTTGACCGGGGTTGCGCTTAAAATCGATTTCCCGACCATACTGCCGTTAAGCTCAATTTCCAGATTCTCGCCGACATATTTAAGCGAGGTTTTATTATGAATTCTCGCGGTTTTGAATTTATGTTCATTGGGGAAATAGGAGACGAATGTAAAAGCATCCCAATCAATCAATCCTTCAACGGCACTGTTGAGAGCCGAATACAAATCGGATTCAGTTTCAAATTTCCTGTCGTAATTAAGAACTCCCATAAGTGCTTTAAGTCTCTGTTCGGCCTGGGTTTCAGAGAACTTCTCTTCGAACAGGGATATTATAACAGATATAACTCTAACTATTCTTCCAAGAGAATAGATCTGTTCAATACCGAATGCATCATTTACTTTAGAATCGAGTGCCAGAATACCTGTAAGAGTTTTTCCGTAAAAGAGCGGTACACCTACAAAACTTTTTATACCCTGGGGAGAATTATAATACCTAATAACATCGATCTCTGCATTTGCAGAAATATCCGTAAGTAATTCCGGTTCCTCTTTCTGAATTATTTTGCCTAGTATATCGTCTTCCAGATCATATTTCTGTTTTGATATCTGCGATGAGCTGGAAACATACCTTTCGAGTGTAAGTCTCTTACGGTTCTTGTTGTACCAGAAAAAAGCAGAGGTATGGGCCATAAAAGAATCTTTTACCACACTTAATATTTTCTCAAGAACAAATCCGAACTGTTCGTCGTGGCTTACATCCTTCGGGATCTCCTCGTGAACTATTTTATCGAAATTTGTTTTAAAATCCGGAGGCTTGAATAACTCTTTATTGCCGCGGTTAGCTGAAGAAGAAAAATTATCGGCGGTTAACACTTCAATATTCTTATTCGGTGAGATAATTGTAAAATCCTCGCCTGAATCCGGGGAGTATTTAACTTTATCATTGCCGGTATACGAATCGAATTCATTTGCAGAATCATCGATGCCGTTTTCCAAAGATTCTGATGAAGAAGTATCTCTCAGGAAAATGATAAAGCCTACATAAATAATAAGAATAATACCTGCAATAATTTTAAAGAGAAGGTCTTCGGTAAGAAAAGGGATAGCAATCAGGACGGGGATTATTAGGAAAGTAAGAATCCTTTTTCTATTTTTTTCAGATAAACCCATCTACCCGCCGGCAAGATTGTTCAGAATGATAAAAAATGACGAAATTTTGATTCAATTATACTAAAGTTTTAGGAATTTTTCACAGAAGCAGGCTGCTTAAAATTCGTATTATTTCCTTTCGACCTGTCCCGTCAATTGCTGAATAGGCAAATAAATTCTCCCCGAAAAGGAGTTCCGGAAATACTTTAACAATATTCTTTCTGGCAAAGGCAATTCCGGACTGTTTTAATTTATCGATCTTATTAAGAATTACGTTATATGGAATATTCTTTTCTCGCAGGAAATGATTCAGTTCGATATCGAGAGGTGTTGGTTCATGCCGGCTATCGATCAGATGGAACGCCAGTACGAGATTCCTGTTCTCTTCGATGAAGCTGGAAATAAGTTTCTGCCAGCTATCCCTTTCCGATTTAGAGACTTTAGCATAACCGAATCCGGGCAGGTCAATCAGATAAAATTTATTTTCCACAAGGTAATAATTGATAGATCTGGTTTTACCGGGTGTTGAACTTGTTTTTGCGACCTTTGACGGATGGAAAAGTGAATTAATGAACGAGGACTTACCAACATTAGACCTACCGCCCAGAATCACCGAAGGATATTCCCTTTTGGGCAAATCTTTTAAGTTATATACGGCTTTAACAAATTCAATTTTTTTCATAGTTCAAATATAGCAACATTAATGGACTACCCGTAGAAATCAATTCGTTTCTTTTTTTAAAGTCTGCTGCCGGCAAGAAATTGATTTAAAATAAAAAAGGAGTAACGGGATTAACCATTACTCCTTTTACAGATATCTCAAATAATCTATTTATCTTTCGATGTTTTTCTGGCAGTAGTAGATTTAGCTTTAGCCGGAGCTTTTTTAACCTTAGCATCCTCCGATTTTTTCGGTTTAGGAGTGCGGGGTTTCTTTTCTTTGCTTTTTTTAGTTTCTTTTTTCTCTTCAGCGGCTTCGGTCTTAGCTTCGGAAGTTTCTGTAGTTCCTTCAGCTTTAGATTTCTTAGGAGCTTTCGCTTTAACAATTCCGCTGAAATCAACTAATTCGATCAGTGCGAGTTCAGCAGCATCGCCTTTCCTCTGCCCCAATCTTACAATTCTAGTGTAACCACCCGGTCTATCGCCTATTTTAGTCACGATTTCAGCAAATAATTCTTTTACAAGACCTTTATCCTGAATATCAACCGCAACAATTCTTCTGGACGCAACCGAGTCGGTTTTAGCTTTTGTAATAAGGGGTTCAACGAAAGATCTTAATTCTTTAGCTTTAGCGAGAGTAGTTTTGATCTTTTTGTGTTTCAGCAGAGAAGAAGCAAGATTTCTTAGAGTAGCGCGTCTGTGTTCCGCTGTTCTGTTTAGTTTTCTACCTTTAACTCTATGTCTCATTATTCAACCTTGGGAAAAGTACTAGTTATTTTCTGGTTTTTCTTTTAGAATTTTGTCTACGTCCATTCCGAATTCGAGTCCGTAGTTATCAACAATTTCAATTAATTCAGCAAGAGATTTTCTACCGAAGTTTCTGAACTTTAGCATTTCATTCTCATCACGGCGTACAAGATCGCCGAGGGTTTTAATATTGGCTGCTTTCAGACAGTTATGTGATCTTACGCTGAGTTCGAGATCGTCAACATTCGTAGTAAGAATTTTTCTGAGCCTTTCAGCTTCTGCATCTTTTTCATTCTCAACTTTTTCTTCTTCAGGTTCAGCGTCGAAATTGATGAATAGCTGGATATGATCCTTAAGAATTTTAGCGGAACTTGAAAGGGCTTCTTCGGGAGTAATTGACCCGTCCGTAGTAATTTCGAAAGTCAATTTCTCGTAGTCATTTCTTTCGGCAATACGAACGTTTTCGACATCGTATTTTGCATTTACAATCGGAGTAAAAATAGAATCGATTGGAATGGTACCGATTGTCATATCGGGCAGTTTCTGTTCAGCAGAAGGGACATATCCTTTGCCGATACCGAATTTCAGTTCCAGATTAAGTTTAGCATCCTGATTCAATTTGGCAATGAGGAGCTCCGGATTAAGAATTTCGATATCCGGGCAAGCTTTCTGAATATCATCGGCTTTAAATTCTCTTGTTCCGGAGATAGAGATTTCGCAGCCGGTGGTTTTCTTGTTAATAATTCTCATTCTAACCTGTTTAAGGTTAAGAATGATCTCCGTTACATCTTCAACAACGCCCGGTACAGTCGAAAATTCATGAAGCACACCTTCAATCTTAACGGCTGTAATAGCAGCGCCGGTAAGGGAAGATAAAAGAACTCTTCTTAATGAATTGCCTAAAGTTACTCCGAATCCTCTCTCCAATGGTTGAATAGCAAATCTGCCGAATGTAGCACTCTTCGAGGTATCGTCTTGCACAACACTTTCGGGCATTTTTATAAACGGATAGCTCATGTAGTATCCTCTAAATTAAATTTTAAAATTACTTAGAATATAATTCAACGATTAACTGTTCATTGGCCTGCAGCGGCACATCTTCCCTTTCAGGAATATTAAGGAAAGTACCTGAAAGAGTTGCTTTATCGATTGAAAGCCAGCCATAAACACTATCTTTTGTTCTTCTCAATGAATTATGTATAGCGTCGAGCTTTTTACTTTTTTCTTTTACGGTAACGACATCGCCAGGCGCAAGCAGGAACGATGGAATATCGACCAGGTGACCGTTAACCATAAAATGTCTGTGAAGGACGAGCTGACGCGCTGATTTTCTTGAAGGCGCAAATCCGAGACGGAATACGACGTTGTCCAATCTTCTTTCAAGAAGTTTAATAAGATTGAAGCCTGTAATACCTTTCTGTCTGGAAGCCTTTTCAAAGTAGTTATGGAATTGAGTTTCCTGCAATCCATATATTCTTTTTACTTTCTGTTTTTCGCGGAGCTGAACGCCGTATTCAGAGAATTTTGCTCTGCGGGTTAAACCGTGCTGGCCGGGTGCATAATTTCTTTTTTCGAGCGGACATTTTTCGGAATAACACTTCGATCCTTTAAGGAACAATTTTTGTTTTTCTCTTCTGCACAGTTTGCAACTTGAACCAGTGTATCTTGCCATCTAATTATTTCTCCTTCTTAAACTCTTCTGCGTTTTGGCGGTCTGCAGCCGTTATGTGGAATTGGTGTACTGTCTTTAATGGATAGGATCTCAAGGCCGGCAACGCTCAGAGCCCTGATAGCTGCTTCTCTTCCGGAACCCGGTCCTTTAACAAAAACATCGATTTTTCTCAATCCGAGATCATAAGCTTCTTTAGCAGCTGCTTCGGCAGTAACCTGTGCAGCAAACGGGGTATTCTTCCTGGAACCTTTAAATCCGTTTTTTCCAGCGGACGACCATGAGATAGTATTACCATAAATATCGGTAATAGTACAGATCACGTTATTGAATGATGCTTTAATACGAGCAACACCAACGGCATCGACATGGACTTTCTTTTTAGTCTTTTTAACTACTTTAGCCAATTTGACTCCTTGAAATTATTTATTACTTCTTAGCCGGTGTCTTTTTCTTTCCGGCAACAGTTTTACGTTTACCTTTACGGGTTCTTGAGTTAGTTCTTGTTCTTTGACCTCTTACCGGTAATCCTCTTCTATGACGCAGGCCGCGGTATGAACCGATATCCATCAATCTCTTGATATTCTGCTGGACTTCACTTCTGAGAGCGCCTTCCACTTTATAATCTGCGGTCATAACCGAACGGATTTTTGCAACTTCCTCCTCGGTCAAATCACTGATTTTCTTTTCAGGATTAACATTTGCCTTAGTCAATATAGTCATGGCAGTTGAACGGCCTACACCGTAAATATATGTTAATCCGATAAATGCCTTTTTTTGTTTTGGTAAGTCAATACCTGCAATACGAGCCAAATCTTATTCCTCCTGGTTTTAACCTTGTCTTTGTTTATGTTTAGGGTTTTTGCAAATTACTCGTACTACTCCCTTTCGTTTGATAATTTTGCAATGCTCGCATAATTTTTTTACAGAAGCTCTAACCTTCATCTCTTTTCCTCCGTCAGAGAGCCGATAAGCAATCGACTTTGTTATTTATATCTATATGTAATTCTACCTTTATTCAGATCGTAGGGTGAAAGTTCTATAGCTACTTTATCACCCACCAGAATTTTAATAAAGTGCATTCTCATCTTGCCCGAGATATGTGCAAGAATTTCGTGACCGTTATCGAGACGGACTTTGAAATGAGCATTAGGAAGAGTTTCCGTAACAGTTCCGTCTACTTTTATTGGTCCTTGTTTTGCCATTTATCAGCACTTAGTTAATATTTCTGGTTTACCATCGATGATTGCAATTGTATGTTCAAAATGAGCCGATGGTAATCCATCCGCTGTTCTAACAGTCCAACCGTCCTGATCCACCGTTACTTTAAAAGTACCCAGGTTAATCATCGGTTCAATTGCTATAGTCATTCCGTTTTTAAGCAGAGTTCCGGTTCCTTTACGTCCATAGTTGGGGATCTGAGGATCCTCGTGAAGAAACTTACCAACGCCGTGACCGCAAAGATCTCTTACAACAGAAAAACCATCCGATTCTACTTTAGACTGAATTGCATAAGCAACATCGCCAATTCTATTACCCGGAACCGCCTGTTCAATACCGAGATAAAGGGATTTTTCGGTTGAATCGATCAGCTTCTGTTTTTCAGCTGAGATATTTCCTATAGGCACAGTAAGAGCCGCATCGCCGTAGAAATTATTTTTCTCTACGCCGACGTCTACCGAAAGGATTTCTCCATCTTTCAGAATTCTGTTCCCGGGAATTCCGTGAACGACCTCATCATCAATTGAAGAACAAATAGAACCCGGAAAATCGAAAGAACCTGCCTGCGAATAACCTTTGAATGCCGGTCGTGCATTATTGCTGAGGATATAATCCTCGGCAATTTTATCCAGTTCAATTGTAGTTACACCAGGTTTGGCGTAACGCATCATTAATTGTAAAACTTCAGCAACAATAAGACAGCTTTCTTTAATGTAATCAATTTCTTTTTTTGTTTTGATTAAAACCACAACCAGCTGTCTTCTATAAAACTTTTAAAATTTTCTTCCTTTTAATTTACCCGACTTCATAAAGCCATCGTAATGCCTCATCAACAGATGCGATTCAATCTGCTGGAGAGTATCGAGTGCCACGCCAACAATAATTAGCAAACTTGTTCCTCCGAAGAACGAAGCAAAACTTCCTGAGACTCCGAACTTTGATACAAAAGTAGGAAGGATTGCAACGATTGCCAGGAAGAAAGAACCGGGCAGAGTAATCTTTGTTAAGATATTATCAATAAATTCAGAAGTCTGTTTACCGGGACGGATACCTGGAATAAAGCCTCCCTGCTTTTTCATATTCTCGGCAACATCCTGAGGATTGAATGCAATCGCAGTATAAAAATAAGTAAAGAATATAATCATCACGGCATAGATAAAAGCATATGTAAAAGACTGATAATTGAAATACTGGGCAATTGTTCCAATGAATTCATTATTCGGGAAAAATGAAAACAATGTACTCGGTATAAACATAATTGATTGAGCAAAGATAATAGGCATAACTCCGGCAGTATTAACGCGCAGAGGGATATACTGAGTAACTCCGCCGTATACTTTACGGCCGACCACACGTTTAGCATATTGTACAGGTATTCGTCTTGTTCCCTGAGTAACCAGAATAACGCCTGCGATTACAAGAACCATGAAAGCAATTATCACAATTTCGATAACCAGGTTACGCTGACCGGCGGCAATAAGTCTGTATTCATCAAGTATTGCAAACGGGAAACGATTAATAATTCCGATGAAGATAATTAAGGAGATACCGTTTCCAATTCCCTTTTCAGTTATCTGCTCGCCCATCCACATTATAAACATAGTGCCGGCAACCAGAAGAACTATAGTAGAAGCCTGCCAAGCAAAACCTCTTACTGCATCCGGTACGATAGCTGCATTATTATACTGGAGATTAAGAAGCTGGATTGTAACACCCCAGGCCTGAAAAGCAGATATAATAACGGTGCCGTAACGGGTCCACTGATTAATTTTTTTCCTTCCTTCTTCTCCTTCACGCTGAAGTTTCTGGATATAAGGAATAACCGCACCGGCAATCTGCAGAATGATTGATGCAGAAATATAAGGCATAATTCCAAGCGCAAAGATAGCGGCATTGGAGAAAGCACCTCCCACAAACAGATCGTACAGACCGAATAGATTATCTGAAGTCTGGTTGGCCATAGCAGAGGTTAACAGATAAGAATCAATACCGGGTAAAGTAATATGGGAACCGACTCTAACGATAACCAGCAAGGCAACAGTGTAGAGGATTCTCTGCCTTAACTCATGAATTTTAAAGATATTTCGGAATGTTTCTTGAATAGTAGCCATTAAGCTTTAATCTCTTTGATAGTTCCGCCAAGTGATTCAATTTTTTCTTTAGCCGAAGCTGAAAACGCATGAGCTTCAACATTTAATTTTGCTTTAAGTTCACCAACACCAAGTATTTTGTAAGGTGCCAGTGCTTTAGAAATAGCACGACTTTTATACAAAGAAACAGCATTTACAATTCCATCTTCAATTTTTTTATCGTCAACCAGTTTTTGAAGTTTACTAAGATTAACAACCTGGAAAACGACTTTGAACGGGGAATGAAAACCTCTTTTGGGAACGCGTCTTTGAAGAGGCATCTGGCCGCCTTCGAACCATGCTCTGTATTTTGCGCCCGAACGTGAACGCTGACCGTTCATACCGCGGGTTGCAGTACCGCCGTGACCGGAGCCTTCTCCGCGTCCAATTCTCTTATTTTTTTTATTAGAACCTTTAGCAGGTTTAAGATTACTTAGAATATTCATTTATCACCTTACGCTTCAATTTCTTCTACTTTTACAAGATGAGCTACTTTTCTAACCATACCTCTAATCTGAGGGGTATCGTTATGAATTACTGAATAATTCGGCCTGCTAAGACCGAGAGCTTCAATTGTAAGCTTTTGAGTCTTAGGACGGTCGATAATACTTCTTGTCTGTGTAATTTTTAATTTCTTAGCCATTTAATCCTCTATTACAGATTGAAAAGCTCGGTAACTTTAATTCCGCGTTTATGAGCCATTGTTCTTGCATCAACTAAATTAAGTAAAGCATTCAAGGTAGCTTTAACCTGATTATGCGGATTGGAAGAGCCGAGAGATTTTGTAAGAATATCCTGAACTCCGGCAGCTTCGAGGACCGCACGTACACCACCGCCGGCGATAAGACCGGTACCGGGGGTAGCCGGTTTTAAGAGAACCTGACCAGCACCGAATTTACCGATTATAGGATGCGGGACAGTTCCTTTAACGATCGAAACTTTGTAAACATTCTTTTTAGCATCGTCAATCCCTTTAGAGATTGCATCGGTTACTTCGTTGGCTTTACCAAGTCCAACTCCAACATGTCCATTGCCATCACCAACAACAACAATAGCATTAAAGCTGAACCTTCTACCGCCTTTAACAACCTTAGCAACTCTATTAATATGAACAATTTTCTCTTTGAGATTTTCGAGTCCAGATACTTTTTTGTACTTGAAATTCAATTTTAACTCCTCTGTTCAACCTTTTCTTATTAAATATTTTTCTGCTGCCGGGGGAGGATTCGAACCTCCACATACGGCTCCAAAGGCCGCTGTCCTGCCATTAGACGACCCGGCAAGAACTAAACCCTTTTATGGATCTTAAAATTTTAAACCGCCTTCGCGAGCTCCGTCGGCAACTGCTTTTACTCTACCGTGATAAGTATAACCGCTTCTATCGAACACAGCTGTAGTAATTCCCTTTTCGACTGCGCGTTTTGCAATCAGCTTACCAACTAATTTGCTTTTAGAAATTCTTGTTTTTGTATTCTTCAATTCTTCCGCTAAATCTTTAACTCTGGTTGATGCCGAAACAATAGTAGAGCTCTTTGTATCATCAATCAACTGAGCATAAATATGATTCAGGCTGATGAAAACAGTTAATCTCGGACGTTCTGCAGTTCCAGAAACTTTTTGTCTGACTCTTACCTTTTTTCTGATTCTCTTTTGATTATCCTTTAAAAACATTTTGTCCGATCTCCTAATTATTTACCAGCTGTCTTACCAGCTTTTCTAATAATAACTTCGTTGGAATATTTAACACCTTTACCTTTATAGGGTTCAGGTTTCTTGAACGATCTGATTTTAGCCGCTACAAGTCCTACTAATTCTTTATCGGTTCCGGAGATTTTAACCTGAGTAGGGGCAGGAATTTCGACCTTAATTCCCTGAGGAGGAATAAAATAGATCGGGTGAGAATAACCGAGATTGAACAGAACAGCTTCACCTTTCGATTCGGCTTTATAACCGACACCGACAATATCGAGAGATTTCAGATAACCTTCGGAAACACCTTTGATCATATTATTAATCAAAGCCCTTGTAAGTCCGTGCAAAGATCTATTTTCTTTAGAATCGTCGGGACGGGTAACAATAATTTCCTCCTTGGTAACTTCCACATTAATATTCGGATGAACATTCATAGAGAGTTCGCCAAGTTTTCCTTTTACTTTCAACAGTCCGTCAGTTTTAGTAACTGTAACGCCTTTAATTGAAATCGGTTTTTTACCTATTCGTGACACTTTTTAACCTCGTTCAAACTTTTAATGATTACCAAACGTGGCAGATAACTTCGCCGCCTACCGCTTCTTTTTTAGCTTGTTTATCTGTTAATAATCCTTTTGGAGTAGAAATTATTGCAATTCCCAATCCATTCAATACTCTTGGAATTTCATCTTTACCGACGTAAGTATGAAGGCCGGGAGTACTGATTCTTTTCATACCGGAAATAGATGAGACACCATTTAAGTACTGCAGGTGGACTCTTAAGATATTCTGTTTATTATCTTCAAGAACATTATAGTCTTTGATGAATTTGTTTGATTTCAGTATTTCAGCCAAATTAACTTTCGTTTTAGAAGAAGGAATTTCAACAAATTTCTTCTTGGCTTTAACTGCATTTCTAATTCTTGTTAAAAAATCTGCAATCGGATCGGTTGCCGGCATTTAATATTCTCCTCTTATTACCAACTTGATTTCTTTACGCCCGGTATTTCACCGCGTAAAGCCATTTCTCTTAAAACTAAACGTGATACACCAAATTTTCTATAGAAGCCTCTTGGTCTACCGCTAATTAAGCATCTATTATGCTGACGTGTTAAAGCAGAGTTTCTGGGAAGAGACTGAAGAGCCTCGTAATCACCGTTTTCTTTCAACTCTTTTCTTTTCTCAACATACTTAGTATAGAGTTTACGCTTTTTAATTTCACGAGCTAATAAACTTTTTCTGGCCATAATTTTCCTTCTAGTTAATTTCCTTTTTTCTGAACGGCATACCGAATGCGCTTAAAAGTTCGAAAGCTTCTTTATCGGATTTAGCAGTTGTAACGAAAGTAACATCCATTCCGAGAACTTTAGTAACTTTATCAACATTGATCTCAGGGAAAATGATTTGCTCTTTAATTCCCAAAGTATAATTCCCTCTTCCATCGAATGATTTATCGGGGACGCCTCTAAAGTCGCGTACTCTCGGAAGCGCGATTGTAATAAGGCGATCGAGGAATTCGTACATTCTTTCCTGTCTCAATGTAACTTTAGCACCAATCTTCATACCCTCGCGGAGTTTAAAGTTAGAGATAGCTTTCTTTGCAATGCGTACCGAAACTTTCTGACCTGTAATGGTTTCGAGATCTTTAACCGCTTCGTCAAGTATCTTTGGATCCTGAACCGCCTGACCCACACCCATATTAAGAACTATTTTTTCTATTTTAGGGACCTGCATGATACTCTTATAGCCGAACTGTTCTTTTAATTTAGGAACGATCTCTTTAATATATTTTTCTTTTAATCGTGCCGGAATTTTTTCTTCAACAACTTTAGTTTTCGGTTCTTCAGCAGTTTTCCCTTTTTTAGGTGATTGAGCTGCCTGTTCTTTTTGTTCTTTTTGCTTTGCCATCGTGATTATGAGTCCTTAAAATTTATTATGCGATCATTTCGCCGCTAACTTTGCTTAATCGTGCGCTTTTCTTTTTACCTGTTTTATCGTCGATAATTATTTTCGCACCAATTTTTGTCGGTTCATTAGTTTTAGGATCAAGAAGCATAACATTGGAGACATTAATAGGAGCTTCTTTTTCTAAAATACCGCCCTGCGGATTTTTCTGATTAGCCTTAGTATGTCTCTTACGCAGATTAACACCTTCAATAATAACACGGTTTTCAGAGGGGAAAACTTTCAGAACTTTGCCGGTTTTACCTTTGGAGTTACCTGAGATAACAATTACAGAATCATTTTTTCTAATTTTCATATTTACAATCCTCTTATAGAACCTCTGGAGCCAGAGAAATAATTTTCATAAATTTTTTATCGCGCAATTCTCTTGCAACAGGTCCGAAGATACGTGTACCTCTCGGTTCGCCCTGGGCATTTAGAAGAACAGCAGCATTTTCATCGAAACGGATATAAGAGCCGTCGTTTCTTCTGACTTCTTTTTTTGTTCTAACGATAACCGCTCTGGAGACTTCCCCTTTTTTAACGCCGCCGCCCGGGATAGCGGATTTAACGCTAACAACAATTACATCGCCGAGGCTGGCATAGCGGCGGTTAGAACCGCCCAAAACGCGAATACATCGAACTTTTTTAGCACCCGAATTATCCGCAACCACTAAATTTGTTTCTTCTTGAACCATTTTTTATAAACTCCCAATCAAACTTTGTATTAAGTATAGCACTATTTGGCTTTTTCGACTATTTCAACGAGGCGCCATTTTTTTCTTTTGCTCATAGGACGAGTTTCCATGATCTTCACAACATCACCAGGTTTACATTCATTATTTTCGTCATGCGCCATCAACTTTGTGGTCTTCTTGAAATATTTTTTATAGATCGGATGAGCCACACGTCTTTCAATAGCCACAATTATGCTCTTCTTCATTTTATTGCTAACTACCGAACCGATTCTAACTTTTCTAGTATTTCTTGTCTCCATCGAAAAACAAATGCTCCTTATTGTTTAGTCTTTGAGTTTTTAGCTTCCTGCAATCCGCGTTCTTTAAGAACGGTTTTCATTTTTGCAATATCTTTTTTTACCAATTGCAGTTTAGCAGTGTTAGTAAGATTTTTCAATTCATGCTGAAATCTCAAATCAACAAGATTAGATTGTTCTTCGAGAATTCTCTTTCTTATTTCGTCTGTGGACATTTCTCTTATTTCATAGATCTTCATTTTTACAAAATCCTTTTATGATTCTAAATCCGGTCTCTGAGTAATTTTAGTTTTAATCGGCAGTTTATGAGCCGCAACTGTTAATGCTTCGTGAGCAGTTTTTTTATCGACACCGCCAACTTCGAACATAATTCTGCCTGGCAGAACAACAGCGACCCAGAATTCAGGTGCGCCTTTACCTTTACCCATTCTAGTTTCGAGAGGTTTTTTGGTAACCGGTTTATCAGGAAAAATTCTGATCCAGACTTTACCGTCTCTTTTCATCTGTCTGGAGAGAGCAACACGGCAAGCTTCGATTTGACGGCTGGTGATCCAGGCCGGCTCCATAGCTTTGAGGCCGTAATCGCCGAAGTTAACCAGGTGACCGCGTGTAGCTTTACCTGTTCTTCTACCTCTATGTGCTTTACGATACTTAACTCTTTTTGGCATTAACA
>CAZHHG010000042.1:0-2995 GCA_964532065.1 uncultured Melioribacter sp.
TATGCTGTCCACTCTATTATTCTTTATGGAAGCGCATGGATACCGGGATTAAATTTGATTTTTTCGAGAAGGATGGATATCTACAGTTCAATTATTTCAGCTCTATTAATGATAGCTCTTATGGCGGTTATGGTCCTTGGTATAGAGAAGTTTAAATTGTATAAAAAAACAAAATTAGCTCCATCAGAAATTTAACGGAACAAATTTGAAAAAGAGGTCGGATAATCTAAATCCATCGGCTGCTGATGAAGAAAAAAAAATCGAACTCTCGATTCGCCCGCAAAAGTTTGACGATTTTACAGGGCAGTCCAGAATAACCGAAAATCTTAAAGTCTTCATTGGCGCTGCAAAAAAAAGGGGCGATGCCCTCGATCATGTCCTGCTTACCGGCCCGCCGGGCTTAGGCAAAACTACTTTAGCACATATAATTGCTAATGAGATGGGTGTTAAAATTAAAGTATCCTCCGGACCTGTTCTGGAAAAACCGGGTGACTTAGCCGGTATTCTTACAAACCTGGAAGAAAAATCGGTCCTCTTCATCGATGAAATTCATCGGCTTAGTCCGGTCGTTGAAGAATATCTCTACTCTGCTATGGAAGACTATAAGCTCGATATTATGATCGATAGCGGACCTAATGCCCGGACGGTTCAGATCAAACTTCCTAAGTATACTCTGATCGGCGCAACTACAAGGGCAGGACTTTTAACAGCTCCTCTACGTGACAGATTCGGAATTAAATCCCGGCTCGATTATTACGAAAGCGTTCTTATCAAAAAAATTATTGAACGTTCCGCCGGATTACTCGATATTAAAATCGATACCGAAGCATGTTCCGAACTGGCCAAGCGGTCGAGGGGAACTCCGCGAATCGCCAACAGGCTTCTCCGTAGAACCCGCGACTTCGCAGACTATGAGAACAAAAAAATTGTTGATGCTTCTATTGCAAAAAAAGCTCTCACGGCACTTGAGGTCGATGAATTCGGTCTGGATGAAATGGATAAGGAGATTATTCTTACAATTATAGAAAAGTTTAACGGCGGTCCGGTAGGACTTAATACGCTTTCGGTAGCGGTTAATGAAGATGCCGGAACAATTGAAGAAGTTTATGAACCGTTTTTAATCCAGCAGGGATTTATTCAGCGTACCCCGCGGGGCAGAGAGGCTACGGATCTGGCCTATTCAAGGTTCAATAAAAAACGGGGAAGGATCAAAGATCAGGAGAATCTTTTTAATTAGAGAAAATACTTATGGTACAGACAGGAAAAATTAATATTGGAAGCGGGCATCCACTAGTACTTATTGCGGGTCCATGTGTTGTGGAGAATGAATCGATAACACTTAGAACCGCCGAAGAAATTATTAAAATAACCGATGAACTTAAAATCCCTTATATCTTTAAATCGAGTTATAAGAAAGCTAACCGGACGAGCATCGGCACATTCTCCGGTCTCGAGATGAATGAAGCGATAAGGATTCTGAAAAAAGTTAAGGAGGAATTCGGTCTTACTTTATTAACAGACGTCCATTCCGAAAAAGAAATTGACCTGGTTTCGGAATTTGCTGATGTTCTTCAAATACCCGCTTTTCTGTGCCGTCAGACCGAATTACTACTTGCTGCGGGAAGCTCCGGTAAAACTGTTAATGTTAAGAAGGGACAATTCCTCGCTCCAGAGGATATGAAGTATGTTGCCGGAAAAATTGAATCGACAGGAAACCGGAAAATTATATTAACAGAAAGAGGAACTTCTTTCGGATACCATAATCTTGTTGTTGATATGCGCGGACTGGAAATAATGAAAACTTTAGGGTATCCTGTTGTTATGGACGCTACACATGCAGTTCAAATCCCCGGTCAGGGCGGTTTCAGCGGCGGTGAAAGAAAATTTATACCGGCTCTTGCTAAAGCTGCTGTTGCTGTAGGCATCGACGGTCTTTTTCTGGAAGTTCATCCGGAGCCCGATAAAGCTCTGAGCGATTCTGGAAGTCAGCTGCCGCTCTCATCGCTAAGGCGATTACTCCAAACAATTAAAGAAATCGATTCGATTGTTAAAAATGAAAAATAATCTTCCTTTGCTCCTTAAAAATGTGAAATTATTTCTTTTCGATCTCGATGGAGTCCTTATTCATAATAAATCGGGTAATGAAGATCCCGGTCCGTTTCTTAAAGAGATAAAAAAATTTTCTGAAGAGATTAAGAAATACGGATTATCATTCGGAATTGTTTCTGCAAGGGAGGAAGACGAATTGATATCTGAGTTGAAGAAGGATAGTTCAATAACCGTTATTTCCTCTTCATTGGAAAAAGTAAATGAAGTAGAAAAACTGATTACAAGGTTATCAATCGGTTTCTCAAATCTCTTTTATGCCGGGGATGAAGTTCTGGATCTTCCGCTTCTCAGTAAATGCGGAGTATCTGCTGCCCCTTCCTGGGCAGGGAGGAATGTTAAAAGATCGGTTAAGTATATTATTAAAGGCCCTGACACAGCTTCAATGTTAACTGAAATTTTGGGGCTAATTAAATCAGCTCATTCTAATAATTAATCTTCAGAGGTAAAGTGTCCGAAGAACAGATTTTGTCAAAAGGGAAAGAGGTAATAAGAATCGAGGGTAATTCGGTTCTGAATTTATCAGGAAGCATCAATGCGGATTTTGTCCGTGCTATTAGAGCAATAATTGATTCCAGTGGCAGAGTTGTATTTACTGGAGTCGGGAAATCCGGAATTATTGCACGGAAAATTGTTGCGACAATGAATTCCACCGGAACAGCTTCCATTTTTCTTCATCCGACGGATGCTCTTCACGGTGACCTGGGAATGGTTAGAAGAGATGATATTGTAATACTGATTTCTAAAAGCGGTCATACTGAGGAATTGATTCAGCTTATCCCGATGCTCAAGAGAATTAATGTAAAGCTTATCGGTATGCTCGGTGAAAAGAATTCCAGGCTTGCCGAGGAATGCGATATAATTCTGGATGTAAGCGTTAAGGAGGAAG
>CAZHHG010000042.1:3005-23580 GCA_964532065.1 uncultured Melioribacter sp.
CCTTACGACCTCGCACCTACCGCATCCACGACGGCCGCATTAGCCATGGGCGATGCTCTCGCAATTACTTTGCTGGAACTGCGAGGATTCTCTGAAGAGGACTTCGGAATGCTTCATCCGGGCGGAAGCCTTGGTAAAAGACTCTCCCTTAAAATTTCTGAGATTATGATAAAGGGGAGCGATATTCCTGTCGTTACTGAAAATACTTCAATCAAGGATACAATTTTTGCGATCACCTCTAAACGGCTTGGAATGACCTGCGTGGTCGATTCAGACGGTCAGCTCTCCGGAATTATTACCGACGGCGATCTTAGACGTTTGCTTGAAAAGACTCTCGATATAAAAAATCTTTCGGCTCTGGAAGTAATGACACGAAAACCGAAAACTCTTAAGAAAGATCTGCTTGCCTCCTTTGCACTCCAGCAGATGGAAAACCATAATATCACTTCACTTATTGTTGTAGACGATATGAACAGGCCTGAGGGTATTGTTCACCTTCATGACCTTGTAAAACTCGGATTACAAGCCAGATGAGATTATTTATTTACGCACTCATATTTATTACTCTTGCCTCCTGTTCCGATGAAAAGATTAAACCGATTGTAGAGAATAACAGATCGGAAACCGAAATCCCTTCTCATGAAAGCTGGAACAGTAAAATCACTTTTACAAATGAAGGTAAAACCCGTGCTGTACTCTTTTCCGACCATCTGAAAAAATACGATCTCCAGAAAATTACTCTGCTCGAAGGAGTTAAAATAAATTTCTATAATCCAACTCAATCTGTTACCACGGTTTTAACCTCGAAGCGCGGTAAAGTGGACGACATTACAATGGATATGTACGCAATAGACAGTGTTGTTGCCGTTAACGACAGCGGAACAGTCCTTAGAACAACCGAATTGAAATGGCGTAATAACGATGAGAAAATTCTTACGGATAAATTTGTAAGCATTCGTTCCTCCAAAGAAATAATTGAAGGTTATGGTATGGAATCGGATCAGCATCTTCACAACTATGTGATCTTTAAGGTTACTTATTCGGCATCAGTAAACAATAAAAAATAGTGATCAATAAAATTTTAATATTGTCCCTTCTTCTAATCTCCCCGGTTCTCTTCGCTCAGCAGAGGGAAATGATGATTGTGAACGGCGAATCATTGGTCGGAAAGGTTGTTAATGGAGAAAGCATTAGGGAAGTAATCGGAAATGTTATTATTACGCAAGGTGATGTCCGTATTACCTGCAGTAAAGCCATTCAATACCTTGCTCGTAATGAGGCGGAACTGATCGGAAATGTTGTGGTTACACAGGATAGTGTTACTATAAATACTGAATCGGGATTTTATTACGGTGATTCTAAAATAGCATATTCTAATTCGGGGGTTTCACTATTCGACGGCCATGTTAACCTGAACGCCGATACCGGTTATTATTATTTTGATGAAAAGCGGGCTAAGTTTATTAACAAGGTTCGTCTGGAAGACCCAGTTTCCCGGATGGACTCCGATCGGCTTACTTATTTTAACGATGAGGATAAGGCCATTGCCGCAGGCAGAGTAAAAGTTCAGGATTCTACATCGGTTCTCTTTGCCGATAGTCTTGTTCACTACAGAAATACAAAAATTACGTTCGCATACAATAACATTTCGATTTACGACCCTAAGAATCGCCTCGCGATATTTGCCGATAATCTCGAGGATTACAAGCAGATGAAATATTCAAAAATATTTGATAACCCTATTCTGGTAAAAATTGATACGACCTCGAACGGTGAACCTGATACGCTTGTAATTTCTTCCGGACTGATGGAGGCATTCGATGATTCTGTTAAACGGCTTGTGGCTACGGATTCTGTTAGAATTGCTAGAAGCGGTTTTGCTTCGGTAAATGATTTAACAGTTTTCTTTCAGGAATCCGACCGACTGTTTACGCTCCGGCCGCCGGAAAAGTCCACGCCTCCCGTTCTCTGGAACGAGAATACACAATTGATAGGTGATACGATAAATATTTTGCTTGAAGAGAACCGTATGAAGGAACTTATTCTGAATTCCAATGCATCAATTATTTCCACGAATCAGAATTATCTCTTAAAATATGACCAGTTATCGGGCAGGGAAATTATAATGTCTTTTGGAAAGGAAGGGCTTCTGAAAACCGAAGCTAATGGTAATGTACTTAGTATTTACTATCTATTTGAAGAAGGGGAACCCAATGGGCTCCTTAAGTCCAGTTCCGAAAAAACTATTATTTATTTTCAGGATAATGAAGTAACCGACGTTAAATTTTACGGTAATCCGGCAACTGAATATCATCCTGAGAATTTAATTCAGGGAAAAGAGAAGGAATTTACGATCCCTTCATTCATTATTTACGGAAACAGGCCTGATAAGAATTCAGTTTTAGGTGATCGTAAAAAAATGATTTATTCAAAAATGGAAGAGCTAAATGAATCCGGAAAGTAAATTTATTCTGCGGGGCGAAAATCTAAAGAAAGTTTATAAAAAACGGGCTGTTGTTAACAGAGTTTCTGTTTCGGTTGAGCAAGGTGAGGTAGTCGGATTACTGGGCCCTAACGGTGCTGGAAAAACAACGACTTTTTATATGATTGTTGGAATGATCAAACCCCTTGAAGGACGTGTTTTCCTGAATGAAAAAGAGATTACTACTGAACCGATGTACAAAAGAGCAAAAATGGGTGTTGGTTACCTTCCTCAGGAAGCTTCGGTATTCAGAAGATTAAGCGTTGAAGATAACATTATGGCAATTCTTCAGATGATGAAGCTTAGCGATAAGGAGAGAAAAGAAAGACAGGAGAAATTACTGGAGGAACTCGGTATCGCCCACGTCCGCAAAAGTATGGGATACCAGTTGAGCGGCGGTGAAAGAAGGCGTACTGAGATTGCAAGAGCCCTTGCTACTGAACCGAGATTCATTCTCCTTGATGAACCGTTTGCCGGTGTCGATCCTATTGCCGTCGAAGATATTATGAATATCGTTGCAAATCTTAAGAATAAGAATATCGGCATTCTTATTACCGACCATAATGTTCATGAAACACTCAGTATTGTCGACCGGGCTTATATTCTTATTAACGGTCAGATTTTTAAGGAAGGGACAGCAAAAGATCTTGCCGAGGATTCAGATGTTAGAAAAATGTACCTGGGTGAAAAATTCAGATTGGACCGCTACTCCGAAGATTAAGAGAATATCATATAGGAAATGACAGAAACAGAAATGGTGTAAAGAATTATCAGTACAGTTTTTTTAATTCTTCTCTTTCTGATTATTTTTTTCTGAAACGACCATGTTGACGTTTCATCCCTTTTATAATCACCTTTTTCGATCGACCAGTTATGGAAATTCGTATTTTTCATACACCCTAATATAAATTACAGTAAAAAAGTATTGACTTTGAAATCAATAGGAAATGATAAATATCACACTTTGAAAACAAGAGTAAGACGTTAAAAATTCACTAAACGAAAAATTATTTATTAAATTCTTTTATAATCTTCTGAATCTCTTCTTCGCTTATCCCCGCACCAAGAAGTGTATCTTTAGCCGGGCTCTTTGATTTTCTGCTTATTTCCCCGAGCGGATTTGAAACAGGGTTACCCGCACGGGCTCTTAACCTCTCTTCAATCTGTCTGGTAAAGTTACCTTCTGAAGTAGCCCCAGAAGTACTTAGTGAAGCGGGTAAATCGAACGAGGAGACCGATGCACCGGAATTAACTGGACGTACTTCGAATGCCAGCGTTTTAATATTCATCAGATGTTTTGCAGAAACATTCTCGGATACTATTGATCCGCCCCATGTGCCCGGGCCTAAAGTCATTGAAGGTGTTAACGCAGTTGTATATCCGACCGCACCTACGGAAGAAGGAGTATTAACAACTATTCTGAAAGCCGGTTTTTCCAGCGCAAATTTCATTATTACTTCCTTATCATTCGAATGAATAACAAGCGTATGACCAACACCTCCGAACTCAAGAAGCTCTATGCATCTGTGGCATCCTTCAAGCCATCCGTCAACCGTGTAGAACGCTAGCATCGGCGATAATTTCTCTATCGATAATGGTTCCTGTTTCCCGACCGATGAACATTCTGCAACGAGAACTGTAGTAGTTGGGGGAACTGAGAATCCGGCGTAATTGGCAATCCATGCCGCGGATTTGCCAACGATGTCAGCATTCAGTCTAGCTCCTTTGGCTACCGTGTTCTCAAGTTTCTTTTTCTCTTCCTCATTTACGAAATAGCATCCGGTTCTCTTAGCTTCTTCAATTACTTTTTCTCTCAGGGGTCTGTCAACAATCATTGCCTGTTCGGATGAACAGAGTACTCCGTTATCGAATGTCGTGCCGAAAACTATATCGGCAACTGCTTTTTGATAGTTTGCGGTTCTCTCGATGAACGCCGGTACATTTCCGGGTCCTACGCCGTAAGCCGGTTTACCCGAACTGTATGCGGCCCGAACCATAGGAGTACTTCCCGTTGCCAAAATTACCGCTACGTTTTTATCCTTCATTAATGCATCGGTCCCTTCCAAAGTTGGGAGCGTCATGCACTGAATTAAACCTTTTGGTGCGCCTGCTTTCTCTGCGGCATCTGCAAGAATTCTCAAGGCCTCCGAAGTACAATTAACTGACTTTGGGTGAGGGCTTGCTACCATGCCGTTTCTGCATTTCAATGATATAATTGCCTTAAACATTGCCGTTGATGTCGGATTGGTTGAAGGTATTAAAGCGGCAACAACTCCCATCGGCTCTGCAATCTTTAATATCTTGCCGTTCTTCTGAACATCAATAACGCCTACGGTTTTAAGGTCCTTTATCGATTCCCAAACATCTTTTGTCCCGAACTGGTTCTTGGTAACTTTATCCTGCCATTTACCGAAACCTGTCTCTTCGTGTGCCATCTTTGCAAGACGCTCGGCTTCTTTGAAGCCGGCATCGGCCATCGCTTTTACTACTTTGTCAACCTGGTCCTGACTGAAGTGTTTGAATTCCATCTGGGCTTCTTTTGCTGCTGCGGCAAGGTCCCTTGCTTCCTGAATCGACTGAAGGTCTTTGTCAATTTTCATTGAGAATTCCGTTCTTTTCGTAGCGAAATATAAAGATAGGTAAGCTAAACTTCAACGAACCGAATTATTAGATCCCTTTCTGCAGATTTTACTTTTTTTCAAATCCATCGTCTCACATCTTTACAATATCTCAAATATTCTTCCTGGAATTCAGCGCCAAGCATTTTCTCTTCGGATAATATAAATCTTTTATTTATAACAACGATAAACAGGATTGGTATAATAAATGAGCCGATCGATCCAAGAATTATCGATTCACCCAAAAGAAAAAGAAACATTCCTAAATACATCGGATTCCGGCTTATACTATAAACCCCGGTTGTTACAAGAAAAGTAGATGTTTCAAATGGTTTGACTGTTGTGTTGAATTTTTTGAGTGCGTTATCCGCGGCTAAATTCAATATCCCGCTTATGATTAATGGCAATAAGCCGAAAAGATTAAACGGGAATTCAATTATTTGTATAAATGGAATCAGGAAATGAATAAGTAATGTTAAAACAATTCCACTTAAAAAATAGGTTGGAGGTAATATCTTCCCCCTCTTTCTCATTTTTATTTGTCGAGTATCTGTTTCAGTTCACTGTAACCTGATTTGCTGACAGGAAGCTTTTTGCCATCCTTCAATAATACAAAGTAAGTCTCCTTTTCAAATAATTCTATCTGCTGAATCTCGGTTGTTTTTACAATATAGGATCTGTGAATTCGTATGAACTCGGCAGGATTCAGGTTCCCTTCAAAGTATTTCATTGTTTTCTGTTTAAGGAAATTTCCAGCGGAAGTATAGATCATTACATAATCGTCCTGCGCTTCAAGATATTTTACACTATCGACAGGGAGGATAGTGATTTTTGGACCATTCTTCACGACAATTCTTTCCAGGTACTCATCTTTTCTATCGATATGTTTTAACAGATCGGAGATTTTTTTATCGGATTCGGATTTATTTTTTATCTGGTTTTCAGCTCTTAGGATCGCCTCTGCAAATCTTTCCTCCGAAAAGGGTTTCATAAGGTAGTCAGTCGCATTTACTTCAAATGCTTTCAAAGCGTATTGATCGTATGCGGTAGTAAAGATTATTACCGGCGGATTCTCCAGTACCTCCAGCATTTCGAATCCGGTCAGCTTTGGCATTTGTATATCAAGGAATACCAGGTCGGGTGAAAGGTCGGTTATCATTTTGAGCGCATCGAATCCGTTTGAACATTCTCCGGCAAGATCAATCTGAGGGTAATTACGGAGATAATTTTTTACTATATCCCGTGCTAATTTCTCGTCGTCAACTATCAGTGTTTTAATTTTGTTTTTCATTTTTAACCGGTATGTAAATATTAACTCTGAATAATCCATTAAGTTTTTCAATTGTTACCAGGTTATCCTGATTGTAGATCAGTTTAAGCCTGTTCTGAATATTCTTAATTCCAATCCCTTCACCTTTACGGGGAATAGCTTCGGGATCAAAATTATTCTCAACAATTAATTTAAGATATTCTTTTTCGGGTCTGCAATGCAACTTAATAATTACCTTCTCGAGACTTTCGTATACCCCGTGCTTTATTGCATTTTCGAAAAGCGGTTGAAGTATCATGCTCGGTATTTCAAGGTCTTTACATTCCGGCTTAAGATCTTCTACGAATTCAACTTTGTCGGCAAACCGGACTTTCTCAATGTCGAGGTAGAGCTTCGCATTCGAAATCTCGTCCGTCAGTTTACTTTTCTGCTTCTCATTCTTCGATAGGGTGCTTCGTAGAAATGATGAAAGTTTGATCGTCATCTCCCTGGCTTTCTCAGGGTCGCTGATTGTAAGCGAACTGATCGAATTGAGACTGTTGAAAATGAAGTGCGGATTAATCTGGTATTTTAACGATTTTAATTCCGCTTCCTTAACTAGAGTATTCAGTTCCGATTCTCGGAAAAGTTTCTGCTGAAAATTATTGTAGTAGATTATAACATAATCCACAGCCACTATAATCAGGTAAAAGAAGATGCCGATTATAAACCGCCATATTCCTGAGCTTAAAAGAAATGTCTTATACTCCTGATTATCATTAAAGATATTAACAAGAATGTAATAACCGGATAATGCCCAGACAGCCGATGTAATAATTGCGGCCGCAGAATGGTTGACAAATATTTTTACCGGAGTATAATTTTCAAGCGTGTTATAACTTACCGTATACCATAGACTGATGCCGAGCAGGAAGTAGAGAGTGTTATAGATAATGCTTTCTACCAGTGCCTGTTCCAGTTTTACATTAAGCAGGAAAATTACAACTATATTGTGTATCAGGCTGATGAAAACCCAGATCATCAGGTAGATAGCAAAAATCTTAATGTTCTTTATAAACGGATTTCCCATTTTCCCCGGTTCTAATAGCTTATTATTTCACCGCCGCCGAAAATGACGGTCCCTTTAATAATCAGTACGCCTTCTGTTTTTACATCGCTCAAGGCCAGGTATCTTTTGTCCTCAAATCCTCCGAAGATAGCTGAGACGTTTACGATCACCTTCCAGTTTTTTGGAATCGTAATATCACATCCTCCGAAAAGACATGTAATCTCGAGTGTGTTTTCACCGTTGGATAGTGATGCTCTTGTAAGGTCGAGTTTAGTAGAACCGAAGATTGTAGTTACTTTGCCCCCTCTGAAATTATCAGAGTCGATTATTCTGTTAGTACTGTTGAATATTGACGATTCATCAAGAACGTTTGCTGATGAAGTCTGAAACTCCGTTTGTTCACCTTCAGGATTCCCTGCCGGGTTCGATACGATAGTCGGCTCCTTTCTTCTGAAAAGAATAAAGAACCCGATAATGATTAATAGTATCGGCCAGTAATCTCTGAACGAGAATCTAATGTCGAATGGCGAGATGTATCCCAGAATTCCGAACAAACCCAGTACAACGAAAACTATTCCTACTACACTATTTTTAGAGTTGTTCAGAATTATAAGCCCAATAATCAGGAATATTGTATGCCATGAAAAGATCAAATTCTGAACACTGAAATCGAAGTAGAAAAAATTATCTGCAACCAGAAGAGCGCCCACTGCAATAAGTATTATTCCAACCCAGATTTTCCCGTCGTTTTTCATTTTATTACTCCGTAGAATTAATTTTTAATTTCACCGCCGCCGAATAAAGCAAGGCCTTTTATAACAAGTATTCTGTTCGGGTCCTGAACCTTGTTCGGGTCTTTTCTCCTTTTATCGCTGAATCCCCCGAATATCGAAAGAACATCGGTCTCAACTTTCCAGTCGGATGGAATTATTAAAGTCGAACCGCCGAAAATCGCTGTCATTTCCAGGCTGTTTTCACCTTCGGCAAGTTTCGAACCCATCAGGTTTATTTCGGAACCTCCGAAAATTGAAACAACATTTCCGCCCTTAAAATTTTCGGTATTAATTATTTTTGTACCGCCGCCGAATACATTTACATCTTCAATATAGTCTTTTGCTCCTTCACCATCGGGAATACTGCTTCCGCTTTGGAAATGTTTGAAATGTGCCGTTGGCCGGCTTCCTTTTCGTTTGAGAATTATGTAGAGACCAATTACAACAAAGATCAAAGGCCAGAGCTGAGGTACTAAATTGAAAAGTCCTATTGCCAGGAAAATAATTCCAGCTGTTTTATTGTCGGATAGGATAAATAAAAGCAGACCGAAGAGAATGAAAAAATATTCCCATGTGATTATTTCAAACGGGAAAAATGCTATATCGTAATTACGTAATAGAAAAAGAACACCGATTACAACGAGTATTATTCCTACTATTACTCTCGATTTTAGTTTTTGCCATGCCATGTTAACCTCAAAAATTTATTTACCTGATAAATCTGACGTAAATATATTTAACGGGTTCTCCTTAATGAATAAGAAATCGGTGAATGGCGGAATTCTGTCGGTAAATACAATCCTGTCTGCCGGCAGGGATTATTAGGTTTGGCGATTAATTAATTCAATTAATCTATTAGTTTGGGATCTTCGCTGCCCGGGAGTTCCTGAACGTCCTTCAGCTTTCTTTCAATTGCGCGTGAGCGTGTTTTGGCAGAGTCGATTGTATCGCTCGCCTGGCGCAATTTTTCCTGGGTCTTATCGAGTATGTCGCCGAATTTCGAAAACTCTGTTTTCACGGTTCCGAGCAGACTCCAAACTTCACTCGAACGCTTCTCGATTGCGAGTGTTCTAAATCCCATCTGAAGGCTGTTTAGTATCGCGGTTAAGGTTGTTGGACCGGTAAGTATCACCTTAAAATCATTTTGCAGTTTCTCAAACAATCCCGGTCTGCGTAGTACTTCGGCAAAAAGGCCTTCAACAGGAAGGAATAGGAGAGCAACATCGGTGGTGTTAGGAGGGTCGATATATTTTTCGTTAATCGATTTAGCTTCCGCTTTAATCCTGTTTTCGAGGGCTTTCGAAGCTTCTTCGATTAACTGCGGTTCTGCGGAATCCTGCGCGGCTAATAACCGCTGATAGTCTTCCATCGGGAATTTTGCGTCGATCGGGAGCCAGCACAATCCGTCCTTATTTTCGCTTCTTCCCGGCATCTTAATTGCGAATTCAACTCTTTCATTAGAATTGATTTTTGTGCTAATGTTTTTTGAATACTGATCTGGAGTAAGTATCTGCTCAATCAGGTTCTCGAGCTGAATCTCTCCCCATGTACCACGCGTTTTTACATTCGTAAGGACCTTTTTCAGATCACCAACTCCCACTGCAAGGTTTTTCATTTCTCCAAGGCCTTCTCTTACTGCTTCGAGACGCTCGCTAACAAGTTTGAAAGATTCACCGAGCCTCTTTTCAAGTGTGTTGTGAAGCTTTTCATCAACGGTCAGTCTCATCTCTTCAAGCTTTCTTGAATTATTTTCCTGAATCTCTTTGAGCTGCGACTCAACCCGGTTCTGAAGCTTATCGAATTTCTGTTCATTGGTCTGGATCAGTTTTGTAAGTTGATCATATAACTGGTCGCCGAATTGTTTAATTGCGCTGCTCAGTTCCTCGCGCTGGGCTTTACCGGTTTTGGATGATTCATCCCTGTTTCTCATCAGCTCATCGCGGAAGGATCTATCTATTCTGTCGAGTTCCTCTTTCAAATTAATCTGCGAAGTGTCCTTGACCCTTTTGTAGATAAGCCATGTTACAATTACAATTATTATCAGAAGTCCGTATAATCCGATAGTAAGAAACTGATCCATCTTCTTTTCCTCAAAACATTCTTAAAGTCGTGCGGTTATTTATCAAATATTTTTTTATTCAGCAAATATTATTTCATTATTTTAAATAAGTAATTCAAAAGAGATAAAATGAATTCCTGGAAAAAAGTCCTTATAGGTATTGCGGGTACGCTTATTATTATTGTGATATTTCTCTTCCTTATTTCATATTTCATGTTGAGAAAATCATTGCCTGAATATGACGGTGAGTTAACTGCAAAAGGACTTGCCGCAAATGTTGAGGTGTACCGTGATTCATTCGCGATCCCGATGATCTCAGCGGAAAATGAAGAGGATGCAGCTTTTGCTCTCGGCTTTGTTCATGCACAGGAAAGATTATTTCAAATGGATCTTGCCCGCAGAGCCGGGCAGGGGAGATTAAGCGAAGTATTCGGTCCTAAAACTATCCTTATCGATAAAATGTTCAGAACTGTCGGCATTTATAAGGTCGTTGAGGAAAGTCTGTCTAAGATTAATCCAGCCTCCCAAAAGATTCTTGAAGCTTATTCCCGCGGTGTAAATAGATTCATTGAGGATAATAAAGGAAAATATCAGGTTGAATTTGATCTGCTCGGTTACGATCCTTATCCGTGGAAACCTGAACATAGTTTGGTGATTGCAAAACTGATGGGCTGGGAGTTGAATATCAGCTGGTGGAGCGATATTCTGTTTTCGAATCTAATTCATAAACTCGGACCGGAAAAAGCTTCGGAATTGTTACCAGGATTTCCGGAGAATGCGCCAACAATAATTCCTAATAATATTCCGCCGGTTTCTTCCTCGGCAATGAATTTTATTAAAGCGGATAGAATGTTCAGGGACTTTACTGGTTTTGTCGGGACACATATCGGTTCCAATAACTGGGTCGTTAGCGGTGCAAAGTCGGCTTCCCAAAAACCGGTAATAGCAAATGATCCTCACCTTGCACTCTCACTACCGGGCAGATGGTACTTTGCCGTAATCAGGAGTGATAACTGGAATGCTGAAGGTTTTACAATCCCCGGCCTGCCGGCAATTGTGATAGGGAAAAACAGGAATATTGCCTGGGCTATGACCAATGTAATGGCGGATGATTGCGACTTCTATGCCGAGAAGCTGGATTCGACCGGAAGCCGGTATTATGTCGATAATCAATTAAGAGACCTGGCAGTCTATACGGATTCCTTCGCAGTTAAAGATTCGCTCCATTATAAATTTACCATCAGGAAAACTCACCGAGGGCCAATCGTTTCTGACGTTCATATATTTAATAGTCTCTACCCCAAGGAAGGCAGAGTAAATTCCGTACTTAGCATGCGATGGACCGGATTGGAATTCAGCGACGAATTGTTTGCCTCCATCTCCCTAAGTAAAGCTGAAAACTGGGATGATTTCAAATCCGCTCTCAGATACTTTACCGTGCCAGGGCAGAATTTTATTTACGCCGATGTAAATGGTAATATCGGTTATGTTTGCGCTGCCCGGCTCCCGATCAGAAACAATACAAGTCCTTCTCTTATTTACGACGGATCAACTTCTGAATCGGATTGGAAAGGATTTGTGCCTTATGAGGAAATGCCGAAACTCTTTAATCCCCCTCAGGAATTTATTGCTACTGCAAATAATAAAACCAGCTCCGGTTTTAAATATCATATTTCAAATATTTGGGAACCTTCTTCAAGAATTGAAAGGATAGTCGAATTATTAAATTCGAGGCAACATCACTCTGTTGAGGATTTTAAAAAATATCAGCTCGATTTTATTTCTCCTTATGCAAGGGAGATTATTCCTTACGTTCTTCGGGCATTTGAAAATGCAAAAATTAACGATAAGAATCTTAAAACCACTATCGAACTGCTCGAAAACTGGAATTATGAGCTCTCTGCCTCTAGTCAGGTCCCGACGATTTATCTCAACTTCTTCCACCGTTTAATCAAAAATATTTTTGAAGACGAGTTAGGCAGTGACTTATTGAAAGAATATGTCTTCCTTGCAAATATTCCTTATAGAATTATTCTTAAGTATCTTAACGAAAATTCCTCCTCCTTCTTCGATGATATCCGGACACCTCAGATTGAGTCGAGAGATCAGATTATCAGAAAGTGTCTTGTTGATGCTCTTAACGAACTTGAGAAAAAGCTGGGTGAGGATATTTCATTGTGGCAATGGGGTAAAATCCACAAGGTTTATCTGAAACATCTCTTCGCAAACCAGTCGGGTTTGATTGATCAACTAATTAATATCGGCCCTTATGAAATTGGGGGCGACGGAACTACGGTGTTCAATACTGAATATTCCTTCGCCGAGCTTTATGAGGAGAAAAGAGATCTTTCTAAACCGTACAGGTCAGAACCTTTCCAGAATATTCTAGGCCCCTCGATGCGCTACATATATGATTTCGGAGATCCCGAATTTATAGAAATTATTTTACCCGCCGGACAATCCGGGTATTTCATGAACGATCACTATAAAGATATGACCGGCATGTGGCTCAAAGGGGATTATATCAGAATTCCGGTTTCTGAAAAAGTTTTTAAGAGTAAAGCCAGACATCTGCTTAAACTTATGCCCGGTAATTCCTGATAAGAAGTTTATGCGGCAAAATGTTAAATTAGACAAACACATAAAGACTCTATATGAAAGTAACCGAACATCTCTATAAATCTAATCAGACTCTTATCAGTTTTGAAATCATTCCACCCAAACGTGGAGGCGATATTCGTCAGCTTCTCTCTGTTCTGGACGATATTGTTCTTTATAAACCTCCGTTCATCGATATTACAAGTCATGCCGCGGAAGTAATGTATGAGGAAACTCCCTTAGGCGGAATGAATATGAAAGTTAAAAGAAAACGCCCGGGTACTCTCGGAATATGCGCTCTTATCCAGAATAAATATAATATCGATGCTGTGCCGCATGTTTTGTGTTCCGGTTTTACCCGAGAGGAGACGGAGGATTTTCTAATCGAAATTCACTACCTAGGAATTGATAATGTCCTTGCTATAAGAGGTGACGAAAGCGGGTTCAATAAACCACTTAAATACGGAAGAAGCATTAATAATTATGGTATAGACCTCATCAAGCAAATATCGGATCTGAATAATGGCAAATACCTGGAGGAAGGTTTGCTCGATGCATATGCAATGGATTTCTGTATCGGAACAAGCGGCTATCCCGAAAAACATTTCGAGGCTCCGAACCTTTTAACTGATATAAAATATACACACGCAAAAATTGAAGCCGGGGCCTCTTATATCGTTACGCAAATGTTCTATGATAATAAATTGTATTTCGATTATGTCGATAATTGCAGGAAAGAAGGTATCACGGTCCCCGTAATACCGGGATTAAAAATTATCACCTCAAGATCCCATGCGCATAGCATTCCGAAGAATTTTTATATTGATATCCCTTCCGAACTTGTTGAGGAAATTGATAAATCCAAACCAGAGCATGCAATCGAGATCGGAGTTGAGTGGACTTTCAAACAGGTGGAGGAATTGTTGAATAGGAATGTTCCGGCAATTCATTTCTACATAATGCAGAATTCCAAACCTATAAAAATGTTAATGAAAAAATTGGGACTTTGAAAATGCTAATAAAATCTCCGGCCAAGTCAATTATCAGATCTGCAATTCCGCGAAGAATTAAATGGGGTGTCTCCGGATGCGGCAATTTTGTCGAAACATCGGTTCTTCCTGCCTTAGCTTTAATTCAGCGGAGTAAACTTGTCTCGGTATTCAGTCACGATCTCCAAAGGGCTAAACAGATTGCCGGAAAATTCGGAGCCCAGAATTATTCGGATAATTTCAGCGATTTTATTAAAGGCGATTTCGATCTGCTCTATATTGCAGGTGCTAATGTAGATCATTACCGGCAGGCTATTGAAGCTGCTCAGGCCGGCAAAAATATTCTCTGCGAAAAACCGGTCGGCATGAACTCGGCTCAAATTGAAGAGATAATAAAAGTTTGTAAAAATAATAATGTTGTCTTTACTGTAAACTTCATTCACCGGTTTCATCCGCTGGTATTGAAAGCAAAGGAACTTGTTAATAAGGGAATGGTCGGAAAAATAGTTTCTGTCTCCGCCTCATTTAATATCGATTTTGCACCGGGTGATAATTTCAGATTTAAAAAAGAATTAAGCGGCGGCGGAGCGCTCAGAGACCTCGGCTCCCATATGATAGATATTATCAGGTTATTCGGCGGTGAAATATCCGGCGTTAAAGGTTATACCGATAATATCGTCTATAAAAGCGAAGTTGAAGACTTTGCCTCTGCAATTCTGAAATTTGAAAAAGGGGGATACGGATATTTTAACGTTTCCTATAATGCAAAGAAGTCTTTTAACAGAATTGAAATTCTTGGGCATAAAGGAGTAATAAGTATCGAAAATTTTATCGGTAAGAAAAATGTATCGGGAAAGTTAATTATTGATCTTCAGGGTGAAGCCAGAAAAGCATTTAGAAAAAGGGCTAATAAAATTTCTTATATGATCAAATCGGTTCAAAAATCGTTAATCAAAAACCAACCGCCGATTGTCCCGGGCGATGATGCTTTTGCTGCCATGAAAATAATGGAAGAAATTGAAAAACAATGTCCTTAAAAAAAAATCTCCTTGATATTTGTCATAGAGTTTATGAGAAGGGATTTGTTTCCGCTTACGACGGTAATTTATCCGTACGCCTAAACAGTAAAAGAATTCTTATTACTCCTTCCGGAAAATGTAAAGGGGAACTCACAATAGATGATTTTTTAGAGATAGATTATAACGGGAAGTTATTAAAAGGAAAAGGTAGAGTATCCACCGAAGTAAAAATTCATTTGCTGGCTTATAGTAAAAGAGATGATATTAATTCTGTAATACACTGTCATCCGGTTTACGCTACTGCGTTTGCATCCTCAGGACAAAGTTTAACTAAACCCATATTCCCAGAGGTTATTCTCACACTTGGAAGGGTTCCTTTATGCAAATACGGAACACCGTCCACCGATGAAGTTCCGTTATCCATGCTGCCTTATATTGATTATGCGTGGGCGCTCCTTTTAGAAAATCATGGCGCGGTTACTTTCGGTCACAATCTTTTGTCCGCGTATTACAGAATGGAAAAACTTGAACATGCGGCGCATACACTTACAATTTGTAAATTACTGGGCGGCGAGAAATCTATACCTGTCAACAAACTCCGTAAACTCTATTCAATTGCAGAAAAAGAATATGGAATTATACTGAGTAAAAAAAATCGCATGGACTCTTAATTCAAATACAGGAATAATATGTCGAATAATGAAATTAAAATTGCGTTGTTAGTCGGAGGTACTTCACCTGAAAGGGAAGTCTCCAAATCATCCGGTAAGTCTGTTCTCAAAGCATTATACGATCTCGGTTATAAAGTAAAAGTAATCGATCCGGCCTACGGATTAACCCAGCCGAAAGAAGAATATATCTATTTTGAGGAGAGAGATTACTGTGAAATCTCTAACAGGAATCAGCTGGAGGCAATTAACTCAACGCTTCTGGATGGTATTGATGTTGTTTTCATTGCAATCCACGGTAAATGGGGAGAAGATGGAACCCTTCAGTCACTCCTCGAAATGCGAGGAATAAAATATACCGGTTCTAAAGTGCTCGCGAGTGCGCTCGCAATGAATAAATATATGTCCAAAATAATGTTCCAGCATTTTGATGTTAATACTCCACGCTGGTTTATTGTTGACCGGAATGAAAACGACTACCATCTGATTCGTGAAAAAATAAAAAAGTTCTTCGGGTATCCGTGTGTTATTAAACCGAATGACCAGGGTTCTACTATCGGTCTTACAATCTGCCGGGGAGATGTCGAAGTCGAAAAAGCTGTAAAGCAGGCATTAGAATTATCTTCGGTTGCTCTTATCGAAGAGTATATCGCCGGCCGCGAACTTACAGTCGCTATTCTTGGGCAGCAGGCGCTGCCGGTGCTGGAGATTAAACCGGTCGACGGATTCTACGATTACGAGCATAAATATACTTCCGGAAAAAGCGAATATATCGTTCCTGCTGTTATTCCTCCTAAAGTCGCAGAACATCTTCAGCATCAGGCATTGCTTGCATTTAATTCGGTCGGCTGCGAAAGTTACGCCAGAGTCGATTTCAGATTGACTAAAGATTACAAGTCGTATTGTCTGGAGGTTAATACTCTGCCCGGTATGACGAATCTTAGTCTGGTGCCTAAAATGGCTGCAGTGGCGGGTATCTCATTTGAGGAGTTGATAGATAGAATTATTAAGAATGCTTTGTGATGGTTAAGCTATCAAATAAATTGATTGTGAGGCTTGTTGTTACTTTTGTCATAATCTCGGTTATTGCATTCCTTGTATTCAATGAAAATGGAATCCTGAAATATTTGTCACTGAAAAATGAATTACACGAACTTGATCTTCAGATAAATACTGCAGAAGAAAAAATCAGAATGCTTGAATCGGAAATCGATTCATTAATCAATTCAAAACAGAAAATGGAAAAAGTGGCCAGAGAAAGATATCATTTGATGCTTCCGGATGAGCGTGTATTAAAAATCGAGGAAAAATAAAACTACATTCCTGTGGATAAAAAAAACGATATACCGGGTATACCTCTCGCCGAAAGAATTCGTCCTAAAAATCTTTCCGAATTTCGAGGCCATCAGAATCTAATCGGTAAAGGAAAACCGTTAAGAATAATGATTGAAAATGGCTCCTTGAGTTCAATCATTCTTTGGGGACCTCCCGGTTCCGGTAAGACTACTCTCGCAAGAATTATTTCGGAAACAGTTAGTGCTGAATTCTTTCAGGTTAATGCCGTTTCCTCTGGGGTAAAAGAACTAAGAAATGTTATAGAAATCGGAAGGACTAACCTTGTTTATAACCGCAGGACAGTTCTTTTTATCGACGAGATTCATCGTTATAACAAAGCTCAGCAGGATGCCCTTCTCTCTTCTGTGGAAAAAGGTGAAATAATTCTTATTGGTGCGACCACAGAGAATCCTTCATTTGAGATAATTCCCGCTCTCAGATCCAGACTTAGAATTTTTAAACTCGAAACCCTGAACCGTGAGGACCTGGAAGGAATTTTAAACTCCGCTCTTATAAATGATGATTTTTTGAAAACACTCGATATTGAAATTGAAGACCCCGATTTCCTCTTCTACGTCTCCGGCGGTGATGCGCGGATACTGTTGAATATTCTTGAAGCCGCTCTTCTCAATGATATTAAAAAGAAAAAAATTGTTGTAAATAAATCCTCAATAGAAAATGTTCTTCAGCAGAAATTTATTATTTATGATAAAGCGGGTGAAGAACATTATAATCTTATCTCAGCATTCATAAAAAGTATTCGCGGTTCCGATCCGGATGCCGCGGTCTACTGGCTGGCCCGCATGCTTGAAGGCGGAGAAGACCCACTTTTTATAGCGAGAAGAATGATCATTCTCGCGTCGGAGGATGTTGGCAATGCTGCGCCTAATGGACTGGTGATTGCAGAGGCTGCTTTCAATGCCGTCGATAAAATCGGTATGCCCGAATCCAGGATTATCCTCTCGCAATGCGCTACCTACCTGGCATCTTCTCCCAAAAGCAATGCAGCCTATAAGGCGATTGATGAGGCCCTGGAAGATGTTAAAAAACTTCCACTCTATTCAGTTCCTCTTCATTTGAGAAACGCACCCACTGCCTTAATGAAGAATCTTGGCTATGGTAATAACTATCGTTACCCCCATAATTTTGAAAATCATTTCATTGAAGAGAATTATCTGCCGGTCGAACTGAAAGGGAAGCAGTATTATCTTCCGGCAGAAACCGGATTCGAAAAATCTCTCAAAGACCGGCTAAGCTCACTCTGGAAAAAATTGAAGAAGTATAATTAATTGATTCTGAAAACTTTTCCCGGTAATTGAACAACCAGTCCTTTGAATTCAAGCATCAGAAGATGAACTAAGCAATCCGAAACTGGGATAGATGCAATTAATGCGATTTCGTCAATATGTTTCGGTTCATTTTTTATTGCAGATAGTATTTTGTCCTCAAAGAGATTCAGCTCTATTCCGGGCGCAGCAGGCTTCTCGTGATTTTTTAATTTCAACCGGTTTTTTAATTCTTCGATAATATCGTCAGCGCAGGATGTTAACTTTGCCTCGCCTCTCTGAATAAGTAAATTGGGGCCTTCACTCTGTTTCGAGTTTATATTACCCGGTACAGCAAAGACTTCACGCCCTTGATCCAGAGCGTAAGCGGCTGTCTGCATCGCGCCCCCGTTGAATCTTGTCTCAATAATTAATGTTCCGAGTGATAATCCTGAAATAATCCGATTCCTTTTAGGAAAGTTTTGCGCATCCGGTTTTGTCCCGAGCGGGTACTCACTAATTATAAGCCCGTTTTCAATTATCTGATTATAAAGTTTTTTATTCTCAGGGGGGTAAATTATATCTAATCCGGATCCTGTTACGGCAATCGTTCTCCCTCCGGATTTTAAAGCTCCGTTATGAGCAGCTGAATCAATACCTCGCGCAAGGCCGCTTATAATAGTAACCTTTCTTTCGGCTAATTCGCTAGAAAATCTTTCCGCTTGTACCTTTCCGTATAAGGTGGGTTCGCGTGTCCCGACTATTGCTATTGAATTATAGTCTTCTGCCGAGAAACTGCCTAACGTATAGATTATTATCGGTGGGGAATAGATCTCTTTTAACATTGCCGGATAATCTTCGTCCCAGAATGTTGTTGCTTTAGCCTTCAGCTTTTCAAGCCGGTTTAATTCCTCTATTGCAGCTTCTTTAATTTCATTTATTTTTTTCTTTGATGAAGTAATACGCTGATACAGGGTATTACTTATTCCTTCTATCGATAATAAACTTTTAGGGGAGCTGTTTTGAAATGACTCGAGATTGTTGAATTTGGTATGAATCGAGAAGATTTTTTGAGGTCCTATTCCCTCAATACTTAGGAGAAATTTCAGAAAAGAAATTCTTTCTAATTGATCTGAAGACAAATTTTTGTACTGCTCTTTATTCTTTTACTTCAATATTATCCACTATTCCAATAATCATCGTGTTTACGGGAGAATTGCTGTGTCCAAGTATTTGTTGAACGGCATCTCCCTCCTGAACAACTATTACAGTATCTCCTATTCCTGCGTCAATTAAATCGAGCGAAATTACATCCTTGTTCCCTATTAATTGTCCGTTGAAATCAACCTGATGTGTTAACAATAATTTATGACCCGTGAGATATCTGTTCTTATGAGTCGAAACAATATTCCCTTTAACCCTGGCTAGAAACATTCTCTTCTTTTTTCTCTGTTTTTCTCGTAATTAATATAACAAGCGGAAATAGAATAACATAAACTGCTAATAAGATTAACGGTGATATGCTGAGGGATGCGGAATTATCCCATGACCCAATCGACATTACAAAATAACCAAGTACCAGTAATCCGATACTTATAAAAAGCAGTGTGAAATTTATTTTGTTCCAGTAGTCTTTAAATGGTGAAGTTTTTGTCTTCGGGTTTTCTCGATAAGTTCTTTTTAATTTGGCCATCGAATTACCTCTGAAATTTTAAGTAAAAAGCCCAGTGTTGGGGGGAGACACTGGGCTTACGATGCTTACGAAATCATTAATTCCGAAAGCATACGCCTGCAATATAATTTTCATTTACCCCTTTGTCAAGAAGAATTACTTGTTTAACTGATAGACAATCTTCCGGATTGTGTCGAATTGCAAATAAGGGTAGTCCGCCCTTATTTTCTCTATTGCCTCACTGGCTGAATAATTCTGGGATTTAAATTCAGCAAACTTCTTCCTGATCAGGTGATCTCTAACGGATTTTTCATTTATCAATCCCTTTTGATCCAATAGGAAATAGATATCGTCTGAAATCAAATCCGATAGCGGATTGACAGATATATTATTTTTAGTGGTTTTTTCCATATTGAGTCCCTTTCAAAATACTTTTGATTTTAACACTTTAGAGGGATTTTGGTTCCATTAGCAGAAAAATGATTTTTTTAAAAAATAATTTAAAAAATATTTGGAATTAATAAATCGAGTAGTTATATTTCAAGCCGTGTTTTTTAGAAACCTTTGAAAAATTGCCTCGAGAAGTTCCTTTTTAACTAAAAGATCAGTTAATACTTGACAAAACAAAAATTAAGTATTAAGTTTCTCGTCCGCATTTAAGAAAGTTCTTTGACAGAGTGAATAACTAAAGAAATTCTTTAGAAGTTAAACTTTGAGATTACATAAGCTTACAAAACTTACAACGGAGAGTTTGATCCTGGCTCAGGACGAACGCTGGC
>CAZHHG010000043.1:0-22062 GCA_964532065.1 uncultured Melioribacter sp.
AGAGTGCAAATATAAACGCATATTTGTCAATATTCAAGAATTTTATCACTACAAATACCCCGATTAGCGTTAGCATGAGCCTTAAGACCATACCGCCAAGGTTAAATATGAGAAATGTTTTATTCGGTTTATTCTTGGAAAATTCCCAGAAAATGAGGAATAAGATAAAATTTAACGCGACCAGCCCGGCCGAATAAAGAAGCGATCCGGTTACAACCTGAGGTAATTTTTGAAAATGGGATAATAACAATATCGAAAAAATATAGATGAGAAATAAAAGAACGGGGTATTTAGCTTTTTTTATCAAGTTTCTTTTTGTTAAGGTCTAATGTTGTTTTAATAAAGTTATAAATACCGGCGAATCCTCCGAAAAGAGAGAAGATAATCATTAATACCGGATTTGTATTAAACTGTTCATCGAGCCACCGGCCAAGAAAAAACATAAGTATTATTGTTGCGGCTAATTGAGTCCCCAGACCCAGGTAAGGTCCAACCTTCCTGTAACTCTCGGAAAACCTGGATGTATAATCTTTCCTTTCCGTCACTCACCTTTACGAATTGGAGTTATTCCGATTCATAGAACTTCTGCCATCGAAGAGAGCACCTTCTTCAATAATAAGGATTTTGGCCATCAGATCGCCCTGTAAAACCGATCTAGATTCAAGGCGGAGTTTTTCAGTCACAACTACTTTCCCTTCAACTTTTCCGCTCATGGAAATATTCTGAGCTTTTATTTCACCTTTGATCCTGGAAGAATCTCCGATTGTAAGATTACCGCTCACCGCAACATTACCATTTAAAATTCCATCGATACGGACATTCCCTTCACTCTGCAGGTTGCCGTCAATAATAACTCCACTGCTGATTATGCTGACATCTTCAGCATGTGTTTCTTTTTTCACCGACATGTAAAAATCTCCTTATTTAAAAAATTAGTTCTGCTGGATTAAGCGGTTTTCCTTTCTGCCAGATTTCAAAATGAAGGTGTGGTCCGGTAGTATTTTTTCCTGAATTACCGCTAAGAGCAATTAATTCGCCCTGACGGACAAAATCTCTCGTTTTTTTAATCAAGGTTGAACAATGCTTATACAGAGTAATATAATTTTTATCATGACTTATAATGATCATAAAACCGTCTTCGTAAGTATAGTCCGCGAAAATGACCAGTCCACCTGCAGACGCAAATACCGGAGATCCGGTCGGAACACCAAAGTCGATTCCGAGGTGTCCGGCTTCCGCATTAAAATTCTGAATAACAATACCGCTAACAGGTTCAATGAAAATAAAATTAGAGTCCGACTGAAAGATCTGCCGGAAGAGATCTTTAACTACAGAGAAAATATTTCCGCCGATCTGAAGTTTTTTATTGATTCTTGTTTTCAGTGTATCGTAAAGTGGATCATCAGCGGCAATTGAATCCTTTCCGGCAAGACGAAGAGCATATTTCATTTTCTCGTTCGTACTTGCTATTGATTGCAGCTGCGAGGTCAGGAATTCAACTTTGGACTGAAGCTCAACAATTTTCTCCTTCTGGAGTTTTAATTCCTGGTTATCGAGGACAAAAATAAAATCCTTTAGAGGAGTAACAGATAAGATAAAGATCAAAATAAGCCATGCAACAAGCGTATATATAGACAAATACGCTGCTGTCTTGCGCAGACTGAATTTATAGCTTTTAGTGGCCGCGTCTGGATAATTAGGAGTAATATAAAAGGACGTCTTCTTAAGAAAATCCCATTTAAACCATTTCATATCAATTCCTATAAAGGGAACGTAAATATATAAATTTGAACTCTATTTTTCCTTAACCGTTAAAAGACGTAACGATTCTTCCAGAACTGATTCGGGTTTAAGACGATATCCGCACTCGAACGATTTAATAGGGCAGGCTTTACGGCCGTGAATACCGCATGGTTTGCAATCGAGTCCGTCTATGGACAGAAACGAACTTCGACTATTATAAGGATAGAAACCGAAGCCCGGAATAGTAGAACAGTAGAGAGTAAGAACCGGAATACCGGCAATCATTCCCATATGTGTTGGCGCACTGTCGTTACTTATAAGAAGCCCGCAGTACTTAAGCGCTTCTACAGATTCAACAACAGTGAAATTACCGGCAAGGTTGATGGAATTGTCTGCGATATTCCTGTGGAGGCGTTCGCATAATCCGAAATCACTTTTACTCCCCATATAAAGTATAAAGTAATTCTTTTCCGCGAGCATCCGTGAAAGCTGCAGATAATACTCTTCCGGATATTTTTTTGTATTCCAGACCGAACCCGGTGCAATTGCAATTAACGGGGAAGCATTTTTATTCAGGGTATTTTTAATCTTTTCTTTTACGGCGCCGGGAATATTTATCAACGGAGGTATCCGCCAACCACTTTGCTGCGTATCGAATCCGATTAATTGAAGGTTCCGTTCAACTTCATGAGCATTCCTATCATACTTTATCAGTTTTTTATAGACATATGCGAATGATGAATTATCGAATCCAAACGAGAGGCCGGCATTAAGAATCATTACGATTAGAGAAGTCCGGAATGACCTGTGAGGCGAATAAATTCTATTGTAATTGTCCGCTTTAAGATGTTTTGCAAATTTAATCAGGTTAAGAAACGACTTTTGAGATCCTCTTTTATCGTAACTGTAAACACGGTTTACAAACGGTGAGTGTTCAAAGACCTCTCTTGTAGAAGGTATAGAGACAACATCAATTTCCGAAACGGGAAAAAGTTCTTTCAGTTTTTGAATCATCGGCAGGGTCAGGATCGCATCACCCAGGAATGCGGTTTGAATAACAAGTATCTTTTCATTTTTCATCAGTATTTCCAGAGTTTATGCATCCAAAAATACTGTTCGGGAGAGCGTGTTACAATTCCTTCAAGGTAATCTATATACCGTTGAGTAAGGATTGCTATCCTCTCTTCGTAATTTTCCGGCAGGCCGGAGAAATCCAGTTCTTTAACGTGGAGTTTATATTTAAGGTTATTCTGCCGTTCAATAATGCACATTAATACAGCGGCTCCTGTCCTGTCCGCAATAGAAGCCGCGCCGGTATATAGCGCAGTCTGGCGGTTGAAAAACCTGAACCGGGGCCCATCCTTATGCCCTCTCTGATCACCGGCAATAAGAACAGCCTCCCCGTTCTTCAAAGCCTGATAGATCGATTTAACCGAGACGCCTATCGGAATAACTTTGGTATTGGCAACGTGCCGCGTCTCTTCGAGCCATCTGGTTACATAGGGATTTCTCTGCGGTTTAACCAGCACATTAAAACTACCAGCTACTTTTGCAGCAATAGAAGAAACTATAAATTCCCAGTTACCGAAATGGCCGGTCAGTAGAATAACCCCTTTTCCTTCATTCATTTTCTCTTTGATCAACTCTATCTTTTCACATTCAACCTGGTTCTTAATAATATCGATTGAGAGATGAGGCATCAGCATCAGCTCAAAAAAAGTAATAGTTATATTCTGGTAATTTTTCCTGGTTATTGATCTTATTTCTGAACTAGATTTTTGAGGAAACGCATTAGAGAGGTTAGAAATAGCAGTTGATCTTCTGATCGGGATTAAGTAATAAATGAACACGCCGATCATTCTTGCAAACCGGCGTGTCCTTTCAAGTCCAAGTTTCTTTAACAATCGTGTAAGATTGCTGAAGAGGAAAAACTCGATCTTATTTTTATCGATTTTCAATTTTTATAGTGTGCTGATTCTGCGCATCCAGTTTTCGTCTTTATATTCTCCCCTCATGTTAGAATGAAGCAGTTCATAACTTCCGAATCCGGTTAAATCACCGAAGATAAAATTAACTCCTCCTTCAATACCGCTGTAGAACCAGATCTCATAAGGTTTCAGATTCGGTTCACTCGGGAAATAATCCCTCTGATCCGGCTCACCGTACAGTAAATAGATGCGCCCCCTATCGGTCAAATGCCCGACTTTAAATTTTGTTGTGTAGTTAAGGTCAACATATTCAAGCCTTTTCATATACTCCATCTTATATTCATTTTGAGGAGTATTAGGGTCGGTATCCCTGTTCTTCCAGAATTTGAATAAGAAATCCCTCTTAATATTTAATGAGTCGATCAGCTTATATTGATTTGATTCCGCCTGGGTTGCAATAAAGCGGACCTGTTCAAACATTTTATCGCATTCTTCATTAGTCATAAGAGCAAATTCACTTCCGATAAAACTTCCGCTTACAAGCTGGCCCTGGTTCGGTGCAGCTACACCGGGATTATAGTGAAAAAACTTCTTGGTAGAAACGAAAGCATGTTTTGTAGCGTTATCGACCAGGCTGATTTCAAGGCTATATGAATCGGTCGGCAGTTTCGATAAATTAATTAGCCCATAGTCGACAATAGAATTAGGGCTCTGGGCAATTTTTTTATCCGACTTATAAACCGAATTCCCCGAACTGTTGAATACCTGTTTAGAGAGAGTAAAGTCGGCACTATTATCCTCCAATATAAGGTCGTAGAGTTCGGTATAATAGAAAAGGACAGGCGCTTTATCAGAATAGACCATTGAAGGATTGGGTACAACTTCAAGCGAATTCTTATAGAATAGAGAAAGAGGATCCGCATCAAACTTTTTAATATTAGCGGATAATTCGATATCGCTTATAGAGAATTTTTTTGAAGTGTAAGGGCGGATAATAATCTTCTCATTAATAATTTTCTGAAGATTCTGATTATTGGCGTCATATGCCTTTACAAAAAGAGAATAATCGCCGGCAGGAACCTGGAAGCCGAAAACACCGACGAGATTTTTAGCTACGCCTGCTTCCGTATCAATTACATTTTGAATCCGCCAGCTTTTGTTAATATAGAATGTATCGGCGGCAATATCCTTCATTTCGATATGAACGATTGCTTCTAGAGAATTACCGGACTGCGACGCAGAGGTAGTCATAAATTCCGGATTCAAATCGTAATAAAACTCCAGGTAGACAGATTCTGAATCGTACTTGAATTTAGCGTAATCAAATTCGAATCTCAGTTCATTTTGAGCATTAATAACTGATCCGAATAATAAAACAGAGAGAACAATTAAAAATAACTTTTTCATTCTAATACTCCGCAAGTTTACTTTTGCAGCCGGTTAAATAAATAATAAAAGCTTATTAATCAATCCATAAAGATGGTACGAAAAATATAAAAAAGACCTCTTTAAAATAAAAAAACCCGAGCACCTAAAATAGATGCTCAGGTTTTTAAAGTTAACTACAAATTACAATCCAAGCTGAATTGTAAATACATGGTTATCATCGAAGAACTGGGTCTGTCTGAATGCATAATCGAACTTAAGCTGAGTTCCGCCCAGATCGTACTTAATACCAAGACCGGCTGTAAGGCCGTAGATATTGGCATCGTCGTTTTCGAGTTCCGGCAGGAACATATATCCGCCGCGTACGAAGAACATGTCGTTAAGACCATATTCCATACCTAATCTAACTTCGTCGCCGTAATAGTTAGCATTCTGGTATGTACCGCTAAGCTGCAGATAATTTGAAGCATTGAAGTTAAGATTATAGCTCATACCGATTTCGAGAAGAGAAGGAAGTTCGAAAGCCATAGCTTCACGTTTGTAAGCTGCTTCGCCTCTTTCCAGAGTTGAAGGAGTAGCATTGATATACAAACCGGAGCCGTCGTACTTCATCTGAGGGCCGAAATTCTTAAGAGCCATAGCAAGACCGAGACCATCGACGTTAGCGAGGTTTCTGTAAGTAATACCGATATCGAATCCGACTGCATTAGCGCTTACCAATCCGAGTTTTTCGGTGATATAGTTCATTGTAACACCAACAGCAATTCTATCACTTAATAATCTCGAAAATGTAACGCCGAGAGTCAGGAATGTCGGCTGAAAAGTCTGGCCGTTTCCATCCGGATTTTCAACGGTAGTAACATTGATCTCGTCGATAGCAAGGGATTTCAAGCTGAAAGCGAGAGCACCGAAGCCATCGATATTTGTAGAAACACCAACGTATGTAACTCCGATATCAGCGATGTATGACATATGGGAGAACAATACATTTGTACCCTGATCGTAAGAAAGGTTAGCTGGATTCCAATAAACGGATTCTAGACCGGAAGTACCGGAGATAGAAGAGCCACTCATTGCAATACCGCGGGCACCCACGGGAATCAGAAGCTGAGAAGCAGCTCCCGTTCCGTTTCTTACACCGCCGCCCGCATAGATAGCACTTGCAGCAAGAGCTAAGATTATAAATATTCTTAAATATATGTTTTTCATTTTTTCTTCTCCCATCTATTAATAGTGATCAAGAATCTGTTGTTCTTGAATGACAGCCAGTTTTATTACCTTCGTTTTGCCTAATTCAGGCATATCCACATAGACAATGTATAAACCACTTGCAACCGGGAAATCACTTTCGTTTAACAAATCCCATGTCATGAACTGGCTTGGAGAATTTTTCTCGATCGTACGGACCAGCTGACCGGCTAAGTTGAAGATACGGAGAGTAGCTTTTTCCGGCAGGTGGCTGAATGTAACGAATCGCTGATATTTATTTATTTCGCGAGGATTAACACCATAGTAAGGATTCGGGAATACGTTGATCTTTTCAACTTCTTCCTTAGCGGCTTCCAGGTTTCCTCTAACAACCTTAGGTGTTGTGAATGTAAATACGTCGTTTGTCTGGTTCGGTTTTGTTGTAGAGATCTTTATAATTGTTCCCTGTTCCGGTTTCTTCTTATCAGCCGGAAGTGTTGCAACTTGTGAAGCATCGATCAAGTTGAAACCAACAAAAACCAGTCTCATAAGACCAGGATATGAACCCCAAACGTCATCGTAATAAGCCCAGAGAACATCTGCAGCGGCACCAGCCGGATTAGCTTTGTGTTTAGCAAGAAGATTGTTATATCCAACTTTGCCAGGTGTTTTATCAAGAGGAATAAGCATATAGATTACGTCAGTCTGAGGATCGTTTGTACCGCCGGACTGAACGTTGTCTGTACCAGTAACCTGGAAAATACCATCGCCGTCATCAAGAACCCAAGCCATACACATAAAGTCGTCGGCAGTAGCAGCAGTACCTCTAGTATTCCAGATTTCAAACGGAACCTGCATGAATCCTTGTGTTGTCCAGTTAAGGAATGCTTCGCTGCCAGTAGCAGTGAACCTGATTTCAATATCATCAGGAACAAGTGCAGCCAGACCACTAGGTGTAGAACCGAAACCGCCGGTGTACTGTGTAACTCTGCCAACCCAGTAAGAGTAAGCATAATCAGTACCGCCGTTCGAACCAAGGACCCAAACAGCGCCGCTCTTCTGTTGACCTGCACCTGCGTTTGGCCAACGTCCGCCTAAAGATTCAGTCCAGTTAACAGTAACACTTGCCGGAGGATTAAGAGGACCGTTAGCATTTGCCAGAACTTCGAAATTCTTGAAGTCATTCGGAGCGCCGGATACTTTTACCTGAACACCGTCAACAAATGGAGATGTTGGGCTTGCACTCTGGTCTGTAACATTTGTAACAGGAGTAGTGTTCTTTGTTGTATTCTTTAAGTTCCAAACCATCTGGTTATTAACTTTAGCGAAACTTACCTGGTATGTATCGCCTGTAAGTTTTGCAGGATCATATACTGTTGCTTTAACAGAACCGTCGCTTGTTCCGGCTGAATGCGTAGCAGTAATAACCTGGCCGGTTGTACCTTCATAAATGGTACCCGGATTCGGCTGATGAGGAGTAGCAGCAATTCTTGCCGAAAGAGTTTCGAGAACGTTAGGAACAGCACTAGGATCTGGATTTACGGAGTAAGCAGATACTACATAGTAGTATTCAGTACCGTTAGCCAACGGAATACCACCGCGAATCAGATCTCTTGTAATAGTAATAGATCTCTGAATACCTTCGTTCTTTCCGAACTTGGTAACTGATCTAGTTGTATTGTTTGTGTTTGCATCGAATGTTAAGCTTTCGACGTTACCAATAAGGTTATTAAGATCGTAAGTTGCAACAATTTTAGCTTCGTTGAGCTGAGCATTAAGACGCGGAAGCTGATAGACAACATAACCTTCGAATTTGTAACCTAACTGGTCGTGGCTTTCAATCTGAGCAACGCGAGCCTGATCTTCACCCCAAGAGATAACAAGCTGCTGATCGAACTCTGATGCTTTACCGATCTTGGTAACATCATCGAGAGGAACAAGGGGAGCGGCCGGAGGATTAGGAACCTGGAAGAAGTTATTGTATGCCTGCTGAACCTGTAAGTCCTGATATTTCAACAGAGCAACAGCGCCGAGACGTGATATTGGAGCAACACCGCCGGCAGCTAGCTGACCAACTACAACTTCCTGAGTATCGCCTGCAGCCATAGTGAACGGACCGGCAACCAGACCGATACGTCTATCCTGTTTCGGGAATAAGATACCGTCGATCCATCCAGTACCAGCAACCGGATCGCCGGGCGCAAAGAACTTGGATGTTTTTCCGGTAAGAGGATCAATCATTGCCGTACCTAAAGTAGCATTCTTGCCTTCGAACAGGTTACGGAAACGGAGAGCACCGTTTGCGTAGTTGCCTAATGTAGGATCGCCCCAGTTAGCAACGCTCTGAGTAAAGAGGAAGAAAGCAGAAGCGCCTAAATTGATAAAGCCGGGTTTAATTTTATTCTTAAAGATTGCATGGTCGCCAGGATTACCTGGAACGATTGGTCCCTGTAAAAAGTCGAATCCGGAAGCCGGGATGTACGCACCGTAGGATGGATCAGCGTCATCGCCGTTATAAACATAACCAAGACTTAATACAGTATCGACGCCAGCGAAGTCGTCGCCTGCATCTCCGCCGAGATCAGGATCGGACCACATACAAACGTAGAAATCTGTGAATGTTTTATTTGTTTTGTTGATGAGCATATATTTTCTGAACAATGCATCACCAAGAGCATTCTGCTGATTATAACCGAAAATAGTAGCCTGCATTTCAATACCGAATCCTTCAGAACCATATAATTTCTGAGCCTGAACAGGATCCAGGTCATTAGCTACGAACCAGAGAGTCTGGTCTGCGCCGGGGACACCGGGTATATCAACAGCAGGTTCATAAGTGCCGTTTCCGTTAACATCTTTATATGGGGCGCCATACTGAGCCGGCCATTCCTGCCAGTCCTTATCGTACTGAGCATAAATAGCTGCTTGAGTCTTGCCTTCATCAAAGATTTCTTTGCTGTAATCTGCCTGAGGATTTTTATAATCCGGGCGGACTCTATACATTCTTACATGAGGTTCTGTAGGTAGTTCTCTGGTACCATCAGGTTTAATTCTGCCGGGCTGCTGGCCGCGGTTATAAGTTGAACCCGAGATGCGGAATTCTATTGTACCATCATCTTTAGGATAATTACCACCATAAACAAAACCTGATTCATAGAACACGGTCTTTCCGCTTCCGATTGGGAATTGGAAACCGGAGTCGCCAGTAGTACTCAAATCAGAAATACCATCATTACCAAAGAAGGTAGAGATGTTATTAATGTTGAATTTGGAGACACCGGGAGTTCCAGCTGTTTTATAAACTTTACCTTTCTCTTTTCCTTCGACACCTTCAGCTTTCAGAGAAAAGCTACAGAGAAGGATCAAAGCAAAAGCAAGATAAAAGCTTGATCTAATTAATTTCATACCACTTTCTCCTTTGTTTATAATATGCGATTAATATTCTAATCTTACACCTAATCTAACCTGGCGCATTCCGCTAAATAATCCATTCCTCTGAATCGTTAATAACTGATACAAATCGATATACTGCTGACCCTGAGCTCTTAACTGCTCCTGGTAAGTAGTCGGGTTACTAAGATAACCGTTATCAGTTGCGCTGCCAGTTGTTAGATAAACATTCTGTACGTTCTTAGAATTAAGTAAATTCAATACAGAGATGTAAATATTAGCTTTTAATCGATCATAAATAGTAAATGATTTATCCACTCTTAAATCGACATTGAAAGATGCCGGCATCGATGAAGCACCAAGCGGTTCAGCTGGCTGTCTGAAACGTGCGTCGCCGCTACCCTGTTGTGAGATACCAACAGAAGCCGGGTTGCCGATACCGCGTGTAAACGGACGGCCCGATGCATACGTTAAGAGGAGATTAACACCAAAGTTGCTAAGAATAGCCGGACCATCGTTATCACCGAAACGGTAATCGATATTCAGGTTACCTGTAAATGGTCTGTCGAATTCAAGCGGAGAAATGTTTTTAGGAGTAAATGGCTGACCGGCAATAACCGGAGCACCAACAATACCACGATTCGAATTAGGATAAGAACCGGTTCCTCTTGCATCCTGGAATGAGAAGTTACCGTTGACGGCCAATCTGTTATACCTTCTCATAGTAACAGATACTTCGATTCCTTTTGTGGTTGCAAAGTCTACGTTATCCTGAATAAAATAGTTCTGATAACCGGAAACGATATCAACTGTCTGGGAAACCATCTGAACAAGATCTTTCACGTCTTTATAATATGCTGTAATGTCGAATGAAAGGAAGTCAGCAATCTGCTGTGAAAATCCCAATTCATAATTGGTTGTTCTAGTTGGCCTGAGACCTAAACCTCTCCAGTTGGAGAAGAAATATCCGGTTGTTAACTGATATGCATAATAATCATATCCAACATAGGACTGATTCAAATCAGGCTGCTGAACGAATTTTCCATACTGAGCATGGAAAACAGTTTTATCGGTTACCGGGAAGGAGATACCGATACGCGGGCTGACAGCGCTGAATGCAGGAACTTTTTTCCAGCCGCTTTCAATAAATGAGTTGTCTGCTTTAACAATTGATAAGTCAGGTCTGGTTGGATCAACCATTTCGAGATTATCAACATCAAAGTAATCGTAACGCAAACCAACGTTCAAGATAATATCTTCGAACTCGATCTTATCCTGAATGTATGCAGCGGCAAATACAGGTTTCTTAGGAGCGTGGAAAATATCTCCTTCGTCAAGTTCATTGCCGAAGTAATCATAACCGTAAATTGTTGAGCCGTTATTTCTCAAGATATCGATTTTGATCTGTTCTTCGGTTTTACCCTGAGGATTCTGTAAGCCGTTATAAAGCATTTGTGCACTGTAAGCCGGGATGAAGTTTCTGTATGTCCATGTAATATATTCACCACCGATCTTAATTGAATGATATTTATTAGGCAGCCAGTTTAACGCACCGTTAAATGAAAGCGAACTTGTGCTGCTCTTCTGGTAACCAAAGTTTGGAGCGCCTGTTCTGTTGAAGCCCCAGTCGTAAACATTGAGAGCTCTCGGAGCTACGAAACGGCCGTATACTCTTCTTGAGATGTCCTGAGGTGTTCTTGTCCAGACATAACCTGCAGCTGCGTTGGCAATACTATCGCCGTAAGCCCAGTAGTTGTCTGTCATTGCTTTATCCTGCTGCATGTAAGATGAGATAACCATACCTGCGGATAATTCGTAGAACATTTTCGGACTTAAGATATGAGTCATTCTTAAATTGAATGAACCGTTGTTGTTTGTGTATTCGCCGGGACGGTCGTTATTAACATTAAAAGGACCTGTAGCGTTAGCATCATTTTCATCTATCGCGTAACTTCCGGAGAGTCTGAAGATAACCGGTTTAAAATCGAAATTTAATGTACCGGTTAAAGTATAATACTGTCTTGCAGCTTTTCTTTGAGCGCCGTTCGGATATACGAAATTAACGGTATCTCTCTGAGCAGCCGGAGTTTTTTCGTTCCAGATTAAACCGACATTAATTTCAGGTTGATCCATATGTGTCGGGCTTAACTGGAAAGTAGAGTTAACATTAAAGAAATATTTTACAGCCTGTGTAAATAGAGGACCACTTAAAGAGAGAGACTGCTCGTGGTATCCCCAGTAATAAGTACCTAAACGTTTTTTACCTTCGAAAGCACCTTCTCTGCTCTGGAAAGCAACGTTATCTGTAATATACTCGTAAGAAGCTTTGAACTGAGAGCCGCCGCTTCTGAGTGTAGAACGGACGATACCAGAGTTAGCGCCGCCGAATTCAGCGGTATAACCACCGGACTGAACCTGAATTTCTTCGAGTGCGTCCTGGGAAATAGAGACTGCTCTACCGCCGCCTCTCGGATTTCTAACAGAAACACCTTCAATATAATAACCAACTTCATCTTCACGACCGCCACGGATATGGAATTCGCCGTTGGTGGTAGTAACGCCAGGAGTTAGAGAGAAAATATTATTAAAACCGCGGATAGGAAGTTTTTCCATATCCTCGCCGGTTGTAATTCTAACAGCGTTGGTGTTATCTTTCTGGATAAGAGGCCTTTGTGCAACAATTTCCACTGTGCCTACCTGAATGTCTTCGCTCGGCAGCTCGAAATCAATATACGCGGTGAGGTCAGCATTAACTCTCACGTTGGATATTGTAACAGTCTGATAGCCGAGATACGAAGCCCTAACTGTGTAAACACCAGCTTCCAGGTTTTGTAAGAGAAATTCGCCGCTTGCGTCGGTAGCCGCACCGGTGGTCGTACCCATTACGATCACGTTTGCGCCAATCAGTGCTTCACCTGTCTGCAAGTCAACTACTTTTCCCTTAATTCTACCCTTTGTACCAGCAGTGAGTAAGACAGGACAAAGAGCTAGAAGAAGCAAAAAGTAAAAAATCCTTCGATGCATACTATACTCCTTAATTTGTTGATTTAATTAAGAAAGGGTTTCTTGAAGTGAAAACTTGTAAAGAAATTGACAATAATTACCTCCTTTACTTTTAGATTTCCATTCTGTTTTTGTTAATTAAATAAAACTCATTATTGCAGGTACTAAAAAATTACCCTAATTGAAAAGGAACCGGATTCCTTAATGCAAAGTCTAAAGCCCCAAAGAGAAAATTTAGTTTTTCTTGATTGTAGCGAGCTCAAAATAACTTAATGATTTTTCTAAGTCAAGGAAATTTTACGTTTTTTCGGGGTTTTTACCAGAAGCCCCTAATCTTTGACCGAAAATAATACATGATGGTTTTTTTGTCAAGGTCTAATTTATATAGACCTCCTTTCCTGAGACCCACTCTTTAAAACTGGTTTTTTTCTTTCTAAAAATCTCTGGAACTACTAATCGGTTTCCACACATATTATCAGGTCGGATCTATTTTGAAAATCTGATTTCGTCTTCATTGTAAATTGAAATTCCGCCGAAATAAGTTGAGATCCATTTATTATTGTACGAATCGACAAAAACATTGAAAACGAAATCGTCTTTCAAAGGCGAATTTGATTTGTTCCAGTGAATACATTTATTGAAATCATATATAATAATACCCTCACCAAAACTTCCCGCCCAGATCTTTTTATTTTTATCCTCCACAGCGGAATAAAAACCTTGGATCGGAATTGGGGGATTTCCCTTGTTAAGAGATTTAAAGTTCTTACCGTCAAATAAAACCAGATCGCCGTATTTATAACTTATTATTTTTTTCCTATCCGATGTTTCCGAGATCCAGTAGGCAACATAACTAAGACTATCAACATTAAGATCGGATTCGGATTTCCAGACGCCATCAATTATAAAAGCAAGTTCTCCCTGTGTAGCAAGATATTTATTATTGTTATCATCAATAAAAATGTAAGTAACCTTATTATCTATAAGAATAGAGTTCGTTTTATCGTAAATGGTCCAGTTTCCGTTTTCAAAAACTCCAAGGCCATTCGAGAAAGTGCCGACCCAGATATTCGATTGTTTATCGAAAGCAACCGAATAGATCCAATCCTGTGGGATCCCGGAATTTTTTTCATTAAAGACTTTCCATTCGGAATTCCCATCAAAGACTGCCAATCCTCCACCCATGGTTCCGATATAAATATACCCGTTATTAAATGCGATACTGTAAACACAATTGTGAGGAAGAGGAGAATTCTCTTTATTAAAGAGAGACCAGGTTTTCCCGTCAAATTTAACCAGGCCCTTATCCCATGTTCCTATCCAGTAATTTCCGTAAGGATCCTGAGTAACACACCTTATTGTATTACTTGGCAATCCGCAGTTTGTAGTATCAAATTGAATCCAGTTGCCAGCCTGAGCCAGGGCAACCGAATTCAAAATAAAAGAGAACAGAATAAAAATAAATGATGATAAATAATTATTTATCATAAATGCAGAAAAGATGATTATAAGAGTTTTGAAAGTTTTTCAACAAAGACTTGCTTGGGCACCGCGCCTATAACGGTATCTTTTAATTCTCCACCCTTGAAGAATAAAACTGTTGGAATACTTCTTACACCATATTTAATAGCTGTCTGCTGATTATCGTCTACATCAAGTTTTCCGACTTTTGCTTTACCATCAAATTCAGCCGACATTTCTTCAATAATCGGTGCAATCATTCTGCATGGTCCGCACCAGGCAGCCCAGAAATCGACAATCACTGGAACGTCAGATTTTAAAGCTTCTGTATCAAAGTTATCATCAGTAAAAGTAAAAGGTTTCATTATAATTGACTCCTATCGATTTTAATAAATTAAACAACCCCATTTCTTTTTAATACTTCGCGGGCAATAATACCTTTCTGAATCTCATTTGTCCCTTCAAAAATTTTATTAATCCTGGAATCCCTGTAATATCTTTCCACGGGTAATTCTCTTGAATAACCCATTCCACCATGAATCTGCACTGCATGATCCGCAATCTTATCAAGAGATTCCGAACAGAAGAGTTTTACGATTGCCGATTGTTTAGCAACATCCTTCTTATTATCATAGTCAGTGGCGGTTCTATAGACCATCGATTCCATAGCAAAGATCATAGCGGCCATTTCAGCAAGCATAAACTGAATTGCCTGGAAATGTGAAATTGTCTGGTCGAATTGTTTTCTCTGTTTAGCGTATTGAGCGGACATCTCTAGCAATTCCTTTGAAGCGCCGAGACATGCGGCACCGAGGCCCAGACGCCCGGCATCGAGTGTTTTCATAGCGAGGATAAATCCTCTTCCGTCTGTCCCGATCAAGTTCTCTTTAGGGATCCGGACATTATCGAACGTAATAGGATTTGTAGAGCTACCGCGGATTCCCATTTTCTTTTCCGGGGGTCCTGCATGAAATCCCTCCCTGTCGGTTTCAACAATAAAGGCACTTACACCTTTATCGGTTCTTGCAAAAACAGAAACAATATCGGCAATTCCGCCGTTTGTAATCCAGAGTTTTTCACCGTTAATTACCCAGTGGTCTCCGTCGAGTTTTGCCCGAGTTCTAACATTGAAAGAATCGGACCCTGCCTGTGCTTCCGTGAGACAGAAAGCACCTATCTTTTCCCCTTTTGCAAGCGGTGTAAGATATTTCTTTTTCTGTTCTTCACTGCCTCCTATATATATTGTATTCGCGCCGATCGATTGATGAGCGCCAATAAAAGTTGCGGTGGACATACAGCCTCGCGCGATCTCCTCCTGCATAAGGCAGTATCCTACTTCACCAAAACCGCCCCCGCCGTATTCTTCAGGAAAGGAAACTCCGAGAAATCCGAGCTCGCCAAGTTTGGAGATCAGTTCATCGGGAATTTTTTCGTCGGCATCTATTTTTGAAGCGACCGGTTTTATTTCGTTATTAACGAATTCGCGGGTCATATCGCGAAGCATTTTCTGTTCTTCGGTAAGAATAAATTGCATAATTGTGAGCTCTATATTATTTGATAATTGTACTTGTATTTTCGCCAATATAATTTACTATATATTCACCACCGTCAACACCGATTACATTACCGGAGATCCAGCCGGCTTTTTCGTCGCACAACAGTAGAATTGCTTTTGCAACATCTTCGGGAGTTGTAAGACGGTTGTATGGATTTTTCATTTTTGCCGCGTTCATCATTTTATCGAACATCGGAATTTTATTTCCTGCTGGAGTATTTGTTACACCGGCCATAATAGAATTGCAGGTAACTTTCATAGCACCGAGTTCAACGGCAAGCTGACGGATATGAGCTTCCAGAGCCGCTTTAGCTGCGGATACAGCGCCGTAATTAGGAATTACAGAATGAGAACCGGCACTTGTAAGACCGAAGATCCGTCCGCCCTGAGCAAGCAGGTTTCTAAAAACCAATCCCTGTGTCCAGTAGACTAGCGAGTGAGCCATGACATCGAGTGTCATGTTCATCTGAGATGGTGAAAGACAATCATTTGGATTTTTTGATATATACGGTTTTAAAGTACCGAATGCCAGAGAATGAATGAGCACATGAACATGAGGGTGATCTTTAGTTGCAAATCTCTCCTTAATTTCATCGAGAGTATCGTTTATTTTAATTTGATCGGCTGCATTTATATTAAAGAAGACGGCTTTCTGACCGGTCCGTTCAATTTTTTTTACAATCTGCTGAACTTGAGGCATAGTAGCCTGCCGGTCGAGATGGACACCGAAAATATTATAGCCGTTTTTAGCAAGTTCAACGGCCGAAGCGCCGCCGAATCCGCTTGATGCGCCCAGAATCAGGGCCCACTTCTGTTCCATTTATTCCTCTTTGGTTAATTGTGGCACAAACTTAAGAAAACGAAAATATAAATCAAACGAAATGATGGGCACAGAATTTTTCACCCGTCAAGTGGTAAAATAAACGAGGGATTCATCACCCAGTAATTTTTTTATACTATCAACAAACGCATCGGTTGGATTCACTTTGTAATCGACAGTAAATTCTCTTGACGATCCGTTGTCCCTTACACAAACCAGAACCGGAATGCTGCCCTGATTCTCCTCCATTATCATTTTAATCAGATTGATAACATATTCGTCGTGCAAAGAGGAATCGAGAATAATTCCGATCCGTTTTGTCAGTTTCGATTTTACATTATCGAGAGATATTGCTTCATCCACATGAAGTTTAATAGCATCCCCGCTGCTTTCAAGCTTTCCTTTTACCAGAATAGTTGATTCGGGCTGAATCAATTCCCCGAATTCAGAAAAAGGTTTGGAGAACATCAGGCAGTCGCACGATCCGCTGAAATCATCCAGACGGAAGAAAGCCATCTGCCTCCCTTGTCTGTCTGTCTTCGGCGATACATCGGTTATTACACCGCAGGCTCTAACAATTTCGTTGAACTGAAATGTTGAAGGTTCCCCGAGATGTACAGTAGCAAAAGAATTATACTCGGTTTCATATTTTCTTAAGGGGTGATCGCTTAGATAAAAACCCAGCACCTGCCTCTCTTTGGCAAGCCGTTCTTTATCGTCCCAGGGACGGACATCCGGAAGCGAGGGCATTTCAAAATCGATTGTTTCGGAAGATCCGCCGAAGAGGCTGTCTGTATGAGAATTTTTAGCAGATTTAATTTTGCTTCCGATTGAGAGTGCTTCTTCGATAGCTGCAAAGTGCCCGGCACGAGAACCGCCGGTAGAGTCGAATGCACCCGCAAGCACAAGACCTTCCAGGGCGCGCTTGTTTACTATTCTGGTATCAACATGAGAGCAGAAATCGTAAATGCCCGAAAAGTCCCTTCCTAATTCCTGATGAACTCTATTAATCTCCTCAACTGCCTGGATCCCGACATTTTTAATTGCAGCCATTCCGAAAATTATTTCCCCTTTAACGACTTTAAAATATACAGTAGGATGATTAATATCAGGCGGTTGAACCTTAACACCGAGTTTCCGGCAGTCTTCTAAAAGTATTGTTACTTTTTCCGTACTATCATATTTATTGGTAAGATTTGCGGCGAGAAATTCTTCAAGGTAATGAGTCTTTAAATATGCGGTCTGATAAGCAACCACGCTGTAAGCAACCGCGTGAGATTTATTGAAACCGTAATTTGCGAATTTATCTATCGCTTCAAATATTTCTTCGGCAATTTTCTTCGTTATATTATTTTTTTCGGCACCGGCAACAAATTTAGCTCTCTGTTCCTGCATCGCTTTAAGATCTTTTTTACCCATCGCCCTTCTCAGAAGATCGGCTTCAGCAAGACTCATCCCCGCAACTTTGTTTGCTATTTGAATAACCTGTTCCTGATAAACAATTATACCGTAAGTTTCTTTAAGTATCGGTTCCAGCACAGAGTGAAGGTATGCAATTTTTTTCCGTCCGTGTTTGCGTGAAATAAAATCATCAATAAATTCCATCGGACCAGGCCGGTATAAAGCATTCATAGCTGCTAGATCTGTTATGCTGGACGGCTTAAGTTTTTTGAGATATTCACGCATAGGGGCGGATTCAAACTGGAATACAGCCGTAGTCTGACCTCTTCCGAAAAGTTCGTATGTTCTCAAATCTTCAACCGGAATTTCATCAATATCGATTTCTATTCCCCTGTTCTGCTTAACAAGTTCAATAGTATCGCGTATGATTGAGAGAGTATCGAGGCCAAGGAAATCCATTTTCAGTAAACCGGCGTCCTCAAGGTCTTTCATATTGAATTGAGTTACAACTACACCTTCATCCCCGTAAGTTGCAAGCGGAACAAATTCGCTTACATCGCCCGGAGTAATAACAACACCGGCGGCGTGCTTTGAAGCATTACGGTTCATCCCTTCGAGTATCCGGGCATACTTAAGAAGCTCTTTAATAGTAGGGTCATCAGACTTTTTCAGCCAGGCTAGTTCAGCTACTTCATCGAGAGCCTGATCGATTGTAAAGACTCTTCCGAATTTGGAGGGGATCCATTTAGTAATACTATCCACCTGCGGAATAGGGATTTTAAGAACTCTTGCAACATCCCTTATAACCTGTTTGGACGAGAGGCGGTTGAAAGTAATAATCTGCGCAACCGAATTCTCGCCGTACTTTTCTTTAACATAGGTTATAACTTCCTCACGTTTGTCATCAGCAAAATCAACATCGATATCGGGCATCGATTTACGTGCAGGATTTAAAAACCGTTCGAAGAGCAGATTGTACTGAAGAGGATTAACATTGGTGATACCGAGAGCATAAGCAACAAGGCTGCCCGCGGCACTTCCACGTCCCGGACCAACCGGAATTCCTCTCTTCTTAGAAGCATTTATAAAATCCTGAACAATCAGGAAATAACCCGAGTAGCCCATCTTATTGATTACATCAAGTTCGTACTTGAAGCGATCTTCAATCTCCGGTGTGATAGTTTTGAATTTTTTATCCAGACGTTCATACGCAAGTTGAACCAGGTATTCATCCAGATTTTTTGCTTTTGAGGATTCCGGAATAGGGAAGATCGGGAAGTGGTAATCTCCGAATTCAAGTTCAAGATTTATTTTTTCGTCAATCTCCAGAGTATTCTCAATCGCGCCTTTATAATTCCTGAAAATCTCTTTCATCTCATCGGCACTTTTAAAATAGATCTGATCTGTTCCGTAACGGAGGTCCCTGTAATCGGCAGTCCCGGTCTTATCGCCCAGCATAATAAGAATGTTATGTGCGATAGCATGATCTTTATCGATATAGTGAATATCATTGGTTGCGACAAGCTTGGCGCCGATATCGGCGGAGAGTTTAGGCATTGCCGAGAGAATCGGTTTTTCGATAGCAAGGCCGTGATCCTGTATCTCGAGGTAGAAATCATCGCCGAAAATCTCTTTCAATTTAATAGCGATTTCTCTAGCCCTCGTATATTCATCGTTAATAAGATGTGTTGAAATAGGTCCTGCCGGACAGGCCGAAGTACATATCAAGCCCTCGCTGTACTTTGAAAGTATTTCAAGATCGATACGTGGACGGTAGTAGAATCCTTCAAGATGACCAATAGTAGTCATCTTAATTAAATTATTGTAACCCGTTTTATTCTTTGCAAGAAGAAGTAGGTGATTATAATGCTTCGATTTTTTTCTGCCGTTTTCAAAATCACCCGATTTATCGAAGCGGGAACGGTCGAATGTAACATAAGCTTCCATTCCAACCAGGGGCTTAATACCTTCCTTCTTCGCCTTCTTATAAAATTCCGAAACACCGAACATCACACCGTGATCAGTTAAAGCAACGGCGTGCATATTATTTTTTTTGGCGGTTAATACGAGATCCTCTACTGTACAGGCTCCGTCCTGCAAACTGTAGTGTGAATGATTATGTATGTGAATAAAATCTGACATGCCGGGAGTTCTTAGTTATTGGTTATTCGTTCTTGGTTCTTGGTTCTTAGTTCTTCGTTCTTAGTTCTTCGTTCTTAGTTTTTAGATCCTACTTAGTTCCGGTATGCCCGAAACCGCCTTCTCCTCTGCCGCTGTTATTAAGGTCATTCGAAAGATCAAGATCTGCTTTATATACTTTCGATAAAACCATCTGCGCGATTCGGTCGCCGCGCTTAACAACAAAATCCTCCGGCCCGAAGTTGAAAAGAATCACTTTTATCTCGCCCCTGTAATCGGAATCTATTGTACCCGGAGAATTTAAAACACCTATTCCGTTTTTGGCTGCCAATCCGCTCCTCGGTCTTACTTCGATCTCATAACCGTAAGGAATCTCAACACGTAAATTTGTCGGGACTAGTGTGAAACTCCCTTTACTGATTACCAGGTCATCTTCCAACGCGGCACGAAGATCCAGCCCGCTGCTGCCTCCGGTAGCGTATTCAGGAAGCGGTATATCATCAAATCTGTTTTCTATTCTCTGAATCTTAATTACAATTTTTTCCATTATTTTTTCCGCAGAATTACAATCAGTCTTTAGTTGTGAAATAAAAATTCTACTCAGCAGTTTTAATTCTTAACAGCAATCTGGAAAGTCGTTTGATTTCACTCAGGCTTACAATCTTCAATATAAAAGATGCGGCGACAAATGCAATCAGAATACAGATCTTAATAACAAACGAAAATTCATAATTAAAGTAGATATAATAATAGATTATACAGGTAGTAATCAGTAGCGTCAGAATCTTCAGTATTTTCCCGTATTCGTATTTTATTTTATAAAACTTCTGTGAAATAATAAAAAGTCCAGCCGACATTGCTACATAAGAAAAAAGAGTTGCAAGTGCCGCGCCAAGTATTCCGATAGAAGGAATCAGAATGAAATTGGAGGCAATATTGATTACCGCGCCTGTACCGGTTACAAGCGGAAAATATTTTGTCTTCTCCTCAATGTAAATTCCCGCCGTAAAATTCACGAAGAGTCCATGGAAAAGATAACCGAGCAGAACAGCGGGAACAATATAAAGTCCGCCGAGATATTTCGTACCAATTATGGTTTTGCCGTTCAAGATCTCCCAGCCGGCAAAATCGCTCACAAATAATGTAAGAATAATCCATATGATACTTGCAGCCATCAGAAAGAGAGTAAGGATTTTAGAAAACAGTTCTTTGGCATTCTCCTCTTTAGCATTATTAAGAAAGAAGGGCTGCCACGCGTAATGAAACATAGAGACGAAGAGCATCATAAAAATGCCGAGTTTGTAATTGGCCTGGTATATACCGAGCGTTTTAGAATCGGTTAGTGCCTGAACAATCGGCCGATCGATCACCTGAACCATCATAGCCGCAAGAGAACCGGGAAGGTACGGTAAACCGAACTTCAGCATTTTAATTACAATTTCACGGTCAATTCTGAAATTAAAATTGAGAGTAATTTCAGGAATAAGTGCAGTGAAGGAAAAAATCGAAGCAACAAGATTGCTTATGAAAATTGCTTCAATTCCCATATTGAATTTCAGAATTAATATCAGATTAAGTGAAATATTAAGAATAATGTTCGAAAGTTTTATAAGAGTAAACTGACCGGCTTTTCTTTTAAGACGAAGACTGGCGAACGGAATTAATGCTATTGCATCGAGAATAAGAATTAAAATAAAATAATAATAGATGCTGGAATACTTTTCCGGAATTTCCATTAACGGAATAACTATTCCCCTGCCAAGATAGAGAATTGATGCAAGTATTAAAGAAGTAAACATGATAAATAGGAACGGAGTGGAAAAATTATCCTTTTTCTTTTCGGGATCGGCCAGTGAATAATACTTCATATAAGCGGCATCCATTCCGTAGATAAACACGATTACCAGAAGAGCCATATAGGCATAGATATTGGAATAGACACCAAAATCACTCTCGCTAATTGACGGGGCATTTGTATAAAAAGGAATCAGAAGGAAGCCGAGAAATCTTCCAACAATAGTACTGATTCCGTAAATGATAGTGTCTCT
>CAZHHG010000044.1:0-22061 GCA_964532065.1 uncultured Melioribacter sp.
AGAGCCGGCAAAGAATATAAGATTGAAAATAAGCAGCAATCCGAAGTCGGTTACGGATCCGTAAATTGACTCGCTTAGCGATGCCGGTTTGAAATCGAATTTTGGAAGCTCTGACGGATTGATCTCCGGCGGTTTTTCACCGTTATCGTTTTTTATAACGAACATCATCCCGCCTCCTGTTGTCATTCCTGTCTTTTCTTTTTGAAATTCAGCAAACTTTTTCTGGTAGGAATTTGCCTGGTCCCTGTAGTTATTAATCAGGTCCAGTGAAGTTCCCGCAAGGCTTGCCGAGGCCAGTGAAAAGCACGCGCCCGGAGAAATCCGGGAAATGTTAAGCGCAAGATTCTTCTGTATCTCCTGCCGGTTTATCCTCTCGATGTTCAGCTTCTCGTTGTAGGATTGCATCTTCTCATCCCTGACAGTGTTGTTCTTCTCCATGAATTTCTGAAACTCCTCGAAGACTTTATCGGTACTTGAAGGTTTGAAATTGCTAAGTGAATTGAAATGCTCCCTGTTCAGCTGCGCGGCATACTGACTCTTCTTTGTGTTGAGCTGATCGACCGATGGAACATCAACAGCGCGTCCCGCAATTAACACGGATGATTTAGGAATTACAAGTACAAACAGAATCCAGATTACTAAAAGAAGAAGAAAGGAGGTTGACGGGCTTTGCGTTAAAGTCGATACGAATACCGATAGATTCATGAAAGCACTGAAAAGTAAAAAGCCGGTTAGAATAATCAGGAGGAGTTTAATCCAGTCGGATCCTTCCATCGGAATTCCCATAATAATAAGCAGCAGGGAACCGAGCAGCATCGGTATTAATAGAGGAACAGCTAACGCAATTATGGATCCAATAACCTTTCCGAGAATAAACTTATCCCGCGGCAGCGAATTTGAAAATATGAGCCGGAGTGTTCCCCTTTCTTTCTCGCCGTTCACTGCGTTGTAGCAGAATAGAATAGCGAAGAGCGAGAGAATTATCTGGAAGAGAAAGTTCAGATCCAGAAAACGGAAGACGGCGAATATCGGCTCCTCGTTGTATTTGCTGTCCCGTGCCGTAAGCTCGCCCCGCCCCTGAAGCTGTATGTTCCTGCCTATATCATTCGATATGCCGGATACTAAAGAGGCAAGCGGCTGCGGCGGTAAAAAGATTTTATGACTTATCATTCTCCAGTCGGTTACTCCGGACATCGATCTGATGTTCTCTGCAACAGCAGCGTCGTACTGACTCCTGTTTATCTGATAATTTTTCGCGCCCACATAAAAAGTGATTAATATAAGAAGCGCGCAGACTCCGAAACTGTAAACGAACTTTGATGAATTCAGAATTTCCTTCAGTTCTTTTTTTATGATCAGTTTTAACATTTCTCCCTCATAATTTTTTTGAATTGCGGGATTTTTTGCCACTATAAATGTCAGGCAACCTTTTCCATATACCCGGCCATATATTCAACATAGAGTTTTTCAAGATTTTCATGTTCAAGTTCCTCTTTCGATTTCTGCATAACAATTTTCCCGTTATTCATTATCCCTATTTGATCTGCAATCTCTTTTGCACGGAAAATATCGTGAGTTGACATGAGTATAGATTTGTTCTCAGCACGCAGTTCATCAAGAAGTGTAAGGAACTCAAGCCCCGCTTTGGGATCGAGGCCGGATGTCGGTTCGTCAAGAAGTATTGCAGGGGAGTCCTTCAGAATCGCAATGGCGATTCCGCATTTCTGACGCATCCCCTTCGAAAATCCTTTCAGTTTTTTACTATGTGCCTCATCCTGCAATCCTACTCTTCTTAACACCTGTCTGTAATCATCTTTGGAGTATTCCGTTTTGCCACCGAGACGTGCAAAGAAATCGAGATTCTGTATTGCAGTAAATTCAGGGTAGAGCATTACATTCTCAGAAACAAATGAGACATGCTTTTTCGCATCAAGCGGATTAATATGTGTAACTATCCCGTTTATTTTTGCCTCGCCGCTTGTTGGACCGATCAGATTGAGGAAAATATTTATTGTTGTTGTTTTGCCGGCGCCGTTTCCGCCAAGCATCGCGTAGATCTCTCCGCGGTGAACCGTAAACCCGATACTGTCAAGGGCTACAAGCCCGTCCTCATAAACTTTGGTCAGGTTTACTGCTTCAATCATCGGCAGGCTGCCGTTGTTTTCGTTTGCTATCATATTAACTCCTTATTTCCTTGTAAGTTTTATTCCGAATATTACTATACCGGTTAATAATCCAACTATTAATAGAACCAGCAGAATTGTTCCTATAACATTTTCGGATTGTTTTATTTCAATAGTTATTGTTTTGTCCTCCGCCTTTACAAGTTTCTCATCGGCTATACATGTAGTTCTCAGACGGATGTCATACTTGCCCACGGCTACATCTGCAGGAGGAATAAAAGTGAGTGTAACCCGTTTGTCCTTTCTTATATCGAGTGATTCAAGAATCTGAGGATTGATTTCCTTAGTCCAGTTTAGAGGGAGATCGAGTTCGAATTCTATGTTGTCGAGCCGGCGTGTCCCTTCATTCAAAATATCAACCGGAACTTCAATCCTGTCTCCCGGATAGGATGTAAAATAGAGCTGATTGGCGTTAACCTTCAGCATTCCGGTTCCGCGGGGAATAATTTCGAGTTTCAGATATCCCACATCCATTTTTTCAATCTCTTCTTTCGTATAAGTCTTTTCCTCGCTTAACTTCAGATCCGGAATCCTGTCGTAGGGAACTGCGATTACATAGAATGAAATCGGTTTATCTATATTAACTTCACCCGTAGGCCTGTCGGGCAAATAAACCTGAAGGCTTGCGCGCCGGGTCTGACTGCTTTCAGTAAACTTGAACTGGCTTAATCTTGCCTGCGAAGCGGGATCCACAAAAAACTTGTTGATCTGTTTCGGAAGATTTATTACTTCCAGCTTATATGTGTTTGTTAATCCGCTGAACAGCTCGAGGGACATTGAGAATGAAGCTGAACCTCCTAGATTGACTTCCTGAGAGAACTGCTCGGATTGAAAGAGAACCCGGTTGGCCGACTGATCCTTCTGAAGAAAAATCTTCGGCGCTCTCTGAGTTCCGCTTCCATAAATTATATTAACCGTAACGGCGTCCAGATCCTGAAGCAGCGTGAAATCAATTGTCTGCGGCTTACCGAAGACCAGCTCTTCGATTTTTGCCTCGTAAGGCTGACTTATAATAGCGTTTGTCTCGTTGAGGAGGGAAACGTAAACATCGTTTATTGTTTCCGGCTGAAGAGATTTGAACAGCTCGTCGTCTATATTAACAAGCTTCTTGAATTCCTCACCACCGCCGGAGGTGTTTGCAAGTTTCAGCCGGACTCTCTTTCTCCCATCCCTGGACTGATATTTAACGGCTTCTACAACTGAAACATACTGCTGTTCGAATAGTACGGCGAGAAGGGCCTGATGATAGTTTACCTCGGCATCGGAATAAGTGCTTTTAATCCTTTCGAGTTCTCTCATCGAGAGCATCTCTTTCTGGAAAAGGATTAAACTCCTTTCATGTTCTGCTTTAGCGGCTTCATACTGTTCTTTGGCGCGCTTCAATCCGAGAAGCCGGTATTTATCGTCCTTCGGATTATAGTAACTCCCCGGATTCTGAGCCGCGACCTCTGATAGCAATAGTAATAGAAAAACAATTATTGGTCTGTACATTATTTCCTCTGGATTTGGATTTATTTCTTTCTCTGAATTATTGTCTTGCCCGATTTCTTAAGTGAATCGACATCAACCATTTTGCCGTTTATAAGAACCTTGCCTCCTTCAACTTTTATGTTTTCACCGCCTTTACCGTCGGTTGAAAATTTCATTATTCGCTGTCCTCCCTGAGTTTCCTTCCCTTTTTTGAACTGAACAATAAAACGATCCTTGCCGCGCTGTATAGCCAGTTTAATTTCCTCACCCGTCTTTATTTCTCCGTAATACTTTTTGAAGTCGGAAATCGTTTTTATTTTTTTACCGTTGACAAATACTATTTCGTCATTAGCCTGAAGGTCAAGGTTTCTGTATTCGCTTTCACGTTGATCGCTTGGCGGGATTGGACCAATTATAACTTTATCTTTTTCAACGATTACAATCCCCTTTATTTCAAATAACATCTGGGTATCTTCTGCGTTGAAGACCTGGATTTTTCTCTCCTGTGCTGTAATTAATGTAGCGGTAAATAATAAAACGAAAAGGATTTTTTTCATCTTTCATTCTCCTGGAAATGTTAAAAAAAGAATAATCATTTGAATGAAATGATATAAAAAAAGTTTCTTATTATAGTGCTGATTGGAAGGGATTTAACATTTATTAAGAAATTTTAAGATAAATTAACTCTGCTTACTGAAGTCGGGATTTTTTGAAAATGAGGGATAGTCAATCCTTTTCGGCTGTGACCGCATAGAAATTCAATCTTACATTGAATTGAATCTTTTCATTCTGCTGGTCGGCTGATTCAATATCATTAATGATTTTTTCGATGCCAAGTTTGTATTCCTGGTCAGTGAGAAGTGCAAGCTGCGACGCGCCGCGCTTGTCCAGAAAATGGTCGTTTAAAACATCTCTACCGGTTTTATTCTCATTAACCTGATGTACAAATTTCTTCTCGATTACTTCCAGATTGTGCCGGTTCATCATTTCTGATAATGATTCCAGTGATGGAAACCTTTCCAGATCCAGCTGATAAGTCCTGTCGAAGTATTTGTAGATGTACCAGTCGTTCTCCTTATCCCGGGGATCAAGCCCGATTATTGTTATTATTCCTTTCTTCTTAAGTAATGCCAAGGCACTTTCAATAAACATATTTTTATCTGGGAAGTGGTGAATGGCGTTGATACAAAATATCAGATCAAATGAGTTCTCTTTCAAAGGAAGCCGGCAGGCATCGGCGTTAAGGAGATTTATTCTACTCTTTGAATCCGTGGCAGACTGCTTAAGCATCCCGATCGAATAATCGGCTCCGAATAAATTTGAACCGGAAGAAGAGAGTTTCTTAAGCCAGTGAGCGGTTCCGCATCCGGCTTCTAAAATTTTTAACGGCTCTTTCTCCTTTACCAGAGATTCAATGTAACTAAGAATCCCAGTGAGCGGGCTGACTTGATAACGTTGATTATAAACTTCCGAAATCCTGTTGTAATCAACTTTCCGATTCATTCTTCCTGCTGTTGAAGGGATTATTAAAAATAGTCATTCCGGTTATTCTGTCAGTCTTTCCAGAAATCGTAGTATTTAATCTCAAAACAAATAATACTCTGTATTAACACTCAATGGTATTCTATCTATCACGGATACCTGTCAAAATAGATCTCGCCCCAATTGTGTCCGTCCTTATATTCACGGAATACAATGTACGAATCGTCCTTATCGAGTCTCTGAATTATATAATCGTAATATGAATGGGGGAAGTAGAGCCGCAGCGTTTTTGATCTTTTATCAAATTTGGGCGGAGTGTATTGATCGCGGAAATAGAGATATGCAGTATATACACTGTTACGGTCGGAGAGACGGATGATCTTCTCGTTCGAAAAAGGTTTCTCGCTTAATCCGAATATCGGGTAGTATCTGTCAACCTGGAAATTAACTTCGTTCTGAATTGTGCTGCCGGTGTATGGATCATTATACTGGAAATCCTGTGAAAGCAGGGGTATTGAAACAAAGAAAAGTAAGATTATTTTTTTCATAGTCAGCCCGCTTATTGGATGTTAAGATAGTATAGAAAATTGAAAAAGTGAACGGTGATTTTCTTAATATATTATTTAAGCTCCTCCCAATCAGTTAATTTTCCGTCACGGAAGAAGAATGTGATTTTTCCGTAATACCATTGTGTAAATGTCCCCCATTTTTCAACATTCTTATCGATCCTGTCCGGTTTACCCCAGCTTGCCTGGAGCATCTTATCGGTCATCCCTTTCCAGATCTGCTTGTTGTAGATTCTAAGTCCGAACTCCTTACCGAATTTGTTTGTGTAGAGCTTTTCGATTTCCAGTGTGGCAACACGGATCTCTTCGTCCAGGCCGGCCGATTTTTTTTTAAGCTCCCGGATCTCTTTCAATAAACTCTCTTTTGCATCCAAATATTCTTTCTTAGCGGCTGAAAGGGAATCGTTCTGATGACGGAAATCGTCGGCGTTGTTGTTTCTTTCCTGCCCGGTTACAGAGGTTAGGGTAATTAAAATAAAAAACGTGACTAATAAAGTTCTCATTATTATTAAAACCCCCGCTGAATGCGGGGGTGCAAGTAGTGTGGAAAAAATCCTCTGTTTGTTTAAACCATGTCTTAAAGACACGGCTAATATAGTAATAGCTAAATAAAATTGAAACAGCGGCAGTGATTAAGGAATTACCGGGACTTTTGCGGACCCGGCTGTGGGAAATAAAGTCGTCGGATTATGATTTGAAAAATCAATTCAATTAAATTCCGGATTTTAATATATTTCGCACCGATGAGGGGCAGTAATTACTGATATTCCGGATAACGGTTTGGAAAACTTCAGGTTCTGGTATTTCGAAAAATTCGGATGGCTTTTTACAAACATCTATGAAAATCCCATCCTCTATTTTGACCTCTGGTCACCCGTTCAGCTCTGGTCGGGTTTCATGCTCTACCTGCTTCTTCTTCTCCTCAAAACACGAAAACCCTTTCCATTTCTTTTAGCTTCCGTTTTATTGTTCGACCTGTTCGAATCGTTCCTAGGCTATATCCTTTTTCAGTAGACCGGCTCAATCCGTCTCAATGATATTTTCTCGGATCTGCTTCTTGCGTCTTCGGGGGGATTGATTGCCCGGTACTACGTTCAAAATATGATAGAGAAGGATCCCGATCTAACATTGAAATATCTTAAGATCTTTACGGTTGTCTTTGCTAGCTTTACTATTGCCTATACGTGGGTTGGGTTTTACGGATATAAATATAACGTCGGCATCTGGAACAGTCCCGGCTTAAACTTCACCGCTTTCTTACTCTGGTTTGGCGGCCAGGTCGCCATAATTTCTATCTCTCTTTACATATATAGCAGGATAAAAAACATATTAGCGAGTTTATTCATTATCTATATAATCTACCTGCCCGCACTTTCTATATTTGAGTATTTCAATTATCACATAATCAAAGTCAGGGAGGTAGGAACGCCATTAAGGAAGGCGTTGTTCTTCGATATTATTCACGGAACAACGATCCTCCACTTTTTTTACTTACTGGCCCCGGTAACCGGGATTCTGATTTTTCTTCTCTTTCTGAATTATTTCAAGAAAATAATTCAGGTTTGTAGAAATTATAACATAGTTACTAACGGTTGATCGATTTTCCTTTTAAGAATAAATTCCGGATGGAATTATAGACTTACCAGCCTCTTCCGCCGCCGCTGTAACCGCCGCCGCCTCTGTTGCCTCTGCCGCGGTTCTGACCACCGGGTCTGCCGCCTCCGCCTCGCCTGTTGTCGGTTTTTGGGCGGGCTTCGTTAACTACAAGTTTTTTCCCTTTCAGGTCGTAAGTATTTAGCTCGTTTATAGCTGTTTGAGCTGCGGTCTTATCCTTCATCTCCACGAAAGCAAATCCCTTCGATTCACCGCTGAACATATCCCTGATAATTTTCACCGATCTTACTTCGCCGTATTTTTTAAATAGACCTTCCAGATCGAGTTCTTCAGCTTCTTTTGCGAGGTTCCCAACAAAAATATTCATTGCCACTCCTTTTTTTGAAGTTATGTTAATAAAATTAATTATTACTGCTGCTGCAAATAACGGTTGAATATAAAGCAGGCATAGAATCTAAATCATAAAAGGAATGAAGTGGAGTAAGTTCAATCTATGCATGTAGAAGCTGAATTAAATGCCCTGCTCAATATACTAAGCAATTAAGTTAAAATCATTTTTTATTGTATTGATAGTAATTAAATTGGACAAAAACTGGCGGGATTTAATAGAGTGAATTAGGAATTTGTGATTTATTAAAGAGATCCGGATTTCATCCATTTAACATAGTTTAGACTTGTTCGCTGGCTACTAATGAAATTTCATGTACACTTCGCGATCAATATTTTTCTTGTCAGCCTAAACTCGTTTGCAATGTGAGTAATCAAAGGAAACTTTTATTTACCAACAGCTTTTAAATTGAATTAATAAATCAATCCTTATAAAACAATGATTGCGTCTTTTTTATAATTCCTCTATTTTAATTTGTAACTCGTCGATAAATAAATGTCGTGCGTAGTTTGTTAATCGGAAAAATTGTTCAACTGTTCACTCAATCATTTAATTGTAATAAAAGATGATTTTGACTGATCAAAAGTTAGTATTGCATAAAGGCCTTTTACCTGTGGGCGGAGAGGGATTAAAAAATAAATAGCAGTACAAAATCTCCCGGTTGGTACATTACATACTAAAAAGAGGTGTTTATGGTAGAGTATCTTAACTTTTTCGGGATCAGTCTAACGTGGACAATTATCATTGCTTTGCTCATCCTGGCAGGTTTTACGTATCTATTTCACAGGCAGACTTTTCTTAGGACCTTTTTTGGTCTGCTGAGAATAATCGCATCAATTTTTTACAGTCCCATAATCTACTTTAAAAAACTGTTCGACTCTGTAAATACTTTCGGATTGAAAGGGGAAAAAGAGTACGAAGAGAGTAATCAGTATCTGCTTAACAAATTCCTTATCATAATCAAAGGATTCTGGATAATTGTCGGTGTTCTGATTCTTGCATCCGGAATAATTTCTTCCTGGAATAGTTTTCTGCCTCCTGAGTTTTTACGTACCCAGATCTCTCAGTATGAGGATTATATTCATGGTGTCGACAGCTCATTTGATGCATCAAAACAGAAATTTGACGAACTGGAATCCGTATGGTCTCAGCAGTCGGCTCAATTGATTAATAATTATAAATCGGAGATAAGGAAAAAAATAAGTGATGCTCAAAAAGAAATGAATTCGGTAAAGAATTCTTATTCGAATAACGAAGTGTTTAATTCGGTTTCCGTCTATATTGCGGAAAATGAAAATACGGATAGCAATGACTACCTGGATTATTATAAGAACCAGGCTATCAATTATATCGATTATAATATGCCTGATGAGAATGTTAAAACGGATTTGAAAAAATATGTTGAAAACTGGTATCTGCAGAAGACCGAATCAATCAACCTTGCAAATTCCTCGGATGAAACTATCAGAAATCAGATTCAACCTGAATATGCAAACCTTAAAAGCGAAGTGGATAATTACAATGACCAGAAATCCAGTCTTGAATCTGAACTGGAATCCTTGAAGAATGAAGCCAAATATAATGTGGAATCTTTATTCTGGGGACTCCTTCAGACTGTTGTGACATTTATTCTTTTCCTCTGGTTTATGGGACTGTTTACAGAGATGGTTTTCCTTGTTGTTGATATGGCCGGAAACATAAAACATATAAGGGGAATCGCAGATCAAAATTTCCCTGTTAAAGATGAAAACAAAAAAGAGAATGATTAATCAACGGGGAGAATTATTCTCCCCGAACTTCCGGGCTTAATTATTTTATTTCCCGGTATAGAACTGTTTAATCTAATGCTGTAATTCGGGAGTATGTATGAGAAATTATGCATTTATCATATCACTTCTATTCGTAGCTGGCATATCTGAATTAACCGCTCAGGATGAAACATCAGTTAATTTCTATCTAAACGGTGGGGTCGGGGTTAGTTCAATGAACCTTGGGATGAATGCCGGGGTGAATTTGAGAATTGATGATTTAGTAGTAACCATCCGCGCTACCGGAGCTGCTGCCGGAGTGATGGGAAGCGGTATTGAGGAGTATGGATTGCTGCTGGGATATATTGAGAAAGCAGGTGATATTCATTTTACAGTTTCAGGGGGCTTGGGCGAGTCTAAGTATGATGAATCAAAAGGCCTTTTTACCAAATCTGTTATATCCAAATCAATCGGATTAGCATTCGAAGGGAGGCTATGCTATTCGTTTTGGAGTTTTATTGGAATCGGTGTATCCCTTTATGGAAATCTAAATGAAGCGAAATCTTTTGCGGGGATCAACCTGAATCTGTTTATCGGCGGTCTGAACCTTTAATCTATTCTTTATCCTGACAGAAACGAACAAGGGGGATATCCCGATTCTAAAACTAATTGGAATCGGGACAACTTCTTGCTTGACCGATTAGCTCCTTAATATATTTACGACTCTTCTTGTCTATAATTTCTCTTTCTCGTTTAAGAGCCACAGAGTTTATGGCAAATTTTTCATGATATACAATTTCCCATGGTATACCTCGTTTTGTAAACCTGCCCCAACCCAGGTGTGGCGTTCTAATCTCCAAGCTAAATTATCAGTGCAGCCTATGTAGTACTTATCAATTTTCGAAGAATATAATATGTAGGTATACCATTCTGATATAAATGAAAAAACCCGCCTCATGACGGGTTTTTGCGGGGCCGACGAGACTCGAACTCGCGACCTCCTGCGTGACAGGCAGGCGTTCTAACCAACTGAACTACGACCCCTTATTTCAATTACCAATCAGTAACAACAAAACATCTGTTAAATTGGCGCACAAAAATAGTAATATTCCCTTATCGAAACAAGCGCGCTTATAATTTTTCAGTTCCGAAACTAACACCAACCGCATGTGCCGCTAGTACACCCTGGTCATTCGGTTTTACAAGTTTCTGGTGCGAAATCGCGTCAATAATCCTAACACTCTTTATCTCCGATCCTTTCAAAGCGACCATTCTGCCGAATTTTTTCTTTATGACCAGCTGAATAGCATTGGTTCCGAATTTCGTCGAGAGAATCCGGTCGTATGGTGTAGGGCTTCCGCCACGTTGCAAATGTCCTAAAACAGTGTATCGTGTTTCAAGTCCGGTGTTATCGCTTATCTTCTTTGCAACGAGCTCGCCGATTCCGCCTAGTTGAATCGGGTCCGTCCTTTTAATGTCCTTTCCTTTCATAACCAGCTTGCCATCTTTCGGTTTGGCTCCCTCAGCAACGCAGACAATACTGAACCGTTTCCCTTTCATATTGCGTCTCATTACGTGGTCGTAAATAACATTCCAATTAAAGGGGAGTTCAGGAATCAGGATGATATCGGCTCCGCCCGCGAGACCTCCGTTAAGAGCAATCCATCCTGCATATCTTCCCATCACTTCGCATACCATAATACGGTGGTGTGCCGATGCCGTAGTATGAAGTCTGTCCAGTGCTTCCGCTACAACAAACACAGCCGAGTCGTGTCCGAATGTCTGATCGGTTGCTTCAAGGTCGTTATCTATAGTTTTCGGAACGCCGACTATGTTCATTCCCATTTCACTCAGATAATTGGCGATGTGCATTGTTCCGTCGCCTCCTATCGCTACTATAGCATCTAAGTCCCATGCCTGATAGTTTTTAAGAGCGTCTTTGGAACGGTCTACAATTTTAATCTTGCCGTTCACTTCTTCAGGCCAGTGGAACGGGTCGCCTTTGTTGGATGATCCGAGTATCGTTCCTCCTTTAGCGAGGATTCCGGATACATCCCGGTTGTATAATTCGGTAGCTTTTCCCTCCACCAGTCCTTCAAATCCGTCCAGAATTCCGATTACGCTTAGTCCGTTATCATGAGCAGGTTTGGCTACTCCTCTTATTACTGCGTTCAGTCCGGGACAGTCGCCGCCACCTGTAAGTATTCCGATTCTTTTAACTTTTGATCGAGTCAATTTTCATCCCCGAGATATTTTGTCAGATATTAATTAAAATAATTATATGATTTTATTGTACGTCTTAAAATGTTTTTTTACCAGCTGATCGAATTTCTCCTGCCCGATTTTCTTAAACAGCCTTTTAGCATATTCCTCAACCTCTATTGAAGCGCCTTTTGGAATCCGGTATCCTTTCTTAACCTGCAGATCGAACCACTCAAGAAATGCGCCCCGGGCAATAATTGAAGCTGCGGCAACTCCTGTAAATCTTTCAGCTTTTGTTTCCTGAACAAATTCAACATCAGCGTGAGCTGACAAAGTTGAAACATCCAGATCCTTCCTGCTGAACTTATCCGTTATCACAAATTCGCACCCTGTATTATCGAGCAGATTGTCGATTGCTTTAGAATGCGCCCAATTTAAAAGCTGATTTAAATTTTTCAATTTGCCGTAAAGCTCGTTGTATTTTGCAGGACTTATTAATACAACCTCAAAGCCGTTTTTCGTTATCTCTTTAATTGCCCTCGCTAGCTGCAGTATCTGAAAATCGCCGATCTCCTTGCTGTCCCTTACTCCGATTCTCTTAAGTTTTTCTCTTGTTACGGGATTTGTATAAACGGCCGCAACAACAAGTGGACCGAAGAAATCGCCTTTTCCCACTTCATCAGTGCCTATATATTCTCCGGGTTCCTGATGATCAGGCTCAACCAGGTTCAAACTCCCCTGATCGATGAGCAATTCATTGAGTCTGCTATAAAGCGCGGATTTTAAATCCCCCTGCAGGACTGTTTTCAGACCTTTCTTTCCGAAGTAGACCTGAACTTTAATCCGTTCTTTCCCCGAGGTTGTGCTGAACTCGTGATTAAATTCTTTCGTATCGATTGCGGAAACGCTTAATCCCGATTTAACTGTTGTGTCTCTCAGGTCTTTGAGATGTTTAAAAGCTTTTTCTTTCAGGTCCATTCTGATTCTGTTAATTAATCAGTTCGAAAATTAGCTGACGGATTTTTATAATCCAAGAATTGCAATGAATAATAGGTAGAATTAAAATCCGGAAGAATATTTCTATCCTCTATTATAATTTATGCACGTTCCGCGTAAGATCAATTCCGTATCTATAACAATGTTTTTATATTCAAAGGATTCCGGTTTGTCGATGTTCTCGAGAAGCAGATCCATCGATCTCTTTGCGAGCAGATCGGTCGGCTGATTAATACAACTTAATGGTGGTGAAAGGAATTCCTGAACGGGCGAATTGCCAAAGCAGATCAGATCGATATCGTCCGGAATTTTCAATCCTATTTCCTTCGCGGCGGAATAAATTCCGATAGCTACCGGAAAAGTAACTGCAAGAATGAGATCAGGCAGATTTTTCTCGTGATAAAGTTTCATTAACGAATCATATCCGTGCATTTCCTCGTAGTCTCCCTCTATAATCCAGTCGTTGTTTATCTCAAGTCCGTGGAATTGCATTGCGCTTTTGAATCCTTCGAGCCTGTCCCGCCCGATATTAATATTTGAATAACCTGCGAAGTGAGCGATCCGGCGGTAACCCAGATTAACGACGTGGTCAATTGCGTGGAATGCGCCTCTTTTATCGTCAACTGTAACTTTATTGCATCTTTGCAGGTCCGGTATCCGGTCCATAAAAACCATTGGAATCTGACGGTCGAGAGCGTTTGTAAAAATTCCGAAGTTGGAGGTGTCCTGCGAAATCGAAATGATCAATCCGTCCACTCTCATAGAAAGGAGCGTCTCAATCTGTTTTTTCTGCATCTCGGCGTTTTCCTGGGATACCGTAAGAAAGACCTGGTAATTCTTCTCAATAGCATAATCATAAATGTCATTCATAAGTGTGCTGAAGAAATGATGCGCTATCTGGGGTAATACAACACCTATTGAGTTCGATTTCTTGGAGGCAAGATTCCGCGCCATGAAATTTGGCGAGTAGCCAAGTTCGTCGGCCGTTTTCTTGACTAATCTGGCTGTACTTTCGGAAATATCCGGATGGTCCCGCAGCGCCTTCGATACAGTTATTATCGATACTCCGATTTTCTTTGCTATATCATTTAACGTAACCAGTTTGGGACGCATACTTTGGATAACTTTTTTATTCTTTCAATTATAATTATAAGTAAATGCCGATTAATTTTCATATAAACTATTAATTCCCCGGCTTCCGGATTTAATGCCGGTTTCATTTTTAACTGCCCGGTCTTCTCACTTCAATTAAGTTGATTTTTAATAGAAGGTTTTTGTAATTTTAAGCCGGGATTAGAGGACTATAATAGAATAAGTATATCCTTTGGGTAGATCTTACACCGCGGTTTAATCAATCCTCTTTTTTTGAAAGATTGTATATGACAAAACAGTTTTACACTGTCTTAGTATTATTTTTAATTTCATTTCTATTTTCCAACCAACCACTAAAATCTCAAAAGTTAGCGCTACCTGAAAAGAATATTGCGCAGATCGGTTCGATTTCTATTCCGGTTGATGAGTTTCAGCAACGGTACCAGGATTATCTGATCTCCTCCGGAATTAAGGATAATATTGTTATAAGGCGTGCCATCCTCAATAATATGATTAATGAAATACTCCTGAATAATTATGACGATAATTCTGCTATCGAATCCAATCCGGAATTCATAAAAGAAAGCCGGTGGATTGAAAAGCAGACTATTCTGGCTTTTCTTAAGGACAGGGAGATTTACGCAAAAATCGATGTAACCGATCAGGAAATAAGAGACGCATTTCACAAATCCCAGGAGAAAATTGCTGCAAGACACTTGTTTGCTGAGACAGAGGAGGAAGCAAATAGTCTTTATCAGTTGCTTCAGACAGGCGCGGATTTTTATCAGCTGGCAAAACAGGTTTTTACAGATTCCATCCTCGCTGATAACGGCGGATATCTCGGTTATTTTTCCTGGGGTGATATGGACCCCGAATTTGAGGATGCTGCTTACTCACTAAAGACGGGTCAAATTTCCGCACCGGTTAAAACCAGGTACGGTTTCAGTATCATTAAACTTGAAGACAGGATTCCGCAGCCGTTAATAACTGAAGACGAATTCCTAAGGAAAAAAGCCCACATGGAACGTGTGGTAAAAATAAGAAAGAAAAAACCGGCCGAATGGGAATTTATTAATTCAGTCTATGATCAGAAAAAAGTAGTTATTGACGAAAAAATGCTTGGACTTATTTATGATAATTTTGGATATTCTGATGCCAATAAAGCGGAAAAGAATGAAGTAATTGATTATTCTTCTATTCTTCTTAAGTACGGTGAAAAGGCTTATTCAGCCGGGGAGATATTACAGCGGCTTAATGATATTCCTTTTTATCATCGGGATAAAATAACCTCTATTGAAAATCTTAAAACTGTTCTGAAAGGTTTGGTTCTTCAGGATCTTCTCTTCGATATTGCCGTTAAGAAAAGATACGATAGAGATGCCGAGGTTTTATCTACTTTAAAGAAATATAAGGGTAATCTCTTTCTGAAGTATAAAAGATTGGAAATCAGTAATAACGCAAATTTCCCTGATTCTGTTATAAGTAAATTCTATAATGATAACCTGGTCTATTTCATGACTTCTCCTAAAATCAGTATTCAGGAAATAATCGTAAATGATTCTACAACTGCTGCCGACCTGATAACCCGGATCGGTAAAGGAGAGGATTTTGGTTCTTTAGCCGGGCAATACTCTTTGAGAGAATGGTCTGCATCTAATAAGGGGATAATTGAGTTATCTGAAATAGAGAAATTTGGTCAGTTAAAAGACGTTTTGTGGAATTCCCCGCCCGGTACTATTGTTGGACCTGTAAGGATTCAGAATTATCTTGGTATTTTCAGGGTAATAGAAAAAGTTGATGGTAGACCGAAAGAATATTCTGCGGTTCGTGATGATGCCCTGAGACTTTTGAAAAAAGAGAAATCTAAGGAAATAGTAGAAGCACATATAAATAAAATAAAAAGTAAAACCAGTATTACAATCAACGAGAAATTACTAGCGACAGCCGGTGTTGAATCCGGTCTGTAGGCTTTTGTTATTTTAAATATTCTTAATGGGAGTACACTATGAAGAGGTTTCTATCTATCTTCTTTGTGTCGGTTATTTTCAGTTTCAGTCTTGCCTATGCGGGTACTACGGGAAAACTGACTGGTAAAGTAACCGATAAAAAAACCGGTGAGCCCCTTCCGTTTGTTAATATAACTCTGGAGGGAACTACTATCGGTGCGGCTACCGACCTGGACGGGAAATATGTTATTCTAAATATTCCCCCTGGAAGGTATAACGTTAAATTCCAGTACATCGGTTTTCAGTCAATTGTTGTACAAAACGTACAGATTTCGATCGACCTTACAACCAATCAGGATGCAGTTCTCGAGGAAACTACAGTTGAACTCGGTACTATAGTTGTCCAGGGCGGAATCGATAGAATTCAGAAAGACGTAACTTCGAGCCAGGCACGTGTTACATCCGACGAAATTAAAAATCTTCCGGTAGCGGAGATTAACGATGTACTACAGCTTCAGGCAGGTGTTACAAGGGGAGCCGGCGGTGAATTCCATATCCGCGGCGGACGTTCTTCGGAAATTGCGTACTGGGTTAACGGTATCTCTATTACAGATGCCTACGATAACAGCCGAGGTATCGATATCGATAACTCAAGCGTTCAGGAGCTCCAGGTTATTAGCGGAACCTTTAATGCCGAGTTCGGACAGGCTCTTTCGGGTATCGTTAATACCGTTACAAAAGAGGGCGGACGCTCTTATAATACCGATATTAAAATTTATTCGAGCGATTATGTAAGCAACTTCAAAGATTATTTTGTAGGAATTGATAAGATCAATCCTCTTGCAAATTATAATCTTCAGGCAAGTTTAAGCGGACCTATTCCGTTTACCGATAATGCCCTTACACTTTTTGTTAACGGCCGTTATGTCTACGACGACGGATATCTTTACGGTTATAATAATTTTAATCCCGACTCCACTGCAGGCAGCGGTGAACTTACAGCCATGAACTGGTCCAAGCGTTTTATTGGTCAGGCGAATTTGAGCTGGTTCGCCTCCTCTAATTTTAAGTTCAATGCGGAAGTTCTTTATTCCAAAGAGAACTACAAGGATTACAATCATTTCTTTAAATGGAATCCGGCGGGTGATGTAAATAAATTTGCCGAAAGCTACAATGCTACGTTTACGATGACTCATACAATTTCCGGTAAAGCCTTCTACACTCTGAAGCTCTCGAAATTCATGAAGGATTTTGAAGAGTACCTTTATGAAGATCCATTTGATTCCCGGTACATGCACCCTAATTCTCTTAGAACAGTATCTTATGCCTTTGTTACTCAGGGGACTAATAATCACCGTTTCTACAGAAAGACAGAAACACTTATCGGTAAACTCGACTATACAAGCCAGATCAGCGAGAATCACCTTATTAAATTCGGTATCGAAGGAAGACTGCACGATCTCAGTTTTGATGATTTTAACATCGAACCGCTACGGATAAATAATATTGAAGTAGAACCTTTTGTTCCTTCAATACCAGAAGAGAATACTCCTAACAGAACTAAGTACAGTGCAACACCGGTCGAACTCTCTGCTTACATTCAGGATAAAATTGAATTTGAAAGTGTAATTATAAATATCGGCCTCCGTCTCGATTACTTCGATTCCAGAGGGAAAATCCTCGTTGATCCATCCGATCCGAATATCAACCTTCCGTTAAGGTCGGAGCTTGTCAACCTTACTCTTGCAGAAAGAGAACCTTATTTTTATAAGAACGCAACCGCAAAATGGTCTCTCGGGCCGCGTTTCGGAATTGCATATCCTATAAGCGATAAAGGTGTGCTTCACTTTTCATACGGACAGTTTTTACAGGTTCCTACTTTTCAATACCTGTTTAACAGGGGACCGTTTTATGTCCCGAATACCGGTAATGGTTATGGTGTTTATGGTAATCCTGATCTTGAACCTCAGAGCACAACAATGTATGAATTAGGATTTAAACAGGAATTCTTCGAAAACTTTTCGATGGAGTTTACAGGATTCTACCGGGACATCAGAAACTGGATTACCGCCGGTCCTTTAACTCCCACGAGAAACCTCGTAACATATTCCTCTTATATAAATAAAGATTATTCCAATGTTAAGGGAATTACTCTTAACATCTCCAAACGCTATTCTAATTATTATTCTATTGATTTGAATTATACTTATCAGGTTGCTGAAGGAAGCAACTCATCTCCGGAAGATGAATTCAACTCTCAGCTTGGTAACAACGAACCGACTTTATACCTGATACCTCTCGATTGGGATCAGAGCCATATGTTGAATTTCTCTCTTTATGTCGGTCAGGAGGATTGGGGAATTTCGACAATTGCCAGATACGGTTCAGGACTTCCTTATACTCCGTCGATTACACAGTATACTGCCGATAGAGGAATTACATCAGGTCTTCAGCGTAACAGTAGAAGAAGGCCTACTCAATTCCAGATGGACCTGAGACTCCATAAGACTTTTCAAATAGGCGGATTAAATATTACTTCATTCCTGCGTGTATTTAATCTTCTTGATAACAGGGTTGTTGTTAACGTATTTGGTGATACAGGGAAAGCCGACTACACTACTGAAGGAAGAAATATTAGTGCGGATCCGAACCGGCTAAATACTGTTGAAGAATATTTAAGATATCCCTGGAATTACGGTGAACCGAGAAGAATTGAATTCGGTTTCGAGTTTTCTTTCTAAAGATTTTAAAGTTATAGGAGATTAAATAAATGACCAGATCGTTTAAGATTTTTCTGATTGCAGCGATCAGTTTGTTCATGACAGTTGAATCATACGCCCAGTATGTACCTACAAAGGAACGCGGTAATGCTGCTAAAAGAACTAAAGCTCAAATGGAAGGGAATAGAGTCCGGGCTACTTTCTTCAATCATGGCCAGGCCGGCAGAACCAGTGGTTCGTTCCCCATTAATGAGCAGACCCCGTTTGAATGGCCTAAAAATACGGGGCAGGTTTATCTCGCACTTCTTGGTTTAATGGCCGGTGCCGAAGTAACTGATAATACAGGAACCCGTCAGAGAATTGTTGAAGTCCCGAATTATAGGTCTTCTACTGCCGGTAAATCATGGAACTTTGAACCTGTACCGGGTTATTTCAATGAAACAACAAATCAGATTGCTACCAGCGTTGATCCCGATACCTGGCCCGCTTTCTGGCCCGATAGAATGAATGACGATGTTGATCCCGGATGGCGAGGTTCCTGGAACGGCTATTTTGGCAAAAATATTTTTAATGCCGACCAGGAGATTTTTTACAGGGCAACGGACGATAATTACGACCGTTACGCAAACTATTATCCGGATGATACGGATTTATCAAGAAAAGGTCTCGGACTTCTTATTGATGTAAGAGTACTTGCGTGGTCTCAGGTTCTCGTTGAAGACGCAGTTTATACACTTCATACAATTAAAAACGACGGAACAAAGGATCTTCAGAAAGTTGGTGTTACTATCTGGTATGCCGATTTTGTAGGCGGTGACGGGGATTCTCAGGATGACATTTCCGAATTCGACCTTCTGGAAGATATTGCATGGACGAGGGATAACGATCATAGAGCGCCTACATTTGGATCGGATCCTGTAGGTATAGTTGCGGTTGCGTTCCTGGAAACTCCCGGCAACGCTCTTGATCGTATAGATAACGACGGCGACAGCCCCGAACTCAATAACCTTATCTCTACTGAAATGCTCGAAGGTGAAACACCTGATAACCTGATTGATGATAACGGTAACGGATTGATCGACGAAAACCAGACACACGTTCCGTTCGGTGTTCAGAGAGGTGTAACATATGCTGATAGAATTGCTCAGCCTGCCGATCCAAATTACATTGCGCTTCATCCGAGATTTAAAGTTGAACAGAACAGTCCGGTTGTTACCCAGCAGATGATCGATCTTGCAAATTCCAATCCGGGTACTAATAAATGGAAACTCTGGCCCCCGCTCGATCAATTCCAGAACGGCGCTATTCACTTGATAATGGTTACAGCCGATAAACTGAATCTACCTTTCAAAGACGGTATTGATAATGACAACGACGGCGAAGAAAGCAGCCCTGTTGTTACGCAGGCGATGATTACTCAGGCGGCTGGCGACGCTCCGTTCTTCAGATACCGTGTTAATGATAAAAAAATTCTCTATAATGTTGTTGCATCAGCATTAGGAAAAAAATATGCCGATGGAATTGACAACGACGGAAACGGCGCTGTTGATGAAGGTATTGATGATGGTATTGATATTATGGTTGACGAAGCAAGAGATGACGGAATCGATAATGACCTCGACTGGAATCCTCTTCGGGATGATGTAGGTATGGATGGAGTTGCCGATACAGGCGATGAAGGTGAAAACGACGGTAAGCCTACTTCTGGCGCGCGTTTCGGACTCCCCGGCGAACCGAATGTTGATGTTACAGACGTATCGGAAACCGACCAGATCGGTATTACCAACGCTGACTATGTTCCCGCTGGCGGATTGAATATTAACAGCGACGCTCAAATGTGGTTCGACTTCATGATTCCAGGTAAATTCTTCGATCCTCAGGAAGTTGTAGCAGGTGAATACGACCTCTTTGTAAGCTCAAGTTTATTCCCGTTAAGGTCCGGTCAGCAGGAGCCGATCTCTCTCGTTGTTCTTCTTGCTAACGGTACAGTTCCCGATCCGGGCGGTCAATTCAGAAAAGGCGAGATTCTTCGTAAAAGAGTCCGCGCTCAGGAAACATATAACAACGATTACCGTTTCGCTAATGCACCCCTTACTCCTACTCTTACTGCAATACCCGGTGATAACAGAGTTACTCTTTACTGGGATGATGTTGCCGAAAGATCTTTCGACGCTTATATCGATGCGATCGGCGGAAACGGAAGAGACTTTGAAGGTTATAAAATATACAGAGCATCCGATCCGGCTTTTCAGGATGCTGAACAGATAACAAACGGATTCGGCGGCAGACAGTTCAGATTGCCGATTGCCCAGTTCGACCTAATCAATGGTATTAAAGGATTCGACCCGATCGGCATCGATGGTATTAAATACTACCTTGGCGCTGATACCGGTCTTAAACATGAATTTGTTGATACAACTGTTCAGAATGGTTTCACTTATTATTATGCTGTTGTCGCTTACGATTTCGGTTTCCCTGCTGGCAATATAATTCCTTCCGAATCTACAATTCGTGTCTCACTTCAGGCGGACGGCAGTGTCAAACTCGGCTCAAATGTTGCCAGGGTTACTCCCTCAGCTCCTGTTGCAGGATATGTACCTCCATCGCTCGGAAATATTTCTCTGTTGCAGGGTACTACATCCGGGAGGGTAAACTATAAAATTGTAGATTTTAATAAAATTAAAAATAATCACGTCTATTATATAACATTCGAAGATACTGTTAAACGTGCATCACGGACAGGGGTTCCGGATACTCTAACAACAAAATCATTTTCTCTGAGAGACAGTACTGCCGGTGTTACTTTGATAAACAAAAGCAGAAATCTTGCATCGGATTTTGAACAGCCGCTGACCGACGGATTCAGACTCGGTTTCATTAATGAATCGAGAGTAGAACTCGACCGCACTAATTCGATCTGGTCTGATCCGAAAATTGTAAATTATCAGTTCGAAAAATTTGTATGGCAGGGAGGTATTAACGGAGAAGAAAGGCCTAATGACTATAGAATTGAATTCGGCGATCTAGGTTTCGGTACTTCCAGACAAATTCAGCTCGGTGTAAATACTTTCCCGGCACGGCCTGTTAATTTTAAGGTTTTCAACATCAGTCAGAATAAATATATCGAATTTGGTTTTGTTGAAGTGGACGGTACCGATGGAAACTTCTCGGTCAATGGTGCAAGGAGAGACCGAATTGTCTTTCTTGAGCCGGATCAAAGCGGTGTTATTAAATATACCTGGTGGTTCTACTTAATTGAAACTCCCAGTACGGCAAACGGATTAAGATTGCCGCGGAACGGAGATAAGATAGAGATCAGGTTGAAAAAACCGTTCCTCTCGGGTGATGTTTTCAGATTTGTAGCAACATCCGGAAAAATTGATCTTGAAGAAGCAAAGAAAACAATGGACAAAATTAAGGTTGTACCAAATCCTTATGTTGCCTCCGCTCAATGGGAAGCTAAAAATCCATACGCAAGCGGAAGAGGCCCGCGTTTACTCCAGTTCAATCATCTTCCGAGTAAATGTACAATAAGAATATTTACTATTAACGGTGAATTGGTTAATGTGATAGAACATGATAGTCCTTTGAATGACGGCACTGCAGAGTGGAATATGCTTACAAAAGATAATCTAAATATCGCTTACGGAATTT
>CAZHHG010000045.1:0-14043 GCA_964532065.1 uncultured Melioribacter sp.
AAGGTAATTGAAATATTCGTACAAATAAACAACTTACAATCAGTTTTAGAGAGGTAACACGGCTGGAAAATTTTATTAAGTCTGATATTTATCATCCGGACAATTAATAACTAATCAACATTTATTATAACTGGATATTATCGAAATCAACCAGTAAAGAGCGTGTTTCGTGCGGCTCCATTTTGTCGATATAGAAATAAATAGTCTGTCGATCGTTTTTTACTTCGTATCTTGGAATTTTAGTATTTATTATATCTGACGAAACATTTACGTTTCTAACCTTTTTATTCAGATTTACCTGAACAACCAATTCTTCGGTAACATTATCGCTTGGATTAGTAAATTCTATGGCTATTCTCCTATTACTTCTTGTATCGTATCTTACTTCAACTCCCTGTCTTCTATTCCACCATTCTTTTAACTGTCCTAATGAGGGGATCCACATATTCTTGTTTCTCGCATAGCGCATTAAGTCCCTAATAACAGATGCATATTGCGGTTGAAGCTGGAGATCAGAATGAACTTTAAAGACGTAAAGTCCACCTTCAAACAGAATCCTATCAATATCCTCCTCATAAGTATATCTCTGGAAATCAGTGTTTGTCAGGCCGTAATTTTTCACAATTTCGATATCGTCCCTTGCAGTTTTTGTAATAATCATAATCGGCTTATTATTACGGATTCTTATTTCAGGTACGGACCGGTCAGTTAATGAGTCAGTCAGCAGAAAATCAATATTCTTTGCAGCCATCGCCTGAAGAGTATTATCATCGTAATAACCATATAGAGGCATAATCGCTTTAACCTCTTTTCCTGTTATTTTACTTAAAGTATCTTTTGAGAAAGTAATATTCGAAAATTGAGTTTCCCGGCTGAAGAGTTTATTCATGGTATCTTCCGGGGATTCAAGAAAGCCGATATCAATAATGGCTCCCAGATCGCCTTTGGATGCAAGAGATTTTAATAAACCGGGGTACCTGACTCCCACTTCAGGATTAATAAAGAAAGTAGCCGGGAATTGAGAAAAGTTTAAGATGCCGGTAAGATTAGAAACATTCCCGATATTTTCCGTAAGCGTGGGGATAAATATCATAGCTCCGTCGTACGGGGCAGGCCAATCTTTAATAAATGCAGTAGGTTGATAAGTAAGCCAGTTAATAGAATTATTAAAAAGCTTTTCGAAGAAAATATAATCTTTCTGAACTCCCAGAACAGAATTAATCTCAAAACCATACCAGACAAACCTGCCTTTACCATATGTACCGAAGGCAATACCTGCACTTTTAGATATTTCTTCTCTAACAAGGCCGGCTTCACTTCTGAAATCATACCAGAAACTAACCTGAGTTGTCCTAGGCTCAAGTACCTCTGCATAAATCGGTCGATCCCAGGTTGCAATTTTAAGAGCATAACCGGTTGGAATTTCTGCTGTGATCGGTAAATTACCTCTTAAGGTATGAACTTTATAAAACTCTTCCGGTTTTATTTCCCTATTAAATTTCATACCGAAAACTTCAGTAAAGAAATCCCAGCCACGCCATTTGCCTTCATCCGAAAAAGTTGCCGGTCCGCCCGATACAAAGAGGCTTCCGCCATTCTCAAGATATTTTTTCAGTTGAATTAATTGTTTATCGCTCAGGGATTTGGACCCGGGCAGAATTAAAATTTTATATTCGAGATGTTCGCCAAGTTCGATTGTTTGATCTGAAATGACATCATAAGTCATCCGCGAATTGCCGACAAATTTTTTCCAGGAATCCACATTATCTTTAAGCCAGGTACTTCCGGAGGGGAGCATATTCTCGGTATATTTTGAATAAAGTATAGCAGCTTTTCCGGTTTTATCCTCGCTGGATAGGACTTTAAGATTTTGCTTAGTGGGTAATATTTCTTTTATCTCATAGCTTCCATAAATATTTCGAACTATGAGCAGGAAGACAAGAATACCGGTAATTAGCAATACAAGGCCGCTTAGGAAAATAATAAGATAATTAACCCTGAGGCCTTTGGACTCTTTTACCGCCACCTTAGATTATCCTCTTGTTTTTTATCTTTGGCTGCCGGTTCAATATACCCTTCATTAGTATATCTCATAAATTTTTTCTTTGAAGGGGATTTCTCTGAATCGGTTCCTCTAACATTGTCTCCTGTAGGCCTCTGATACCTGCTTCCTTCAGAATAGGAAGGACCGCTTCCCACATATGTAGGTCTTAGTTCAGGACCTCTGGAAACTTCCTCCCTGCCTCCATAAGTCGGCTGTCTCTGGTAGTCGAAGCCTGGTTCCTGTTGAGGGGCAACAACTTCAAAGGTTCGCCTCTCAGGAGAAATACCTCTTTGATCAGCAGTAAGAGGTGCAGGGGCAATTAATTCTGCAGGTATTGCAGATGGTTGAGGTGCTTGTGAAAGCACACCTTTCCGTTCTCTGACTTTATATAAGATGTATGCACCAACCGCAAGAATAAAAGTCGATATTGTGGCAACCAGTATTATAAGCGAAAGTATAGGAATTAATTCCATATTAACCTCAAATAAAATTCTTTATTTTGACCTGGCAACAGCCGGAGACGATTTCATACCTGAATTAGAACCGCCGGAACCGGTTCTTTCGAGTTTACCCCACGTCATTCTGACACCGAGAAATTCTTCAATTGTCGCCATTGCTTTTGTAACATCGATAAGAAGAATGAACACAAGACGATAGATAATTGCATAAGGAACAAGTCTGAATTCTTCTTTTTCAGCAGCAATACAATAGACTGCCGACATTAGATCAAGAACCGCAATTCCGACCCACCAGAGGAATAGAGTTATATGAATACCATATAATAAGGCTACAATAATAAAGTAGAGATTTACAAAGATATTCATTGCGGGCCAGATAAGAGCTTCATAAAACATAGACCACATTATAAAGCTGTTATTAAAATTTACAGTCGGGTTGTAAAGATATCTTTTGTGTTTTCTAATAGCCTGAAGAATTCCCCTAGTCCATCTATATCTTTGTTTTAACAGTTGATAAATGGTGATAGGTGCTTCTGTAAAAGCAACAGCATTCGGTTCGTAAATAATTTTCCAGCCTTTTGCCAGAATTTTAAGAGTAACATCAGCATCCTCAGCAAATGTATCGCTAGAATAGAAACCGGCATCCCTGAGAGTAACTTTTCTGAAAACTCCGATTGGACCGGGAATTATATTAACCATCTGCAGGAATCCCTGAGCGCTTCGTGCCAGGTTCAAACCTTCGAGGTATTCGAGTGCCTGAAGGTCAGTTAAAATTTTCTTTCTATTCTGTACTTTAACATTACCAGCAACCGCTCCTACGGAAGGATCATCAAAATGACGCATAGCCATCTTAAGAGTATTAGGAGTTAGCTGGGAATCTCCATCCATACATAAAACGAATTGAGCTTCGGAATATTGAATTCCGGCATTAAGAGCTTTCGACTTACCGCCATTCGGTTTATTAATCAGCGAAACTTTTATCAGGCCGGTTTTCCCTTTGTGATACCCGACGAGTGATTCACCGACTGCCGCCGTATCATCAGTGGAACCGTCATTTACAATTATTATATCGTAGTTCGGATAATCGATATCGAGGAGGGATTCGATTGATGAATAAAGAATTTTTCCTTCATTATAAACAGGGACAATAATTGAAACAAAAGGATAATAACCGGGTTTATTTTGGACAGTATATTTGGTTGTGTAAAAATAGGCCATAAAAAGGATGCCGAAATACCGGATCAATAAAATGAAGAGGAATATTACAAGAGATACAATTGAAGAGTAAACAAAAAGACCGCTCCACGTAAGGATTGTAAGAGGCATCGTAATAAGTATGGCAACAAATAACAATATCGAGAATATTCCGGAGATCAAAATTGTTCTCTTCTTTTCTCGGGCAAGATTTCTGGAAGGAGGTTTTACCTCCCTATTATCCAATGCAATCTGATATTTATTCGGTTTTAAATCCATTTATAGTGGTATTCTATTCAGCCATATTATTCAAATAAAATGCCATAACAATCAACACAAAAGATTAAAATAAGACTTAAAAACAGCATCTACTTATCTGGAAGAAACTCAAATTGAAATAAATGCCTCAATTAAATACAAACTCGGGGATAATATAATAGAATCTTTAAATTATTGCAAGCAAATAAGTTATTAGAAGAAGTTAAGAGTTTGGTGTAAAAAAGTTAATTAACTTATTACAAAGTATTAAAGTTTATTTACCTTATTTTTTGATAATGGTACATAACAGATTCAAATAAGAGCTGCGATATTCTTTGACCTCCAAGCTGAGTAAAATGTGAATAATCCTTCAAAGCAAGAGGAGGAGCAGAATTAACCCACTGATCCATCGAATTCTCACCACCCATGGCTTCCCATAAATTCCAGAAAGTAATTTTTGTCTTTTCTACTATTCGTTTTTGCGTTTCAAGAAGAAAAGTTACATCTGGATTTGTGATGAATCGATTCCCTCTTTTCATAGTTTTATCGCCAACTCCCACTAGAAGAATGCTGGCTTCAGGATAATTTTTTTTCAATTCTTCTATCACGTTAATCATCTTATTTTCATAAAGATTAAAAATACCCCTATTCGGTGAAGATACGTTTGCACCGTATGTTAAAATTATCAGATTGTAATCAATCAGCTGAGTAAAGTCCTGAAAAATCTTTTTAGGAATATCCAGAAGCGAAACGCCGGTATTTCCCGGCATCGGGAAATTATCAAGATAAATCCCATTGCCTGACTCAAGACTAACACCGTAAAAGTAAGGAGCCTGGCCTGAGACGAATTTGATCTCAATTGAAGTTGACGGTTGATTCAGTTCTATTAAAGCCTCCTGAACATCATTACCCGGCCTAAGACTAATGGTCTTTCTTGAATTATTATTAATCCTGTATTCAATTGTTGATTCATCACCTGCATTACTGTAATAAATTTTTACTTTGGTGAATGAGCTTGTTGAGGAGAGATAGTCAGTGGATTCATACTTAACCCAGCTGTTTCTCTGCGGTACAGCTACTGAACCGCTTATCCCAAATGGGAGGCGATCCGGATTACGGGTTATAATGGCTGCATATTTCCAGTCATCCGAATATGTATGCTTTGTAGTCTGCCGCATCTTAATATCATTAGATACTATTGAAAGGAACCCGGCACCTTTACCACCGAAGGTTTGCTGAAGTTTTTCGCGCAGGAATTCGCTGATAATATCTCCCTGGATTAGAGAATCACCGTAATGAGCAATCTTGATTACATTATTCTTTGAGTTTTTTAAAGCCGCAAAAAACTTTCCCATCTGCTCAACATTTCCGCTAAGAGGAATGAATTTACCTAATTGCTGAGTATATGTTGAACTAATGGGTTCCACTATAAACTCACTGGTTAGAACAGTCCCTTCATCTTTTACGAATGAGAGGACAGGCGACGAGCAAGAAAATATAAAAAGGATAAAATATTTGAATAATTTTTTCATATAAACAGGTGAATTTTTGAAGTGTTTAGTTATAAAAAAAATGGATTTTTTCCAAATTAAAATCGAGTCATTTAGAAATGACAGAAACTAATAGATACTCCAGTATGCAGACAACGAAGCAGAAAACGATCTGTAACCGGTATCGTATCTAAAGCTATTAGAGAACCCTAATCTTCCGCTAATTATAAGGAGATCGATCGGTTTATAATTCGCCTCAGCAAAGACTTCGCTTATTATAAAATCGGCCATAGGGACATAACCCACTTTGCCACCAATCTTTCCATTCAGCTTCGATTCTAATTGCCATAAATATTCGCCCCAGATACTATGCGAATCAAAATCCTGGGGTGAATAATAGTTCGTGGCGACAAATGCAAAATCCGAAAAGAAATACTCATAACCGAATAACGCATCTTTAAAGAATTTACGGCCAAACCTTAACTGAAGGTCATTTCCCTCATTTTTATCCGAAATTTGATAATAGCTATAATAACCGGAAATTCGCATTAAATCTTTAAACTGATAATAGCCGGTTAATCTGTACAGTTCCGATTTCAAACGAACAAAAATTAGCGTTGGTGAATAAAGCAGTAAACGGGCATCATTATTTTCGTAACTACCAACCAGTGAATAATTATCCTGTTTTTCGTACCGCAGGGTTATATCCCCAATATTTTTTGTCGGTTCTCCAAGAATATTTAATGTACCATATCCGGCTGAGATACTGAAATTCTGAGATAAATAAATGGAAAGTATTCCTTTTAATGATGTAAAATCCCTGCTGAAAATATCTGTCTTGATATTCGTTCTATTCCATTGCGCACCTATTCCAAGAAAGCCCATAAGTCCGGCATCCAATCGAAGTCCGTAATTCCATAGTTTCAAATTCTGATTATCGGAATAATAATTAGAGAAAGGAGTAATACCGATATTCGTAGGTATGAAACCATAAAGAAAATTTCCGATACTTGTTACTCCTCTACTAAAACCCGATGGAGGTATCCAGCTGATTCTCTGGTTAAGAATCCGGACTTCAGAAGTATCCGTTGTAGTTTCGAGTAATTCCTCATAAATATCCTCTGCTCTTCCGTATTCTTCATCAAGCACATATGCATCAGCCAGGTACATTCTTCGTAAATCAATATCTTCTCTCAGGTACTCATTATCCGGCAGCTCAAGAAGTTCCTCATAAAGTTCATCCGCCTGTTCAAGCTTTTTATTGCGGATATAGTATTCACCAAGGAGCGCAAGCCGTTTATTTAATTCTTTCAATTCAGTTTCATTCTGATTATTAAGAATCAGTTCTCTGTAGATAGCATCAGCTTTTTCCGGCTGATCGGTAGCCGCATAGGCATCAGCGAGAAAAAGTTTTAGATCATCGTCTTCAGGTTTAATTTTGTAAAGACTTTCGAGTTCAGCAAGTGCCAGTGTAGAATCTTTATTGTAATAATAATTTCTTGCTCTGTAAAGAGCGATTTTGTAGTCAAATTCCTGATTGAGAAGCTGATCATAAATTTCAATAGCCTTCTGAAAATCCCTTGTACACGATACTATATCGGCATACTCCATTAATTCATCTCTTGTAGGAGCGGTGCGCCGCGAAAAATATTCCTCGTATTTTAAACGGGCTTCTTCGCAATTTCCTTCACCTGCAAGTTTACCGGCTTCACTCTTAATTTCGAAGACAAGCTGTTCTTCGTAAGCAGACATATGAATTGCATAATTGCTCTCTGCAAGTTCAACTTCAGGGTCATTCGGCGAAATACTTTTGGCAATGTCGATATATTTTCTGGCATCCGTAAACTTTTTCTGCCATGAGTACATTGAAGCGAGCGAAATATAAGCGTGAATTTCATTCGGCCTGTTCTCCGCTACGTTCAGGAGATACCTCTCAGCAATATCAAAATCAAGCACTGTCCAGACCGCAATCTGTCCTCTTAGTAACTGATAGTCGAGATTATTAGGATCATACTGAAGTAATTTATTCAGTTGCCCGATTGCGCGTTCCCATTCATAGTTCCAGGCACAATACTTTGCGAATAAAAATCTGATATCGAGATCCTGCTCTTCCGGTACATTCTCCAGATACTCATTTAGAATTTCAATTGCGCTGTCGAAATAGAACAGATTAGCATATGCTTCAGCAAGCTTTTTAACGGCTTCTTTATCCGAAGGATTGTTTTTCAGCATTTCGGTATAGAAGGATACTGCGTTATTAAATGTACTGTCTCTGTATGTTGTAACTGTATTTAATAAGTTTTTAAACTCATCTTTGTCGGCTTCTGTGTTCTGAAGAACCTGGAGTTGTTGATAGGCTTCTTCATATCTCTCGGCACCAATCAATTCGTTTACTAGCTGGTAACGGATCTGAATGTTTTCGGGATCTCTGTTTAGAATGCTGGTGTACCGGTCGATTGGATAGACCTTCTCATATGCCCGGGGTTGATACTGAAGCAGATAAGCCTGGTTTATTGCCTGATCCAGACCGTCTTCAGCTTCTTTAAAATAGGGTTTAAAGGATAATGCTTTTCTAAACGCATCTTCTGCAATCTTAAATTTGTTCAACCAGAGTGTAAAATAGCCATACCTGCTCCATAACCTCCAGTCTTCCGGATATCTTTCAACATATTTTTTTAAAATCCTTTCTCCTTTAACTATTGAGCCTGTCTTGGCCAAAATTTCCGTATACCGGATTATTTCATCGGGAGAGGCATTATCGTCTCTTTTAAGATATTCATCGTACCAGAGTTCTGCATTACTCCATTCCTCAAGCCATCTATAACTTTTTCCGATTTCCAGATAACTGAAAGCGAAATTAGGATCAATGGCAATATCTCTTTTATGACCTTCTATTTTACGGTATAGCTGAGCATGCCATATCGAAATAACACGGTTGAGGTCTGTCTGAATCTGCGCATTAGAAGGATCAAGCCTGCGTGCTCTTCTAAGATCTAATACGGAATACTGGTACTCGGTTGTTTTCTCGTAACACAAACCACGGATATGGTAACCTTCGGCAAGCTGAGGATTAGCAGAAATAAATTTATTTAACTGATCGATTGCTTCTTTGAACCTACCTTCTTTTATCAGGAGATCCGCTTGACGTCTTAATCCGTCCGACCTTACCTGAGCAAAGGCAAAAGAAGTAATGAGTAATAATGTAAAAAGTATTTTAGCACAATGCCTCATTAACCGATATATTTGTTTAGTGGCTGATATGAATTCGTTGATGAATTTTCTGCAGTCAGAACAAATTCCATCATCGATTCAGCATTTTCAACTCTTTCATCTACCTCAATATTGAATATTGATATATAGTCAAGAGCGGCGTTGATGTAATTTGGATCATGACTCGGAAGATTATTCTGCACGTTAGTCATTAAATCTACAACTGTTTTCAGAGTCCCTCTAACAAGCAATACTATAACTTTGTTTTCAATAATGCAAATCTTGTCTTTCTTACTTGTAGCCTGCTTAACCGCGTTCTGCAATTGTGTAATGTTAAGTATTCCCTTAATCTGACCAGCCGGATCCAGTTTAAAGGAAATAATATTAAATGTCTGACCGGTACTTTTATAAAGGGCAATCTGGTTATTTAGAATGAGAAGGAAATCATTATAATTATAAATATTAGAAAAAGCATACGGTTCTGTAGGCACATCAATTCTGGTAGGACGGTTAATCATTCTGGGTTTTGAAATTGAAGGTAAAAATTCATCTGTTGAAGTGACCGGTTCTCTTGAAAATTCTGTTGTTACACCTTTATATGGCTCAATTCTGTATTCCGCTGTAAATTCCCCTTCGGTATGTCCGACATTTGGTGAAATCGTTACCTGACCGCTGTGAAGTCTTTCCCCACTACCAGCCTGTTTTTTCAGCTGGACAATAGCAGTAACAAATTGGGAGAGGCCTTCAACAATCGACTGAGCTTTTTGAGTGGCCGGTTCACTGATAACAAACAGACTTGTTATATCCCTTTCTTCAATTATTTCAAGTGTGTGTAAAAATGTATTCCGAAGATGATCAAGATTTCTGAATCCAACAAAGGGTGTTAGTTCATCAAAAATTATTCTTGTCGGATTATACTGGTTCACTACAGTTATTATATCATTAAAATATTCTACCAGGTAATCATCCGGATTATACATGTCGTAAATATCGTTTGGAGGAGCGACCCGGACAACAATAATCAGATTTTGATTCATATATGATTGGATATCGAAATTCAAAGAAGCCGCCTGAATCATTAAATCCTTGGGACGCATAATAGTAAAAAATAAGCATACCTCTGCATTTTTAGCCGCTTCAAGAGCACATTGAAGACCAATGAGTGTTCTCCCTGATTTTCTCGGGCCGATAACGAGGTAACTTCCACCTCTATAAATACCTCCCCAGTTTTTATCAATAAATGAAAAACCGGAGGGAATTCTTCTAACTGAACTAACCATGATTCAACCTATTTTTTGCTTTTTCTAAGGTATATCGTCCCAATTAATATGCCATTATAAAGTGCGAAAACATTCAAAAAATGAAATCTTGTGATCTAAAATAGTGTAAATTCTGATAAGATGGTTCATAATAATACATCTCATTCCTCCTATCATTTCAGGTTACCGAATACAAAAATTGCTGTAGCATTAGCCGTAATAGTCGGTTCGTTAGTTATATAATCCATCCTGTCATCTCTGTAATAAACATCCTCAGTCTGAAACTTTGCATAATTATCCCCCTTTTCATACTGCAGGTTATAATTTTTTAGGAATGATTTTGTTGCCGGTCCCGCGGCAAAGCCACCCGGTAGTCTACCTTTAAAGTGAGAGATCTGATGGTGAAAATTCCTTGTAAAATTATCTCCAACGTTATGAATAAAACTAATTCCCCAGGGATTTCTGCCAAGTATAAAATCTTTCTGAACAGTCGCAAGTGTATCATAGGATTTATCACCGGTTAATTTTTGCCAGAGTATTTCCTGAAGAGCGATTCCGATTAATGTTTGATTTGTTCCCCATGATAGAGAAGTTCCTAAACCGAAGAGGTTATTACTGCTATTTTCCTTAAAATGATCTAGATTCTTCTTAATATACTCCTTATATTTTTCATCAAATCTACCTAACCGATAATGAGCAACCGTGTTTATATTTCCCCAGCTCCACCAGAAATCCGCACCTGCCGAGTCTGCATAAACCATTGCATCATCCAGATAGGATTGATTTTTGTTAGTAAGATATAATTCGACTGCCGCAAGAGCCATTTTACCTTCAAGACTGTTATCAATGTACATTCCGGTTCCGCTACTGTCGATATTCTGGACTCTGTCTTTTATTGCATAATATTTTTCGGCCGCATTTAGACACTTATCAGCGAATTCGGGAAATTGAATTGTATTCTTCCAGATGCGTGAAGCCAGTGCCATTGTTGCTGAATAGATTCCTATCAGGTTTTTACCCATCCCGATAAAAGCAGGTCTGTCAAAACCGAGAGGATCATCTTCCGGCATCCTCCACCCTACTTCATGATCTCTCAGGTCCTGAACCTGGGTTATAAACTTATTATTGGAATATGCGGCACGGAGAAGCCAGTCGAGCCCAACTTTTGCTTCCTCTAGTATGTCCGGAACACCGTTTTTATCTCTGTCAAATCCGAATTTATCCGGATCGAATTCATAAGAGAAAAGAAGCATATACGTGGAATAGGCAGTAGTATTTAGAAATTTCACATAGTCACCTGCGTCATGCCATCCGCCGGTTACATCGACTTTTCTGGAGATTGACCTCTTACCGTCGATAATTGAACTCGCATCCGAAATATGGCAAACACCATGCTCAGAGGGATTTGTATAACCGCACCTCTGCACTTTAAAAAATTGGAGCAATATTTCAGCAATATTATTGTAGGGATCGGAACTAATTGTAAATGGATAGGATTGTCTGTCTGCAATACTTATTATATACTCGCCTGAATCTGTTACTTCAGAAAAATTAATTATGTACGAATATTTAAAATTTCCGTACTGTCCGGTGTTTTTAGAAAAAGTATAACTACCGGCAATTCTACCTGATCGTCTGTTTTTTAATTCAGCGTTCATCCCCTCAAGTGGAATGTTGGAGAGGATAATTGCCGATTTGTATTCGTTTGGCAAAAATCCTACCTGATTAATCCTGAAATATATTTCCGATTCCGCTTTAAGACTTACAGTACAGTTGGGAATTAGAGCTACAAGAAAAAGACAAATCACAATAAACTTCGCACGGGACATTTGACCTCTTTTACGGCAAATAATTAATAGTTTACTTAATAATAATTCTTTTTAATGATCAAGAAGAACAATATCATAAAAAATCACGGCTTACATTTTAATTTGGAAATTACTCGAACCGACAATTGGATATTGTTTTCAGGATTTGAATTTCTTCAGGTAAATATAATTAAATAGAAGTATAACGGAAAACATAATGAGATTTCTAAATCTGCAGATCAAATTGATTATTAATCTTAATTCCGAGCCCGTTATCGCCGTTGAAATTAAGCCGTCCGTTTCGAACTGTCTCAGCAGTAAACGGATCATTTTTAATTAGCAGATTACCGTCGAGATCAGCATAATCAGCGAACGAGGTTAATAACATAGCCGCTGAAATTGCGCATGAAGTTTCCGTCATACATCCGATCATTATTTTAAGGTTGTATTCTCTCCCTTTCCTTAATATTTCAAGAGCATTAGCCAATCCGCCGCATTTCATCAATTTAATGTTGATTCCAGAAAAACAATTTTTAACAGTATTAAGATCATTGAGAGATTGAATCGACTCATCAGCTATAATCGGCAAAGGAGATCTCTCGTTTAACCAGGAAGTATCTTCGATTCTGGATACCGGGAATGGCTGCTCAATCAGTTCAACCGAATTCTCTTTAAGAAAATGAGTTAGTTCTAGTGCTGCATATTTATCCGTCCATCCCTGGTTGGCATCGACATATAATTTTTTATCAGTTAGTTTCCGCACATTTTTTATTATTTCAAAGTCATCGGATGTACCGATTTTTATTTTCAGTATTTTGAATTCACTTGCCTCTTCAATTTTACGCTCCATCATTTCCATAGTATCGATGCCGATAGTGTAGGAAGTAAAAAGCGGGTCGTTTGTATCCACTCCCATGTATTTGCTGCAAGGCTGATTTAATAATTTACCGAGCAGGTCGTGCAGCGCGATATCAACCGCTGCCTTAGCAGCAGACATACCGGAGGCATATTTATCAAGCCCATCTATTATTCCGATAATATTTTCATATGAAGAGATCTCAGGAATATCCAGAAGATTTAAAAATGAAATTACAGATTCCCGGCTTTCTTTTAAGTAAGGGGGCAGACTTGCTTCGCCAAAACCTTCGTAACCATCCTGCATCAGTTTTAAGATTACAGCAGGAGTAGTACTTCTCGAACTGTAAGAGATATTGAACTGATGTTTAAGTTCGAGAGTATATTTTTGGAATTTTATTTCCACTTTATTATTCGAATCCTTCTTGCCAAAAATAAAAAAACTGCGCAGATCATTAAATTGTTTAAAGAAAAAAAGGTCATCCCGGAAATCCGGGGTGACCTTTCAATTGATTATTTATGAGTCACCGGATTTTTAAAATCCCGGTGATTAACTGAGTCTAAGCAAAGTACGCTTGATGACAGGCATAAAGGGCCAGTCCGATCACAGCAATCATGATAAAGACGAATATTGTAGCACCAAGTTTTCCCATTTTATTTTCCTCTTAAATTTTTTGTTGTAAAATAGATTTCATAATTCAACAATTTTGAGATTACTTTAAGAGAACCATTTTCTTTGTTGCAACAAAGCTGCCTGCAGTAATCCTGTAAACATATGTACCGCTTGCAACCTTCTGCCCCGAACTGTCCTCCCCGTTCCAGACAACAGAATAACTGCCTGCATTTCTGAATTCATTTACAAGAGTATTAACTTCCCTACCAAGCATATCGTATACTTTAACAGTAACGAAATTATCGTTTGGTATAGCATAGTTAATCCTTGTGGTCGGATTGAACGGATTAGGATAATTCTGCTCTAATATGAAATTGGCTGGTATTACTTGATGCTCTGGTTCTACACTGGTCAATCCGCCTGTGTTAAACGAACCGATAGCGGAATAGACCGACTGAGAACCGGTATTATTTTTAGAATAAACTCTCCAATAGTATTTTGTATTAGGATCTAATCCATCGACTTTTGCAAATCTCTCCTCAACACTGCTTATTCTGATTGCACCACTGAAGTCAGCATTCTTCGAATATTCAACATCATACTTCAGATGAGTAGAAGGCTGGGAAGGCAATGCCCATGATAGCAATGCTGTTGTACTATTGATCGGCTGTCCTTGAATCGGGCTAACAGCAAATGGAACTATAGCCATGGCTCCGGCGGCGGTTTGGAAACTAGCTACATAAGACCAGCTTGCTTCAGTATTCGGGGCCGCAGCAAGACGGGACTGAACCTGCCAGTAATATGTTGCTCCTGCATATAATGTGATTGACGGAGTAAATGTCAGTGAATTAAAT
>CAZHHG010000045.1:14053-21011 GCA_964532065.1 uncultured Melioribacter sp.
GTAACTCCAATCCATCCTGTTTCTGTCGCAGTGACGTGATTAAGCATTCCGTTTCCATCAGTATTCGAGTAAGGTGAAATTCTTACTTTGTACTGAAGTGCAGGAGGCGTTATCGCAAACCATGAAAGAGTCGGATTCAATGTTGAAACTTCAAGACCAACAGGTGAAGTCGGATATGCAACTGAAACTGAATTAGTAGAAGCCGGGATTACAAAGCTTTCAGTTGTTGACCATGCCGACCATGTTAAACCGTTATCAAGCGATGATCTTACTCTCCACCAGTAAGTACCGGGAGTTAAACTTGCACCAAGAGTATAATAGAGGTTTGATGCAAACCAGGCTGATGTTCCTAGTGGTGCTACATTAAGATCCGAATCGTCATCCCATTGTACCTGGAAGTACAATCCGGTTGTAAATGTGCCTGTATACCAGTAGAACGTTGGCGGATTTATGTAATAATCATAACCGCCAACCGGCCATGAAGGATAAGGTACTGGAGCTACAGTTGGAGTTGAACTGTAAACGACAAAGCTTTCAACAGAAGACCAGCTGCCGTAGTTAACCCCATCAAATACTCTTACCTGCCAATAATAAGTCTGACCCGGTGTTAAAGGTGCAGGGAAAACAGTATAAAGGTTTGATGTATAAGCTAAGAAAGTAGCTGAACCATGATTTAATGTTCCAAATCCGTCAACTGATGGATCAGTTGCGTATCTGACCTGATACTGACCGCCGAATAGAGTACCGGTGTACCAGTATAGATATGGAGGATTGGAATAAGTAGTAGCACCTCCAATTGGATATGACTGGTAAGGTGTTGGTAAGCCGGGTGTTGTAAAACTAACAGCCGCAGAATAAGTGATAATTACTGTACCGGCATTATTCTTTGCCCTAACAATAACATCGTAAGTTGTGCCGGCGGCTAAACCGTTAATTGTATAAAATGCGTTTGTAAGATTAGGAATCGTAGTATAGGTTAAGAAACTATCATCTGAATAATAGATGTCGTATTTAACATTTGCAGTGTACGGCAGCAGTAACCAGGCAAGGTTAACAGATGTGCCGGATGCATAATATGTGGTTATTGTCAGGTTGCCTAAATGTGTAGTGAATTCCCAGGAGCCGGAGTATTTTCCGTCACTAGGACCGCCATTTGCTTTAACTCTCCAGTAATAAAGTGTACCGGAAGTTAATTGTTCAAAATTGGTAACAGTGTAAGTTAAAGCTCCAATGCCCGTGCTTGCAGTCAATGGAACAAGAGCACCGAAAGCTGGATCTGTAGAAACTTCCAGATCGTAAGTTGCTGCACCTGCTACTGCTAACCATGTAAATGTAGGCAGAACAGAAATTCCTACAGCGTAATTCGTCTGAGAAGGATTGGCTACACTAACTAAGAATGTCGTAAAGAATTCCCAGGATGCTGTCCAAGGTCCCCAGGTTACTCCGCCGTTATTCGTTGCGCGGACTCTCCAATGGTAGGTAGTTCCTGGAGTAAAACCGACCGCAGCATATGAAGTAGCTCCTCCGGTAGTAGTCTGAATAAAAGGTGACCCGAAAGCAGGATCATCATCAACCTGAATTTGATAATCGTCCGCACCTGGAGCTGCGCTCCATGTAAATGTGAAGGATGTTGCAACACCTTCAGATAAATCAGCTGGAGATATTAACGCAATATCATCTGCTGTAGTGGTAAATGAGAATGGACCAATCCATGTTCCGAGAGGATCGGTCTGACTTCTTACATACCAGTTGTAAGTTGTATTGAAAAGTAGTGGACCGGGAATATTAATGCTGTTTGTATTAACGCTTGTACTCAAATCCTCACCCTGAACTCCGCCGTGATCAAGTTCAAAATCGAAATCGGGTCCGAAGAAATTGAGCCAGTCCCATGAAACCAGAACATTTACATTCGAGGTTCCTACATAACCGGTTACCGGACTTGTAGTTTTCCCTACCCATGGATCGTAATCAACAGCGCCGGCACCCGGATTCTCACTAATTACACCTCCGGTTCCTCCCGGATTTGTGCTTATAGTTGGACCATCGTAGGCACCATTAAATCCCCAATAGTTGTTTTCTGCGAGGACAGTCTGATTGCTCTGGTTATCTACTGCGTTAGGAACATCAAAGTTGCAATTTACAATTACGGTACCCGAGTAATTCGGATCGACCTGAATCGCGTAATCCGGATCGACGTAACTGAACGTAAAACCGTCAATAGTTACATTATTTGCGGCAACAGTAATTGCCGGGGATCCATGGTTAACAATTGTACCCGGTTCAGCTGTGAGAGTAATCTCTTTATCAACAGTGAATGCATTGTATGTACCTGACTGAATAATAACTTCATCACCGTTCTGCGCATTATCGATAGCGTCATCTACATAATCAGGATCGGATGGATCGCCATAATATGTCATTGGTGTAGTAGTGCGGGCTGCACCGTACCATGGAGAATAATCTACATTGTCCGAAACCGGGCTTCCGGTACCGGATGGATTCGTAGACGCATTAAACGGACCAGATAAATCGCCCCACCAATTTGATTCAGCAGAAAGAAGATTTAAACCGGGATCTGCATTGTTTATACCTAATGTAGTATTTAGATCCAAATCATTGTCAGTAACAATCACATCACCGGCATCTTCACGGACTCTGATTCCGATTTGATTGCCGCTAATATTGTTACCAAGGATCTGAATATTTGTGAAGGTATTATTATTGGCTCCTGTTCCGATATTGACACCAAACTGGAAACCACCGCCACCTGTTCCGGTTATTACATTCCCGTCAACAAGAACATTATCGACTGTTCCGGATCCGATAGCATAAGTGATATTAATACCCTGATAACCACCTGGTAAACCCGCTACTAAATCTGTAACAATAGAATTCCCGGATATTGTGGAATTCGAGGTTTCTGTGGTGATGGCTCTAAGTACATTACCTGTAAATGTATTTCCGCTAATTGTAATTGTACCAACGCCGGAATTTTTATTGATATAAATTCCTTCGAAGCCGGCAACTGAAACAGCATTATGAGTGAAATCATTGTCATGAATGTTCAAGCCGGATATGTCAACATTGAAAACTGTTTGAATACCTTGAGAGATATCATCGGTATCATCAGAACCGGCAATCTGAAATTCATTGTCATAAATCTCAACATCTGTTGCGCCAATGACAATTCCGCTACTGTAGAAACCATTTACCCATAATGGACTGACAATAGTAAAACCATGAATAATTGTGCCATTACCAAGTATTTCAATATTTGGATCAGCTAACGGCCAACTTGCAATAGGCACATTTGTAACGCCCTGGATAAATGATGAGCCGGCACCAGCACCAACAAGTTCAATATCGGTCTTTCCAACAGGTATTGTTAAATCCTCTGTATAGGTACCTGCAGCAACATTAATCGTAGAACCAGAAGGGACATTATCAATGGCGTGCTGAATTGTCAACCACGGAGTACCGGGAGAACCGTCATTTGCGTCATTCCCGGTAGTAGCATTGACGTAATATGTTTGTGCAAAGCTCATTCCTGTGAACAGAAAAATGAGCAATGCAAAAACGGTAAATTTGTTTTTCATAAGCACCCTCTTTAGAAGTTAAACAAACTTATAGTTTAAGCTCGGCTGTTTTACCCTTTCGGCTGAATCTATTTTCGGCTGGTAATAAAAACAAGAAAAAGCTAATCCCCTCAGATTACCTACTTTCTTCTTTACTGATTAAAGAAAACTTACTTTATAATGAACTTCGGCTGGTAACTGGTTCAAAGCTAAGGACTGATTGTCTTATTGTCAAGTAAAAAATTGAAATTCATATAAAAAAAATTTCCACTCTTCAGAGACCTATTAATAGTAAATATGAATTCGAATTATGGAATCTGGATTTTTGACTCTGAGACCCCCTATTAAGTACATATATATAAGATAGAGGAAATGAATTTTTCTGTTGCTTATCAAAATTTAATATTGAATATTTGCCCGAATTTTAAAACTAAAAAGGTTAATATGTTCTATGAATTCTAGTCCAAGAGAACAATGGGGAAGTAAAATAGGATTTATACTTGCTGCAGCCGGTTCTGCCGTGGGTTTGGGTAATATCTGGAGATTCCCTTACCTGGCTGGTGAAAACGGCGGCGCTGCATTTATTTTTGTCTATGTCGTCTGTGTAATCGCTATTGGAATTCCGGTTCTCATTGCGGAAATTCTAATCGGAAGAACCGCTCAAAAAAATCCTGTCGGTTCATTTAAAGTCCTAACAAAATCAAAATTCTGGCATGGTATAGGGGGAATGGGCGTAATTGCAGGATTTGTAATTCTCTCATTTTATTCGGTTGTTGCCGGCTGGACTCTCGGATATATAGCTGAAGCAATTAACGGATCACTTCTTAACTACGATGTTGCCGAAAAAGCCAGCGAACATTTCTCCAGTCTGACTTTAGATCCGATGTGGAATGTATCGCTTCTTGCGATATTCATGATTCTTACAATGGGTATTGTTTATTTCGGTGTTCAAAAAGGAATTGAACTCGGCAGCAAAATAATGATGCCTCTCCTTTTTATCCTTCTAATAATTTTAATGATCAGAGGGCTTACACTCGAAGGAGCCTCTGCAGGAATCAATTATCTTTTTAATCCGGACTGGAGTAAAATTAATACAAGCGTAATACTCGCTGCATTAGGACAGGCTTTTTTTTCACTGAGTCTCGGTATGGGCGCAATGCTCACATACGGCAGTTATATGTCCAGGAAAGACAACATTCCAACATCATCGGTATGGATCGCATTTCTTGATACATCGGTGGCAATAATTGCGGGAATCTGCATCTTTACAGTTGTATTCGCGACTGGGCAGAATCCGGACGTCGGGCCGAGTCTTATCTTCAGAACCTTGCCGGTAGTTTTTGCAAAAATGCCGGGAGGATATTTATTCTCAATCCTCTTCTTTCTTGCACTTGCACTTGCCGCACTTACATCAACCGTATCTCTTCTCGAAGTAGTTACTGCCTACTTTGTAGATGAAAAAGGATGGGCACGCAAAAAAGCCGTAATAGTTTTTGGATCCCTTTCTTTACTGCTTGGAATTCCAAGCGCCCTCTCAACTAATTTACTTGCTGATATTAAGGTTGCCGGACTTACTTTTTTCGACCTGACAGAATTTATCTCATCAAACCTGATGCTTCCAATAGGCGGATTCTTTATTGCAATATTTGTAGGCTGGCTTTGGGGCTTTGAAAAAGTTTTATACCATCTTAAAGATGGAAGCGAAAAAATATTCGATAAATTCCCCTGGATAGTCGGGTTATGGAAAATAATTCTAAGGTACATTGCACCTGTACTAATAATAATAGTCCTGTTAAGCTCTATTGGATTACTTTAATTAAATGATTCTGAAACTAACCAATTCAAATCCATGAAAAAATCCACTGCAGGAATCGTCACAATAGGAATAATCTTTTTGCTTTTTATTTTCGGCGGAAGGTCCTTCTTCGATATAGTCTGGTTGTTCCCCGGAAATTTCGAAAGCGTTAAGAACTTTCCAAGCAAAGATTTACCTTTAGGTTCTATTCCTCTCATACTTGCACTTCTACTCGGGACAGGTATTTTTATAACCGTTAAAAATTTCTTTCCCCAATTCCGTTATTTCTGGCACGGAATAAAAGTAACAGCCGGGATATACGATGATCCGAAAGACGCCGGCGACCTGAATCACTTTAAAGCGCTTTCTACAGCAATCTCTGCAACAGTCGGTATCGGTAATATAGCCGGAGTTGCGACAGCAATTTATTACGGCGGACCAGGTGCTCTCTTCTGGATGTGGATCTCAGCGCTATTCGGAACATCACTCAAGTTTGCAGAGTGCTCTCTTGCCCATAAATACAGGGATATTTTACCTGATGGATCGGTAGCTGGCGGTCCCATGTACACTATTGAAAAAGGACTCGGGAAAAATTTCAAATGGCTCGCGATTTTATTCGCCAGCTTTGCCGTAATCTGTTCATTCGCAACAGGCAACGCGATTCAATCTTTCACACTCTCGGACCAATTATATTCCGAATATTCCCAGATAGCCGGGACAACAGGATTCTGGACACTGAAGCACGAAATATTCAGCGGCTTCTCCGTCTCCATTTCTCAAATCTTAAATGGATTATTTATTTCCACCCTGGTCGGGTCTGTTATAATTGGAGGTATCAAAAGAATTGGAAATGTTACCGGAATACTATCACCTTTTATGGCGGTGTTTTATTTTGTAACTGCGATGGTTGTAGTTATATCCAATCTTCCGCAGCTCTTCCCTTCACTCGGAATGATCGTGGATATGGCATTCAATCCTCCGGCACAGATAGCAGGAGTTAGCGGCGGCGCATTTTTAGTTATTCTTAATACGGCACTCTGGGGAATTAAAAGAGGTCTGTATTCAAATGAATCGGGTCAGGGTAGCGCACCGATTGCTCATTCAACTGCTAAAACAAAATATGGAGTTCGCGAAGGTACGGTTGCATTGCTCGAACCATTTATCGACACAATAATCATTTGCACGTTAACCGGACTTGTAATAATTATAACAGGCGCCTGGCATCATACTCAATATTATAAATTAATGAATCCGGAATATGACGGTGAACTTTTAAATGCGAGTTTGCTCACGGCATTCGCGTTTAAACAGGGCTTAAGCTGGCTATTCGACTACGGGGATAAGATTGTTACTATCGGAGTATTCCTCTTCTCGATCTCAACAATAATCAGCTGGTCGTATTACGGCGACAGAGCCACTCATTACCTTTTCGGTGAGAAAGCAATAATATATTACAAATGGGTATTTGTAGTATTCGTCTTTATTGGAGCAGTTGCAGAACTTGAAGCTATTTGGGCTTTCGGTGATGCGGCGTTAGGATTTATGACAGCCCCCAACCTTCTCTCTATCATTTTATTATCCGGAGTTC
>CAZHHG010000046.1:0-20391 GCA_964532065.1 uncultured Melioribacter sp.
TGTAGTTATTATGGCACTGACAGTTCTCGGCGGATTTGAAAAAGTAGTGACAGAGAAAATAGTAGACCTTAATTCGCACATAAAGGTCACTTCTTTCGGGAACAGAGACCTCCCTGCCTCGCGGGCAGTATTACAGGAAATCGAAAAAACTTTCGGTGGCGAATTCGTTTCAGTTGAGCCGTTTGTCTCAAAGCTTGCAATAATTAAATCGAAGAGGCATACCGAAGGTGTAACTATCGTCGGATTAAATAGAAATAATCTGGATAATACACTAAGAAAATTTATTCAGAGCGGTCAGATTGACGCAGATACTTCGGAAACCGCTCCGCTTCTTTTAGGAAAGAGATTGGCAGAAAAGCTTTTCCTAAAGTCAGGCGAACGTGTTACAATTTTTTCTCTTAATCAGAATCAGATTCCGTCGGCAGAAAATCCTCCTATGATAGAACAATTAATTGTATCCGGAATTTATGAAAGCGGCATGTCGGAATACGATGACCTGAATGCTTATACAACAATTGAAGAAGCATCCAGGCTCAGCGGAATGGAGGATAAAATTTCGGGATATAACATAAAAGTAAATGATATTTCCAGAATCGATTCTCTTTCCGATAAGCTGCAGGATCTCCTCGGTTATCCTTACTATGTAAGATCAGTATTCCAGGTGCACCAGAATATCTTCACATGGCTTGAGCTTCAGAAAGAGCCGATCCCGATCATTCTCGGGTTAATCATTTTCGTCGCTGTTTTCAATATTATAGGTACTCTGCTTATGATCGTACTGGAGAGGACGAATACAATCGGTATACTGCGTTCGCTCGGGATGAACAGGAAACGGATCATCAGTCTCTTCCTCTATCACGGTTTTTATCTTACAATAATCGGAACAATCGCCGGCAATCTTCTGGCTTTTATTTTAAGCACACTGCAGGACCGGTTCGATATAATATCGCTGCCAGATAAAATCTATTTTGTATCGCGGGTACCAATCGCAATCAATCCGGATAATTATCTTCTTGTTTCTGCCATCACTATTCTGATTGCAATGATTGCCTCTATTATTCCCGCGTTTGTTGCTTCGAAGATAAAACCGATATCAGCAATAAGGTTTGATTGATATGCTAGAATTTTTCATCGCAAAAAGATATATCCGGTCCAAACACAAGTTGAATTTCATCACCATAATTTCATTTCTTTCAACAGCCGGAATAACGATAGGCGTGGCTGCTTTAATAATTGTCCTTTCTGTGTTTAACGGATTTGGTTCTCTTGTAAAATCAATTCTAATCAGTTTCGACCCTCACGTTAGAATTTCTGTGATCGATGAAAGAGGATTCGATAAAACAAACCTGATCGAAGATGAATTGAAATCGCTCGGCAGCACTTCTGAGTATTATCCGTTTGTAGAAGGCAAGGTGGTTCTTCTTAACCGTCAGACTTTCGAGATAGTAACTCTTAAAGGCGTGGCTGTAAATAACCAGCAGAGCGATTGGGGTGTAAGCTCAAAAATTATCAGCGGGGATTACAATCTTGCGGACGGAAGCGGAGTAAGTAAGATTATACTGGGTCTTCCGCTCGCTCTAAAACTCTCGGCGCGTGTCGGCGACACAATTAACGCGGCATCCGCGTATAACATCGAAAAAACAATAACCTCCCTTTCATTGCCGAGGACTCAGAAATTTGTTGTTGCCGGACTTTTTGAATCGAACAACAGGGATTATGATATTGCCTATTCATTCACCTCTCTTAAATCCGGGCAGAGGTTATTCGGATTGAGGGACAGGATTACCGGTTACGAAGTAAGACTTGATGATATTGAAAGTTCAGAAACGGTAAAGAGCCGGTTAAACGAAAATCTCCCGGGCGGATTATTCTCTGTTAATACTTGGTACGACCTGCATAAGGATCTGTTCAGCGTAATGCTGATCGAACGCTGGGCGGCGTACATTCTTCTCTGCCTGATTATAGCAGTTGCGACGTTTAACATATTCGCATCGCTTACCATGACCGTGCTAGAGAAGAAAAAGGATATCGGAATAATGCGTTCGATAGGGCTTACCCGGAAGTCCATTCTCAAAATATTTATGCTGGAAGGATTGCTAGTTGGAATTATCGGTACATTTCTCGGTATTCTGATCGGAGCAGCAGTATGCTATGTTCAAATCGAATATAATTTTTATCCGCTCGATCCAACAAAATATATAATCGATTCACTTCCGGTTGAATTGAGATTTACGGATATTATAGCAGTAGGATTGATGGCAATGTTTTTATCTTTCATCGCGTCGTTATATCCTGCAAAACGCGCCGCTAATACAATGATAATTGATTCAATTAAATACGAGTAACAATGAGTATAAAAATTTTAGAAGCAGAAGAGATCAGGAAATCATTTTTCAGAGTGAATAATCAGAAGCTTGAGATTCTGAAAGGAGTATCCTTCGTTCTAACCGCAGGAAAGATTTCGATGATAGTCGGTGCTTCCGGCGCCGGTAAGAGCACTCTTCTTCACATCCTTAGCGGGCTCGATAATCCGGACTCGGGCAGGGTTCTTATCAACGATACTGAAATTTTTAAATTAAACGACGAAAAATTGTCTGCCTTCAGAAACAGGAACATCGGATTTGTATTTCAATTCCATCATCTCCTGCCTGAATTCGATGCACTGGAGAACGTTTCAATTCCGCTGATGATCGGAGGCAGATCCTTGAAGGAAGCAAAGAACAAGGGAGAAAATGTTCTTGAACTGGTGGGACTTAAAGACCGGCTTCATCATAAACCCTCAGAGCTTTCGGGCGGAGAACAGCAGAGAGTCGCTGTGGCAAGAGCATTAATTAACGATCCCGCAATAATTTTTGCAGATGAACCGACCGGCAATCTTGATTCAACAAGCAGTTCAAAAATTCACGATCTCTTTATTGAGTTGAACAATAAATTAAACCTTACATTTCTAATTGTTACTCATAATCCTGACCTGGTCAGAATATCAGATCATATTTATGAAATGAAAGACGGATTACTAAGTCAAACAAAATAAATGAGGCATTAAATGAAAAGCTCGAGAAGAGGATTCATAAAAACCGCAATAGCATCTGGTGCGGCGATAGGCCTTTCGTCAATTCCCGTTTTGGGAGAGAACAGGAACGGCAGAATCGAATTGACGGAATCTGTTACCGAACAGAGTAAAAAGAGTAAGAATGTTGTTGGACTTGCATGCGAACCGATCGATAGGGTAAGGATCGGATTTATTGGACTTGGAATGAGAGGACCCGGAGCTGTTGAAAGGATGATGAAAATTGAGGGAGTTGAAATCAAAGCTCTTTGCGATTTGATTCCTGAAAGAGTTAAGTCCGTTCAGGAAATGGTTAAGAAGGAAGGCCGACCAGAGGCACTTGAATTCTACGGCAGCGATGACGCCTGGATGAAAATGTGCGAACGGGATGATATCGACCTGATCTATTCCTGTACTCCCTGGCATCTTCATGTTCCCAATGCGCTTTACGCAATGAAACAGGGCAAGCATGTTGCTATGGAAGTTCCCGCTGCAACTACTGTTAAAGAATGCTGGGACCTGGTGAACACTGCAGAGCAAACCAGAAAACATTGCATGATGCTGGAGAATTGCTGCTACGACTTCTTTGAACTTGCGACGTTAAATATGGCGAGGGAAGGTCTGCTCGGAGAAATTATTCATGCCGAATGCGCATACATACATGATCTGCGCTGGCTAAAATTCGATAAGGAGAAAGGTTACCAGGGTATGTGGAGATTGAAACACAGCATCAAACATACAGGAAGTTTGTATCCCACACACGGTATAGGTCCGGTTGCTCAGATAATGAATATAAACCGCGGAGATAAATTCGATTACCTCTCTTCAATGTCCACCAATCAGTTCGGTATGACACTCTATGCAAAAGATAAATTCGGGGAGAATTCTCCTGAGGCAAATCAGACTTATAAACTGGGGGATATGAATACAACACTCGTTAAGACAGACAAAGGTCATACTATAATGATCCAGCACGATACTACAAGCCCGCGACCTTACAGCCGTATTCACCTGCTCAGCGGCACAAAAGGAATTGCAATGAAATGGCCGCAGCAGCGGATTGCTCTTGAACCCGATGCCCATTCATGGCTGAAAGATGAGGATTTTAAAAACCTTATGACAAAATACGAACACCCGCTGGCTAAAAAGATCGGACAGAAAGCACGAGAGGTCGGCGGACACGGCGGTATGGATTTTATAATGGATTGGCGGCTTATCTACTGCCTGCGTAACGGACTACCTTTAGACCAGGATGTTTACGACGCGGCATCTTGGTCGGCACTTGTTGAGCTGAGCGAAATATCGACTCTTAATAAAAGCAAAAGTGTTGAAGTTCCGGATTTTACAAGAGGCGCGTGGAAGACTACCAAACCTATCGGTATAATTTCTTGATCAAAATGAATCGACCCGCAATGAGCGGGTCGATCCTTTTCTTAACACTCCTTTAGAAGATAGTCCATTATCAGACGGACACCGAAACCTGTATCATAATTTTTAGTGTAGCTGGTCGTATCGTGTTTAATTGATGGACCGGCAATGTCTAGATGAGCCCAGGGAATTTTTTTATCGACGAAATGCTCAAGGAATTTGCCTGCCGTAATTGCCCCGCCCCATCGCGGACCGAGATTAGAGACATCAGCAATATCGCTTTTAATCAACTGATCAAAATCTTTCCAGAACGGAAGCCGCCAGATTCGTTCAAAAGTTTTATATCCGGAATCGGTTAATTGATCAGCTAACCGATCATTGTGTGTAAAAAGTCCTGCCGTAAAGAGACCGAGAGCAACAACGCAAGCACCGGTAAGAGTAGCAAAGTCAATTATTTCATCCGGCTTTTGATTTGAGGCATAATGCAAAGCATCGGCAAGAATTAGCCGTCCTTCAGCATCTGTATCCTTCACTTCAATTGTTTTACCTGAATATGCTTTAATAACATCGCCCGGTTTGAATGAATTACCGCCCAGCATATTTTCGACAGCAGGAACAACACCGATAAGCTCAATGGGAAGCTTCAAAAGAGAAGCAGAGCGGATAATACCAAGTACTACCGCGCCTCCGGCCATATCAGCTTTCATTTCGAGCATACCCGCGGTAGGTTTTATGGAGAGGCCTCCGCTATCGTATGTTACGCCCTTCCCAACGAGAGCAATTTTCTTCTTCGGTTTTCCGGCCGGTTTGTAATGAGCAACAATCATACACGGCGGTTTATCACTTGCACCGCCAACAGCGAGGATTGTATTCATCTTATTACGTTCGAGAGCTTTCTTATCGAAGATCTGAACCTTTACACCATACCTTGAGAGTTCTCTCCTGGCCCGGGCAGCCAGTTCCAGGGGTGTCAAAGTAATAGCCGGTTCATTTACAAGGTCCCTTGTAAAGTAGACAGATTCAATAATTCTTTTGGATCTGTCAATCACTGTTTTCAGCAGATTGGTATTACTGTAATGAAAAATAAAATTGATCTCACCGGTCTTCTCTTTATCTGTTTTTATATCATATTTATAATTACCGAGAAGTACTCCTTCAATTAAAGTCTGGAGGAAATAATCCTCCGTTGTGAAATACTTTTTGAAATCTGAATAAACCGGAATTATAACATGAACCGATTTCAATCCGCTTTTCTTTAAGGAAGGGACGAAACCGGCAAAATAATTCCTGAAAAAATCCTGGTTAAAGTCATCACCCGATTTTATTTTTTTAAGAAAGAGAGCTGACGGATTTTCATCAGCCGGGAATACAGTTAATTCATCATTTTTATCGTCGAGGAATTTCTGCACCTGCAGTCTGTTAACAGATTTATCAAGTGATGCTAAAAAGTTTTTAAAAACTTTTTCTAGATTTTTTTTATCGTGAAAATATTTCACGAGTCCGGCATTTTCTTCAAAACCGATCTGATCAGAGCCGGCTTTTAAATTTATTCTAAAATGCATATCCGCTCCTAAATGGTGATATATTTTTGAGCTGCCTTTGTAATTTCATCAACAATATCCGTAATCCTGATATTGAAGAACCTTGCACCGGAAGCATTCGAATGGCCTCCCCCGCTAAATTCCTTTGCTAGAAGATTGACGGGGATTGTTCCTTTCGAACGGAAACTTACTTTTACACCGTCATTAAGTTCATAAAGGAGAATACCAATCTGAACACCCTGAATAGAGAGGCAGTAATTTACAAATCCGTCCACATCCGCCTCAACGGCACCGTGCTTCTTCTGAACTTCGTTTGTAAGTGTCATTACGGCAATTTTCCCGGTTGAATCCAGAGTAATAGAATTGAGCGCCTCGCCAAGCAGTTTAATCCGGCTGAAATGGAATTGATCGTAAACCTGATTGTAAATTTCTGTCGGGTTAACACCGTATTCAAGTAGTCCGGCAATTATCCGATGAATTTTGGGAGAAGTCCTGTCAAACCGGAATGAACCTGTATCGGTCATAATCGCCGTATAGATCTGTTCGGCAATTTCAAAATCCATTTCAACTATACCGGTAGATGTAATGAAGTCATATATAATTTCCCCGGTAGCCGAAAAGTCCGGGCCGCCTATAAAAAGATCTGCAAACTTTTCCGGATCCTGATGATGATCAATGCACACTTTGGTTTTATTGAAATTTCTAAGTCCCTTCTCCATTCTTACAACGCGGTTTGCCTGATTCAGATCCATTATCAGAAGAACATCAGCATCAATAAAGATTTCCGAATGCGCCGATTCATCATACCTTTCAATTACTTTATTCTTATCGAGGAATTCAAGATTGTATGGAGTGTAACTGTGATTTACAATTCTGGCATTCTTACCGAGCTTTTTTAAAACAAAATAAATAGCCAGTTCGGAACAGACAGCATCGGCATCGGGATTAACATGAGAAGTAATAAGAAAAGAATTATTTGATTCGAAAATTCTTTTCAGTTCCTGAAATTGATTCATAGTGATTTATAATAATTGGATAAAAGAAAAGGCGAAGCACTGCTTCGCCCGTAAATATATTGTAAAAGAAAAATAATATTAACTTACTTCCCAGGTACTTGTTGAGAACATTAATTTCTTATAAGTACCCGCGCCTTTATCGGCTACAATGCGGTCGATCTGCTTCATATAGTCGCCATCGTAAGTCGGTTTTTCGTACTGGCGGAAAATGCCGACCGGAGTCGGAAATCCTTCCAGGTCAGTGAATCTTGCAAGTATGAATCCGCGTGTCGGATTTTTATCGAACTCGTCGTGAACCCAGCAATCGTTAACAGAGTGTTTGCCGTCATTCAGATCGATTACAACGGGTTCTATACCGTCGAGTTTAATACCTTTATCTTTGTTCGCACCGAAGACGAGAGGTTTATTATGCTCCAAAAGAATCACGTTCTCCGGTTTAGTATCTTTTTCAGTCAGGTGGAAATATGCACCGTCATTAAAGATGGGGCAGTTCTGATAGACTTCAATAAACGCGAGACCTTTATGTTTGGAAGCGCGCGTAATCATTTCCTGCATATGTTTCGGATCTCTGTCGAGTGTTCGCGCAATAAATGTTGCGCCGGCACCGTCGGCCAGTTTAATTGCGTTAAACGGGAAATCGACAGTTCCGTACGGCGAGGATTTTGTGACCTTTCCTTTTTCAGAAGTTGGTGAATACTGACCTTTAGTCAAACCGTAAATTCTATTATTGAATAGAAGGATTTTAAGGTCGATATTTTTACGGCACGCGTGAATAAAGTGATTACCGCCGATGCTAAGCATGTCACCGTCGCCGGTAGCAACCCAGACCTGCAATTTTCTATTGGCCAGTTTTACGCCGGTAGCAATAGCGGCGGCGCGCCCATGAATTCCATGGAAGCCGTAAGTGCTCATATAGTAAGGGAAGCGGCTCGAACATCCGATACCCGAAACCCAAACAATATTTTCCTTTCTCTCGCCGAAATCGGGAGAGGTTCTCTGAACCTGTGCAAGGATCGAGTAATCACCGCAGCCCGGACACCATTTTACATCCACATCCGATGCAAAATCCTTAGCAGTATATTTTATATCTGTTACAACCTGATCTATTTTATTTTCCATTATCGCCTCCGAGGACTTCAATAATTTTATTTTCTATTTCCGCTACTTTAAATGGCTGTCCCATAACTTTATGATACTCTATTACATCAATCAGGAATGTACTTTTAATCAATGTAGCCATTTGACCTTTGTTCAATTCAGGAATCAACACCTTTTTGAAATTACTAAGAACCGAACCGAGATTTTTAGGGAACGGATGGATATTTCTGATATGAATATGAGAAGCTTTGTAGCCTTTAGCACCAGCTTTCCTGATACCTTCTTTAATGGCGCCGTATGTACTTCCCCAGCTCAGGATTAATAATTCCCCGCTCTGATCACCTTCAACTTCAATATCCGGAATTACATTCACAACCTTTTCAATCTTCTCTTTTCTCTTGTTGATCATAATTTCATGATTTGCCGGTTCGTAGCTTATGTTTCCGTAAACGTCTTTTTTCTCGAGTCCGCCGATCCTGTGTTCAAGTCCGGGCGTACCGGGAATAGCCCATGGGCGTACCAGATTTTCATTTCGCAAGTACGGATAAAATCCTTCAGGATCTTTTCTGTATTCAACTTTGATTTCAGGCAGTTTTTCGAAATCAGGAATATTCATCGGCTCGGAACCGAAAGCGAGGTAACCATCTGTAAGCAGAATAACCGGTGTCATAAATTCAATCGCTATCTTTGCCGCTTCTAAAGAAGCAAAGAAACAGTCGACCGGGCTCTGAGCAGCCAGAACTACAACCGGAGCTTCGCCATGTCGGCCATACATCGCCTGGAAAAGATCTGCCTGTTCGGTCTTGGTAGGCAGGCCTGTACTAGGACCGCCTCTTTGAACGTCTACAATTACAATTGGAAGTTCGGTAATTACAGCAAGTCCGATAGCTTCCGTCTTTAACGAGAGACCGGGACCTGAAGTTGTTGTCAATGCTAAGGATCCAGTAAAAGCAGCGCCTATAGCAGATGCAATTCCTGCAATTTCATCTTCGGCCTGAAAAGTCACTACGCCGAAATCTTTATACTTACTTAATTCCTGAAGAATTTCAGAAGCCGGAGTAATCGGATAGGAACCGAGGAACAACGGAATCCCGGCACGGAGCGAGGCTGCAACAAAGCCGAGTGCAACTGCTTCATTACCAGATACATTCCTGTAAATTCCTTTAGGAAGTTTAGCAGGTTTGACATCGTATCTTGTAGTAAATATTTCTGTTGTCTCTCCGAAATAATAACCTGATTTCAATGCTCTCTGATTTGCTTCGAGGATTTCAGGTTTTTTCTTGAATTTTGTCTCGAGCCATTTTAATGTCATTTCTATCGGACGGTTATACATCCAGTACATCAGACCGAGAGCAAAAAAGTTTTTACATTTATCTTTTTCTTTCGGCGAAAGAGAAAGTCCTTCCAGAGCAGTAACAGTCATTTTGGATAGTTCAACAGGAATAACATTGTAACCGGAAAGCGAACCATCATCCAGAGGATTTACATCGTAATTTGCGAGTTTTAAGTTTTTTACATCAAATGCATTTGTATTTACTATTATTGTTGCATTCGGTTTCAGATCTTTTAAATTAACTTTTAAAGCTGCCGGATTCATTGCAACCAGAACATCAGGTGAATCGCCCGGAGTCTGAATATCATTGCTGCTGAAATGAATCTGAAATCCGCTCACACCTGCTAAAGAACCGGCGGGGGCTCGGATCTCTGCTGGAAAATCGGGTAATGTTCCAACATCAGTACCAAGACTTGCAGTAGTATCGGTGAATTGTGAACCAGTTAATTGCATACCATCGCCGGAATCACCGGCAAATCGAACTGTAACATCCTCAACTATTTGAACTTGTTTTGCCATGTCACTTCTCTTAATTATACATTTGTTAGTTTATTGGGTCTGCTAAAATAATTAATTCGTTTGGAATATTAAATTATTTCTTAGTGATTTGAATTCTCATTTAAAGTGGGAAAAACTCATTAATTACGAGGAATTGAAGGAATTTTTTGATCTATATACAATTACTGAATTATTCCCTTATTTACGCCAGCCCTGAACTACCGGGTATCTCCTTCCATAACCGAATGCCTTGGTAGAAACTCTTAAAACAGGTGCTGCCTGTTTTCTTTTGAATTCATTCTTATCTACCATTGTGAGAACTTTTTTAACAATCTCCGGTTTTCCTGAACTCGCCGCAATTTCGCTAAATTCTTTCTGCTCTTCAAGATACATTTTTAGTATACTGTCTAAAAGATCATAAGGCGGAAGTGAATCCTGATCAGTCTGACCCGGTTTCAATTCGGCTGAAGGAGCTTTATCAATTATTTCTTTTGGAATGATTACACCGTCTCGATTAATATAGTCTGCAACCTGATAGACCTGAGTTTTATATAGATCGCCTATTACTGCAACCGCACCGCACATATCTCCGTATAAAGTTGCATATCCGGTTGCTATTTCTGATTTATTGCCGGTTGTGCATAACAGATAGTTATGTTTATTGGAAATTGCCATCAGGAATAGACCGCGGATTCTCGATTGAAGATTCTCTTCCGTAATATCCTCCGGCAGACCGGAAAAGGATTCCTTCAGGGAATTCAAAGCCGATTCAAAAACCGGCTGGATCGGTATTTTGTTCGAAGTAATCCCCAATATCTCTATTAACTTTTCAGAATCGGTTATACTTCCTTCGCTTGAGAACCTGGAAGGCATCATTACAACATGAACATTCTCTTTACCGAATGCCCTTACAGCTATATAGACCACCAGTGCGGAATCTATTCCGCCGCTTAATCCGACCAGTGCTTTTTTAAACCCGGTTTTTCTACCGTAGTCTCTTAAACCGAGTATGAGAGCGTTCAGAACTTCTTCGGCAAAATCCGATTCTATATTTTTTACGGGACTATAATTCTTATTAGTATCGTAAATAAAAAATTCTTCTTCGAAAGACTTACCAAGGACAGCAAGTTCGCCCTTATTATTAAGGCACATGCTTCCGCCGTCGAAAATCAATTCCGTTTGAGCTCCGACGGTACAAACATATATAAGAGGTATACCGTCATTCTTACATAATGTGGAAAGCATACGGAATCTTTCCCTTCTCTTACCGTATGCGTAGGGACTAGCTGAGATATTGATTAGTAACGAAGCACCGTCTCCTACCTGTTTCTGAATAGGATCTGACGGGTACCTTCTGTGTTTCCAGTAATCGGCGTCATTCCAGATATCTTCGCAGATAGAAATCCCGAGTTTCTCACCTTTAAACTCATGGAGTGAAACATCTTTTGCCGGCTCAAAATATCTTACCTCGTCAAAAACATCATAATTAGGAATGAGTGACTTACTTTGGACGAACTGAATTTTACCATCATAACAGAGCACTGCCGAATTATAAACATTTGTACCGATACGGTCTTCGTAATCTTCGGTAATCGTTCCGAATATCAGTCCGGTTGAATTTGTTTGATTTGCAATTAGGCGGGTTGCGTCAACTACGGCTTCTCTAAATTCTTTTTTCTCTACAAGGTCGAGAGGAGGATACCCGCATAAGAAGAGTTCCGGGAATACAATCAGGTCTGCGCCTTCAGATGCGGCTTTTTTATACCACTCAATTATTTTCCCGGAATTCCCTTTTAGATCACCTATTACCGGATTGGCCTGACAAACTGCGATTAACATTTATGCTTTTTCTTTTTAATGAAAATTAGTCAAGTCCCGATGTTAATTCAAACAATCGGAAAAAAATATTTAAGTCAAAAAATCCCGGTTAAAATATTAATTTGCATATGCAAACCTTTTAGAAAACGGCTCGTCTTATCTGTTGAATTAATTCTTATTTGGAGGGAGTCATGGAAAAAAGATTATATCGATCGCGGAAATGGAGAGTTTTCGGAGGTGTGGCCGGTGGACTTGCCGAATACTTCGGACTTGATCCAATCCTTATGAGTGTAATATTTATAATCATAACTCTTATAAATGGTCTCGGTATACTTCTCTATTTAATATTGTGGATTGTAGTACCTGAAGTACCTTTCGAAATCGCATACCAGATTAAACCGGAAGATCAACCGGCGCAGTCAGGGACTGCAGATAACTTCCAAGTACCTGCGGAGACTAAAAGCGCCGGTAAAGGGAGAATTATAATCGGTGGAATACTGATTGTAATAGGCATCCTTTTCTTTGTCGAAAGATTTATACCAAGTTTTGATTTTGAGGATTTCTTCCCTGCATTGCTGATCATAATCGGATTGGCATTAATCTGGAATTCGCTTAAAAAATAATGAGGACGGAAATGAAAAGCGGACAATTGTTTTGGGGTTTATTTTTATTAACGATCGGTGCATTATTCTTAATGACCAAATATGATGTGATTTGCAGTGACTTCGGATTTGTATGGGATCTTTGGCCTTTGATCTTTGTTCTCTGGGGTGCAATAGTAATTTTTAAGAATTCACTGGTCAGACCAGTTATAAGTGCTTTATTCGGAATATTTCTCGCCTTAATGCTCTTCGGAATATTTGCAAATATTTTTTCGGGATTCGGTTTCAGTTACAGTTTTTCCGATAAAGAATATTTCTCGGAAAGTTTTTCAGAAGAGTATAATGATTCTACCTTGTATGCCGATTTCCATCTTAATTCAGGAGCCGGGACATTTGAACTTGGAAGAACTACAACAACAAAACTGCTTGAAGGCGAGGCGTACGGTAATTTAGCGGAATATGATTTTATAAGCGACATTGAGGATAGTTCTGCATATATCGAGTTCACTCTCGAGAAAAAACATTTTAATTTATTCGACGGTAAATTAAAAAATCATCTCGATATTGCGCTTAATGAAAAGCCGGTCTGGGATTTTCATCTCGATTTCGGAGCGGCTAAAGGGAGGTTCGATCTCTCCCCTTTCAAAGTTAGTAACGTGGACCTAAATACAGGCGCATCGAATGTAAGACTGAAATTAGGCGACAGATGGGATTCTACTAACGTAGATATTGAAATGGGCGCAGCCGCTTTAAGAATTGAAATTCCGGAGAACTCCGGATGCCAGATAAGAGGTGAAATGGTATTGATGTCGAGATCTTTACCGGGATTTGATAAAATAGGTAAAGGGTATTACGAAACATCAGATTTTGAAAACGCAGCAAAGAAAATATTCATAAGGATTGAAGGGGGCGTTTCATCTCTAAAAGTTGTGAGATACTAGTTTTAATTCCGGAACAGGGTCGTCATTTCGATCCTGTTCCTCTTCCCGATTTTCTTTTTATTTTTTCCTTCGGCGGTATCCATAGATGTTTTCTCATGTTCACATTACCCTCATCATCAAATTCAATACCTTCGCTTTTTAAAAGTTCCTCCATCAGATTCGGATCACCGAAGTGAACACGCCCCGTAAGAGTTCCATTCCTGTTCACGACGCGATGACATGGAAGACCGCTCTCCTTTGCACCGTTCATAGCCCAGCCGACAGTTCTTGCAGCCGACCGGATACCGCATGCTTCGGCAATTTCCCCGTAGGTAGTAACCTTCCCTTTAGGAATCATAGCTGTGATGGAATAAACCCGGTCGAAAAAATCCTGCTTCTTTTCGTCAGCAGATCTATTTTTCTTCTTCATTAAGATCTTCTTTCGCCGATTTAATATTCTGAAGCTCCCAGGTTTTCATGTAGGTCAATAGATTTGTCATCATATGAATCAGTGAAACCATCATACCGTAGATACCGTCCTTAAAACCTTTCCTGCCTATAAAATGATTTAGAAACGCAGCGGTAGGATTGAGGATAAAATTTTTAGCAGACACTTTCTTACCGCTTGCTTTTTCAAGAGCCTGCAAATAGGAATAATCATTTATCTTCTTAATCGTATCGGTAATATTCTGGTGAGTAAAGTGGATGATATCATGCTTCAGGTAACCGACCTCACCGCTCACTTCAAATCCTTCATGGACCTTTCTGTTTGTCAGTACAGCAGATTTTTTATTGAAGAGGCGGAGCTGGTAATCGGGATACCATGAGCATGATTTTATAACCTTATTAAGGAAATAATTTCTTCGCGGAATACGGTAACCCGGTTTATCGAATCCTTTAATCAGGTAATCCTGGATCTCAATTTTCAGTTCATCGCTAATTCTTTCGTCGGCGTCGAGACTCAGTATCCAGTCGTTGGATGACAGGCTAACCGAGTATGCTCTAGCGGGAACAAATCCCTCCCATTTTTTAATAAAGACTTTATTAGTATAACCGGAAGCAATATCCCTGGTACGGTCGCTGCTTTCAGAATCCACAACAATAATCTCATCAGCCCATTTAACTGATTCAAGGCAATCGCCAATATTTTTTTCTTCATTGCCGGCGATAATTACAACTGACAGTTTTACCATACCGACTATTCGCCCATAATTTTTATAATCACTCTTTTTTTACGCCGACCGTCAAACTCTGCATAATAGACCTGCTGCCAGGGCCCGAAATCGAGTCTGCCGTTTGTGACCGGAATTATTACTTCGTGATGGACGAGCAGACTTTTAAGATGGGCATCTCCGTTGTCCTCACCGGTTCTATGATGCCTGTAATCGGATCTGAAAGGTGCAAGACCTTCCAGCCATTCATCAATATCCTGAATCAATCCGCTTTCGGCATCATTTACATAAACTCCGGCAGTTATATGCATTGCTGAAACCAGAACCATTCCTTCTTTTATTCCGCTTTTTGTAAGAGCATTTTCAACTTCAGGCGTAATGTTAATATACTCTCTTCTTTTTGAAGTGTTGAACCAGAGATATTCGGTATGACTTTTCATTTTCAAATCCGATGAAATTTTTAAAATCTGTCCGTGGCTTTAGCCAGTCTTTCGGCAAGAGCTTTAATAATTTTTTTCGAAATATCGGGATACTGCCTAACAATATCATCCAGATCGCCCTCAACCTCCAGAAGTTTTGAATCGGTAACAGCACGAATCTCAGCGGTACGCGGTTTCTTAAGTATAAGACTCATTTCTCCGACGATTTCACCTTCTTTATCGAACTCGGTAATAAGTTTATTCGACTTAAAAATTCCGATCCTCCCTTCAACCAGAAAAAAAAGTTTTCTTGCGGCTTCACCTTCCCCCGCAATAATTGAACCGGCTGAATAACTGACAAGTCTGGACATATGAACCCCGCCAGGTTAGTTTTGAGTGAACTTGAGAAGAAATTCCTTAATAAATTCGTTAAGGTCGCCGTCCATTACACCCTGAGTATCTGAAGTTTCCCAATTAGTTCTGTGATCCTTAACCATATTATAAGGATGAAAAACATAGGAACGGATCTGGCTTCCCCATTCTATCTTCATTTTATTTTTTTCGATCTCATCAATCTCGGCCTGCTGCTTTTCGAGTTCAATCTGATAGAGTTTCGATTTAAGGAGTTTGAATGCGTTTGTTTTATTCTGTATCTGGGAGCGTTCCGACTGACAAGCGGCAACAGTACCTGTAGGAATATGAGTAATTCTGATAGCAGTTTCCACCTTATTAACGTTCTGTCCGCCTTTGCCACCGGAGCGGTATGTATCGATTCTGAGGTCGGCGGGATTAATATCTATTTCAATTGAATCGTCAATTTCAGGGATAACGAATACCGAGGCAAATGAAGTATGCCTTCTTTTATTCGCATCGAAGGGTGAAATTCTTACAAGGCGGTGGACACCATTTTCGGCTTTCAGATAACCGTATGCAAATTCTCCCTGGACTTCAATTGTAGCGCTTTTTATTCCGGCTCCGTCGCCGTCGAGCCAGTCGATCATCGACATTTTGTAACCGTTCTGTTCGCCCCATCGCAGATACATTCTCATAAGCATCTGAGCCCAGTCCTGAGCCTCGGTACCGCCGGCTCCTGAATGAATTGTAAGGATACAGTTTTTATCGTCGTCCTTTCCGCTAAGCATACTTTTAAGTTCAAGCGCCTCATAATCTTTTTCAATAATAGATAACTCACTCTCCAACTCACCGGCAAGATTCTCATCCTGTTCGGCTTCGGCGAGTTCGATGAATTCTTTAAGATGATTTACCTTGGAAGAGAGATTATTCCACAGATCAACCCATGTTTGAAGAGATTTCGATTTTTGGAGTAAGGATTGAGCCGACTTTTGGTCGTTCCAGAAATTCGGTGCTTCGGACTGTTTTCTTATTTCGGATATATTTTTTTCTTTTTCATCTAATTTAAAGATAACCCCGTAGCGAATTCACTTTCGATCCTAATTCATTTAACCGTTTCAGTTGATCTTCGAACATTTGGTCCTCACTTTCAATAAGATTTATTGTTTAGACTTTTTTTTGATTTAATTATTCTTAAGCCCGACTTCACTCATCAATTTCGAGTTCCATACGGAGAAGAGCCGCGGCTAGAGTTTTCCCCTGTGCATCATGTTTAAGAGATACGGTTCCGCCTCCACCGAGTGTATTATGAAGAAGGAAATTAAGGGCGCGGATATTCGGGAGTTCAAATCTTTCAACTTTGCCGAGACAGATTCCTTCGAAATGTTTTTTAACTTTTTCAGCGGTCAGATATTTTTTTATAATACCGAAGCCGTTATCATCATAAGCAATAATTCCGACATTAGCGGCATCGCCTTTATCACCGCTTCTGCCGTGAGCTATATCAATCAATTTTATTTTTTTCATGTTGTAACAATCTCGACTTTTGGTTCAACTAATTTTTTCGGTATTAACGCAGGCCAGTACGCAACCACTTCAGCTGGTTTAGGACGGCCGCCGGCAAATCCCGTTACACTGGGCGGACCGGTCAAAATTAAGGGCGCGATCTCTTTACCGAATCTTTCAATCGCGGCATAATCGGATCCTCTCACAGCGACACGTAGCATTACTTCGTTTATTTTATTCTCATCAATTTCTTCAGACAGAGGTCCGTGACACGAGTTGTAGCCAACGAATTCCGTTCGTATCTCATCGAACTTTAGATTCAGGTTTTCAAGACGTTTCCTTAGAATCTGATCAGCCTTTCGTGCTTTACTCAAAGCATCGGGCCATGAATATGTAAGAGTTCCTACAGCCGAATACCCTGATGAGTAGGAACAAGAAACTTTATAAAACTCCGTTTCCGGGAATCCTTTAACGCCGTATACTTTTACACGGTCCTTACCGGCTTCTTCAAGACGTATAGAAGTGAAGTCCGCAACACAATCCGGAGTAATATAGTTTTTAGGATCGCCGATTTCATAAAGGAGCTGTTCAGATACTGTATCGATACTTACTTTTCCACCGAGGGTTTCATGCTTGGTAATGATAATTTTCCCGTCCGGATAAGCCTCCGCTATCGGGAAACCGATATTTTCAATTTCGGGAACAGACTTCCATTCGGCCAGCAGATTTCCTCCGGAGGCCTGACCTCCGCATTCAAGGATGTGGCCGGCAACTGTTCCGGCGGATAGAAGGTCATAATCATTTTTTCCCCATCCGAATTCGTAGATCATCGGCGCTAATGTTAAACCGGTATCCGTTGTTCTACCGGTTATAACAATATCGGCTCCCTGTTTAAGGGCATCTACTATCGGCATCGCTCCAAAATAAACATTCGCGCTAAGCAGTTTATCTCTAACAACTGTCACAGGTTCACCGGTCTCCATATTTTTCAATTCGGAACCGCTGCTTAAGACCTCATCGATCCGGTTCAGAATATTATCGCCAAGGACGAGAGCAATTTTGAGATTGTTAATTTTGTGTTTTCTTGCGACTTCCAGAACCGCTTCGGCACATGCTTCCGGATTTACACCGCCGCCGTTAGTAATAATCTTTATCTTTTTCTCAGCGCAAACTGGAAGAATCCGGTCCATCAATTCAGGAATATCGCGGGCATAACCGAGTTTCGGATTTTTATTTTTCTGTTTCTGAAGGATCGACATCGTTACTTCTGCAAGGTAGTCCATTACCAGATAATCTACCTGACCTGCCGTAACCTGCTGATAAGGGGCATCTATAAGATCACCCCAGAAACCCTGACCGGACGCAATTCTAATTTTATTTTTCATCAAACTATTTTTTTTATTCAAAGGCAAGATAGGAAAACTTAATTAAGATTGGAAATTTGGCGGATTATAATCTCCGGTACGTTCAGAAGATCTTCTTTCGATTCAATACTAATCCACCTAATTCTAGAATCCTTACGGAACCAGGTCATCTGCCGCTTTGCATAGTGACGAGTATTCCGCTTTATCAATTCGGAAGCTCTATCAAGTTTAATTTCATTTTCCAGATAGGAAATAATTTCTTTATAACCTACTGTATTAAGAGAGTTAGCATTTCTGGAAACCCCACTATTCAGAATGTTTCTAGTTTCTTCAACCAAACCGTTATCAATCATTCTATCGACACGAGAATTGATATTCTGATATAAAGCAGCGCGGGGCCAATCGAGACCGAATTGAACAAATTGAAGATCGGTTTCCCGTTTGTAATCGCTTTGAAGCTGCCAGATCGGTTTACCTGTTAGATGAATAACCTCAAGAGAACGCATTACACGCTTCCAATTCTGAGGAAGCATTTTTGATGCACTTACAGGATCGATTTTCTCAAGTTCATCGTATAAATACCTGTTACCGAATTTCTCCCTTTTCTCTTTTAATTCAAGTCGGAATTCCTCATCGGTGTCAACTTCATTAAAGATTCCGTCTACAAGTGCATGAATATAAAGTCCCGAGCCACCTGCGACAACCGGGATTTTCCCTTTCGAAAGGATTTCATTAATAATGCGGAGTGAATCGTTTTCAAACCTGCTAACATTGTAATCTTGTTCGGGTTCGAGGAAATCGATTAGGTGATGATTTACCGAGGCGAGTTCAGATGCATTTGGTTTAGCAGTTCCGATATTAAGGTGTTTATAAATCTGACGGCTATCGGCAGAAATGATTTCGGATGAAATTCTTTTTGCCAGGTCTATTGAAACCCGGGTTTTGCCGGAACATGTAGGTCCAACAATCAGGATTACTTTTCTTTCCATCCTTCGCGTCCAACTAAAGGAACAAATGCAAAGTAAGGAACTTCATTAGTAGAAAATTCTTCTTCGGCAGTTTTAGTAATTATTTTAAGAGTCTGAACCGACCTGTCCCCAACCGGAATAACCATTTTCCCATTAACGGCAAGTTGTCTAAGAAGGTTTTTAGGAACTCCCGGACTTCCAGCAGTTACAATTATTCCGTCGTAGGGAGAGAATTCATCCCAACCGATAGATCCGTCGCTGCATCTGGCAGCTATACGTAAACTCAGATTATCAAAAGTCTTTAGAGCGCTATTATAGAGTTTATCATTTCTTTCGATAGTAAAGACCCGTGCACCCATCTTAAGAAGAATAGCGGCCTGATAACCTGATCCGGTTCCGATCTCCAGAATTTTATGACCCGGCTGCGGATTCAAAGCTTGAGTCATAAAAGCAACAGTATAAGGTTGGGAAATTGTCTGACCGTAACCGATCGGAAGAGCAACATCCTCATAGGCATGCTGTTTCATAATATCTGGTACAAAAAGATGTCTTTCCACACTCATAACAGCATCCAGAACGGACTGATTGGAAATCCCTTTTCTTTTTAATTGTTCAACTAAATCTTTTCGTTCGGTTTCGTACATTGTTCCTAAAGTATTAAATTTGCTCCGTTAAGATAAAAAATTTTTCAGGGTTTAAATAAGAATTATGAGTTTTGAAATAGTTTTAGGCGCATTAATAATAATGCTGATGAGAGTAGCCGACGTGACACTCGGTACATTCCGTACAATCCTTGTAGTTCAGGGAAGAAAGTATATGGCCGCAATGGCCGGTTTTTTTGAAGTTCTTATCTGGATTTTCGCAATGCGGTATATAGTTCAGCACATGGACAACACAATTAATCTGATCGGTTACGCTATCGGATTCGCATTGGGTAATATTATGGGAATCACGCTGGAACAGCATGTGGCGTTGGGATATGCGCAGATTAATATTGTATCGCTTCATCATACGGATGACATCGCCAATAAGTTAAGAAGCTCAAAATTCGGTGTAACCATATTACCTGCCGAAGGCGGTAGCGGCAGCGTTTCGATTCTTATTGTTATTGCTAAACGAAAACACCAGAAGGCAATAATGAAAATTGTGGAGTCCGTAGATAAAAGAGCATTTATAACAGTTCAGCAATCCCGCCCCTACAGAGGATTTGTTCACGGTTCCAGGGTTTAGAAAAAATAGATAAGATATTTGAAATGAAGTGTTAATGGTGTTATATTTAGGGCGCAAATTTTGAAGTATTTGAAATTTTGATACGCGGGAATAGCTCAGTTGGTAGAGCGCAACCTTGCCAAGGTTGATGTCGCGGGT
>CAZHHG010000047.1:0-20266 GCA_964532065.1 uncultured Melioribacter sp.
ACCCTAACAAAAAGGATTTTAAGAGCTGCGGGAATACGAACCCCCCGATTTAAAATAATCAAGCATATGACTGAATCGTTCCGCACTGGATTGAAATACCCTCTTATTGTAAAACCGGCGTGGGAGGATGCCAGCGTTGGAATAGACAATAATTCCATAGTCAATAATCTGGATGAACTTAAAAAGCGTGTCGATTATGTAATAAGTTCGTTTAAACAGCCTGCATTAATTGAAGAATTTATATTAGGTCGGGAGTTAAACGTGGCTGTCTTCGGAGATAAGAATCCTATAGTTCTTCCAATCAGCGAGATCGATTTTTCGGAACTTCCAGACCATCTTCATCCAATAGTTAGCTTTCAGGCAAAGTGGGATCCGCTCCACGAGGCATATCATAAAACCATACCGATCTGTCCGGCTCAGCTTCCGAAGCGGATTCAGAAACAGGCCGAGAAAATGGCGCTGATCTGCTTTAAAACAATGGGTGTAAGGGATTATTCGAGAGTGGACATGCGTCTTTCAAAAATCGATAATAAGCTTTATGTGCTTGAGGTAAATCCAAATCCGGATTTAACTGAAGATGCCGGATTTATGCGGTCAGCCAGTCATGCCGGATATGACTATGCTACAACACTTAAAATGATAGTTGATTTTGCATACGAAAGGAGACATGTGGATACAACGGTGGCAACCGATCACAGGTGAGTAATTTCATGATTCAATTCCTTTTCTTGCTAAAACACCCGTTTGGTAATAGTGTTTAACTTCTTTCATCTCCGTCACAAGATCTGCAGCATCAATTAATTCTTGCGGGCAATACCTGCCGGTAAGAATCAATTCAACATCTGCCGGTTTCGATTTAATAAAATCTAATACTTCGGTTGTATTAAAAAGTTTGAAGTAAATAGCTACGCAGACTTCATCAAGAATTATAAGATTATAATTACCGCTGATCATTTTCTCTTTAGCGCGTTGGAGCCCTGCAGCAGCTTTTATCAATTCTTCGGAAGGCGGAAGTTCTTTTTTATAAACGAAATCATCACCGCCGCATGATTCAATTTCAATAGAATGATTCAGATTTTTGAGGATTTCAATTTCACTGTAGGGATATTCTTTCATGAACTGAATTATGTAAGATCTCATTCCGGCGCCCGCGGCACGGAGGGCAAGTCCGAGAGCAGCTGTTGTTTTACCTTTTCCATTGCCGGTATAGATTTGAACAAATCCTCTATTCATTTTTTCTTTCATAATCTCTTTTCCTCTGTTCAATTTTTGCAATTTTATCGGAACGCTGCTCGTCTGTGTAATCTATCCAGTTAATAATCTCAATAATAGTTCTAAAACATCCTGTACAAATATCTGAGTCGGGGGGTACGAAACATCTGTTTGTACAGGGAGACTCGATCGAATATTCCATTATTTAAACCTTTCAATGGGATTTACTTACCCCTACTAAATATAGATTTTGACGGAAAAGTTTCAAAACATTCTTAATTTTTATTGGGAATTATGGCCGGAAACGCTGTTTCTTAAAATAATTTATGTATTAACGGAAATTCTATTTCTTATGTAGTTTTGCAATAAGATTTTATACCAATTAAAAATGATTCTTATATGAAAAAGAATATTCCACTTTTTATTGCAGGGACCGGATTAGTAGGGTCTGAGTTAATCAATTATCTGAAAAACAATTCCTCTTTCGATTTAAACGGCCATAAGATTAAAATAAGAGTGATTGGAATTGTAAACCGGTCCAGAATGCTTATCGACGCTGAAGGAATCAATCTGAAGAAGTGGAAAGATGTATTGGCCAAAAACGGAAAAGAATCAGAAATAAATGAGTTTATCGGCCGGATGACGGGCAGCGGTTTCCCGAATGCGATTTTTGCCGACTGTACCGACGGAAGCGACCTAGTAAATCACTACAGCAGGATTCTAAAAAAAATTCCGATCGTAACTCCCAACAAATCGGCCAATTCTGGAAACTATCTGGACTATCGAAAGTTGAGGAAAATAATTGAAAAGTACGGAACAGGATTCCGGTACAGCGCAAATACCGGAGTGGGACTTCCCGGTATCGATCTGATTCAATCAATGAGGGCAGGCGGAGATAGAATCATTGAAATAAAAGGGCTCTTCTCGAGCACGATGAATTACCTTCTGGATAACCTGATTTCAACCGGCCGTTCTTTTTCCGATCTTATTACAGAAGCGAGAGAGAAGGGATTAACAGAGCCTGATCCGCGAAAAGATCTTAACGGAATAGATACTGCCCGTAAAATCCTGATACTTGCACGTGAGGCCGGAGCCGAAATCGAATTGGATGATATAAGCATTCAGAACCTCGTTCCGCCAAAATTAAAAAACCTGGATTCGGTAGATCAGTTTCTCGAAGCGATAAGATCTTACGATTTTCATTTTGAAAAACTGAAGAAGAGATCGCTAAAAATTAATTGTAAGCCTGTCTATTCGGCTTCTTTTAATGGGGATAAAGCTCAGGTTAAAATTGAGATGGTAAATTCAAATCATCCTTTTTACACGGCCGGTGCAAATGAAAAAGTATTATTAATCAGATCGGAATTTTATAATAATCATCCTTTAATAATAAAAGGGTCCAGCGGGGGCGCAAAAGCCACTGCGGCTCTTGTTGTTTCGGACATTTTAAAATTGGTAAAATAAAGAAGGAACGACTCAATGCCGTCCCTTCTGTAAAAAAAGTATTAATCGATTTTTCCGTTTTGAAGCTCTTTAACCAACCTGTCGGTTTTATAGAAAGACTTCAACGCTTCCATCAATCCCCATGAATCGGTTGCGACGGTTCTATTATTCGATTCGAGGAAAATAAAATCACCGGCAAGACTTTCAAGATTTCCGTCGTGTACAAGTCCTACAACTTCCTTATTCTTATTGATAACAGAGCTTCCCGAGTTACCGCCCACAATATCATTGGTAGATGCGAACCCGATCGGAACCGAGAGATCGAAACCTTCCGGAATATTCTGCCATCTCGGATGCAATCCCCACGGATAAGGTTTTTTCCCGAAGGAATACCATCTATCCCACAAACCGAAATAGGTGGTTTTACCCGGGGCTAATGTGCCGTTATACTCGTATCCTTTAATAACGCCGTCGGAGATTCTGAGAGAACTTGTAGCGTCCGGTGGAATCCGATTACCGTAAACCGAAAAGATAACTTCACCCAGCTGCTGATTCAGAACAGCAAGTGTATTCTGGATTTCGCGGTTCTTCGGATCGAGTTCAGCCCTCTTTTTCGTAACATAATTTACAAATTTGATTATCGGATCGTTCGAGTTGAGAATTTGATCTGGCGTATTCTCTTTTATGAACTTGTCGAACTTCTCTTTCGATGTAAAAATGGAGGACGAAAGGAAATACGCAACTGCCTCGTCACCAATTTTACTTCCGAATAATTCTTTTGTAATAAAGTGGCCGCCGCCCAGAATAACGTTTAGATAACTTACCGATGCACGTAAATTTCTATTTTCAGCATCGATATCAATTTTTACCGGAAAAAGTTTTTCAATAGTAGTGCTTAATGAATCCTTACTATATTTTTTCTCTCTTTCGCTCTCCGGAAGTTTCATCTGATTAGCATATTTTATAACATCCTGAGCCAGTGTTATATAAGGGGATCTGAGTCCAAGAGTCAGATAATCATTGTAGAAACCATTAAGCTCATTTATTGCACTCTGAATTGCGGTCCAGATATGTCCGTATTTAGCTTTTAACGCGGGATCGCTGTTAACTTTTGCAATCAGATCTTTTTCAAAATCTCTTTTCTTTGCCATTATAAGTTCATCACGCAGACCGAGGTATCGTCCGGCAATCGATTTTCTGCTGTTGCCAACACCCAGAACCGAATTAAGCATTTCATCAAATTTTTCGGGATGAGCTTCAAACTGTTCGTATGCGTTTTTATATGATTCGTTCAACATTGCAAGAAAATACTTATACTGTTTATCACGGAAGAACTCAAGCTGGGCGACAGATAATAAACGCTGAGTGCTTCCGGGTCTGCCGACAACAAAGATCGGTTCCCCTTCTTCAGCGCCTTTGGCACTGAACTTAAAGAAGTGATTAGTCTTAACCGGTTTGTCATTCTCGTAAGCCCTGAAGAACATGAAGTCGAGTTCGTAACGCGGATATGTGAAATTATCCCAGTCCCATCCGGTTGCCGCAATCTGAAAATCGGGGGCCATTACCAACCGTATATCGCTGTAGCGCTTATAGGCGTATAACGAATATTTACCTCCCTTGTAAAGTTCTATTACTTTGCATACAAGTCCGGTTTCCTGGTTATATCTGTTTTCAATCTCGGAAATCTTTGCGGAACGGTTCTTAATCTTTTCATCATTTGTTGTTCCGCTTTTAAATGCCTGGAGGACTTCTTCAGTTACGTCGGAAATTGTTATCAACTGGTCTACAAACAATCTGGGGACTTTAATCTCCTTATCCATAGTAGAGGCATAATAGCCATCGCGCAGGTAGTTCTCCCCTTTAGGAGATAGGCCAAGCAGAACATTTCTTGCACAGTGATGATTGGTCATTATCAGTCCGTCTTCCGAAACAAAAGCAGCAGAACATCCGCCGCCGAACTGAAGAGCGGATTTCATAACATCTTCTAACCATTCCTGGGACGGACGGAAGCCATAAGTTTTCTCGAAGTAATCGACAGGAACCGCGTCGAATGTCCACATCGTTCCCATTTCTTTTAAGTCGAATTTAACTTTTGAAATATCAACCGGTTCGTAAATCGATTGACCAATTATAATTGTACTAATAAAAAGGAAAAATGGGATGAGTAAAATGTTTTTTATTCTTTTCATTTCAACCTCGGTATGATTTGATAAAAAATCCGGGGATTACCGGATTTAAAACATTTGTGTCCTGATGACCCGATAGAAGAATACTTCAATCCGGTCACCAAGACACTAAGACACATTAAAAGGAATCGACCCCTATTGAGATAATTTTCCTTCTTTCAACTCTTTAACAAAGCGTTCTGCTTTATAGATTTTTTCGAATGCTTCCATCATACCGCGGGCATCAACCGATACGCAGCGGTTTTCATGAGGCATAAAAATGAAGTTCCCGTAAATGCTCTCCATGTTGCCGTCAAACGCAAGACCGACAACTTCGGCATTCTTGTTTATTACCGCGCTGCCGGAATTACCTCCAACGATATCATTCGTAGAAGTGAAATTCAACGGTGTAGCCAGATTGATCTTTGATGGATCATTCCACATCGGATGAAGATTCCACGGGTATTCCTTGTAGAATGAAGAATTCCTGTCATACATTCCGTAGAAAGTTGTTACGGTTGGAGCCATTGTTCCATTATAGTCGAAACTCTTAAGTACGCCGTCGCTTATTCTGAGAGTAAAGTTTGCATCCGGCGGAATAGTGGTTCCGTAGAAATGGAATACGACCTGGCCGAGCATATCATCATAGACCTGTTCGGTATCTGTGATTTCCTTTGCCTGTTTCTGAAGTTCAGGAATTCTGTCCTGTGTTTGAAGAACATAATAAATGAAAGGATCTTTGCAGGCCAGTATCTTTTCAGCACCTTCTTTTGCCAGTGCTACAAAATTCTTTTTATCGGTCAACTTTGATTTCGACATTACATAGTCGGCAGCTTCTTTCCCTTTTTTGTTCTCAAATAAATATTGAACAAGAGGGTTGCTGTCGCCGAGGTTCATTCTTATAAAATCCGCCTGGATAGTGAGTTTTGTATACTCAAGAGGTTTATCAATATTTTCAGGATACATCGCATTTAAAGTGGAATCGAGTTTTGCTCCTTTATACTTTGCATCTCTTTCGGCTTCAGGTTTTTTAAGTTCCTTTGCAAGATTAACAAGATCACGTGCAATTAAAAAGTACCTTGATGAATAAGTCGGATTAAGAGAATATGCCGACATCAGAGGACCGATTTTTCTCATTTCCGCTCTTGTGCTGGCGAGATTATCCCAAATTCCGCTATATTTTTCTTTCAGATCCTTATCAGCCATTACTCTCTCTTTCAAAGATTTTTCGAAAGCGATTTTCCTGGCAAACAGGTACGGATCAGTTAATCCTTTGTATGTCTGATGAAATACTTTCTGGCCGTTGCCTATCTGTCTGCGGATTCTCTCATAGATATCTTTATTTGCAGGATTGATCGATTTCAAAGTCTCTAGCGCTGCAAAATAATTATCGGCCAGGAACGAGTTATTACGGTAAGAGATATCCCGGGCATACTCTAAGAAAGAGACTGCTTTAAGACGCTGAGTGCTTCCGGGATTTCCGACAGTAAATACAGGTTCGCCCGGCTGAATTCCTTCCGTGGAGAATTTAAAGAAGTTTTCCGCTTTGACGGGTTTTCCGTTTTCATATGCACGTAGGAATGTGCAATCCAGATTATAGCGCGGGTAGGTGAAGTTATCGTAATCGCCGCCGAAATATGCTGCCTGATAATCCGGTGCAAATACCAGACGGATATCGTCATAACGTTTGTATCCGTAGATTGAATATTTACCGCCGTTGAAGAGAGAAATGAACTGGCAGTTCAAACCTGTTTCAGCTTTGTACTGATCGAGCAGTTTTTTTGAGATTTCATCTTTCAGTTTTGTCTTTTCTTCGTTTGTTTTGCCTGCGGCAATTGCGTTTCTTACTTCATCTGTAACATCTTTTGTAAAAACGAGCTGTTCGGTCCAGTAATTCGGGATTTTTCGTTCTTCTTCGAGTGTTGCAGCGAAAAATCCGTTATTAATAAGATCCTCTCCTTCTTTCTGAACTCTTCTCACCAGACCTTCAGCACAGTGATAGTTTGTCATCATTAATCCGTCTGCTGAAACAAAAGAAGAAGTACATCCCGGAACACGTAATGCGGAAAGTCTTACATCGTCAAACCAGTCCTGAGTCGGTTTGAATCCGTAAGTCTTTTCAAAATGATCGAACGGTGGATAATCGAAAGACCACATCTTGCCCGTATCAAATTTTTGAGCTTTTACTGTATCGGGATTAAAATTAATTTGTGCCTGAATCTGGAGAGAGAAAAAGGCTAACAAAATAATTAGCCGGCTAAGTTTAAAACGATTTACAAATCGTAGCATATTAACACCCAGTTTATTGTTGGTTATTTGTTGTTCCAAAAAATATAATAGATGGGAATGAATACCAAGTTAATAGACACCAAAAAAAATATAAAATTGAATAATTGAGATTCCCGGAGACAAGCTCCCGGGAATCCCATTTTTTAACGATTATTCAGCAATTTTTCCGGTTTCCATTTCCCCGGCAATTCTATCTGCACCGATAATATGCTTAACTATCTGATAGATTGCCTGGGAAGAAAGTGCAATTGACCTGTTCTTCTCGGTGGTATATATAAAATCATTCGAAAGTCCTTCCATATTCCCATCGTGGAGAATCCCGATATATTCAGCGTCTTTATTAATTATAGGGCTTCCGGAGCTGCCGCCTACAGTATCGAATGTACCTACAAAATTGTTCTGTGCGGTAAGGTCGAGATTTCCGTAATTGACCCATCGGGCAGGAAGATCCCACGGCCATTGCTTCTGATGTGAATAGTAACGGTCGTATAGTCCGTGGAATGTAGTGAACGGCGGTGCAATAGTTCCGTTGTATTTATAACCGGAAATCAATCCATCGCTTATTCTGAATGTTCCGGTTGCATCGGGTGCAATTGAAGTTCCAAAAACTTCAAAAAGCAGGAGCCCGAGTTGATCCTCAAGAACAGTTTCAGTGTTGATTATTTCCTGTGCTTCGGCCTGGAACTTCAATCTTGATTCGCGAGTCCCTGCATAATACCTTATGAACGGATCGTTACTGTTCAAAATGTCGTCTGCATTCCCTTTTATCAGAGTCAACATATAATCCTTATCGTTTAATTTTGACTCCCGGATCAATTTCTCGGCCATTTTATCACTGCTTAATCCCCCAAAAAATTCTTTAACTACCGGATTGTCATTACCGAGATTAAGTTTAATGAAGTCAATAACCATAGCGAGTTTTCTTGTTTCCAGAGGCATGTCGATAGCTGCTGGTAAATTATTAAATGCCTGTATTAATCTTTCGGTTCTCATTTCAGCAGGCCTCTGATCTTCAGGAAGTTTCATTGCGATTGCAAGTTCAACCATATCAAAAGCTCTCTGCAAAAAGATTGAGTTATTCAATCTTGCAAAAGCAGCTCTCTCTCCGGCATGAACGGCAAGCTCTTTTCTTGTCTTCTCAATTGAATCCCATATGTGTCCGTATTTCTTTTTCTTAACGGGGTCGTTCATCACTGTTTTTTTGAGGTCGTTTTCAAATGCTTTTTTCCGGGTCATCAAATACGGATCGAATAAATTTTCTATGAATCCATTCTGACGTTTAGCAATATTTGCCGGACCGAACATCAATCCCCTGTAAACATCGGCATTTTCCGGATAGAGCTTCATCATCTCTTCATAGATTCGGACCATTCCGTTACTCTGGAAAGTATTATTTCTATAAACAATGTCGCGGTTGTATTCAAGCTGTGCAATTGTTTTGAGTCTGTTTGTGGTTCCGGGATAACCGAGTGCAAAAAGGACTTCACCAAGTTTTGGACCGTTGATATTGAGCTTGAAGAAATTATCGGTCTTAAGCGGTTTACCGTTATTATCATAAACGCGAAGTACGGCAAAGTCCGAATTGTATCTGGGGTATGTATAATTATCCGGATCGCCGCCGTAGAGTCCGACAATCCTTTCTACAAATATAACGGCACGGACATCATCGTATCTCTTAAAACCGTAAAGAGAATATTTTCCGCCATGATAAAGAGAGGTTACATTGCAGACCAGTCCGGTCTCTTTTGAATACTTATCCTGTAATTCGCGGATCTTAGCATTCTTGAATTCAACTTTTTCATTATCGGACTTACCTTTATTAACTGCGGCAACTATTTCATCGGTTACATCAACAATAAGAGCCAGCTGTGTAACTGACAGGTTAGGCACTCTTCTTTCATCGGCCAGAGTCTTTGCATAGAATCCGTCCCTCGGAATATTTTCTCCTTCCTTCTGCACCCGCTGCATTATGAAATCAACACAGTGATGATTTGTTAGAAGCAGCCCGTCCTCGGAAATAAATCCTGCAGAACATCCACCGCCGAATCGGAGAGTTGAAAGTCGAATGTCATCGAGCCATTCCTGAGATGGTTTGAAACCATAAGCCTTTTCAAAATAATCGACAGGTGCGTGCTCAAAGGTCCACATCTTACCTATATCGAACTTATCGGCTTTAACAGTATCGGGATTAAATTTCTGTTGAGAAATTAGAGGGAGGGAAATAATAAAATAGAGTAGCAACAACTGAAATGAAATTCTTAAAGGTTTGTTCATACGAACCCCCGTTAATTGAAAAGAAAACAATTATCAGGGGTAAAAATATATCAGATGGGTATTAATATCTATTACTGAAGACTAAATTCCACATGCAAAAAAGAATAGATGTTTTAACAAAGACAGAGTGTGCTATTTACATATATAGTTCAGGATACAAAAAGGGCTGAATTCTTCGCTCATCCTCAATAGAACCGTGACAATGGCTGCATTTATTCACATAAAAAATTACAGGCTCTTCACCTTCGTCAATCGTAAAAAGATTTACAATTGTCTGGCAATTTCTGCACTGGACCACATGATGTGTAGTCAGCTTATGTCTGCACTCCGGACATAGAAAATTTGCTTCGACAAATTCTTCAATGGATTCGAAATGAAATACGAAACGGCATTTAGAATTGCTGCATTGAGCAAATTTGGACGGAATAGTAGAACTGGTTTCGATATCAACCTCCTGATAGAAAAGCGCACGCAAAATAAACCTTGAGCCGCTGGATTTCTATGCAAAAATTTATCCTTTTTAAAACCCGCTTTATAATATGGCGATGAAGATGGTTCCTTTATCTTCAGTGCTCAAAAGGGGAATATTCATTATTTTTGATTAATCAATTTTGGAGAATAAATGGAAAGAATTGCTTCTTTCAAAGCTTATGATATAAGGGGTAAAGTTCCATCGGATTTAAATCCGGAACTGGCTTATAAAGTGGGTAAAACACTTGTAAAATACCTTGATTGTAAATCGGTTGTAATAGGAAGGGATGTAAGAGAATCCTCGCCTGCTCTTACCGAAGCGTTGTCGAACGGAATCACCGATGCCGGCAGTGATGTTTACGATCTGGGTTTATGCGGAACCGAAATGATCTATTTCGGAACCCCATTTTTAAATGCGGACGCCGGAGTAATGATAACAGCCAGTCACAACCCGCCTGAGTATAACGGACTCAAGTTTGTAAAAAAAGGTTCTGTTCCTTTAGGGTATGATTCGGGATTGAATGATATAGAAAAAATGATCCTCAATAACGAAATTCCTTCTGATGCCCCGGTAAAAGGGAAAATCATTCAGAAAGATATAATGAGTGAATTTATCGAAAGTCTCCGGAAGTTTTATAACAAAGAGAAAATAAAACCTTATAAAGTTGTTGTTAATGCCGGTAACGGATGTGTTGGACCGGCTCTGGACCGGCTCGAAAAAAATCTTCCCGTTACAATGGTAAAAGTATTCCATGAACCGGATTCTAAATTCCCGAACGGAGTTCCGAATCCCCTCCTACCGGAAAACCGTCAGCCCACAATCGATGCAATAAAGGAACATAATGCAGACCTCGGAGTTGCGTGGGACGGTGATTACGACCGGTGCTTCTTCTTCGATGAGAAGGGAAATTTTATAGAGGGATATTATATCGTGGGTCTTTTGGCTAAATCAATACTTAAATCGAATCCGGGTGAAAAGATTGTCCACGATCCGCGGCTTACCTGGAATACAATTGAGGTCGTAGAAAAATCGGGCGGTAAAACTGTCGTTTCAAAAAGCGGGCACGCGTTTATAAAACAGAAGATGCGTGAAGTTAATTCGATCTACGGCGGCGAAATGTCGGCGCATCATTATTTCCGGGATAATTATTATTCCGACAGCGGATTGATCCCTTTCCTTCTGATTCTGCAATTAATGTCCGATGAAAACGCAAAACTTTCTGATCTTGTTGAAGAAATGATTAAAGCATATCCATGTTCCGGCGAGATCAATTCGACAGTCAGCAATGCCAAAGAAAAAATCGATAAGATCAAATCGAAGTATAAAGACGGCACTGTTGATGAACTCGACGGATTAAGTGTTGAGTACCCCGATTGGCGCTTCAATATCCGGATGAGCAATACTGAGCCTCTAGTAAGACTTAATGTGGAATCGAAGCAGAATGAAAAACTGATGAATGAAAAAACCGGAGAGTTGTTGAAATTGATTCGGAATTAAGCGAATTTCTGATAGTAATTTTTGAATGAACCATAATCATGCATGGTCGTCTAACTACCTGAGAAATCGAAATTTAATATAGAGGAGAAATAAAATGGCCGAACAGGAAAAAGCAATCGACGTAGAAAAACTGTTGAAAAATAAACTTAAATCCGTTAGCGTTGGAACACTCGAAACATCAATAGCAAAGGTTATCAGCGATCTTTTAGGCGAGGATTATAAGTGTACTATAGGTGAAGTTAAATATACTCTTTTCAGCGGCGCAGATTTTCACGTTAAAGTAGAACTTTCCTATAATCCCGAAAAATAAATTTAATAAGGGGATCGGAATCAATTCGGTCCCCTATTCTAATTTCCTCAGTTCATCAATAACCAGGTCAATTTCATCAGAAGTATTATAAAAGTGGGGCGAGAATCTGATCATTCCTTCGCGGACAGCACCAAAAATTTTCCGTTTCAAAAGTTCCTCATAAATTCTAACAGCATCCGGATGCCTGAATGTTACAATTCCGGCAAGATTTTTTTCCTCTTCATTTTTCAGAATCGGCTCGATTCCGATTTCTACAAGCTTCCCGAGAAAATATTTTGTGTTATTTAAGACTGCCGATTCTATATTTTTTATTCCGGATCCGGTGAATAATTCAAGGACAGCATCGAAAACCGCAACTCCTAAAGCATTAACAGTTCCGTTCTGGAAACGCTCTGCTGTTTTTTTAAGCTTTAGATCATAATCGAGCAGATTCCAGGCGTTTTCTACGGAGGTCCAGCCTACACTGCTTTGAATTATCCTTTCCTGAAGTTCTTCAGTTATATAAAGGTAGGATAGGCCCTGAGCAGCCATTAACCATTTTTGAGTTCCGCCGCAAAGAAAATCCACATTTGATTTTACAACGTCTATATCTACAACTCCAGTTGCCTGGATTGCATCAACGCTGAATATTATACCTCTGCTTCTGCAAAACTCTCCTAATAGTTCGATATCGGTACGGTATCCGGATAAAAACTGAACAAGACTGATCGAAATAATTTTTGTTTTAGGAGTGACTGCATTAATAATAGATTCGGGATCAACTATTCCGTTTCCCGATTTGACGATATCTATTTCAACACCTGACTGTTTCAAATTAAGGAAGGGATATACATTCGAGGGAAATTCTATATCGTTAATTATCACACGATCGCCGGTTTTCCAATTCAATCCTCTAGCAAGTATGTTTAAACCGTTTGATACATTGTCGATCCACGCAATCCTCTCAGTTTCAGAGCCGATAAGCAGGCCCAACTTTTCTTTGGCACCTGTACTCCAATTTAAAAAAGAAGAATAATTCTCAATCCTCTCCCCGCTTCTATCCTTCATATATTCCGAAATTCGATCGAGTACAAGCGTACACCAGGGACCGATTGCCGCATGATTGAAATAGACCTGACCTGTTTTCAGATGAGGGAAAAGCTCTCTTACATTATTATCGATCATTTTCCGTTTCCACTATAAAATTTTCAAAATTCCTTTCGATAATATAACTAGAAACTGGTAAACCATAGAATGAACAAAATATTTGAAATAGCGTCATCATTTTACGGAGTATTCATACCGAAGAAAGATCAGAAATCTTTCATAAACCTGGTTGTAGACTACTTGAATGACAGGTATTCAATTGAGACGGCAATCGGTATGGCACTAAGAAAACTCCATTTAAACTAAGGCTTTGCTTGCAGGCAATAGAGCCGGGGCTGAGTTTACCCCTTTCAGCTCCGGCATCCCCGAGACCGCGACTTATTTTGCGGTCCTGCCTATTTTAAAATCGCAGATACCTCTGAATAATCCCTCGTTATTAACATTTTGTTTTAAATAAAAATATTTTATTTTCTTTTAGTACAAAAATGTCCTACCCGGACAAGGATAAGTTTATGACAAATGAAATAAACTTCCACGGGCCATTCAATTCCATCAAATTTCTTATTGCATTTTTTCTTATTCTACTGTTTATACCGGTCAACAATAATTCGCAGGTTGTGAGAGGTAGAGTGATTGAATCTGGGACCGAAAAACCAGTTGAAGATGCATTCATCTATTTAATGCCGACAGTAAAAACAATTTCAACCTTCCGTGTAAGTGACAGTACCGGCTTCTTCATATTCACAAATCCGAAACACAGAAACTTTTATATAAAAACAACACGTTACGGTTATCAGGATTTTCTGGTGGGTAAGCTGCACATACCTAAAACAGATACGCTTGATATTTTAATTGTTATGGAGGCTGTTCCTATTCTTCTTGCCGAAATTGAAGTAAAGGGGAAGAAAGCATTTGAGAATTACGACCCTGATTTAGACAAAGTCGGCTTTTATAACAGAAGGGTCTTTGGAAACGGTAGATTTTTTACACGGGAGGAATTTAAAAACAGAAGTGTAAATAATGCCGGAGAACTACTAAGAGGGATTCCCGGACTTCTTGTTACACAAACTCCGTTTGGTTCTTCTATAAATACCACTCGCAGTTTCGGGTTACATGATTTTTCCGGAAATGTTATTGTTTATCTAGATGGATTACTGTTAAGCGAACAAGGAAACGCTCTTGGAATTCTTGATATGATTTCACCCAACAACATAAAAGCCGTTGAATACTATAAATCAGGTATTCATGCTCCCTATCAGTTCAGCAGGGGAAAAGCCGGCGGTGTTCTTTTATTATGGACTGGCAGATAGAATAAACGGAATAGATATGAAAAATACTTCCCTTTTTATAATTACTTGTTTTGGGGCGTTTTTGATTTTGAACTCATCTTCAAAAGCACAAACAGTAATAGGCAGGACTTTCGACCTGACCTCAAAGGAGCCGGTGGGTGATGTAATTATTTTCCTGAAGCCCTCCAAAGAAAAAATATCAGCTATTCAGTCGACAGGCGCGGACGGGATTTTTACACTTCCGCAGGTACGACTGAAAGATTTTATTCTTGAGACCAAACGTATCGGTTATCACGACAAGGTAATCGAGCATCTATTCATACCGTCAGGAGATACACTCGAAATTGAGATTGGATTACTTCCGAGCTCAGTAGTTCTAGGTGAGGTTACTGTAACAGGCGAGAGACGGGATATGGAACTTGATGCTATCGGATTCTATAAACGAAAACTGGAGAGCCCTGGTAGATTTTATTCGGTTGAAGAACTAAAACCGATGGGAAAGAATTCTATGAGGGATTTCCTTACCAACATTCCCGGAATTACATATGTTCATAATGATAATGAGTTCTATTTCAAGAGAAGCGAAACGTTCAATCAGCCGATAATGTTTTACCTGGACGGAATCCTGATTAATCAGGATTTTACGGCGCCGCCAAGCCGTTCTATACTGGGAGGAAAAAAGATCAATCCCGCCGAAAAAGCTCCCAACCCGGTGGAACTGATTAATCCTCACACAATAAAAGCAATTGAGGTTTACGAAAATAGTATTTATGCACCATATCAGTTCAGCAAAGGTAAAACCGGCGGTGTCGTATTGATCTGGACGGGTAATTAAAAATTGAATGCGGGACTTTGAAATTTGTTGCGGATTTCAAAGTCCCCGCACCAAACAATTTGCTAATTATCGAGAAGGGTTTCTATCTGATCCATAACACTGTTCATCCTGGCAATTGCTAGATCAAAGGCCTCAGAACTTAATGGGTCGAGTCCCGCTTTTTTAATCAGTTCAATCGGGTAATCCGAACTCCCTCCATTTAGGATATTGTAGAATTGATCTACCGCGCTCTGACCCTCTTTCAGAATTTTTTCCGCAAACGCAGTAGCATAAATCAGTGACGTGGAATACTGATAGACATAATATGTATAGCCGACAAAATGATGAATAAACGCCCACTCAAATGCTACATAATCCGGGACAACGCAGACACTGTTATCATGCCCGTAATATTTTTTAACAATGTTGTAATAAACGCTGCTCATCTCCTCGCCTGTAAGCGGTTCCCCGTTTTCAACTTTTTTATGGATCTCCCACTCAAATTCAGCAAAGGAAACCTGTCTGAAAATAGTTGCTCTCATTAAATCGAGGAAAGTGCCGAGCAGGTAAAGTTTTTCGTCACGGCTCTTTGTTTTAGCAACCATGTAATTGTTTAGAAGGTTTTCATTAATTGTTGATGCAATCTCGGCAACAAATGTAGCATACTGTGCATTTACGAATGGCTGATGTTTGTTCGAAAAATAACTGTGCATAGTATGCCCGAGTTCGTGCGCAAGTGTGGAAACCGATTCAAAATCGTCTGTCCAGTTCATCAATATGAACGGATGATAATCGTAAGCGGCTCCGGATGAATAGGCTCCGCTTCGCTTTCCGTTTGTAGCAACGTAATCGATCCACCGGTCATCAAAAGATTTTTTAACGGTGGTTACATACTCCTCTCCGAGAGGTTTGAAGACATCAAGAAGAAGTTTTTGTCCATCCTCGATTGAGAATTTAAAATCGACATCCTTTACCATTGGTGCATAAAGATCGTAATAATAAAGCTGATCCACACCAAGCATGCGCGCTTTTAATTTTAGAAAACGGTGAAGCGTGGGCAGATTTTTATTAATCTGATTTATCAAATTCTCATAAACGCTGACCGGGATTTTGTTGGCATCTAGGGATTGTTCAAGCACCGACTTGTATTTTCTGTTTTTTGCGTAAAAATAATCGGCTCTCACTTTACCAGCCAGGTTAGCTCCGAATGTATTCTGAAATTTTTTATATCCTTCGCTGAACATAGCCTCCATTACCTTCTCGCGGTCTTTTCGATTGGCAGACGCTCGATATTTGGAATACCCTGCTGCGCTCAATTCAACTTCTTCCCCCGTAGAGAGTTTAAGTTTAGGATTCGGTTTCTCGGCATTGTCGAAAATTGAATGGACTTCATTCATTGTTGAGGTAATCAAACCGGCGCTGGCAAGTATCTCCTCTTCTTTTTCAGATAGAGTATGTTCCTTCAATCTGAGAATATCGTTTACAAAAAATTGAAATTCCGCCAGCTCCTTTTTCTGATCGAAGAATGATTTTATCTTTTCCTGATCGATCTTAAGGATTTCCGGACTTAGAAATGAAGCAGCTTCGCCGAACTGAGTTCCGAGTGTTGTTGCTTCCTGATTTAACGATTGGTTGGCCCCGATCCGTAAATCCTCGTCAGCTAATCTGAAAGCATAATCGGAAAGTTTATAATAGAGTTTATATGTATCGAAGTATGTTCTTAAGGCATTAAAAAAAACATCGGCATTACTACCAAGCTGCCCTTTAAATCCTTTGAGTTCGCCGATCTGTTTTTCTATCAGAGATTTATCTTTCTGCCATTCGTCGGTATTTTTATAGAGAACGGAATTGTCCCACTTAAATTCAGCAGGAACGTCTTTCCTCTCCATGTTTTGCGCAAATGTATTAGTCATTAGCAGCACCATAATTAAAGTAAAAATATTTTTAGAATTCATTTTTCCCCCATTTATTAAATAAGCGGGGAAAAAATAGATAAAAAACCGTATCGGAATCTAGGTTAGTCTTAATAAATCCAATCCTAAAAAAATACCCCCGCAGAAGCGGGGGCTATTTAATTTTCAAAAACAAAAAATAATTTTTAATCCTCTTTTTTGGCTCTCATAGAATCCCAGATGGTATAGACACAAAGAAGTGCAAACATAATTAGAGCTAGAAGCTCACCCGAATTCGATTCAGCCCAATCTGCCATAACCCAATTAGCACCGGTCGACCTAATAATTACACTCACAACACCCATTAGTGCACCGCCTGCTATAAATCCGGAGGCTATAAGAGTCCCTCTTTCTCTCCTTGCATTATTCAATTTTTCATCTTTACTTCTTGTAGAAACAAAATGTGATATCAAACCGCCGATTAAAAGCGGAGTATTGATTTCCTGGGGCAGATACATTCCGAGAGCAAATGCGAGAACAGGAACCTTTATCATAGCAAGAATTAAAGAAATGAAAGCCCCGCCGATATAAAGCATCCAAGGGGCCGGTTCATTCGACATTAACGGTTGAATTATTGCAGCCATAGCATTGGCTTGAGGTGCCGGTAGTCCGCCTCCGGCAAATCCGTAAATATCATCCAAGAGCGCGATTATCCAGACAACAGTTGCAGCCGAGACCAATGCGCCTACAAATTTCCATCTCTCCTGCTTATGAGGCGATGACCCGAGCCAGTAACCAATTTTAAGATCGGTTACAAACGAACCCGCAACTGAAAGAGCTGTACAGACAACTCCACCGATTATTAATGCGGATACCATCCCGGTAGGACCCGATAACCCTACAGAAACTAGTATTATCGATGATAGAACAAGTGTCATTAAAGTCATTCCGGATACGGGGTTGTTTCCAGTAATTGCAATTGCATTCGCGGCTACTGTTGTAAAAAGGAATGACATTATCATAACAATTAACAATCCTACAAGTGCATGTGTTATATTCTCAACCACGCCGAATAAAAAGAAAATAAAGAGTACCAATGCGGTCGCAATTATACCACCGACAATTATTTTCATTGGAAGATCACGCTGGGTACGAACCGCAGAAGATTCGACTGTTTTACCTCCGAATATTTCCTTGAATGCAAGAGATAAAGCAGAGCGAATCACCCCTGAAGATCTTACGATTCCTATGAAACCGGCCATCGCAATTGCACCGATACCGATATGCCGGACATAATTTCTGAAGATCTGTTCGGCCGACATTTCTTTAACCAGAAGTGTAACTCCTGATCCAAGAGTTACTGTTAATTGATCACCGAAGTATGAAATCAGAGGGACAAATACAAAATATGATAAAAAAGATCCTGCAACAATTATCGTAGAGTATTTAAGTCCAATTACATAACCGAGTCCAACTACCGCTGCGCTCGTATTCAATCTGAAAATAAGTTTATACTTATCTGCTATCATTTCACCGATACCGACAACTCTGGAAGTAAATATTTCTGCCCATGTACCAAATGTTGCCACCAGAAAATCGTACACTCCGCCTATCAATCCGCTTGTAGCAAGAATAAGTGCCTGGTTACCTCCTTTTTCACCTGCAACCAGAATTTCAGTTGTAGCCGTTCCTTCGGGAAACGGCAGCTTTCCATGCATTTCTGAAACGAAATATTTCCTGAAGGGAATTAGAAAAAGGATACCGAGAAAACCGCCCAGAAGAGAGGCAAAAAACATCTGGAAAAATGTTGCCTGTAAACCAAGTATGTATATGCCCGGTAACGTAAAAATTGCACCGGCCACAACAGCTCCCGATGAAGACCCGATCGACTGAATAATAACATTTTGACCCATTCCATTCTTCTTTCCGAGAAGTGTTGTTATTCCTACTGCAAGAATTGCAATTGGAATGGCAGCTTCAAAAACCTGTCCTACTTTTAAACCAAGGTAAGCCGCTGCTGCGGAAAAGATGACAGCCATTACTAAACCGGTTAAAACAGAGTATGGAGTAACTTCGGGAAATTCACTGTTCGGTGACAATACAGGAATATATTCCTCGCCCGGCTTCAATTCGGAATACGCGTTGTGCGGTAGTCCGGTTGTCGTTGGTTTTTCGTGTGAACTCATTTTAACTCCTGAATTAATAGGATTAGAATTCTACTATTTATGATTTTCCAATTTACTGTAATCCAATTCGCTGCCTAAAACACTGTGGGGAATCAGAAATACAATCAGCATTACAATTGCAGCAATTAACACCCACAACTTGGGATTCGGCGATTTTTTGATTTTATACCAGGCAAAGATCCATACAAGAGCCGCGATCAGTGTTTTATTATCGGTAAGATCATATCCGAACGGGAATCCGGTCCACAGTGCGCCGAATGCATAAAGCTGAACGAGAGGACCTAAGATAAATCCTCCGATCAGAAGAAATCCGAGTGTCCACGAAGTCAGTTTTTTAAAGTCAGGTTCCCTGTTGAAAAATTCGAGTCCCGTTCTCGTTGAAAGGAACATTGCACCAAACATAAATATAACATGAGGAATAAGAAGCCATATCGGAACGACATCCTTAAAACGTATTACAACAGCTCTATCATTCGGGGCGTCGATTATTTCACCTTCTTTTTCCAGTTCGACATAATATTCCAATTTACCGGCAGAAGGCTGTTTTGGAAGGAATGCCGTTAGTGTATCTCCGCCCGTCATTTCAACACGATTATATTCTTTGTCGTATTTATATTTTCTCCAGTACAACGTACCGGAAATTGAATTATCGTTTACAACTATATCAACCTTACAATCTCTAACGGTTTCTTCACTTCTCATAAATTTGTATTTGATCTCTTTCCCGTCGAAATTAATTTTGCCGGATAGAGGATATGTAGGGCCTGTCATTCTTTGAAAGACAGCAGATGACGCAGTGATAATAAATGCAATTATCCAGAAGAGGACGATTTTTTTCATAGTCTTATTCGGAGTTTTTGGTAAAATATGCCGCAACATAGGAAATGTTAACCTTTTGAACAACGATTTTCGGAAGTCATTCTAAAGTATCAGGATTCATAAATAGGAATCAGGATTTAACAAAATCCATTCCTGGTTTTAAATTCTATCTTCTCAGGTTCCATTGAAGCATTTATTGTGCTTATTATTATAACGTTTAAAATGTTTGCACCAGACGGCCAATTCCTTTCGGCACGCACCAATTGAGGCCGGAGAACCGAATGAAGCATATTTGCATGAATAATCGCAGAACAGAGGGTATTCAAATTTTTCTTTTTTTCTACTACCGGGTTTCATTTCCTGCAGGAGTTTAATAACAAACTTTATTATTTTTGATGCGGTTCAAATCTAATCAAAAAAGGTGACGTTTTGGAGAGAGAAAAATTTTTTTACGAATCTTTGAAAGAAAGTTATGAAGAAAAGTTAGCGATTGAAAAGAAATGTAAATCGGACGTATT
>CAZHHG010000048.1:0-20134 GCA_964532065.1 uncultured Melioribacter sp.
ATTGGTTAACGAAAAAAAATATATCAAATAATATGAGTAATAACAGGATTGATGAATGGTACCAGCTCGCATTAAAAAATGGAGCAGTCGGTGGTAAAATAATGGGGGCCGGCGGTGGCGGCTTCTTATTATTATGCTCGGAGGCGGGGAAAAGGAAAGTATTAAGGCAAACAATGGAATCGGCAGGAGTTAAGTATATGGACTTCAAATTCGACTGGGAAGGATGTAAGGCATTAATAAATATTTAAGGACTCATTTTTGAAACGAAAAGAAAGAATTATTATTACAGGTGTTGCTGGATTCATTGGATCAAATCTAGCGGATCGGCTTATAAATGAAGGTAATTATAATATAATCGGTATTGATAATCTGTCTTATGGGGTTAAAGAACAGATCCCCTCACAAGTTGACTTTTATGAAATGGACATACGCGACAACAGGATTCATCCGATATTCACAGATGCAGACTATGTTTTTCATTTCGCCGCGAAAAACTGTATAAGCGATTGCCAGCTTGATCCGGTTGAAACAGCAGATATTAATATTAAAGGTACAGTGAATGTATTCGAAGCTGCGAGACGGGCGAATGTAAAAAAAGTAATTTATGCCGAATCATCCGCTATTTATGAGGGGAGCGATTTATTGCCAACACCGGAATCAGAGGTAAAACCACAGAGTTTTTATGCCGTTAGTAAATTCTCCTCAATGTATTTTGCTGATGCCTACAGACGTTATTTTAATCTGAATACTACTGGATTAAGATATTTCTGTGTCTATGGTCCTAAACAGGATTACCGTAGAACAATACCGCCTCTCTTTTCTGCATTTATAATTAAAATGCTTAAAGGGCAAAAGCCCATTATATACGGGACAGGAGAAAAAAGGAGAGATTTTATCCACGTGGATGATGTAAATAACTTTCACATGCTTTGCCTTACAGATAATAGAACTTCCGGAAACACTTATAACCTTGGCAACGGCGTGAATTATTCTGTCAATGAAATATATCAAATAATTGCAAATCTTCTCGATTCTGATATTAAACCCGATTATAAACCGGATTTGCCGGGAGAAGCGTTTGCAAACCTGGCTGATATTACTCTCGCAAAATCAATCGGCTGGCTACCGGAAATTGATCTTATATCAGGATTGAAAACCTCAATTGATTTTATTAAAAAAGAAATAACCGCAGGTAATGTTAATTAATTAACCATCAATGAATTGAAAATTAGATGAAAGCCGTTATTCTAGCAGCCGGCAAAGGGGAGCGACTGAAAGAAATTTCAAAGATTGTCCCAAAACCTATGATCAGGTACAATGGGAAACCGGTACTTCAGTATAATATTGAATTATGCAGGCGTTATGGTATAACAGACTTGTTTATAAATGTTCATCATCACTCCGGTCAGATTATAGATTATTTTAAAGACGGCTCTGACTTTGATGTTAATATTAATTATTCACTTGAAGAAGAATTGCTTGGCACATCTGGTGCAGTTAAAAAAATTGCCTCCGAAATGTGGATGAATAATTTAGCGGAATATTCTGATGATAATTTTAGAAAAAATGATTTGGAACCATTCTGGGTTATTTATGGTGATCAATTTTCAGATTTTAATCTGAATATTATAAAGAATAAATATCTTAATACACCGGCTATAGGTGTATTGGCATTTCATCACAGGGAAGATGTTTCCCATAGCGGCGTAGCTGAATTTGATAAAAATGGTAGAATAGTAAAATTTATTGAAAAACCGAAACCGGGACAGACAAATAGTAATTGGGTAAACGCAGGAATTTATTGTCTCAGTCCGCAGATTACCGGATTTATTCCTCAGGGGAATTCGGATTTCGGGAAAAATATTTTTCCTGTTTTACTTGAAAGAAATATTCCTTTATTCGGGGTATGTGAAAAAAAAGTAGTTAAGGTATTCGATACTCCCGCTATGTATGATAAATCATTTTCTGAATTAAAATGAATTGTAATTTGAAAAATAAGACGATTGTTATAACCGGGGCGGGACGTGGCATCGGCGAGAAAATTGCCGAAGCTGTTGCAACTGAAAATGCGGCTGTGGCTATCTTATCCAGAAGTAAAAATGAATTGAAATCTGTTCTTAAGAAAATTCAAATAAATAGTCCTGCTTCCAATTGTTATACTGCAGATGTTTCTGATCTTGATTCTCTTAGAGAGGCTTCTTCCAGGCTACTATCAGAGTTTGGTCCAATTGATTGTCTGATAAATTGTGCGGGTATTCAAATGCCCATTGGGAAGTTTTATGATTCAGATATCGATAGCTGGACAAAAAACATTCAAATAAATTTGTTGGGTACTGTCAATGCTATTCATTTATTTATGGACTCGATTATCCGGAATGGCAAAGGAAAAATAATCAATTTTTCTGGCGGAGGTGCGGTCTATCCAAGACCTAATTTTTCGGCATATGCTGTTGCTAAAACCGGCATTGTAAGACTGACTGAAATCCTAGCTTATGAATTTAAGGAAAGGAAGATCGATGTCAATGTTGTTGCTCCAGGAGCTATAAATACAAAAATGCTTGATGAAATTATTGAAGCAGGAGTTTCTGCAGGCAATGAATACTCCGAAGCATTGAAAAGAAGGGAAGAGGGGGGAAATGATATAAACAAAGTTGTTGAATTGGTTAAATTTCTTATTTCAGATTATTCTGATGGTATTACGGGTAAATTAATTTCGGCTCAATGGGATCCATGGGATAATAAGGATTTTCAAAATCTTTTAAGAAATGATACTGATTTTGGAACACTCAGAAGAATTGATAATAAAAATTACTTTAAAAAAATATGAACGTTGCGGTAGTAGGTTGTGGTCTGATAGGTAGAAAAAGAGCATTCGCTCTCGGTAATAACGATCGATTGGTCGCATGCTGCGATACTATATCTGATATTTCTGAAAAATATGCTGCCGAATTCAAGTGTAAAGCTTATACAGATTTCAAAAAAATGTTATTGATGGAAGAAATTGATGCTGTAATAGTTTCTGTTGTTAATAAGTATATCAAAGATATTGTAATCGAGTCGTTAAAAAATAATAAGCATGTACTTGCTGAAAAACCGTTGGGTAGAAATTTCTCTGAATCGAAGGAAATGAATTCCGTTTATGTCTCGTTGAGTAATCTAAATTCTCCTGTAGTTAAAAAAATAGTATTCAAGACGGGTTTTAATCACAGATTCCATCCTGCGGTTAGCAAAGCGAAAATTATTTGTGATTCAGGTGAGATAGGAAGGATATTAAGCATCAGGGCAAGATACGGCCACGGCGGCAGGCCGGGAATGGAAAAAGAATGGCGGGCATCCGATGATTTGTGCGGCGGTGGTGAGTTGCTGGATCAGGGTGTCCATATTATTGACCTTATAAGATGGTTTGGCGGTGAAATTGTTGAAGTATTTGGAAAAACTGAAACAAAATTCTGGAAGATGAATGTTGAGGATAATGCTTTTGTCATGTTGAAAACAAATGATAATGTTACAGCACTTTTCAATGTTAGCTGGACCGAATGGAAAAATTTATTCTCTTTCGAAGTATTTGGTGCTGATGGGTATCTTAAAATCGAAGGACTGGGTGGAAGTTACGGACCAGAGACTCTGGAATTCGGGAAGAGAAAAAAAGAAGGTGGAAAACCGGATATTGCTCTTTTTCAGTTTCCTTCAGAGGATATCAGCTGGATTGAGGAATGGAATGAATTCAAATCTGCTATTAATGAAAGAAGAGATGTTCTTGGGAATCACTATGATGGTTTGAAAGCAAATGAGATTATTGAAGCTATTTATAAATCTTCCAGAACATCTGAAATGGTTAGACTCTAATTGAAAGTGGAAACCGGGTCGGATTTATGAAAAGAAAAAAAATCGGAATCCTTACAGGCGGAGGAGATGTTCAGCCCCTTAACTCGTTAATTTCAGCTGTAATTGAGTATGGCGATCAGAATGATATCGATATTTATGGAGTTTGTAAAGGGTGGCTTGGATTAATAGAGGATAACTTCATTGAACTTAATGGGAAAAGTATAGATCCCTTAATAGGCGGAACAATATTAAAATCATCCCGTGTAAATCTTAGAAAAATTGATAACATCGAAGACATTATCAGTAGAACTTTCACTAAAAATCAGTTGGATGGTCTAATAGTAATTGGGGGAGAGGATACATTATCTAACTCATTGATATTAAAGAATATTCCTCAGGTACTGATTTCAAAAACTATTGATAACGATGTCGGCACTTTTAACGAAAATGGTATATTGAATTATTTTACACTAGGATATCCTACCGCTGCGGAAAAAATATCTTCTTTTGTAAGTTTAAATGAAGGAATTCGAACCACTGCATATTCGCATGAGAGAATAGTAATAGTTGAATCGATGGGTATGCATGCGGGATGGCTTGCATTGGCATCTTCGTTGGGGTCTCCCGATTTTATCATTATTCCCGAGTTTCCTCTCGACTATGTTTCCTTTAAAGAAAAAATCCTGAATAAGTATTTAGATAGTAGAAATGTTATTGTTGTTGTTTCAGAAGGTTCAAAATGGTCTGATGGCAGTTATATCTCTGCGGATTTTAACGAAGCAGATAATTTCGGTCATCCTAGATTTAAGGGAACTGCTGAAGTTCTTGCCAATAGAATAAAAAATGACTTGAAAAAATATTTCGATACAAGAAATATTAATTCAATCAATCCTTCTTATCTGTATCGTTCCGGTAAGCCGAATCTCCTCGATATAACCGCTGCAAAAAAACTTGGAACGGAAGCCGTAAAGCTGTTGGGAAATAAAATCAGTGAATCATTGTTTCTGGCAATTCAGCTTAATGAAACAGGTTTTTCTCCGATGGCTTTTCAATTGAATAATATTAGCAATATTAATTCTTTGCACCGGTTCGTTGTTCCGGAACTGTATGATAGTAAGAATTATTCCGTGACAGGAAAAGGCTTGAATTATTTAACCCGTATATCTGAGCGGCTTCCAATTTTGAATTATTCTTTGTAGCATTTACAATAATCTATTAATGTTTTTCATGAGTCATTTTATTTAAGGAGTCATTAATGAGTTTTGCAAAAGAATTTCTGTCATATTGTACTGAGGCAATAACTAAACTCGATCAAGGTGAGATTGAAAAAGTTGCAAAGGTTCTTTCCGAATTAAGAACGAATTGTGGCAGATTATTTATAATTGGTTCTGGAGGAGGGGCTGGACACGCCTCGCATGCAGTTTGTGATTTCCGCAAACTTTGTAATATCGAGTCATATGCGCCTTATGATAATATTTCAGAATTGACTGCAAGGGTAAATGATGAGGGTTGGGATACATCAATTGTAAACTGGTTCAAAGTTAGCCGATTGTCAAAAAATGATTGTGTTTTTGTGTTTTCTGTTGGTGGAGGTAATCAGGAAAAAGGGATTAGCAATAATCTCGTAAATGCAGTAAAATATTCGGCGGAAGTTGGAGCTAAAATTATAGGTATCGCAGGAAAAGATGGCGGATTTGTTCACAAAAACGGTCATGCTGTTATTCTAATTCCTGTTATAAATGAAAAACAAATTACTCCAGTGACAGAAGGGCTTCAGGCCTTAATATGGCATCTTCTTGTCTCGCATCCTCTGTTGCAGGTTAATGCTGCGAAGTGGGAATCAACAGTATAACTTTAATAACTATTAAAGGATTAGTATGGACTTTAATGTTAAGATTTTTGCAGATGGGGCAGATGTAGAGGGTATTCTGAAGTATTATAAAAACCCGATCATTTCCGGATTTACTACAAATCCAACATTGATGAAAAAAGCCGGAATAATGAATTACAGGGAATTTGCATTAGAAATTTTAGAGTATATTAAAGATAAACCGATTTCATTTGAAGTATTCTCGGATGATTTTAATGAAATGGAATATCAGGCGCTTCAAATCTCGTCCTGGGCGGAAAACGTTTATGTTAAAATACCTGTAACAAATACAAAAGGTGAATCCAGCTATAATCTCATTGAGAAACTCTCTGTTGCCGGCGTTAGGTTGAATGTAACTGCGATGATGACTTACGAACAGGTAGAACATATTCTCCCGGCTTTAGCAAAAGGTCCGGCAAGTTTTGTTTCATTATTTGCCGGTAGGATTGCGGATACGGGCATAGATCCTGTCCCGATTATTAAGCAGGTTCTGATACTTCTTAAAGATAATATGAAAACCGAATTGATTTGGGCTAGCCCTCGCGAAGTATTTAATATTATTCAGGCAAATGAAATTGGCTGCCATATAATAACTGCTACATCGGATATCCTGAACAAATTAAACCTTATTGGCCGGGACCTTACGGAATACTCTCTCGATACTGTGAAAATGTTTTATAATGATGCCCTGAATGCAGGTTATAATTTATAAGCAAAAACTATAATGATACTTAAAAAGACACATATTTTTCTTATTATTTTATTTTTGATAAAAGTGAATATGATTGGTCAATCAATTACAGGTATGTCGGGATTTTATACAATTCCAACAGCGGAAATTCTTAACGACGGGGAAGTGCTGATTGGATATAATTATTTTCCTAAAAATCAATTGAAAGCTTATAATTATAATTATGATGCGGCAATTGTTTATGTAAGTTTTGCTTTTCTACCATCTGTAGAGATCAGTCTTAGAACAACATACCCGGTTAATTTTGATCGTGCAGCTATTGGAGACCGAATGCCTAGTGTTCGAATTAGGATATTAAAAGAGACTGCTGCAATGCCAGCAGTAGCTTTTGGATTGCATGATTTTGCAACCGCGTTTGGGGGCTCTGAAGCGGTCTACTTTAATTCAACATATTTTGTTGCTAGTAAAAAAATTAAATTCAATGAAATCTTCAATGAAATTGATTTTAATCTAGGTTATGGATTTAAAACTATGAAAGCAGCTGGATATCAATTTAATGGATTCTTTTATGGGGCATCGTTTTATTTCTTGAATAGTATTAGCATTTTGGGTGAATTCGATGCCGAGCGTTTCAATGCCGGTCTGCGTATTACTCTTTTTAAACATTTTAAACTCCTCGGCGGTTTTATGGACATGAAACACTTCTCCGGCGGCGCTGCTGTGAGTTTTGTGCTGTGAAGATGTGAAATCAGTAACGAATGATCAGTAATGAGTAACGGATTTGGATGACAGAGTACAGAAAAATGATTAACTAAGAACTAAACACTAAGAACAAAGAACCTCCTCAATATTCCATCATTCCATTTTTCCTCAATCCCTCCATCAACCTTTTCCGTCCTCTGTAATCCATTTTCAAATACTTATGCTAACCAAGAACAACGAACCAAGAACTAAGAACAATCCCCTCCTTATTCCACCATTCCATTATTCCAAATTTCCTCAACTCCTCACTTCCCATACGTTCCTATTCCATCTATCCGCTTAAGTTCTTATCTTCTACACATGAAAAACTTCGCTCTTACCGGAGTAGCCGGATATATCGCTCCCCGGCACTTAAAGGCAATTAAGGAGACCGGCAATAATCTTGTTGCAGCATTAGACCCGCACGATTCCGTAGGAATACTCGACCAGTACTTCCCGGATACCGCGTTCTTTACAGAGTTCGAACGCTTCGACCGCCATATAGAAATGCTTAAACGAAAGGATACGGATTTTAAGCTCGATTACGTTTCGATCTGTTCACCGAATAATCTTCATGATGCGCATATCAGGTTTGCTCTCCGCGTTGGTGCCGATGCCATCTGCGAAAAACCTCTTGTATTAAATCCCTGGAACCTGGATGCTCTTGAATTACTCGAGAAGGAATACGGTAGGAAAATTTATACAGTCCTTCAGCTCCGCCTCCATCCCTCGTTAATAGAACTGAAAAAAAAATTTTTAACTAAGAACCAAGAACCTTTAGTCCTGAGCCTGCCGAAGGACACGAAGCCTGCCCCGCGCTTATTGCAGGGATCTAAGAACCGTGTAATTCTCCGTTATATTACATCCCGCGGACTCTGGTACAACTTCTCCTGGAAAGGGGATATTCAGAAGTCAGGCGGAATAGCCACCAATATCGGAATTCATTTCTTTGATCTTTTAATCTGGCTCTTTGGAGGTGTTGAAGAATTCTCGCTCATTCAGGCGATGGATAATAAGATGGGCGGAACACTAAGTCTTAAGAACGCTGATGTTGAGTGGTTCCTTTCAATTGATCCTCACGACCTTCCGGCAGAAGCAGTAAAGAATAACAAACGAACTTACCGTTCGATTCAGATAGACGGAAAAGAGATCGAGTTTACTGAAGGATTCACAGATCTCCATACCGAAGTCTATAAGAATGTTTTATCCGGCGGTGGATTCGGAATTAATGATAGCCGTCCTTCGATTGAGCTGGTTCAGAGGATAAGAGAGAAAGCAAAGAAGTTAAAGTAATTAGTTTATTTTAAGGATAATAATTGTGTTGAAAGTGATATGAAGGAGTAATGGAGTATTGGAATGATGGATGGAATGGGGGAGAGCAGGTTGTCAGAAAATTTCAAAAGAAATCTTAACCGCGGTTATATGAAGTTGGAAGTCTGGAATGATGCTATTAATTTGTTCGAGTTTGTTTACAAATGTATTTCTAGAATCAGCAGTCTTGATTTAAAAAGTAGAAGTCAGATTATCGATGCTGCTCAATCAGTTTCCGCTAATATCGCCGAAGGTTATTGCAGAAAATCTATAAATGAATATCTTTACTTTTTAAATGTGGCGTCGGGCTCTTTGGGTGAACTATTGACTAGAATAATTGGACTTCACAGGGTCAATCTAATTACCACTGATGATTATAATTCACTTGATGAATATCATTATAAAGTTGAAAACAAGTTATTAGCGTTAATAAAATCTCTAAATAGAAAGCGGCAATCCGGAAATTGGCTGGAAATTATTGATTAATCAATTCCATCAATATTCCATTCTTCCAATATTCCAGGAGCAATTAGAATATGAACCTGAAATACTTTGTACACGAATCATCCTACGTTGACGATAATGTTGAAATTGGCGAAGGAACAAAAATATGGCACTTCTCCCACGTGCAGTCAGGCGCGAAGATCGGCAGGAATTGTGTACTCGGACAGAACGTAAACGTCGGCAATAATGTTGTAATTGGTAATTATGTTAAGATTCAGAACAATGTTTCGGTCTACGAAGGTGTAACACTTGAGGATTATGTATTCTGCGGCCCTTCAATGGTCTTTACAAACATTTTAGATCCGCGCAGCAAATACCCTCAGGTTGGTTCGAAATATTATATTAAAACCTTGGTGAAGGAGGGAGCGTCAATCGGTGCAAATGCAACTATTGTTTGCGGAATTACAATTGGTAAATATGCTTTTATCGGTGCAGGTGCCGTAGTAACTAAGGATATTCCCGATTACGCTCTTGTTGTCGGCAATCCGGCAAAGATAGTAGGTTGGATGAGTGAAGCGGGTCAGCGCCTTCATTTCGATAAGGATGGTTTAGCTTCATGTTCTAAATCAAACCGGAAATATAAACTTGAGAATAACCTCGTGACTGATATTACCGGGTAACTAATATTCCTGTTGAATTGTTGAGAAGTTGAATTGTCTAATTGATTCTTAATTAACAATTTCCCGCTTCAAAACTTCCAACATTCCATCTTCCCATTACTCCAGTTTTCCATTATTCCAACTTTCCATATTTCCATACTACCATCATAACTAACCTCAATCCCGGGACTCAAGAATCCCCCAATTCAACATTTCCACACCTGAACGTTTCCCTTTCCTTACAATTTCTCAAATTTCCTTTTCTCATACAGTTAACATTTCTTAACTTTGCACCTGATAAAAATGGAAACTTCAGATGGGAAGAATATTCGAGACAAGAAAACATAAAATGTTCGCGCGCTTTGCGCGGATGTCTAAAGCGTTCAACCGTGTAAGGAAAGATATTGAAATAGCCGTAAAGTCAGGCGGACCGGATCCTAAAGCGAATTCAAAACTTCGTATAGCTGTACAGAATGCCAAATCGGTTAATATGCCTAAGGATAAGGTAGAAGCAGCTATTAAACGGGCCTCCTCGAAAGATACTACCGGTTATCAGGAAATTACTTACGAAGGTTACGGACCTCACGGTATCGGTATTCTTGTTGAATGCGCGACCGACAATCCAACACGCACAGTTGCTAACGTAAGGCATTACTTTAGAAAGCACGAAGGTTCGATGGGGAGTACCGGTTCTATTTCTTTTATGTTCGAACGGAAAGGATTGTTTAAGATCAGTAAAGAGAAAATTGCCGATCTTGAAACTTTCGAGCTTGAGCTTATTGATTCCGGCCTGGATGATTTATCTTACGATGATCAGTTCATTTATATCTACTCTTCATTCCAGGATTACGGCAGTATGCAGAAAGCCCTCGAAGAACGCGAACTCGAAATTCTCTCAACTGAATTGACCTATATTCCTGCTAATACAAAGGAACTTGAAGGGGAACAGCTCAAAGAAGTAAACGACCTCATCGAAGCCCTCGAAGAGGACGACGATGTTCAATCGGTCTACAGCACGTTGCAGTGATTCTGTTGCTTAAATTCGGTATACCTGAAATTTGCAATCGATTTTAGGCTATAAGTTACGGATTATTAGTAAAGCTTAACGTATGACCGCAAAGGTTCGATCAATCGTTAATTCAACAGTTCAACGCTTCTACAATTTAACAATTACACACATCAACTCATCCACCATTCTATTATTCCAACTTTACAAAATCCCAAATTCAACACCTCATCAATTCAACTCTTCACACCCATCATCCCACCAACCAAGCATCCAATCAATCGAACTCCGCCTTCTTCACTTTATCTCGTTGTCACTCTGTTACTTTGTCATCTTGTCACTTTTATTTTAAATAAATCCGACCTTCGAATTCCAATTTCCAATTTACTCTATCCGATTTCACTTTGAAAAATCTCAAGTGCAAATTATCTTTGACCTGTCGTAAAAAACACCTATCTCTATAAAGAGAATCCATAAATAATATGTATTAAACAGACTATTGCAGGTCAAGATTATGCTTGAACAATAGTGAATGGTATAGGTATATGTATAAAAAGTATGTTATAACTTTTATAGTAATAAGTTCTATAATATCTGCTATTAATGCTGAATCTTTTTCAAATAATTCGAATAATGAAAGCAGCCAATCTAAACTTAATAGTAAACCGGTATTATCCTTCAACACCGCAAAAGATATGATGGAAATGATGATTGATGACTCGTGGAATAATTTTAATAAATTAAAATCTTTTGCAATGCAGAATCTGGGAGGTATTAAATCTGATAATGATATAATAATAAAAATTGAGGAAACCCCTTTCCTCAGTAGCGGGAGAGATGCAAAACTTAAAATAAATTTAAATAATTCCGGAGATGCAAAAGGAGCTCTTAGAAGTTATTACATCAGAATATCGATGACAATTCCAGAAATGGAAGAATTTGATAAGTACTGGAGGCCAGGTGAATTCACTTTTAATTATGGTAATCTTAAAATTGAACCTTGGGAACTGAGCGGTATCGGTATGGTTGATCTTTCAGGATGGATAAGATATAGTTCAGTGAAAAGTAAAGTACAAGGTTCCGATAATTATATATTCTACCCTCCGTATGTAAATATTATTGTAACTCTGGATCCGAATAGTAGCGATCGGTATTATGTTACATTTGCCGTTTCAAAGATTAATAATTCGATAGAAATTGAAAAAGTTAATGTGGAACCGGATAATCAGGATTTTCATAAAAATGTTAGAAGAATTGTTGAATCAGTTAAAAATGGAAAAATAATTAATGCTGAATTTGCCGGAGATGAAATTAAAAAATTATATCCGAAAACTGTTTTAGGCGATGCATACTGGGATTCTTTCCCCGGACAAAGGTTTATTAGCAAAATTCAATTGACTGGAACAAATGGAAGTTATATTACCGGCGATCGATCATATTATGGATTGATTGGACGCGGGGATAATAATTATTTATCCAGCGAAATGAATAAATGGATTAGCTATTTGTCTTATGCCCTTGGTAAAAATTATATAGCCGTAAAAAAATATGATCAGTTTAATCTGTTAACTGATGTTTCGTTTATTCCGGTAAATCAGGATTTTAATGTTGATCCGGAAATAGTAGTTATCAAATTGGAAACTGCAAAAAACATTTTTGTAGAAGACGGGCTGGAGGAATTATTACTTCGCGTTTATATTCCATTGTTTGGTTTTTCGAAGTATGAGGATTATTGGGTGCCAATGACAGAGGTGTACGACTTTAATTAGATTACCTATCATTTTAAATAATAACATGGAGATAAGAATGGTTGCTCGAAAGATAAATTTATTTAATCTGTTTTTATTAGTACTCTTTGTTACAGGTGTAAATCAGGTCTTTGCCCAATACAATGTTGATATCAACAATAAGAGCAATAGAACTGTTGCTGTTCGTATTGACGGAATCCTTCAGAATAATCTTGAACCGGGTGATTATAAAAAATATTACATTAATGACAAATCGACTATTAATATTTCTTTAAGTGAAACTGATCCCGAAGTTGTTCGAGCCATTCAGAATGCTGCATATCAGGGAATTAATTGGAAGTATGATTGGACTCAATATCAAATGGGTTCTTCTTATGTCGAAGGGCCAGGTACTATCAATTTAATCCCTGCTTTGCACAGTGATGGCACTTATAATTGGGTTACCTTACAAGCTGTACCATTACAGCAGCAACAATCATCTTATTCCTCTTATGATTATGACGACGATGATGAGGACTTGGTATGGTATATGGTAATCGGGTTAGTTGTTGGTGCACTTATAGCTCTAATACCAATGTAAAAAATCATTCAAGATCACCAAATGTGAAATAAAGTAAAAAAATAAGAAGTTGGTACTCAAGCGCAATCATTAAAATAATTGAAAGACTGTCAGATGAATATTCAATTTCTGAATCATGATTATGAATTAACACCTGATCAAATTACATTTTATAAAAAGAATTCGTTTATAAAATTAAAAAATGTTCTTCCTTCTGAAGTAATCAAGTATTATAATCAGATTATTTCCGATAAGGTTAATGAACTCAATAAAGTTGTTCTCCCATTGGAGAAAAGAGATACATACGGCAAAGCGTTTCTCCAGCTCTTCAATCTCTGGAAAGAGGATGAGAGGATAAAGGAACTCGTCTTCAGCAGACGTCTAGCAAAGATTGCATCGGATTTAATGGAAGTAAGCGGAGTGCGTCTCTATCACGATCAGGCACTCTTTAAAGAAGCAGGCGGGGGAATTACTCCATGGCACGCCGATCAGTATTACTGGCCTCTATCGAGCGATAAAACTATTACAGCATGGATTCCGCTTCAGGCTGTTCCGCTCTATATGGGTCCGCTTGAATTCAGTGCCGGAAGTAATAGATTAATGGCCGGAAGGGAATTAGCGATCAGCGATGAGAGCGAAGTTAAGTTAAAAGAAAAATTAAGAGTAAATGATTTCCCTCATATAATAGAACCTTATGATATCGGTGAGGTCAGTTTTCACTCCGGCTGGATATTCCATAGGGCAGGGGCTAATACCTCTGGGCAAATAAGAAAAGTTATGACGGTAATTTATATGGATAAAGATATGATTCTGAAAGAGCCCGAAAACGATAACCAGAAACTCGATTGGGAAACATGGTGCCCGGGTGCTGAAGTTGGTGAAGTGATTGATACTCCACTGAACTCTGTTCTATATTCCGAATAGCTTGCAAATTAATCTTATAATTTAGATTGACTTGAATATTTAAAATCTGATTTACTGATTTTTTGATTCGTATTTTTATAACAATACTGAATCCTGAGTTAGTTAATTCCCAATACTCATCACCCTTATCCTTCTATCTTTCGATTAATATATTAATACTACTCTCCTTTATTTTTCTTTCTCAAGAATTCTTACTTTTTCAGGGTAGTTCCTGGCTCACCAATTAATTAAAAATAGACTTATTCGTCTTTATTTTAATTCTCATAATCTCTATTATTGTTGCCGGATATTTGCGGATTTTCTTAAAAATAAGATTTAGTATATCTGTTCTATTAATTGATGGATTATTTAGGTCAAAAAACCTCGAAAATTGTCGAAATAATCGATTAAGCTGACTGATAAATGGCAGGATTCTTGTTTTAATAAACCGTGAAATTCTTTATAAGTAACCAAGAACCAAGAACTAAATTACTATAAAATAACAGGTGTTTTAATGGAAAGAAAAAAAATAACTATTGACGGCAACGAAGCAGCAGCGTCCGTTGCGTTCAGGTTAAGTGAGGTGATAGCTATCTATCCAATAACTCCTTCTTCAACTATGGGAGAGTTATCGGATGCATGGGCAGCACGTCAGGATAAAAATATCTGGGGGACAGTACCTTCAGTAACCGAAATGCAGAGCGAAGGCGGTGCCGCTGGCGCTGTTCACGGTGCTCTTCAGAGCGGTGCCCTTACAACAACTTTTACAGCTTCTCAGGGCTTGCTTTTAATGATCCCGAATATGTATAAGATTGCCGGCGAACTTACACCGACAGTTTTTCATGTTAGTGCCCGTTCAATAGCCGCAGCAGCTCTCTCGATCTTCGGTGACCACAGCGACGTAATGGCAACACGTCAGACCGGATTCGGACTTATCTGTTCAAACTCGGTTCAGGAAGTTATGGATACAGCTCTAATCGCGCATAAAGCATCGATTGAATCCAGAATTCCTTTCGTCCACTTCTTTGATGGATTCAGAACATCCTCAGAAGTAATGAAGATAGAAGAATTATCCGATGAGGACCTTCATTCAATGATGGATCCGAAGGCAGTAAGCGAATTTAAGAAACGCGCTCTTTCACCTGAGAACCCATTCATCCGCGGAACCGCACAGAATCCCGACGTCTATTTCCAGGGAAGAGAAACGGTTAACAAATTTTATAATGCCTGTCCGGAAATTGTTGAAAATGCTATGAACCAGTTTGCTAAGCAGACTGGAAGACAATACAGACTATTCGATTATTTCGGAGCTCCGGATGCAAAACGTGTTATTATTATTATGGGCTCCGGTGCTGAAACTGCTCAGGAAACTGTAGATTATTTGACTGAAAGAATGGAAGAGAAGGTTGGAATTATTAAAGTAAGACTCTACAGACCATTCTCTGCAAAACATTTTCTGGAAGCATTACCAAAAACAGTAGAAAAAATTGCAGTACTTGATAGAACAAAAGAACCCGGCGCATTGAGTGAACCGCTTCACCTCGATGTTGTAAATGCAATTTCGGAAGCTATGGCATCTGATAATCCTCCTTTCTCAAAAATGCCGGAAATAGTCGGCGGCCGTTACGGTCTTTCTTCTAAAGAATTTACTCCGGCTATGGTGAAAGCGGTCTTCGATAACCTGAAGTCTGCTAAACCTAAGAACCATTTTACAGTCGGAATTAACGACGACGTTACATTCACAAGCCTTGATTTCGATCCGACATTTATGACCGATCCTGATAGCGTAGTCCGATGCTTATTCTACGGACTTGGCGCAGATGGAACTGTAGGTGCAAATAAAAACTCAATCAAAATAATCGGTGAAGAAACTGAAAATTATGCTCAGGGTTATTTCGTTTACGATTCGAAGAAATCTGGCTCCACAACAATTTCACACTTAAGATTCGGACCGAAACCGATCCATTCTACATACCTGGTTCAGACAGCGAAATTCGTTGGATGTCACTCATTCGGTCTCATGGAAAAATTTGATGTACTAGAAAGAATTGTTGAGGGCGGAACATTCCTTCTCAATTCACCTTACAGTAAAGAAGAAACATGGAATAAACTTCCGAAAAAAGTCCAGCAGCAGATAATCGATAAGAAGTTAAAAGTATATGCGATAGACGGTTACACTGTTGCAAATGCTACAGGAATGGGCGGAAGAGTAAATACAATTATGCAGACCTGCTTCTTTGCAATCTCCGGTGTCCTTCCGAAAGAAGAGGCGATTGAACAGATCAAAAAATCGATTAAGAAGACTTACGGCGCAAAAGGTGAGGATATAGTTAAAAAGAATTATGAAGCGGTAGATCAGACTTTAGCTCACTTATACGAAATAGATGTACCTTCTAAACCAACCAGTTCCATTGAATTACCTCCGATTGTTTCCGATCAGGCACCCGACTATGTTAAGAATGTTCTTGCCAAGATGATGGCCGGTAAAGGTGATGATGTTAAGGTTAGCGAAATGCCGATTGACGGAACTTTCCCATCTGCAACTACAAAATGGGAAAAGAGAAACATCGCACTCGAAATTCCGGAATGGGATCCCGAATGGTGTATTCAGTGCGGTAAATGTGCACTTGTATGTCCGCATGCTGCAATCAGAATAAAAGTATATGATAAAAAACATCTGGAAAATAAACCTGCAGCGTTCAAGACAATGGATGCTAAAGGTAAAGAATTCCCGGATGGATACGCTTATACAATACAGGTTGCCGGCGAAGATTGTACAGGTTGCGAACTCTGCTATGAAGTCTGTCCGGCTAAGAATAAGAGAGAGACACGCCTTAAAGCTCTCAATATGGTACCGCAAATTCCGATCCGTGAACAGGAGAGAGTTAATTTCGATTACTTCCTCAATATTCCTGAAATAGACAGAAGACTCGTTAATACTTCATTGATTAAGAGTAACCAATTACTCGAACCGTTGTTTGAGTTCTCCGGTGCATGTTCAGGATGCGGTGAAACTCCTTATGTTAAACTAGCTTCCCAGTTGTTCGGCGATAGAATGATGGTTGCTAATGCTACAGGTTGTTCCTCAATCTACGGTGGAAACCTCCCTACAACTCCATGGGCAAAAAACAAAGACGGACGCGGCCCAGCATGGGCTAACTCGTTATTCGAGGATAATGCTGAATTCGGTATGGGTATGCGTCTTGCTGTTGATAAACAGAATCAGTTTGCAAAAGAATTATTATCCAGGCTCTCTGATAAACTCGGAAAGGAATTTACGGATTCGTTGATTTATGCCGATCAGAAAGATGAAACTGGAATATATGAACAGAGAGAACGGGTTGAGGAATTGAAAAAGAAACTCGGATCCATTAAATCACCTGATGCAGACAAATTACTTGAAGTAGCAGATTTCCTCGTAAAGAAATCGGTCTGGATTATGGGCGGCGACGGATGGGCTTATGATATCGGTTACGGAGGTTTGGATCATGTAATGGCTTCCGGAAAGAATGTTAATATTCTGGTTCTTGATACTGAAGTATACTCCAATACCGGAGGACAGATGTCTAAAGCGACCGGAATGGGCGCTGTTGCAAAATTTGCTGCAGCAGGAAAACCGACAGCTAAAAAAGATCTGGCAATGATGGCTATGAACTACGGCAATGTATATGTCGCGAGAGTAGCAATGGGCGCAAACGATGCACAGACTATCAGAGCATTCCTCGAAGCAGAAGCATACGACGGCCCGTCACTCATAATTGCTTACAGCCATTGTATTGCTCACGGAATCAATATGGCTAAAGGAATGGAGAGCCAGAAACTTGCCGTTGAAAGCGGTTACTGGACAATGTTCCGTTATCATCCGGATAATTTGAAGGAAGGAAAGAATCCTCTTAAACTCGATTCTAAAGCTCCTAAGATTAAACTAGAGGATTATATTTATAAAGAAACCCGCTATAAGATGCTTACAAAATCGCATCCGAAGGAAGCAAAGGAACTCCTGAATGCAGCTCAGGAGGATGTACTGAAACGCTGGAAATTATATGAACAGATGGCTTCGTTCGATTATTCAAACGACGGAAGCGGCGAGAAAAAAGAGAACTAATAAACTCCATTATGATTACCGGGAATAATATTCTATTCCCGGTATGAGTAAAGGAATTGAAAATTTTAAATAAGGAGTTAAAATATGGATCTATCAACAACATATATGGGATTGAAACTTAAAAATCCTATCGTTCCTTCTTCTTCTCCGCTTTCACAGAATGTTGATAACGTTAAGAAGATGGAGGATGCAGGTGCGGCTGCAGTAGTTGTATATTCACTTTTTGAAGAACAGATAACTCATGAATCCGGTGAACTCGATCATTATCTCTCTTACGGAACCGAAAGCTATGCGGAAGCATTAAGCTATTTCCCTGAACCACAGCAGTTTCACTTAACACCGTATCAATATCTCGATCATATAGCAGCACTCAAAAAATCTGTTAATATTCCGGTTATCGGTAGTCTTAACGGTGTAAGTACCGGCGGCTGGGTGAAATATGCGAAGAATATTGAGCAGGCCGGAGCTGATGCGCTCGAACTTAATATCTACTATATAGCTACAAATCCGAATCTTACCGGATCCGAAATCGAAACCATGTATGTGGATGTTCTTACTGAAGTTAAAAAGAATGTTAAAATCCCTGTCGCAATGAAGCTAAGTCCGTTCTTTACTTCAATGTCGAATGTGGCAAGACGATTGGATAATGCGGGGGCAGATGCGCTTGTACTTTTTAACCGTTTCTATCAGCCCGATTTCGATCTTGAAAAACTTGAAGTTGTGCCAAATCTTGTTCTGAGTACTAACTGGGAAATGAGACTTCCATTAAGGTGGATTGCCATTCTCTATGGAAATATTAAAGCCTCGTTAGGTGCAACAAGCGGAATTCATTCCCATGAGGATGTTATTAAAGTTATGATGGCTGGCGGTGATGTTGCTATGATGGCTTCCGAACTGCTTGTTAAAGGTATTGGTCGGATTACAGAAATAATTGATGGACTTAAAGACTGGATGGAAAAGAATGAATATAGTTCGATCGATATGATGAAGGGAAGTATGAGTCAGAAAAAAATTGCACAGCCGGCTGCGTTCGAAAGGGCAAATTATATGAAGCTTCTCCAAAGCTGGAAAACACTTGCCTGATTAAAGCATCTTAACATATTTTTTTTGTTGAAACCCGCTCACTATGAGCGGGTTTTTATTTCAATCATTTAACCCGCCTTCAATGGAATTATAATTTTCCGCTAAGTATATTCAATCTCAAAATTATTCACATCATAAAAATTTATAACCTTATGCAGGAATTTTATCATAAATGGTATACACAATATCTTAGCAGGGATTTCGAAATGCTTGTTTTCGGGCATTCGGGTTTTCCTGTAATTCTTTTTCCGACATCTAAGGGTAAATACTTTGAGAATAAGGATTTCGGACTGATCGGTTCTGCGGCCGAACTGATTGATTCCGGCAAAGTGAAAATTTATTGCCCTGATGGAATCGATTCAGAAAGCTGGTATAACTATGGAATCCATCCGGCCGATCGTGTAAAAACTCATTTGGCCTACGAAAGAGTAATTCTGAACGATGTTATTGAATTTGCGAAGTACGAGACCGGTTCAAAAACTGTTGCTGTTTCCGGATGCAGTTTCGGTGGTTATCATGCTCTGAATCTGGCATTCCGTCACCCGGATAAAGTCAGTCATCTTTTTACTCTGGGGGGCGCCTATGATATTAAACAGTTTATAATGGGCTATTACGACGACAATTGTTATTTCAATAATCCTCCCGATTATATGGCCAATCTGAATGATCCGTGGTTCCTCGAGCGGATTAAAAAAATGGGGATTATTCTTGGAACAGGAGAATGGGATATTTGTCTGGAAGAGAATAAAAGGATGAGCGGAATACTTCACTCAAAAGAGATCTCCCACTGGCTCGATGTCAGACAATCAACCGGACATGACTGGCCCTGGTGGAAGGAGATGTTTCCATATTACCTTTCCAGAATCTAAAATAGGGTACAGGCAATTATAATTTTAGAAATATTGTAAGATAATTAAGGGGAGAGATAGTTATGAAGAAAATCGGAATATTATTCGGACAGGAGAATACCTTCCCGCAGGCGTTTGTAGACCGGGTGAACTCTAAAAATGAAAAGGGTATTGTCGCAGAATTGGTAAAAGTAAACAAAGTAATTCAGGGTGAAGCATCCGAATACGCAGTAATTATCGACCGTATCTCGCAGGATGTCCCGTTTTATAGAGGGATGCTGAAAAATGCTGCTTTGTCCGGCACAGCCGTTATTAATAATCCTTTCTGGTGGAGCGCAGAC
>CAZHHG010000049.1:0-19875 GCA_964532065.1 uncultured Melioribacter sp.
CTTATAAGAAAATTATTGAGTTATATGCCCCAGAATAATCTTGAAGATCCTCCACTCTCAGTTTGTGACGACCCGATCGATAGACTGGAAGACTCTCTCAACGAAATCATTCCCGAGAGTCCTAACAAGCCATACGACGTTAAAGATGTAATACACGCAATTGCCGACTATCACGAATTCCTGGAAGTCCAGCGACATTACGCTCCGAATATTATAATCGGATTCGCACGGTTCAACGGTATGCCTGTTGGTATAGTTGCCAATCAGCCGAATTATCTGGCAGGTGTCCTGGATATTAATTCTTCCCGCAAAGCCGGAAGGTTCGTTCGTTACTGTGATGCATTTAATATTCCGATTGTTACGCTTGTTGATGTACCGGGATTCCTTCCGGGAACAGCCCAGGAATATGGCGGAATAATTCTTCATGGCGCGAAATTATTATTTGCATACGGTGAAGCGACAGTTCCTAAGATCACTATTATTCTACGCAAAGCTTATGGCGGCGCTTATGATGTTATGGGCTCTAAACATCTTAGAGGAGATATTAATTATGCATGGCCTACTGCCGAGATTGCCGTTATGGGTCCCAGAGGCGCAATTGAAGTCCTTCATCAAAAAGAAATTTCTGAAATAAAGGATGATCAGGAAAAAATAAAATTCATTAATGAAAAAGAGGAACAATACCGGAATAAATTTGCGACGCCTTATGTTGCGGCCAAGTACGGTTATATAGATGATGTGATTGAACCACGTAATACAAGATTCAGAATTATCCGTGCGCTTCAGTCTCTCGCAACAAAAAAAGACCTTAATCCTCCCAAAAAACATTCTAACATTCCATTATAGGAGGAGAAATGATAATTGCTCAGGCAGTAGCAGCGGCCGATTCATTGGCAAAATCAAAAATTGCGGAAAACTCGAAAAAATTTCTCGACATTGATCCCTGGGGTGTTGGAATGACTTTTATAGGGATGGCAGTTGTTTTCCTTTCACTTCTTCTTCTTTATATGCTTTTTTACAATATCACTAAAGCATTGAATTACAGGATTAAATCCAATCTAAAAAAAGAAGGGAAAGAATTACCGGCTAAAGATAAAGAAGTGGAGTTGTCCGGCGAGGTAAATGCGGCCATTGCAATAGCCCTTCATCTTTATATGAATGAAATACATGACCGGGAAAGTGCGATCCTGACAATAAACAAAGTTGCCAGAACCTATTCACCATGGAGTTCAAAAATTTACGGCATCAGACAATTTCCAAGATAAGGAATTGAAGTAATGAAAAAATTTAAATTGACAATCAACGGCAATCAATACGAAGTTAATATAGTGAGTGTTGACGATAATATAGCTGACGTTGAAGTTAACGGCACACATTATCAGGTTGAAGTAGATAAACAGATTCAAAAAACAAAAACTCCAAAGCTTGTAAGATCAGTCGTCTCTCCGTCAACGGATTCATCCCCATCAATTCAGAAAACAAGCAGCCCGAGTACGCAGAAAGGTGTCGGATTCGTCAAAGCACCCCTGCCCGGTGTTATTCTTAATGTTCATGTCCACGAAGGAGATATGGTTAAAATCGGTGATAAGCTGATAACTCTTGAAGCAATGAAAATGGAGAATTCGGTTAATTCTGACAAAGAGGGAAAGATAATTTCAATTAAAGTCCGGCAGGGCGATTCGGTTCTGGAAGGCGATCTTCTTATCGAGGTCGGGAGCTAAAGATGGAAAAGTTTCTTGAATTTACGGCGCACGGATTCGATCAATTTATAAAATATACAGCTTTTGCCAATTTTACGATCGGTCATCTTATAATGATTATTGTTGCACTGATTTTTATTTATCTGGCCATCGCAAAAGATTACGAACCACTTCTTCTTGTCCCGATTGGATTCGGAATTCTAATAGGAAATATCCCTTTCCTGGAAAGCGCCAATTTGCAGATAGGAATTTACGAGAAAGGAAGCGTACTGAATTACCTTTATTTTGGTGTCAGCCAGGGAGTCTATCCGCCAATAATTTTTCTCGGTATTGGAGCGATGACAGATTTCTCAACCCTCCTTTCAAATCCGAGATTAATACTTCTTGGCGCCGCGGCACAGCTTGGAATTTTCGGTGCTTATACAATTGCACTTGCTCTCGGTTATCTTCCCGAGCAGGCTGCCGCTATCGGTATAATCGGCGGAGCTGATGGGCCCACAGCAATTTTTCTCTCATCTAAACTCGCTCCAGAACTTGTGGGAGCTATTGCTGTCTCAGCATACTCCTATATGGCACTTGTTCCGGTTATTCAACCTCCTATTATGAAACTCCTTACAACGAAGAAAGAACGGGTAATCAGGATGAAACCACCGCGTCAGGTTTCAAAACTTGAAAAGGTACTATTCCCTATAGTTGGACTTGTTTTAACCTGTTTTATAACACCAAGTGCACTTCCTCTTTTAGGTATGCTCTTCTTCGGGAATATTCTAAAGGAAAGTGGTGTTACAAAACGCCTGGCAGATACCGCTAAAGGCCCACTTATTGATATTGTTACAATTCTCATAGGTCTTACAGTTGGTGCGTCTACTCAAGCAACAACCTTTTTAACCGCAAAATCAGTCGGCATATTTACACTTGGAGCAGTTTCTTTTATGATCGCAACATTTGGAGGAGTGATATTCGCAAAAATTATGAATCTCTTTCTTAGTGAGGAGAATAAAATAAATCCTCTGATTGGAAATGCGGGTGTTTCCGCCGTTCCGGATAGTGCACGTGTCTCTCAGGTAATTGGGCTTCAATATGATCCAAAGAACCACCTCTTAATGCACGCGATGGCACCCAATGTTGCCGGTGTAATCGGAAGTGCAGTCGCTGCCGGTATTTTACTCTCATTCTTTATGGGTTAATACAGAATACTTTGATTTGTAAGAGATTTTTATTAAAAAATGAATTTTTTATTCAAAAGGATTTTTCAATCTTTGAATCGGAAGTTTAATAAAAATTGCAGAAAATCAAATGACTAATCAACTCTATTTCTGGTTCGGTTTTATTGCTTTGTTCATTATTGTATTCAGCACGGACATGTATGTAACGGACCATAGGAAAGGGAGAATAAAAGTAAAGACGGCTCTGACATGGACGAGCGTCTGGATTTTCACTGCCTTATTGTTTGGAACTGCAATTTACTTTTTATTTCCTCAAGGACATGAAAAGGCATTCGAGTTTATAACCGGTTACATAATCGAGTATTCACTTTCTGTAGACAACTTATTCGTATTCATACTGATTTTCACAATGATGGGTATTGAAGATTCACATCAGCCCCGGATTCTGAAATGGGGTATTATCGGGGCGGTTGTATTCAGAATTCTGTTTATAGTAGCAGGAGTTGAACTGATTAAGAGATTCAACTTTATGTTTTATATTCTCGGTGCTGTACTGATCTTTACAGCGGTCAAAATGTTTGTTTCGAAAGAGGAAAAAATACATCCCGATCATAATATTTTCGTTAAACTTTCAAAGAAGATTTTCAATGTTAAGACGGATGTTAGCACAGACCATTTTTTCGTAAAGCACAATCATCAGATTTTCGCTACGGTCGCATTCATAACTTTAATTCTTGTTGAATCAACAGATATAGTATTCGCCGTTGATTCAATTCCGGCAGTACTTGCAATAACCCAGAATTCTTTCATAGCAATAACGTCCAACCTTTTCGCCATACTCGGATTGCGCTCACTTTTCTTTGCACTAGCAGGGATATTGAATCTATTCCGATATCTTAAGTATGGAATCTCGTTTATACTTCTTTTTATTGGTGTAAAAATGATGATTTCAGGCTGGGTCCATATTCCTGTTCAAATATCTCTAATTGTTATCCTTGGAACACTTTTAGCATCAATACTCGCATCTGTAATTATTAAAGAAGAAGAGGAAACAGATCATCACGCTTTTCATGAACACCCTCCGAAAGAGATAAAAGACGAACTATTGAAGTAATAAGAGGGCTCGCTTGAGCCCTTTTTTTCAATTCGAATTTTCCTTTTCAATATTCTTGGGAAAAAATTTATCAAGCATTTTAATCAGCAAGTAGAATAATCCCATGAATATAAAAATACCCGTCATTCCTTTGCCTGTAATCTGGACGGCATTCCAAAAATTGTTTATTTCTTCCTGACTTAACATGATTCCTCCTAAACCACTAATGCTAATATTAATCCGCCGGCAATTACAGAACCTATTTGTCCGGCGACGTTTGCGCTTACAGCATGCATTAACAAATAATTAAACTGATCTTCTTCTTGTCCTAAAGTATGAATCACACGCGCGGACATAGGAAAGGCTGAAATACCCGCTGCGCCAACCATTGGATTGATTTTCTTTTTTAAAAACATGTTTAGAAATTTCGCGAATAACACTCCGCCCGCCGTATCAAAAATAAAGGCTACCAAACCAAGTCCAATTATTATTAAAGTCTGCGGTTGAAGAAATTTATCTGCTGTCATTGTTGCTGCGATTGTCAGGCCAAGAAGAATTGTGACAATGCTGGCCAGTTCATTCTGGGCAGCATTCGAAAGTTTATTGAGAACACCGCATTCCCTAATCAGATTACCAAACATTAAAAAACCAATTAAAGCCACCGACGAAGGGGCAATTATTCCAGCAATTATTGTTACCGAAATGGGGAATATTATGAGCACCGGCTTGGATACGGTCTTTGCCTGACTTTCCATTCTTATTAGCCGCTCTTTTCGTGATGTAAGGGCTTTTATTACAGGCCTCTGAATTATGGGCACCAATGCCATATAGGAATAGGCCGCTACTGAAATCGGTCCGAGTAAATCCTTTGCAAATCTTGATGCTACGTAAATCGAAGTTGGACCATCAGCAGCACCGATTATCCCAATGGATGCAGCCTCTTTTAAGCTGAAGCCGAATAAGGTAGCGGCAGACATTGTAAAGAATATTCCAAATTGGGCGGCAGCTCCGAAAAGGAGCAGGTAAGGTTTTTTCAGCAGAGGCGAAAAGTCGATCATTGCACCTACAGCTACAAAAATCAGAAGCGGAAATATTTCTGTCATAATTCCAGCTTCAAAAAAAATGTTCAAGACCCCTTCAACTTTTTCACCGTTAGATACCTGATCGATTGCAGCAGAAAGGGGGATATTTGCTAAGATGGCTCCAAATCCGATTGGCAGAAGAAGGGCGGGTTCATATTCTTTAACAATAGCCAGGTAGATTAAAAGACCGCCAACCCCAATCATTACTACATGTTGCCACGTAATTGAGTATAATCCCAATAAAAGAGCGTCCATTATTTTCTCCGGAATTACTTAAGGTGGGAATGGAACAATTTTAGTGCCGCAAATAGATGGGCAGAAATAAGATTTAAGCAGAGTTTTTCTGCAATAAATACATTGCTTCTTCTAAAAGTGAGAAAAGCTTTTCACTAATAGTAATATTCAACCTGCAAATTTTAGGATTTTAATTCATATCCTTCTGACCGAGCAATATATGCCGAGCAGGTAATATCCCCGGTAACGTTTAATACTGTTCTGCACATATCCAGTAATCTGTCGGCTCCAAGAATAATCGCAATTCCTTCAACCGGAACATTTACCATTGCCAGAACAATTGCAAGCAGCGGAATTGAACCGGACGGGACTCCCGCAGTTCCAATGGCTGTTAATACACTCATCAATACAACAATCAGCTGAACTCCAAATGAGAGCTCAATACCAAATACTTGAGCCAGGAATAAAACGGTAACACCTTCGAACAACGCCGTACCGTTCATATTCATAGTGGCTCCAAGCGGCAGTACAAAACCGGTTATCTGAGGAGGAATTCCAAGATTTGTCTGCGAGACAGAGATTGTTGTTGGTAATGTTGCACTGCTTGAACTTGTCGAAAATGCCGTCATCATTACTGTCTGAATTTTCTTAAAGAAGAGTATCGGGCTGTAACGTGCGAAGACCTTTATAAGTATAGAGTAAGCAACAACAAGCAGAATGGTTAAACCCGACAAAACTGTGAACATATACATTCCGAGAGCAACGAGCAGTTCAAAACCGAATCTAGAGGTAACGCTGAAAATTAAAGCAGCTACTCCGTAAGGTGCTAACTTCATCGCAATATTTATTATAACAATCGTTACATCGTTAATTCCGTCAAGAATTTTTATCAGCGGCTCTGCTTTCTCTTTTTGTATCATTGTTAGCGCTATGCCGATCATAAGCGATACAAAGATCAATGCAAGCATTTCCGGATTCGGTTTAGCAACGGCGGCGATCGGATTTCTCGGAATAATATTAACAAGCGTTTGAATACCGAATTCGGTTTTTTCGGATACCTCCTTAATCTCAGAAGCCTGTTCACTGTATGAAGTAAGTAATTGAGTCTTTGTCTCCCCCTGCAAATAATCCCCCGGCCTTATACTGTTTACCAGGATAAGTCCAATTGTTACGGCAAGGGCGGTAACCAGAAAAAAATAACTCGTAGTCTTAAGTCCGATCCGTCCCAGTTTTTTTAAATCCCCGATCTGGGCTACACCCAAGGCCAGACTCGAAAAGACAAGCGGAATTACCATCATAATAAGAAGATTGAGAAATATTTTACCGAGCGGATCGCTTAAATATGTTTGAACAATTTTAAGAAACGGAGCGTCAGGGTATAGGAAATTAGCGGCTACTCCCGCTGCTGCACCGGTAATTAATCCGATAAATATTTTTGTGTGCCGGCTCATTAATACTCCAAATTAATGCTTTGATTATATAATGAAAGTAATGCTATCTTCTGTTGGCTTTTCGTTTCAATTTTCAAAATTGTTAAGGCAAATATGGTAAAAAATATTTTCCTACAGAATTAATTAATTTTTTACCGGAAAGTAACTGAACCGGAAATTTACGCTGGATCTAATCCAAAATTTAGATATGAAAAAACTACTGATTTTATTGCTCGTTTTCTCTGTAGAGATTTTTGCACAACGGGGCTCGGATTATTGCTCTGCATCAAAAATTCTTGAGTTTGAAAGGTTATCGAAAACAAGCGAAGTAAACTATCCCGGTGATCCGAGGTTCGATGCAACCTATTATAAACTCGATCTTTTCATTTCTCATAATCCATTATTTCTTTCCGGCCGGGTTACTGTAAAAGGGAAAGCATTAGATCAAAATTTAAATTCGATCTTTCTCGATCTATGGACCGGATTTTCGGTTTCCTCTGTAATTTCCAACGGTAAGGATCTGTCGTTTAACTTCTCCCCCGGGAACCAGTTGAATATTACTTTAGACAGAAGTTATTCCCCCTCCGAAGAATTTACCCTGGAAATTATTTACTCAGGTCGTCCGAACAGTAGCGGCGGAATTGGCGGAAGTTTCGTCTCTTCCAATACACCGTACGGACGGCCCGTAATCTGGACTCTATCACAACCGTACGGATCCAGAGATTGGTGGCCATCGAAAGATACTCCCGCCGACAAGGCCGACTCATCCGAAGTTTGGATAACAGCCGATCCACTATTCGTTTCTGTTTCGAACGGACTTCTTACAGGCGTTATTAACAATCCAGATGGAACCCGAACATACAAATGGAAAAATCATTACCCGATTGCCAATTATCTTATCTCAATTGCGATGAGCAATTATTACCTTTACGAAACCCGATTCGAATACGAGCCGGGTAAATTTCTGCCGGTAAATCACTACGTCTATCCGGAAGTTTTTAATTCTCAGAAAGTAAACCTCGACCGTACGATTGATATGCTTAGAATCTTCTCCGAAAAGTTCGGACCGTATCCTTATCCAAAAGAGAAATACGGTCACGCGCAATGCGGTTTCGGCGGAGGTATGGAACACCAGACAATCGCTTCAATGGGCGGATTCGGCGAGGCTCTTGTAGTTCACGAGCTGGCCCATCAATGGTTCGGCGACAAAGTAACCTGCCGGGATTGGGCTAACATATGGTTGAATGAGGGATTTGCAACTTATTCCGAAAGCATTTATTTCGAAGAGAAGTACGGGAATACCTCCTTCATGAACGACGTAACAGCAATTATGAATCATGCAAAAACCGCTACTGGAACTATTTACGTCCAGAATACCGGAAGCGTAAGCCAGATTTTCAACGGCGCCCGTTCATACAGCAAAGGTGGGGTCGTACTTCATATGTTGAGAGGCGTTGTTGGAGACGACAACTTCTTCAGAATTCTAAGAGAGTACTTAAACGAACCCGGATTATCTTACGGAACAGCGACAACCGAAGACTTTAAAAGAATTGCCGAACGTGTTTCAGGAACCGATCTCGATTACTTTTTTCAGCAATGGATCTACGGTGAGAACTATCCAAAATATGTTTTCAGCTGGGGTTACGAACAGCTCGCGGGAAATAATTACAACCTGATAATCCGGATCGAACAACCATTAACAAATACTAATCCTCAATTTTTTAAAATGCCTGTTCAGATAAAGTATTCAACCTCCACCGGGACAAAAACAATTACACTATTCAATGACATGAAAATGCAGAGCTGGAATATTCCGGTTATCGGTAAACCTCTTTCGGTTGAGTTCGACCCCGATAACTGGATACTTAAAGATATTCTTGAATCCAACGGCATGGTAATAATTCCAACCCGGTTTGAGTTATTTCAAAATTATCCTAATCCTTTCAATAACGGGACAAATATCAAATACTCAATAATCAGCAGACAGAATGTAAGACTAGCGGTGTACGACCTGCTTGGAAGAGAAATTGCTGAACTTGTAGATGAGCAGCAGGATCCCGGCGCTTATACAGTTTCATTTACAATAAACAATCTGGCCGGCAACGGAAAGGGTCTTCAATTATCGAGCGGGATTTACTATTACAGAATTACAGCCGGCGGATTCAATCAGACGAAAAAAATGATCTATTTAAAATGAGTTTTATGCTGATAATATTTTACCTATCAAATAATTTCCAATCATTTCGATAATTGATTAACTTATTGCTCAAAAAATGACCTATCTATGGCAAAACTTGCATTGAGCAGAACTGTCTTTACTTTGCTTTTTTTTATTTCTTTTTCATACAATATCACAGGTGAAAAATTGTTTGTAACAGAAAGAAAAACTTTTATAGAACAGCCCGATACTTCTGAGTTTATTAAACGTTATAATGAACTGGACAGATTTTATTCTGATAAGAAACTCGGTTCTTTTTTTGAAAACGGAACAACCTTCTTTCGATTGTTTGCCCCATCTGCCGTAAGTGTAAGGCTTTGTACTTTTACGCATCCCGATTCCCGTAAGTGTAAAGAGTATTTTATGTCGAAGGATGAAAACGGCGTTTGGGAAGCACGGATTGATGGCGAACAATACGGTCTTTTTTACGGCTATAAAGTTTATCATAAGGGAGAGGATTTAAGCAACCCGAATAAACCGATCTGTGTCGACCCCTACTCAAAAGCTGTAGCGACTAAAACTTCCTACCTTAATCCGAGACGTTCGATAGTAGTTAAGGATACGCCATTCAACTGGGAAGGAACAGAACCGTTAAACTATGATTGGCGGGACCTTATAATTTATGAAATGCACGTAAGGGATATGACCGCTCACAAATCTTCCGGCTCAAAAAAATCCGGTACTTACACTGGTTTGATTGAAAAAGGAAATAAAGGCGGTTTGGATTATATAAAATCACTCGGAATTAATGCTGTTGAAATTCTGCCAGCGCAGGAATTCGGATACTGTGAAATACCTTTCAGAGATTCTCTCGACGGAAAGTTTAATACCTGGAATCCGTATGAAAGAAACCACTGGGGTTATATGACAGGCGCTTTCTTTGCACCCGCCTCTTATTACAGCCAGCGGTGGAAAAATTTTAAATGGAACGAATGGATCGGAAACGACGGCCGGCAGATAAATGATTTTAAAGAGATGGTAAAAGCTTTTCATAAAGAAGGGATTGCTGTTATTATGGATGTGGTTTACAACCACCTTTCCGAATATGAGATAGGGAACTTGAAGCAGATTGATAAGGAATATTATTTCCGTCTTGATAATAAAGGGAATTACATCGCAAACAGCTGGTGCGGAAACGACCTCAAAACCGAACGGCCAATGGTCAGACGACTTATTGTCGAAAGCTTGATCCACTGGATGAAAGAATATAAAGTTGACGGTTTCCGGTTCGACCTGAGCACTCTGATCGATTGGAAAACTATTGAAGAGATCCGTAATGAAACGATGAAGATTAATCCCTATGTTATTCTGATCGGCGAAGCTTGGGGCGGCGGCGGGTATTCACCCGACGGATTTTCGAAAAAAGGTTATGCCGCGTGGAACGATCAGATAAGAAACGGCATCAAAGGAGAAAATCCGCACGACGGACTAGGATGGATCTTCGGTGAATGGTACGGGAACAACTCCATTAAACGGATAAAAAGTTATATCAACGGTACGCTCGTTAGAGATTCATTAGGATTGTTTCAGAAGAAGGAACATTCGGTTAATTACCTGGAATCTCACGACGGTTATACTCTCGGAGATTTTATAAGATTAGGGACAAAGGAAGTAGACGAAGACCGGAAGATAAAAGATATAGAGAGCCATGTTAAACTTTCGGAACGGCAGATGAAGCTTAACAAACTCGCTGCTCTTTTTCTGTTTACATCTCAGGGTATAACAATGATTCATGCCGGACAGGAGTTCGCAAGATCTAAGGTTATTCAGGATGACAGAAAAATTATTGATCCGGATAAAGGCAAAATAGATCACAACTCTTACAACAAGGATAATGAAACAAATTATCTAAACTATAAACATGCAGAGATCAATTCGGAGCTTCTTAATTATTATAAGGGATTAATCCGGTTGAGAAAACAGTATACAGCATTCCGGCATGCCGAATATGAAGAGATCGGATTCCTCGAACACCCGACCAGCAAATTCGGACTTGCCTTTTCGGTCCAGTCGGGCGAGGATAAATTTATAGTCCTTTTCAATTGCGATAAGGATATGACGCTCGATTTTCCACTTCCGGAAGGTAACTGGGAAGTCCTGGTAAATGAAGAGAAGGCGGGTGTTGAAACTCTTTCTCACGCAGAAAGAATTTATGATCTTAAACCCGGTACAGGAGCAGTTTTAAAGAGGATTAAAAAGTAGGCCTGTTAACTGTATATTGCTTTTTTAAGGGCAAGTTGAATTGCGTTCTTAAAGTCGCTTAGATTTACCGGTTTCTGAAAAATATACTCGATACCAAGTTCTCTATACTCACCTTTAATAGCATCGTCAAGATCGCTTGAAAGAACAATTACCGGCGGTTTATATCTCAGGTCTGTTATATTCAATTGTTTTACAAGATCGTAGCCGCTCATCACAGGCATTTTATGATCGGTTATTACAAGAACCGGGGCGTTCTGTTTGATTATTTCGAGAGCTGTTTTTCCGTTATCGGCTTCTATTATGCTGTATTGAGGAATAAGATTCCTGATCAGTTTTGAATAGAGGAGCCGGTCGGTCCTTATATCGTCTACAAGAAGAATATTAGTAGAAGCGATTGGAATTGTAAAATAGAATCTTGAACCTTTCCCGACCGAACTTTCCACCCAAATATCGCCCCCGTGTTTTCTGACAATATCCCCGACCAATGAAAGTCCGAGTCCGCTCCCTTTTTCGCCCGCAGTGCCGGGAGTTGTGAACTTGGAATCAACTTTAAATAGTTTAGTTACATTTTCCTCATTCATACCAACGCCGTCATCTTCCACTGAAAACTGAACCTGATGCTTTTCAATATCCACCGAAGCATCAACGCTGATATTGCCTCTGTTGTTTGTGAATTTGACTGCATTTGAAATCAGATTATTGAATACCTGGAGAAGAAGATCTTCGTCGGCATGTATATAAAAATCCTTATCCAGTTTTGATACTAAGTTAATTTTCTTCTGCAGAGCGACACCGGCCATTATCTGAATCGTTTTATCAATCACGGATTTTGCATTAACTCTCTGAGGCTCAAATTTAATTTTTCCCGTTTGGAGTCTGGTATAATCCAGAAGCGAATTAACAAGCCCGAGCATATTTTTTGCAGATTCCTGAATATAGACCACATACTGTTTTCTTTTTTCATCGTTAAGGTCGGGATCGTCGGAAAGAAGAAAATCGGTAAATCCAAGTATAGAACTGAAAGGAGTTCTCAGGTCGTGCGATATAATGGAAATAAACCGGTCTTTTGCTTCGTTGAGTTCCTTCAATTCAGCAGCAGATTTTTTGAGCTCCTCCTCTGCACGTTTAGATAGTGAAATATCGCTTGTAATACCGAACATTATCCGGATCTCACCGGACGGATCACGTTTAACAGAAACTTTATTTTCGATCCAGTTAATATTGCCGAGCGAATCGATTATCCGGTATTCAAACACCTGAAAATTTTTCGACCTGTCGGATGTGAATTTATCGTATTCAGAAAGCACTTCTTCCACATCATCCGGATGGATTATATTCTTCCACAAGTCCTGGTCCTTAATAAAAGCGTCGGGAGAATATCCGGTAATCTGGCGAATAGCAGGTGTATAAAAAACCGATTTAAGTTCACCGTCAATTCTTTCTGCCGTAAAGAAACTCTCCTTTATATTCTCCGAAATACTCCGGTATCTTTCCTCGGAAACCCGAAGAGCTTCCTGAGCTTTTTTCTCTTCCGTTATATCCCTTACAACCCATACAACAAATTTTTCTTCATTGGTTCTGTAAGTTGAAACTGAATTCTCAAGTTCAAGGATGGTTCCATTCCTCCGCTTCCCTTTGAAATCATAACGGGCGGGTAGGTCATCACTCTCCTCTGCACTAATTAGATATTTTTCTACTTTCTGTTTATCAATTTCAAATACAAAATCGATAGGATCCTGACCTATTATTTCGCTTGCGCTTCTGTATCCGAACATTCCGACGAAAGAATCATTAACAAGGACGAACCGTTTTCTGCTTAGTAATGCGATTCCGTCGTGCGAAGCTTCAAAGATCGACCTTATAAGCAAAAGATCTTTTTCAGATTCCTTTTTAAGAGTAATATCGGTTAAGATAACGCTGTAATATTGTGGAACGCCATCCTGATCATTTGCCGAGGAAAAACTGGCCAGGACATAAATCCTCTGACCTTTTTTATTAACCAGAGGTAATTCAATCGACTGAGAGCTGAATGACGCAAGTTCATTAATAAAGAAAGGATTTTCCGTCATATAGAGTGAATCGACCAGTTCACCGAAATTCATTTTCGTAATTTCATCCTGCTTATATTCGAAGGTATCCAGAAAGAAAGGATTGGCATAGGTTATTCTGCCGTCCAGATCCAGTATACAGATGAATTCATGCGAGTTAATTACAATATTTCTGAACTTCTCTTCCGAGCTTCTCAGTTCTTTTTCAATTCTCATCCTACCGGTAATATTTGAACAGAGCATAAAGAAGGATTCTTCAGAATTTTCGTCTATCACACCGATCTTAACCGAAAAGTATTCCGCTACACTTTCCTCCTCCCCTATTCTGAAGTCGCCCTCCCAGAATTTTTCTTCAGTCAAATGCTTCATCATCTGCTGAAAATAGTTGTAATCGATCTGTTGAAATATTTTACCGATGAATTTTCCGTAGACCTCGCTCCTTGTAAGGCCGAATAATCTTGCAGAAGATTCATTCCAGAAAATAATTTTTCCCTCATTATCGAAACCGATCACACCATCTAGAACTCCGGAAACAATCTGCTGATACCTTTTAAGCTCTTTAATCTCCTCATTGTTAATAGTGAAATTTGTTTTTTCCCCCGCTACCTCTTTAACAAGAACAATAACCAAATCTACTTTCGAATCATACTCGGCAACCGGAATAAGAACGATACTCGCTTGATGTTCGGAGCTGTTTTTTATGAAAGGTATTTCCGTCCACACAGTTTTGCCGCTTAAAAGAACCGATTCAAGTTGCTTCTTAAATAGAATACCCGATAATTTCTGCGGACGTTTATTATTTCTGAAATCCGGTTCAAAAAGAAACGAGAAATCCTCGTATCCGGTAGGAGAGCTTAATTTGATATTTCCTTCTTTATCTACAAAAAAGAAGCAGTCGCCTACCAGGTATAAAAAGTTCTGGAAATTCGGAGAGTAAATAAGAGCAGCTTCCTCTGCGGCAGGATTAATCTTAACATCTTCGATTATTATTACACCGCCGCTGAATTTATTCTCGATCTGAATAGGAACACATTTTACAATAATGGAAATTTTATTACCGGAAAGAGTTGTGGAAGTGGTCAGTACTTTCTCGAAGGCAATTCCATCTTTTACATCATTCAGATCTTTCCTCAGATCGTTCCCCTCAAAAATTCTGTACTCATAGATACTTTTACCTATTAATTCAGATGGATTTGCGTTGACAACACCGCTGAAATGAAAAAAGTTTTTATTTACAAATTTTACAAGGAAGTCGTTGCTGAAAATCAGCATTCCGATCGGGGCTGTTTCAAGAATATTACGATAGGAAATATCGGGTCGGGATAAGTCAAATGTTTTGTCTAAGGATGAATTCATATCTCCTATATCCGGTAGAAATTCGGATTCAATTTATGAAAATGAGTGTTGAAAATATAGTCCGCAGCGGTTAAATCAATATAAGATTTACAATTGATTGTAAATTTTCTGAAGGATTTTACCTGTGGCGCCGGTGTTTTCTTTTACATACTCGGAACAGATTTTCCCTCTTTCGTTCCGGAAATTCTGATCGGTAAAAAGCTTTCTGATAATCCGGTATGCCTCTTTTTTATTTCGGATTACGAAAGCTCCCCCGGCAGAAACAAGAAGATTGGCCTCCCGGGAGTTTTCAATTTTAGGACCGAATACGACGGGGATACCGTATACAGCCGGTTCAAGTACATTATGAATTCCCTGTTTGAAACTTCCGCCTACATAGGCAGCGTGGGCATATGTGTAGAGAGTAAGAAGTATCCCGACCGAATCGACAATTATTACTCTCTCATTTTTATAGTTGTTAAGAAAAGAAAATCTTACGGTGCTGAAATGTTTAAAGAAAGTATGTTCAATCCGATCCAGATGCTGAACTGTAGGTTCGTGCGGTACGATTATGGGATGTAAGTCCGGATCATATTCCATTGCTTTCATAAGTGCCGGTAGAACCACCTCTTCGTCACTTTCCCAGGTGCTTCCGAGGACAAATATTTTTTTCCCTTTAAAGAAATCCTCTTTGAACAATTTCTTCTCTTTAGCATCAATACTTTTTTGATAGACCCGGTCGAACCGTGTATCGCCTACAACTTCAATACGGTTTTCGGGGATACCAAACTCGCGGAAGTTCGCGGCATCATCCTCGGAAACCGTGAGGACTCTAGAAATATTTGAAAAAAGGGATCTATGGAAATCAATTGCAAGCGGGAGTTTCCGCTTTGAACGTCTCCGCATTGTTGCGTCTACAATGAAATACGGAATCCTCTTCCGGTCGAGCTGCCAGACCATATTGGGCCAGAAATCGTATCTCATGAATACTGCCAGATGAGGCCTTACAAGGTTTAAAAATCTCTCGGTCAGAATTGGTGTATCGATCGGTATATATGAAATTATATCGGCATACGGATACTTGAGGGAATTACGGTATCCGGAAGGTGAAAAGAAAGTGATGATAATATTATACTTTTTCTCACTTTTAATTTTTTCTATGATCGGTTTTGCCTGTTCAAATTCCCCCATGGAGGCGGAATGAAACCAGAGCATTTTTTTCTTGCGGTCTATACCGGTTAGATCGATTATAAGATTCTCAAATAGTTTTCGCCGGTCTCTTATTCCCGTCCTTACTTTCTGGTTAAACAGGGAGACAAAAAAAATGATCACTTTTGCGACCGGAATAATTATAAGATTGTAGAGTAAATACCAGGTGTTTTTCATAAGCCGGACAAAAATTTAGTAACATTTTCAGTAACAACTCGGGGTGTAATTTCTCTCATACATTTGAAATGTCCTTCAGGACATCTGCTTCTCCCGATATGACTGCACGGTCTGCAAGATAACGAATTATTTTCTAAGATTAAATTTGGAACTCCATATGGAATAAAGCCGAACTCTTTAACGGACGAACCGAAAATAGTAACAACCGGGATTCCGGAAGCGGTTGCGGTATGCATCAATCCCGAATCGTTACATATAATTAATTTACAATTTTTCATATCCGCGGCAGTTTGAAACAGGTTATTATCATTTGAAAGATTAAGCGCTCCGTCGATACCCGAAGAAATCGATTCGCAAATTGTTTTATCATCCTTACCGCCGAATATTAAAATCCGGTATCCCATTCCGGACAAACTGTTTCCCAGTTCAACAAAATATTCGGGCGGCCATCTCTTTGTGAAATGCTTGGAGCCCGGACACAGTCCGATATATTTTTTTGTAGAATCTATAGTTGACTGAACTTTCAACGGGACAAAAAACTCCAGACCTTTACCATCCAATTTCAATTCGGGAAGCGATTCGGCATACCTTCGGGTAATCGGTTTAATTTCGCTGAATCGGTTGATCTTGAATTTAACAAGAAGGTACTTTTGCAAAGTCGGTTTGCTGAAGGGATAAGTCTTAACATTTAATGAACGGCAGATTAAACGGGTTCTAATATTATTCTGAAGATCAATAAGAAAATCGTACCTGTTTTCTTTGAGAATTTTCATTAAGAATTTTGTTTTGTCCGATCTTGAAATAGCGTAGACGACGTTTATGTTCGGATTGAATTTTACAGCATCAGCATACTCCGACCTTACAAGGAAGTCGACTTTAACATCGCCAAACTGATTTTTAAGAGATCTTATTATAGGAGAGGAAAGGAGGACATCGCCAAGCGAGCTGAGGCGGATAATAAGAATTCTATCGGGGTTTTTTCCATTCAATCCGGTAATTCCATAATTTCACTGTAAATCTAACCAAATATTAAAAGGCCTTCCACCCCAATCAGTTGTCTTGGACAAAATTCTTGGCTATTTTTAGGCCAGTCGATTTTAAAGGTAGGTACTATGACCACATTAGCAGCCCCATTAACAAAAGCTTTTCCCGATAATTCTCTGGAGAAGAAGGCATATGGAATAGCCGAGAGCTTTAAGGAGAATCTTCCATTAATGAACGACCGGAACCGGCTCGGATTCAATTTATATAGATTTTTAAAAGGTGAAGGCGACGCTCCCGAGATAATTGTACGCTCGGCAAAATTTACACTTAAGGGAATTACCAAGGAGGAACTGGCCGCACGTTTAAATGAAGAGATTGGTAAACTCAAGAGTGAACTGAAAGATTAGAAGTGCGAATTCTTAGATTAAGATCTTCGCACTTCTTCAATTAATCACCTGCTTCTCTAAGAAACTTTTCAACCAGAAGAACATCTTCTTCGCTTCCGATGAAAATAGGAATCCGTTCATGAAGCGATTCAGGTATTTGTTCCAAGATCCTGTTCCTGCCGTCGGTAGCACGCCCGCCCGCCGCTTCTACAATGAACGCCATTGGATTACATTCGTAAGCAAGCCGGAGCTTTCCCTTAGCATTTCTTGTATCGCCCGGATACATGAAAATTCCGCCGTATAATAAAGTTCTGTGGACGTCCGCTACCATCGATCCTATATAACGCGACTGGTATGGTTTGCCGTTGAATTTATTGGCCTGAAGATATTTAATATAATCCTTCAAACCCTTCTGCCACGAAAAATAATTGCCTTCGTTAATGCTGTAGATTCTTCCATTTTTAGGGATTTTTATTTCATCGTGAGAAAGAAGAAATTCTCCGAATGCGGGATCGAGAGTAAATCCGTAAACACCGTGCCCGGCGGTATAAACAAATACCGTACTCGATCCGTATAGGATATAACCAGCAACCTCCTGCTTATAACCGGGCTGGAGACAGTCTTCGATTGAACCGGGCCCGTCTCCGGGAGTAATTCTTTTGTAAATTGAAAAGATAGTTCCGATGCTGACGTTGGCATCGATATTCGAAGATCCGTCGAGCGGATCGAACAGAAGGACGTATTTGCCGATCTTCTGGTGCGGGGGAAGATGAATAATATCCTCATCCTCCTCGGATGCCATAACACAGAAGTGCCCGCCGTGATCCATAGCTTTTAGAAGTGTTTCGTGAGCAAAGATATCAAGTTTTTTTACTTCGTCGCCGGAGATATTGCTTTCACCCGTAAAGCCGAGAATATCGGCCAGGCCGGCTTTATTAACTTCCATTGAAATAACTTTAGCAGCAAGACTAAGCTGGAGCAGAATTGCAGAGAGTTCTCCGGTTGCCTCCGGGTGTAATTTTTCGCCTTCAAGAATGTGACGCGGCAGGGTCATAAATCTCTTTTTTGCCATGAAGCGTGCCTCCACTAAGCGGTTTTTGTTATTTCCTGATCTTTATATTGTAGTTCGTACAGACGATAATAGATTCCCCTCTTGGCAAGCAATTCCTGATGTGTACCGGTCTCTTTCAATTCACCCTTATGCATAACTAGAATTTTATCCGCATTTTGTATTGTTGAGAGACGATGAGCAATTACTATAGACGTTCTACCAATCAGTAATTTTTCGATTGCATTCTGAATTAATTGCTCGGTTTCAGTATCAACACTCGAAGTCGCTTCATCCAAAATAAGAATTTGCGGATTATAAGCAAGCGCGCGGGCAAACGATATTAACTGCCTCTGGCCAACGCTTAGCGTGGCTCCTTTTTCTTTCATCTCTTCTTCATATTTATTCGGCAGTCTGGAAATGAATTTATCCGCTCCTACAGTTTTTGCCGCTTCGATAATCTTTTCTTCCGGTATCTCCGGGTTACCTAGACTGATATTCGACTTAACAGTTCCGCTGAAGAGAAAAACGTCCTGAAGGACCATTGAAATATACTTACGCAGGTCTTTCTTATGAAGGTTTCTGATATCGATTCCGTCAAGCGTGATGGTCCCCTTTTCAATATCATAAAACCGGGTAAGGATATTTACAATACTTGTCTTGCCGGCTCCGGTAGCACCGACTATAGCAACAGTTTCTCCCGGATTAATTTTAAACGAAAGATTCTTTAAAACATACTCACCCGGATTATATGAGAACCAGACATTTTTAAATTCAATTTCCCCCCTGATTTTCTGAAGAAGAACGGGTGTGTCGGGATTTTTAATAATAGTTTTGTCATCCAGTAATTTGAAGATCCGTTCGGACGCGGCCATTGCTCTTTGAAGAATATCGTATTTTTCGGAAAGGTCGCGTACCGGCCGCCAGAACATTTCTATATATTGGATAAAAGCCGTGAGTATACCGAATGTAAGGACACCCTGAATAATTTCTCCGCTTGCAAACCAGATTACCAGTGAGATTGAGACAGCACTTAACAATTCCACAAACGGGAAAAAGATCGCATAATAAAAAACGGACTTAATATTAGCTCTTTTGAAATCGTTATTAATCGATTCAAAATTTTCCAGTTCCTGTTTTTCTTTTGCGAACATCTGAACTACATTCATCCCAGTCACGTGTTCCTGCATATAGGAATTTAGCCGGGCAAGATGAGTTCTAACATTCCTGTATTCCTCCCTTACTTTTTTTCTGAAAAGAAAAGTCGCGTAAAACAGGAAAGGGATTACAGCGAGTGTGATAAGCGTAAGCTGCCACGACATACTGAACATGAAGATGAAAATGAATACAATCATAAATACGTCGCTGAAAACAGTAACCACACCCGATGAGAACATTTCATTCAATGCGTCTACGTCGTTGGTAACACGTGTTACAGTTCTGCCGATAGGAGTTTTATCGAAATATTTTAATGCGAGCCTCTGAACGTGTGAAAAAAGCTGAACCCGTATATCGTAAATAATCTTCTGTCCCATTAATTCGGTAAAATAGGTAAGGAAGTAT
>CAZHHG010000050.1:0-19764 GCA_964532065.1 uncultured Melioribacter sp.
TCTTCTTCAAGAACAAAATCTTGAGAAATAGAATTGCCAGTAAGTGTAATGTTTACACTTTTAGTTTTGTAACCGACAAAAGATACTGTAAGTGCAACTGTTTGACCCGTTGCCTGGTTTCTGGGAATTTCGAATAAATATTTCCCCTCTACATCAGTAGCGGCACCAGCGTTTAATGCTTTTATGAAAACGTTGGCCCCGATTAATTGCTCTCCCCGAGCATCGGTTACTTTACCCATCACCCGAAATGTTTGACCCATTATTAATGTAGGCAAAACTAAAATGAGTAAAAGAGGCAGTATTAGTCTTTTCATGTTACCTCATGTTGTAGTTTGTTGTTTGGTTAATTAAAGTAGAACAGGATTTAGAAATATTTAATGTGTTGCGCATTAATTCCCCTCTATTTGGATAGCGCTTTCTTCTCTTCCCCTTAAGATTTGTCTAAAGCACTATCTTAACGCTCACAATCTAAAATTTAGTATCAATAAAAACAATAGGATTAGAATGGAGTGCATTTTTTTTACTACATTTGTCCGGTAATGGTTTTAAAGTCTCCGGGAAATCTTTTTATGTACAATTATAAGTTGCTTGTTCAGTACGACGGCTCCGAATACGCTGGCTGGCAGATTCAGCATAATGCCGTTACTGTTCAACAGAAAATCACTGATGCAATTCAGACTATTATTAAAGAGGATGTGAATCTTTTAGGATCCGGAAGAACTGATGCCGGTGTTCATGCGCTTGGACAAGTAGCAAATTTTAGAACAGACCAGAATCTGGATCTGCCGAAATTTATTTATTCTCTTAATTCAATTCTTCCTGTCGATATTGCCGTTACAAAAATTGAATCTGTTGAAGAAAATTTCCATTCCAGATTTGATGCAAAAGAGAGAAGTTACATCTATATCCTCAGCCATGTTAAAAATCCTTTCTACTATAAATATTCCTATCATTACCCAAGGATTACTAATCTTAATTTTGATCTTCTTAATAAACTGAGCGGATCTTTGAAAGGGAAACATGATTTCACTTCATTCTGCAGAAAGAATGACGAACAGGAGAATAAATTCTGCAACATTATGGATATTCACTGGCGGAAAGGAACGGAACTCTCTCTGTTCTATATTAAAGCAGATAGGTTCCTTCACGGTATGGTAAGGACAATTGTTGGTACACTGCTTTATGCAGCTCTGAATAATCTTGATCACAATTATCTTACCGGCCTGCTAGAAAAGAAAAACCGGTCCGATGCCGAGGAATCTGTCCCTGCTAAAGGTTTATTTCTATTTAAAGTGAGGTATTAGTATGATCGATCTTTCAAACAAAGTTACAATTATAACGGGCGGATCGCGCGGTATCGGTGAAGCGTGCGTTAAACTCTTTGCCGGCGCAAACTCTAAAGTTGCTTTTACATATAAGAAGGCAAATCAAAAAGCAGAAAAGCTTGAAAAAGAATTTCCAGGAATTATTAAAGCTTACCGTGTGGATATGGAATCGGAAGAAGAGATCAATAAATTTATTGATGATGTTGCTTCGCGTTTCGGTCATGTTGATATACTCGTTCATAATGCAGGCATCTGGAACGACGGCACTCTCGATTCTATGTCCCTCGATCACTGGAATGAATTGATGAGAATTAACCTTACTTCAACTTTTCTTTTATGTAAGGCGTGCTCAAAATTCATGAAGCGTGATAAATTCGGAAGAATGATATTAATTACTTCCACGGCCGGACAGAGAGGGGAAGCGTTCCATTCTCATTACGCTGCTTCGAAGGGCGGAATGATCTCCTTTACCAAATCACTCGCGGTCGAACTCGCTCCGTTCGGTATTACAGTTAATTCGGTTGCACCCGGCTGGGTTGATACGGAAATGAATGATGATGTATTTGCAGATAAGGATTATAAAGAGAGTGTAAGAAAAGGTATTCCTGTAGGAAGAATAGCTACCGCGGAAGATATTGCCGGACCCACATTATTCCTGGCTTCGGATCTTGCCCGGCATATTAACGGTGAGATCCTGAATGTGAACGGCGGCAGTGTCCTCTGCGGGTGATAGAATAATTTATTTGAATAACAAAAGTTTAACACGCAAAGAACTCAGAGATAAAAAGCAAAGTCCGCGAAGTTAGAACTCTGCGGACTCAGCGTTTCCTTTGCTGTCTCTGCGTGAAAATCTTTTTTCTCTTTTGTAACGAAAGGTTATAGTATGGAATTTTTAGCCGGACTGCATCCGAAAGTAATCCATTTCCCGATCGCTTTTTTTATCCTCTATTTCATTTTTGAAACGGCGGGTTTAGTCCTGAAAAAAGAATATCTGAATAAATCCGCAATTATCATTCTGGCTCTCGCTGTTTTTTTTGCGGTAATTGCTGTTCTAACTGGAAATCAGGCGCACGAAATGGTTAAACGGGTTCAAATAGATACTGCACTTTACAATGAATTTATTGATAAACACGAATTGTACTCTACCATCACTCTATGGTATTTTCTTGCTCTGCTTATTGCACGAACCTATTTAACGGTTAAGAAAAAATTTGCGGGTACTGTCCGCTATCTATTTGTATTACTCGGACTGATCGGATCGGTGCTCATTTATCTTACAGCAACATTCGGCGGTGATTTAGTTTTTAAATATGGAATTGGCACAAAGTTATTTTAATTTTGCAGTGTTATGAAAAAGATTCTTCTAATTTCATTTTTGTTATCAGTATCCCTCTCGGCGCAGGAATTAAAATTCGGAGCTGCTAAAGGCCTGTTTATGGGAATTGGGGTCGGCCCGAGATTCCCGCTGGGTACATTTTCCGAAAGCCAGAATATCGGTATCGGTTTCGATGCGACTTTTTCTTATACCGATAATACTCTTATCCCTTTCTTTCTATATGCAACTGTCGGCTATCAGCATTATCCGGGAAGGCAGGATTTTTATAAGCGGACCGATTACTCATCTCTTTCGAGCAATGTTCTTACTCTTTCTCCGGGAATCCGATATTATTTCCCGCCGCTTATCGAAAGTGTTCTGCTTCTGATGCCGGTAGTGGATGCCGGACTAAAATTCGCATACTTCGAAAAATCCCACCAGTTCAAACTTGATAGAGGTAAATCGAATTATGTTGAGGAGGTCGGAAAATTCGGTTTCCATATCGGTGCCGGCTTCTCAATGTTCCTGCTCGATGTTATTACTTATTATAACTACCTGAATAATAACGAATACATTTCCTTTAACCTTAGAGTCACTATCCCCATCTTTGTAACTTTTTAAGAGGTTATTATGAATTATCAGAATTTATTATTTGAAGTAAAAAATAGAATTGCCTTTGTAACTATCAACCGTCCCGATAAATTAAATGCCCTGAACCACGATACACTTCTCGAATTAAAATCGTGTTTTGAAAAAATTGCCGGTAATGATGAAATTGATGTAGCCGTTCTTACCGGAGCCGGAGAAAAAGCATTTGTAGCCGGCGCAGATATCTCCGAACTGAATAAATTAAATGAATCGGCCGGAATTCAATTTGCTCTGTTCGGCCAGGCGATCTTTACACAAATTGAAAAACTGAATAAACCTGTCATCGTGGCTGTAAATGGATTTGCCCTCGGCGGCGGATGTGAACTTGCCCTTGCGTGTCATATCAGAATCGCTTCCGATAAAGCTAAGTTCGGGCAGCCCGAAGTAAACCTCGGTATTATTCCCGGATACGGAGGGACTCAAAGACTCGCAAGACTTGTAAATACCGGATTGGCCGCAGAATTGATTCTTACAGGCGACATAATAGGCGCTGAGGAAGCTCTGCGTATCGGTCTGGTTAATAAAGTCTATCCTGCCGATCAGTTGATCTCTAAAACTGTTGAACTGGCTGAAAAAATTTCGTCTAAGGGTCAGATCGCTGTCGGTCTCTCGCTCCAGGCAATTGTCGGAACAAATGAACTTGCGGAAGCTGAAGGATTAAAACTGGAAGCACAGCTCTTCGGCAAATGCTGCGGTACGGATGATTTTAAAGAGGGGACTTCCGCGTTCCTTGAAAAAAGGAAACCCGGATTTAAGAAAAAATAGACGCAAAACTTTTCATATTAATTTATCAGACTTTCTCATTGCCGCCTAACGCGATGAAAGTCCGATTTCCCGAAGGATAATTAAATAATCTGATGTCTCTCAAGAAAAAATTTCTGAAATACCTTCTTGCATTCACAATATTTTTAATGATTGTTAATGTTGTAATTGAGCTTTTCTCGAGATCCCCGGTACCCGATGACGGGGTATATCATGAATTAACAATCCGTCAGATCGATTCGGTCTTTGTAGATGTTCTCGACCAGTACGGAATAGAATCGAAATGGATCTTTTCAAAAAATATTAAAGTTGCCGACGAGGATTCTTTAACAAAGAGATTTACAGTCATGCTTCCGTCGGATCTGCCGATCCCACTTATAATACGGGATGTTCACAGTAAAATCGAAAATGATATAACCGGTTTTGCCTCCGAGGAGAAGAAGATATTCGGAAGTACGGAGATAAGAATCTATACAAATGAAAAACTAAAACTGATGGCAACGCTTATTCCCGATCCGCAGATAATCCGCGACAGGAATAATATTACGTTTATTTTCAGAGATGCCGCCGATCTCAATCAAACCGATTTCAACCGGTTCCTTTCATTCCCTTACAAATTCTCCCTGACATTGATACCGGGTTCTTCAACTGCAAGAATGGCGGATACCTTAAAGAATTACTCGAAAGAGTATGCCGTTCTCCTGAACGATGAAATCGATGAGGATAAATACAGAATTGCCGGAAGGGATAATAAGGTGCTGCTGAAAAATTCAATCAATAATATCATTAAAGATTTTTCTGATGCCTCCTGCTTCGTTATTGACGAGGGGAGCCGATTACATAATTCGGTCAGCTATAATTTTATAAGGGATGAATTCAAAAAAAGAAACAGAGAACTTATTCCCTTGTCCGAGATTATATTAATCGATTCGGAAAGAGAAAATGAACTGGTCTCTAAATTTAAATTTCACTGCATGGATGGATCCGGAAGCAGACAGAAGACCTTTCTGATCACCTTCGATAACTATTTAATAATTCAGTCTGAACTGGAATTGTTCAAAAAGAAGGGGCATAGAATTGTTCCTCTTTCGCAGGTCGATTTTATAAAAGGGTAAAATAAAATTTCTACGTGAAAGGTCTGAACTCTTTATCAGTTTAAATCGGAATTCCGTAAATATCCAGTTCAGTAGGCTCCATATCCAGTTTCCCTTTTAACTGGCCGATTATTTTCTCTTTGTCTCCAGTAATAAGAATTATTGATTTCTCAGGAATCACATATTCCTTCGCTGCGTTTAAAATCTCCTCTTCAGTTACGTTCTCGATAATCGATTGGTAATGATTGTAATAGTCGATTGGAAGCTTGTGTAAGATTATAGGTGAGATATTACGGGCAATCTGTGAGTATGTTTCAAACCGGGAGGGGAACTGTTTTGTAAGGTATGACCTGGCAAATTCAATTTCAGCTTTTGAAATATTCTCTCGTATTAATTTCATCTCGTTCAGAATTTCAATTACGGCATCGGCGGAATTATCGATGTTAACGGCAGTTGAAATTTCTAAGTATCCCGTTTCCTTGTTGTAGTTTAATGCTGAACCGGCTCCGTAAGTAAATCCGCGTCTTTCCCTGAGATTAAGATTTATCCTGCTCGAAAATTGTCCTCCTAATATTGTATTCATTAAACGCGCGGCGTGATAATCCTCCGAATTCCTGCTCTTAACCAGGTGGCCCACTCTAATTTCACTCTGGGCCGAATCCTTTTTGTCTACAATATAAAGTCCGGGTTCTGAGGCGGGAAAAATTATTTTCCGATCCTTCGGTGTATTATCAAAATTCCATACGGATAGATATCTGTCAATAAGTTTGAGGATTTCATCTTCGGTAATGTTTCCCGTTAAAATAATTTTAAGATCGGAACGGAGGAATTCATTTCTATAAAAGTCTTTAATCTCCGTGTTTGAAATCGGGTTAACGGATTTTTCGAAACCGATTTCAGGATTGGAATAATTTGTCCCGGCGAAAATTCTCTTTTCGAAAGCTGAGTTTGCTATGTATGATGGTTCATCCTTGAGCTGCAGAATTTTATCGAGTGTTTTTTTCTTCTCGCGGTTGAAATCATTCTCTTCAAAACGCGGCTCGAGAATTATTTTTGATATCAGCTGAAATGATCTCTCGAAATTCTCTTTCAGCGAAAGGATCGAAAAAGTAAATGCGTCGTGACTGATCGATATACCGGATATTGTCCCGAGTTTTTCGAGCTCGTTGTTAAGCTGCAGGGCGTCGTACTCAGCTGCCCCTTCGTCAATTAATAAAGAGGTTAGAAAAGCAAGTCCGTTTTTCCCTTCGGGATCGTATGTGCTGCCGGCGGAGGATATGAATATCGCCTGAACAATCGGAAGTTTTTCCTTCCTCACATAAAAAACCTCCAGGCCGCCGGATGCCTTGATTAATTTTATCTCCGGGATTTCAAAAGGAACTAAAGCCGAAGGTAACGGTGCTGTCTCTCTTTTTATCATTTCTCTTTCTGCCTGGGAATTATGTTCAGTTCTGTATAAGGTTTATTTAATATTTTTTCCGCGGCATTTATTACATCCCGGGCGGTTACTTTTTCATACCTGTTGAGATCAAAAATAAATGAATCCGGTTCGTTCAGGAAGTAATTGTAATGATTGATATGGTCTACAATAGTATCAAGTTTCTGAAGAGAATAGATGTAAGCGGATTTGAAACTGTTCTTTGCTCTCAGCAGCTCTTCATCGCTTATTCCATTTGAAATCATGAAGGCGATTTCTTTCATTATCTCTGACTTTATCTTTTCTAAATCCACTCCCGGTTTTGCGGTGGATACAATTATAAAAGAACCGGCTAATCTTGCCGAATATTGAAATGAAGAGACATCCAGAGCAATCTGATTATCGAATAACAGATTTTTTTGAAGCCTGGAATTTTTTGTGGAACTCAATATATCCGCGAGGATATCTAGGGCGGCATCATCAGCTCCGAATGCTTTGTCCGAATGCCAGGCCATGTATACTCGTGGAAGCTGAACGTTATCCTCTTGAATTATTATCCCGGATTCCCTTAAATTCTGTACAGGCGCGTCAATATGAGGAATTGTTGCAACACCGGAAATTTCGCCGAAATATTTTTCAATTAATTTTACTGAAGCATCAATATCGAAATTACCGCCGAGTACAAGCGAGGCATTATTAGGTGCGTAGTAAGTATTAAAGAAATTCCTAACATCATCAAGCTCGAACTTTGCGATGTCCTCCATCCATCCGATCGTAGGCCATGAATAAGGATGATCATTCGTAAAGAGATTCGAAAAAAGAACTTCCCAGGCGAGTCCGTACGGCTGATTCTCGTAACGCTGCCTTCTTTCATTCATCACAACTTCTTTCTGGTTATCGAGCTTATCCTGTGTAAGTGCCGGAAGCAGAAATCCCATTCTGTCCGACTCAAGCCATAGCAGCAGCTCTAAATAATTTGCAGGGACTGATTCATAATAGTTGGTTCTGTCTATAGAAGTTGAACCGTTCAAAGTTCCGCCGGCTTCCTGAATATATTTGAAGTGCCCTTCCTTAGGGACGTTCTTAGAACCCTGAAACATCATATGCTCGAAGAGGTGTGCAAATCCGGTCTTCCCCGGTTTCTCATTCGCAGACCCGACACGGTACCAGATGTTTATTGAAACAATTGGCGAGGCAGGATCAGGGTATAGAATTACTTCAAGTCCGTTAGGCAGACTGAATTTTTCATAATTGATTTTTAATAACGAATTGTCGATCAAATTATTATCGATATGCTGCTCCGCGATTTAGTATATATAAAATTTTATTTAAGTATAAATTCTATTCTCTCTGATTTCCCGTCTATATTGGAGCGCGGGGATATATTAAAAATTCTGCAGAGTAGGGGGTAGATGTCGATATTCCAGAGTGTACCTGTCCGGTACCCGCTTTTAAAGTCCGGTCCGATCGCTAAAAAAATTCCGTGCATATCAATGTGATTATTGTCGTAACCGTGATTTCCGAGCGAACTGTAATCCGATTGTCTGTTTGTAATCACAGCCCAGCCCATGTCTGCTATAAGGAGAAGTTCACCGATGAACGGGTGATTTTTGTAATGAAAATAATCCGGCATCTCCTTCTTTTTATATACTTTGTAACGGTTCTCGTTTTTCTTAAGCAGCTGATAAACCTCCTCGAGATTATCTTTTGTAATATCGACCGTCATAAACGGGCCGCTATCAAAAAATTTGCAATCCATACCTTCAAGAATCTTTTCGATGTTGATTGTACGTTCCTTCGATATGTCCGTCATACCATGGTCGGATACTATTATAATATTAACACTGTCTCTCATTTTAATATCGTCCAGTTTATTAAACAGGAGTCCGATCATTCCGTCGAGTCTTTTAATTGCGTTATTAACCTCATCAGAACTTGTTCCGTGCCTGTGGCCCTGAGTGTCTGTATCGTCGAAGTAAAGTGTAATGAAATGAGGGCGTTCATTTAATGGAAGCTTAAGCCACTCTACGACTCCCTCAACACGCTTTTCATATGGACGGTTATGTTCGTAATGATGGAAGTAGGTTGGTCTGCGGTGATCAAGAATCATCTCCGAACCGGGCCAGAAATAACTAGCGGTTGTTATGCCGTTCCTTTCCGCGGTTTCCCAGAATGCCTCCCCGAGGTACCATCGGCTGTCGCGGACGGCATTTGTATCTCCCATTCTATAAATAGTGTTGTTAACCGGATCTCTGAAAGTATTTGCGATTATCCCGTGGTTTTCGATATACATACCTGTAATTATCGATTGATGGTTCGGAAATGTTTTGGAAGGGAACGCGGGTCTTAACGAAATGGCGGATACTCCATTATTACGCACGGATTCAAGGTTCGGTGATAATCCTCTGTCAATATAGTCCCACCTGAATCCGTCGAATGAAATTAAAATTACATACGGTTTTTCGGATGCTGCTGTCGAATTACAGATCAGAAAAATAAAAACTAACGTAAATATTGTTTTGAGAGCCTTTTTCATTCTTTTACCGTTTTTTTTATCCGTACAAATATAATGGAAGTTGATCGAATAAGTTTAACCAACTGATAATAATTAAAAACCGTTTTTCATTATAAAAAAAACGGGACAAAAGCCAATATTAAAAAATCATAAAATCTTTAAAAATCCTTTTGACATTGGATAGATTTTCCTATTTTCTAAGTGCAAAAAAATGTACACCTTCCCATTTGGCGCTTTGGGTGAGTAAAAAGAATTTTTAATATAAGATCGGATATGACCACAAATTACGATATGCCGAAAAATTTTTATTGCTTCAAAGATTTCCTTTCGCATCACAAATATTTTTTAACTAATAAACTTATTAACCTAAGAGGAGTAGTGTATGAGTCGAATTAAACAATTGTTTTCTTTTGTTGCTCTTTTGGTTGTTTTGTTTAGCTATCAGTCTATATTTGCTCAGGGTGTTACCACGTCTGCAATCGGCGGTTTAATTGTTGATCAGAATGGCAATGCACTTCCCGGTGCAAATATTATAGCTGTACATGAACCATCAGGAACGCAATATGGAACAAGTTCCCGTGATAACGGAAGATTTAATATCATGGGTCTTAGAGTAGGCGGCCCCTACAAAGTTACTGTTTCATTTGTCGGTTTTGAAAACCAGGTAAGGGAGAATATCTACCTTACTCTTGGTGTTACGACAGACTTAGATTTTACAATGAGAGACGTATCAGTTGGATTGGGTGAAGTCACCGTCACCGGCCAGCGCGATGCTATCTTCAGCTCCGAAAGAACAGGTGCTGCAACTTCTATTTCTAAAGACGCTATTCAGGTACTTCCTACTATCTCCAGAAGGATAGGGGATTTTACAAGATTAACTCCTCAGGCAGCAGGAAGCTCCTTCTCAGGCCAGGATAACCGTCTCAACAATATTACAATCGACGGTTCCTATTTTAACAATTCATTCGGTCTGGGTGGTCAGCCGGGTGATAGAACCGGTGTTTCCCCGATTTCAATTGATGCTATCGAACAGGTTCAGGTTAACATTGCGCCTTTCGACGTCCGTCAGGGTAACTTCGTCGGTGCTGGTATCAACACAGTAACAAAGAGCGGTGATAACGAATACAGAGGCGCTCTTTATTACACATTCAGAGATGAAAGCCTTGTTGGTACCGAAGCAAAATTACTTACTGTTAACCCGGGTACATTCAGCTACAATCTCTTCGGCGGAACCGTAAGCGGTCCTATCATTAAAAACAAACTCTTCTTCTTTGCTAATTTTGAATCAGATGCTCTTACAGAACCCGGTACTACTTTTTTGGCAAATACCGGCACTCAGACTGTAGGCGGTAATGTTACCAGAGTACTGAAATCAGACCTCGATGCATTAAGCAGTTTCTTAAGCTCGAAATTTGGATATGATACAGGCCCCTACGAAGGATACGACCATGAAACACCTTCGTTAAGATTCATCTTCAAGTTGGATTACAACTTAAACGAAAACAACAAATTCAGCTTGCGTTATACCCATCTCGATTCCGATACTGATGTACTTCTCTCAAACTCTTCATCATTAGGATTTGGTAACAGAAGAACAAGTACCCAGGCATTGAACTTCCGTAATTCAAATTATATGATTATGGAAAATATCCGTTCGATAATCGGCGAATGGAACTCGGTTCTCAGCAAGAACTTGACAAACAATTTGATCATTGGATATAATTACAGCGATGAAAGCCGCGATTCAAGAGGTACTTTCTTCCCGTTCGTGGATATTCTTAATGCAGGTTCGACTTATACTTCATTCGGTTTCGAACCTTTTACACCTAATAACGAATTACGCTACTGGAGCTTCCAGTTACAGAATAATTTAACATATTACGCTGGCGATCATACTCTTACTTTCGGTATCAGTGCTGAAAGCTATGAGTCAGAAAACGTATTCTTCCCTGGCTCACAAAGCGTGTATGTTTATAGCTCACTTAGTGATTTTTATACAGACGCCAACGATTATTTAGCAAATCCGAACAGAACTACTTCTCCTATCACATTGCGCCGGTTCCAGTTAAGATATGCTAATATTCCCGGAATGGAAAAACCGGTTCAGCCTCTGGAAGTTCTGTATGCCGGTGCATATATTCAGGATGAATGGCAGGCAACTAAAGATCTTAAATTCACAATCGGTTTAAGACTTGACGTTCCTTTCTTTGGCGAAACCGGATTCCAGAATGCTAATGCAGATGCTCTGGTATTCCAGGATGAAAATGGAAACCCGGTTCAGTATGAAACCGCAAAACTTCCTGATGCTAACATTCTCTTCTCGCCAAGAATCGGTTTTAACTGGGATGTTTACGGCGACCGTTCTACCCAGTTACGCGGCGGTACCGGTGTATTCACAGCAAGACCTGCTTATGTCTGGATTTCAAACCAGATCGGTAATACAGGCGTTTTAACAGGATTTGAAGCAATTGATAATACAAAGAACAGACCTTTCAATCCGGATCCTAACAAATATAAACCGGCAAACGTTACAGGCGCGCCTGCTACAAGTTATGAACTCGCTTTAACAGATCCTGATTTCAAATTCCCTCAGATCTGGAGAACTAACTTCGCAGTTGACCAGAAATTACCGTTCGGTTTAGTTGGTACGGCTGAATTGATTTACAGCAGGGATGTAAACGGCGTTTACTATATTAATGCTAACCTCCCGAATCCGCAGTCGGCATTCAAAGGTTTTGTTGATACACGCCCGAGATGGACAACAACCAATAGAATCAACAATGCTACAGGCAACCAGGTTGCAAACGCAATCGTATTGAAGAATCAGGATGTGGGATATTCATATGATATCGCATTCTCTCTCGAAAAACCGTTTGCTAACGGATGGTTCGCTAAAGCTGCTTACCGTTACGGCGTTTCCAAGAATACAGTTGATCCGGGATCAATTGCTTTCGGTTCCTGGAATAACAATCAGCATGCTGGAAATCCTAACAATCCTGGCGTTGGTTATTCTGCTAACTCACCCGGTCACAGATTCTTTGCTGCTTTATCTTACCGTGCGGAATATTTCAATTTCGGCGCAACAACATTCTCACTCATTCTCGATTCATATACCGGTGGAAATGCTAGCTACGTATTCAGCGGCGATCTTAACGGCGACGGCGGAACAACCAACGATCTAATCTACATCCATCGCAATAAAACAGAAATGAATTTCGAAACTTATTCGGCTACTGTCTCCGGCAAAACTGTTACTTTTACAGCAGCTCAGCAGGCAGAAGCATGGGATAAGTATATTAAGCAGGACGAATACTTAAGCGAAAACAGAGGCAAATACGCTGAACGTAATGCTGTATTCCTCCCGATGGTTACTCGCGTAGACTTCGCAGTTACTCAGGAAGTCTTCACGGAATTATTCGGTAAGAGAAATGCTCTTCAGTTCAGAGCAGACATCCTCAACGTTGGTAACTTCCTGAACAAGAACTGGGGTGTAAGCAAGAGCTTTGTTTCTACATCACCTCTCATTTCCCGTGGTGCTGATGCTGCAGGTAAAGCACTCTATAGATTGAGAAATATCGGAGATAAACTGATGACTACTTCTTATCAGGACAATGCCGGTATCGGTGACGTATACAGAATACAGTTCTCAATCAGATATATGTTCAACTAATATTCTGATGAAAAAAAAGCCCGCTTCAAAAGCGGGCTTTTTTATTTTAAAGATGGAAAGTTTTTCGCTATTTATAATTCGTAAATTGAACCGGAAAATCGAGATCTGCCTCTTTCACGATTTTTATGATTGCCTGAAGGTCATCTATTTTTGATGCTGTTACCCGAATCTGTTCGTCCTGTATCTGCGCGTTTACTTTCAGTTTGCTCTCCTTAATCATTTTTGTGATCAGTTTTGCATTCTCTTTGGATATACCTGATTGAAGATCTACTACTTGTTTAATTCTTCCTCCGGCTGCCGGTTCGGGTTCTGAATACTTTAAAGCCTTGATCGAAATTCCGCGCTTTATAAATTTTGTCTGTAATATATCTACCGATTGTTTGCGTGAATACTCGTCCTTTGTATTGATCGAAAGCTGCTTCTCTTTCTTATTAAGTAACAGTTCAGTTTTGGAATCTTTTAGATCGTAACGCTGCTGAACCTCTTTTATCGTTTGATTGATTGCGTTGTCTACCTCCTGAAAATCAATCTCTGAAACTATATCGAATGAATGATTTGATGCCATGGATTTCCCTTTTTTACATTGGATTATTTATAACGCAAAAATAGTAATAACGAACAATTAAAAGTAACTTTTGATATTCTAAAATGTAAAGTTTATATTATAAACGAATTTTATCGAATGCTCAATTTCTGCTGCTCAACTCCTTTTCAGAAAGTGAATAAGTGCAAAGCTCAAAGTTTGCTAATAATACTCTCGGTGGCATGGTAAGAAAATTTAAGTACTTTATTCTGATAATGATTACTGTTTCTTCTCATGTTCTTTCTCAAAATGATCAGCGGATCGCCGGAAAAATATCCGGTGAGGGATTCGAGAATGTATTTGTCAGGGAATCAGGGTCGGATCTGTTCGTCGAATTTGAAAACAGAGTCTACCGTTTCGAAATTGATGCACTGTTGCAGTTACTGAAAATAATTTCACCGGAAATCGGGCAGTATAAAAAAATCAATCTTCTCATTAAAAACAAAAATGTACCGGTAACTCAAATTTCCTTCTCTGCTGGAGATTTGATCAATTGGAATAACGGGGTAATCAGTAATTCGGAATTTTCGGAATTAATTCTGTTTGAACTTGATAAAGGTTTTGATTCATGGTCCACAGCTGCAAATTCAATATACCAGAATTCATCAAACCTGCGTTTCGATCTTGTACTTAAACCGACTTACAGATTCCAGTTCGGAGTTTTTTCAAAACCTGTACTATACCAGTTAAATTTCGCTCCGCATATCGAATTCGGATTATGGAAAGGAATGACTGGCCTATTCGAAGTTACTTTTCCTCTTCACAATGATTTTACTCCCTCGGAGGATTCAATTAGAATGAGCAGGATGGTACTCAATCAGACTCATAGATTGGGGAATTCAACTTTTATTTCGGGTTCGATCGGGTATTTCACTTTAAACAGATACGGTTTCGATCTTGAAACCAGAACTTATTGGCTTAATGGCGATTTATCATTGGGATTAAATATTGGATACACAGGATACGCTTTTTTTGCCGGGAAAAAATTGTATTACTCGGATCTGTATCAATGGACCGGTTCGGTGGGAATTGATTACAGGATAACGAAATATGATTTATCCCTGGCTGTGACAGCAGGCAAATTTTTATTATTTGATAATACAATTCGTTTTGACATTTACAGAGATTTTGGTGAAATTCAGGTGGGTTTTTTTGCAATGCGTTCTTCTGAAGGTATTTCTAATGGAGGGTTTAGTTTATCTATTCCGTTGTTCCCTTCAAAATACTGGAACCCCGGTTTCTTCAGAGTTCGTACTACTGAATACTTAGATTATTCTTATAGAGTTAAAATTGCTGATCAGATTGGTTTAAGATATGATACCGGATTCAGTCTATCCGGTTTTATTGAAAAACTGAATCCGGGATTTATAAAAAATTTTTTGGGTAAGAGACTAAATTAAAATTCTATTATATAAATAGGAGTGTATCATGAATAAGAAGAAGATACATTTATTAAGCGTATTCGGTTCTGTGATTCTGGCTTTCTTTTTCCTTTTTCTTGCCGGATGCGAAAGTTCACGTGTTGGTCCGGAACTTCCGAGGCCAAACACACCGCCTCCACCGGCTCAACCGATTGTCCTTGCCTCTAGTGTTAAAGATGCTTCCAACCTATCGCCAATCGTCGGTGCCACTATTAGAATCACTAAAGCAGATAATACATTGGTTACTACATTACTGACTGATAATAGTGGAAAGTATTCATATAACGTTACTACTATCACTGAAAACACATTGATAGTAAGCGCTTCTAAGGACGGATATGGATTTGGCAATAAAACAGCAGAAATAAAAAGATCGGTTAATACAGCTGTAGTTGATGATATCCTCCTGAAAAAATTAGTTGTAGCTTCAGCTCCGGTAACACCCGCAACCGGCGGAACTGCAACCACAACAAATACTCAGACAGTATCCACTGCACCTTTATCTGTTACTGTACCGCCTAATGCCGTGCCGCAGAATATAACATTAACAGTGGCAGCTGTTCCCGCAGCATCTGTTCCAAAACCGCCTGCCGCAACTCAGGCAATACAAACAGCTGCTTCATTCGGTCCGTCGGGTACACAGTTCACAGTTCCTGTTCAGGTATCCATGCCGCTTCCCAACAAACAGGCAGCAGGCAAAACCTATACACTTCTTAAACTGAATGAATCTAACAATACCTGGACAAACACCGGAATTACGGCTACAGTTGATGCGACCGGTACGAATGTTACGGCTTCACTCACAAGTTTTTCAACTTATGCCACCGCCGATGAGATTGTTCTTTCTACAACAACCGGTACGCCTTCAACACAGGATATTGAAACTGTTTCATTATCGAGCGGAACAACTTCCAAATCATACAGCCAGACAAGTTCCAGTTCTGTCAATGTTACAGGAACAGTTAGTAGTCAGTGGATTACAGATGTTGTTAATCTTGCTACAAGAAACAAGAATTTAGGCACAACTACAAAGACTCTTCAATTTAATTTCCCTTCATTACCTACTGATTATATCCGTAATGGAGTACAGTATAATCCCGCTAGTCCGAATGAGTCGGGCGACTGGACCTACAGATGGTATGTTGTACGAACATCTGTTACAACCACGTCAACGGCTTCTGGAGGAACAGCACCGAATAATTATTCTGCAACTGTTCAGATTATTGAACAGACGGTTGATATTGACGCCGCAAGGTCAGGTTGGGTCTGGGTTAAACACGATCAGGGTGGTTAATAAGGCTTTAATACGAGGGAGTTTAATTAATAAACTCCCTTTGTTTTTTGAATTATTTGTCGGGGTGGGGAGATTCGAACTCCCGACCTTGGCGCCGAAGGCGCCACGCGCTAACCGGTTGAATGTAGATCGGAAAGGAATCTGCTAATGCCTCTCATCTTGATTTTTGTTTCGAGGCGGATTGCTTCTGAGTTGGAGGAAAACTCTTTGGAAAAGACAAGTATCCACGGAGCTCCAAATTTAGTAGATTTGTTCTGACCGGAATTGTGTTCGATTAATCTTCTGGAAATATCATTGGTATGACCGACATAATACTTGTTCTTTGATTGGCTGAACAAAATATAAGTTGTAAAGAGGTTCATGTGATTGTCGGGGTGGGGAGATTCGAACTCCCGACCTCTTCGTCCCGAACGAAGCGCGCTAACCGGGCTGCGCTACACCCCGAAATGACAAGTGCAAAAATAGAATTTTTATTGTAAGATAAAAAATATAAAGTGTTTTTAAATTGTCCTCGTTAAAGGAGGAAAAAATGAAAAGGTCATTCGTTATTATCCTTATTCTTTGTGCATTAATTATTACTGAATCTGTTCAGGCACAATTAGCCAGGGATAGCTGGGGATTCGGATTCGGATTTAAATATCCGCGATTTCTCAGCATTAATACTTCTGTATTAAATGCCAATTACGGCGGCTTCCTTTCCATACAGAGAAATTTTTCAGAACATGTTGCCCTTAGATTAAGCGGTGGTTATTCTCATATGGAAAGTGAATGGGTGGATCCGACTGCCGTAGTTCAAACAACTTCTACCGATCTTATCGGATGAAGTCTAGACCTCCTGTTTTATCTGGCACCGTGCGCATCCGTGTCGCCTTATATTTTCGGTGGCGCAGGTGTCTCTTACAGGATGCTGGATAACAAATTGACTTTAACTCTGGATGATAATGCTATCGCCGGTCAGCTTAACAGCGGTATCGGTATTGAATGGGAAATCGGATCGGACTGGGAATTGATTACGGAATTCGGGTATAATCTTTTTCTTAATTCAGAACTCGAAGGCGCTGTAGGCGCCGGGGAAGTTAACGGCAGAGATTCCTATCTCTCGGCAAATCTTGGTTTCCTCTGGTATTTCGATAAAGGGGAACCTTCAAAATACTGTCAGCTCTACAGCGGATTATCCCAGCAGGTACCCGATCCGGTTGATTACGACCGTATCGAAGAGATGATTAAGCGTCATATACCGCAGGAAGTTGTTAAAGAAGTTGTTGTCGAGAAACCTGTTGTTACATCCGGTAAGTGGGTTCTTGTAGGTGTCAATTTCGATTTCAATAGCGCTAAGATTTCGCCTGAATCCTACCCGATTCTCTATGATGCTGCCAAAACCTTATTATCGCAATCTGATATGCGAGTTGAAATTCAGGGTTATACGGATAATATCGGCTCAGAATCCTACAACATGAAACTTTCACAGATGAGGGCTGATGCCGTTAAAGCCTATCTTCAATCCAAAGGTGTTGCTGCCAGTCGTTTGAGAGCAGTTGGATATGGAGAGTCTAATCCGGTTGCGGATAATAAGACTGCTGATGGAAGGGCAATGAACAGAAGAATTGAATTTAAAATTCAATAAATTTTTATTTTAAGCCACCTTATCAGGTGGCTTTTTTATTTATTAACTATTTACTTTAATCTGCGTTTAATCTAATTTGGCACTGAAAATTTTTTTGTCCTTTAATTTTATCCGGAGAGATAAAAAGGAATGAATAATAAAAATCATCGCACTAAAATGAAGACCTCGAAGGCGTAAGCCAACGGGGATTTTTTTTATCAGCCCGGAGTACCCGAAATGGATATCAAAGCTAAAATAATCGATGAAGTAGGATTGAATAGAACCGTTACCCGCCTGTCTCACGAAATTCTTGAAAGAAATAAGGGCTCAAGAAATATTGTTCTTATCGGTATGAGAACCAGAGGCGAATTCCTCGCCGAAAGAATTAAATCGAAAGTTGCCGAAATTGAAAAGTTCCAACCGGATTTTGGAGTTCTTGATGTTACTCTTTACCGCGACGACTTCCGTACCCGGCTTAAACAGCCTGAAATCTCCGTCACTAATATTACTTTTGATGTGAATGAAAAAGATATCATACTTATCGACGATGTCCTTTATACCGGAAGAACCGTCAGAGCCGCACTCGATGCCGTTATGGATCTTGGAAGACCCAATACTATTCAGCTCTGTGTACTTGTAGACAGAGGCCATAGAGAATTACCGATTAAAGCCGATTTCGTCGGAAAGAATATCCCGACTTCTATCAACGAAGAAGTAAGGGTCCGTCTTAAAGAAATTGACGGAGAGGATGCTGTCTATTTAGTTAATGTACCAAAGTAAAATGAGAGAGTTTTTATGAGCTTATCCAGCAGACATTTATTAGGTTTGAACGGCGTTCCGGCAGAGGATATCCAGATGATTCTGGATACAGCTACTACCTTCAGAGAAGTTCTCGAACGCCCTATTAAAAAAGTACCGACCCTTCAGGGAAAAACAATTGTTAATCTCTTCTACGAAAATTCTACCAGAACCCGGATTTCATTTGAACTTGCCCAGAAGAGACTTTCAGCCGATACAGTTAATTTCTCAACTTCCACTAGCAGTACTAAAAAAGGGGAAACCTTTAAAGATACTGTCCGGAATATTGAAGCTATGAAAGTTGATATGATTATTGTTCGTCATCAGTCGGCTGGCGTTCCTCAATATCTTACCAGAATTTCTAAAGCTAACATTATCAATGCCGGTGACGGACTCCACGAACACCCGACACAGGGTCTGCTCGATATGTATTCTATAAGAGAGCGGCTCGGTAGACTTGAGGGATTGAAAGTATGCATAGTAGGGGATGTCGCGCACAGCCGTGTTGCGCTTTCAAATATCTACGGATTAAAAACAATGGGAGCTGAAGTTTCTGTCTGCGGCCCTTCCACTATGATCCCTTATGGAATTGAATCCCTAGGTGTGAAAGTGACTCACAGTATTGATGAAGCGATTGCCGGTAACGACGTATTGAATGTTCTAAGAATTCAGCTCGAAAGAAATGCCGGCATTAGAATACCGTCGCTTAGAGAGTATCATCAGTATTTTGGAATTACTACTGAACGGATTGAAAAACTTAATAAAGAAATATTAATTCTGCATCCCGGACCTATTAACCGGGGTGTAGAAATCTCGTCGGAAGTTGCCGACGGACCATACCAGGTTATTCTGGATCAGGTAACAAACGGAGTTGCAATCCGCATGGCTGTCCTCTATCTGCTCGGAACCATGCATTAATAGTTAGGTGAAAAATGAAAATTATACTTAAACAGGTTCAATTGTTAAATCCTGCGCAGGATCTTGATCAGAAAAATGATCTCCTTATTGAAAATGGAATTATTAAAAAAATCGGCGGACTTAAAGAAGAAGATTTTAAATCCTCCAGAGTTTTTGAATTCGATAATAAAATATGTGCCCCTGGTTTCTTAGATATGCATGTCCATCTGCGTGAACCGGGCCGAGAGGATGAAGAAACAGTAGAAACAGGAAGCAATGCCGCAGCAGCTGGAGGATTTACCGGAGTTGCATGCATGCCTAATACCAATCCCGATATCGATTCGGCCGAGATTGTCCGGTTTATTAAAGAGAAATCGAAAAACCATCTCGTAGACGTTTTCCCCGTAGCAGCCGCTACTCTC
>CAZHHG010000051.1:0-9466 GCA_964532065.1 uncultured Melioribacter sp.
AAACTAATCTGCTTGCACTTAATGCGGCAATTGAAGCAGCAAGAGCTGGTGAGCAGGGAAGAGGTTTTGCTGTTGTTGCCGATGAAGTAAGAAAATTGGCAGAACGCACAACAAAAGCTACCAAGGAAATTGCCGAAACTATTAAGGCAATTCAAAAAGAAGCAAAAGAAGCAAACAATTCTATGGTTGAAGCCGGAGAGTCTGTTAAAGTCGGTATCGATTCAACAAAACAGGTTGAAGAAGTATTGCAGCAGATCTTCGATGGTATTCACAGTGTATCGAGCCAGATCGACCAGGTGGCTGCAGCTAGTGAGGAACAGAGTTCTGCCAGCGAACAGATAAGTAAAAATGTCGAGTCGATTAATTCTGTAACTCAGGAATCCGCTTCAGGTATTCAGCAGATTGCAAAAGCTTCTGAAGATCTGAGCAGATTAACTACTAATCTTCAAAGCCTTATTGCACAATTCAAGGTGGAAGAAAAACAGGCCGGGTACGCTGTCCGTAAAAACGGAAAATTGATTACTGTCTGAAAATCTTAAATTAGGGGATGAAGATTTCATCCCCTAATTTTATAACCCTATTAAAATCCCTAAAAAAATCCACCTCTATCTCAAAAAGCGCATTTCTTTTTATTTCTTTCAGCTAAACAAAATTACTCTTCAAGCGATAATATAGTATAAAAACCATTATCCGGAGAATTTTTATGAGTCTTATCATGTGGAATAATACGTTCAGCGTAAATATCAGGAATATTGATATGCAGCATCAGAGACTGGTTGATATGATTAACAAACTGCACGATTCAATGAAGAAAAGAGAATCTAACAACGTCCTTTCTGGGATCCTAAATGATATGGTTGCATATACTTTGGTCCATTTTAAATCGGAAGAAGATCTTTTCGAAAAATACAATTACCCCGCCGGGACTACTCACAAAATGGAACATGATCTTTTTATTAAGAAGGTCGAAGAGTTCGTAAGTGAATTCAAATCCGGGAGTAAAATACTTTCTATAGAGGTTCTTAATTTTCTTACGGGGTGGCTTTCACAGCATATCAAGATTCAGGATAAAGCTTATACGAATTTTCTGAACGATAAAGGTATAGTTTAATTAAAAAACAATTATAAAATAAAATAGGGGTGTTCATATGAAACTAATTTATTTCTGTGCAGTTCTTTTTTTCATGTTTATTAACGTTACAGGCGAAAAACTGAATTCAAATTCATTTCCGGGTGAGGAAGATTATCTTGCTATAGCAGAAGTTATGCCCGAACCTGTAAACGGTTTACCGAGTTTAATGAAAAAGATTACATACCCAACGGTTGCAAGAAAAGCCGGTGTTGAAGGGAAAGTAATTGCAATGGCTTACATCACCGAAAACGGGGATGTTGATAACGTGAAGATCATTAAAGGTCTCGAAGGCGGATGCTCCGAAGAAGTTGAACGTGTTTTAAGAGAAAGTAAATTTAAACCCGGTGTTAATGCAGGAAAAAATGTGAAAGTAAAAATGGCAATGGCTTTTCAATTTAAACTACAATAAAAGTGGTAAAAATCATGAAATCTATCAGGGATATAAAATTCAAAACCAAGTTAAGATCCTCATTCTTTGTACTTGGCTTAATCTGTACTTTGATTGTTATCAACGTCCTTTACCAGATGACGGTTATTAACCAAATCAAGGACGAGATTAATGCGGAATATATAGAACCCACAAATAAGGTATCAGAAGTAAATCAAAAATTCCAGACGCTGAATAACACGTTGCTTAAATTCTCAATCGAAATCTTTCAGAGTGATATGAATAAGAATCTCCAGGCTCTCGAAGAGAATAAAAAAATAATCGACGAGAATATAAAGTTGTTAAGTGAAGAATATAAGGAGACCGATATAAGCCAGTATCTTGAATCGATCAAAGCAAGCTGGTCCGATTACAAATCTCTCGTTATCGATGGAACTATTAGTGCAGCAGCGACGGGTAGTTTTGAACTTGCCGCCGAAGTAGCTTCTACATTCGGGGAGGAAGTAGGCAAGAAGCTCGGAAATGACTTCAATGAGATTACTAAGCACCTCGTGAGCAAAGGCGAATCGCTTAACGTAGAATTATCGGATATCGCAAATAATTCGCTAATAGTTAGTCTGATTGGAATGGCTCTCGGTTCAATTGCGTTTCTATTCTCATTCTTTAAGATCACTTCTATGCTGACCAGTCCGATTGATGAGTTGAAAAAATTGATTGCGAGATTTTCAGAAGGCGACTTCGCGGATTCTGCGGTAATTGATGCTAAAGATGAATTCGGCGAGTTGTCCCGATTGTTAGAAAATATGAGAGAGGGTCAGCAGAATAAGATTGAGGCCGCTAATGAAATCGCCAAAGGCAATCTTGATCTTCAGATAAAAGTACTATCCGATAAAGATCTGCTATCCCAGAGCTTTCAGACAGTTATGGAAAACCTGAACAATCTGATTTTTGAAATAAAACTGATAACCGATGAAATTATTAATGGTAAGGTATCTACACGCGGTAATCCGGATAAATTCTACGGAGCTTTTAAAGAAATTATAATCGGTGTCAATACTACCCTCGATGCTCTATTCATGCCTATTAAAGAGGGAGTTGAAGTTCTCGAGGATATGTCTAAAGGAAATTTCACTGCCCGCGTGAAAGGAAATTATAAAGGTGACCATAGAATGATTGCCGATAGCATCAATACTCTGGGTAATTCTCTTAACAGGATACTTACGGAAATTAGCGATATGGTTAACCGCACTTCCTCTATCAGCGAACAGATCTCCTCCTCTACAGAACAGATGGCTGCCGGTGCACAGGAACAGAGTGTTCAGGCCACAGAAGTAGCTACAAGCGTTGATGAAATGACACGTACTATTCTCGATACATCCAAAAACGCTTCCAAAGCAGCCGAAGCTTCCAAGAAAGCAGGCGAAGTTGCAAAGGACGGCGGCAATGTAGTCGAAAAAACTATTATCGGAATGAACAGGATTGCCGACTTTGTAGAAAAAGCTTCCGAAAAAATTCAGGCACTCGGTAAAAGCAGCGAGCAGATCGGCGAAATCATTCAGGTTATCGACGATATAGCCAATCAGACAAATCTTCTTGCACTCAATGCCGCAATTGAAGCCGCCAGAGCCGGAGAACAGGGAAGAGGATTTGCAGTTGTAGCCGACGAAGTTAGAAAACTTGCCGAGAGAACAACAAAGGCAACTAAGGAAATCTCTGAAATGATTAAACAGATTCAGGGTGTGACCGAGAATGTTGTCCATTCAATGCATGAGGGAAGCTCCGAAGTTGATAACGGGAAAAATCTTGCTAACAAGGCGGGCGATTCACTTAAACAGATTATTCTTACTTCCGGCGAAGTTCAGGATGTTGTTGCTCAGGTAGCTTCGGCTAGCGAAGAACAAAGCTCTACCAGTGAAATTATAAGCAGAAATGTTGAATCGATTAGCAAAGTTACTAATGAGAACGCTGCAGGTATACAGCAGATTGCCGGTTCCGCCGATGAGCTGAACAAAATGACGGATAACCTTAAAGCACTTCTGACACAATTCAATTTCAATAGTCATGACTATTCTGATCAACATACACAAAAGCAGTTTACATCTCCTCTTTACAACTGATTAATAGAGCCCCGAACATTCGGGGCTTTTTTAATTTCCAACTTTTTTTAAAAATCAATTTTCATATATTAATCCATACAAACAAAATTTTCACGCCAATGAAAAATTTTTTCTTGCTCATTTTTTTATCATCGATTGTTGCTGCGCAGAACAGGACTATTGATCAAAAAGTCGATTCATTAATTTCATTAATGACTCTCGAAGAAAAGATTGGACAGACGGTTCAGTACAGCGGCGGGAAAGTAACGGGTACAAAAACCGCCCGTCCCCGCAATGAACATTTAGATTTGATCAGGAAAGGAAAAGTCGGATCATTCTTAAATGTTTTCGGAGCTGCAACTACAGCTGAAATCCAAAAGATTGCCGTTGAAGAGAGCCGTCTGAAAATTCCCCTTTTATTCGGAATGGATATTCTACACGGTTTTAAAACTATATTTCCCGTTCCAATAGCCGAGGCCAGCTCCTGGGATCCTGAAATTGTGAAGCTTTCGGCAAGTCTTCAGGCCGAGGAAGCTTCATCTGCGGGTATTCATTGGACCTTCAGCCCGATGGTAGATATTGCCAGAGATCCACGGTGGGGCAGGATTGTTGAAGGGAGTGGCGAGGATCCTTACCTTGGATCTTTGATGGCAGAGGCGAGAGTTCGTGGCTATCAGGGTAATGATCTCTCTGATCCCAATACAATTTTAGCTTGCGCAAAACACTTTGCTGCCTACGGAGGTGCTGAAGGCGGACGTGATTATAATACCGTGGATATTTCGGAAAGGACATTAAGGGAGATCTATCTTCCTCCATTCAAAAAAGCTGTTGAAGCCGGTGTTGGCACTTTAATGTCTTCATTCAATGAAATAAACGGAATCCCGTCTTCCGCTAATCCACAATTGTTGAATCGTATACTCAGGAAGGAATGGAATTTCGACGGCTTTGTTGTAAGCGACTGGAATTCTATCGGAGAATTAATTCAGCATGGAATAGCTGCAGATTTAAAAGATGCTGCTAAACTGGCTTTTAATTCAGGCGTTGATATCGATATGGAATCTGATGCTTATTTCGATTTTTTGAAAACCTTGATTGAGGAAGGAGTTATTCCGGAAGAGTCTCTGAATCAAAGCGTTAAACGAATTATAAAAATAAAATTCAGACTCGGTCTTTTTGACGACCCCTTTAAATACAGCAACAGCGAACGTGAGATTAAAACGGTCTTAAATGAAAAGATAATTAAAACATCCCGGGAAGTTGCCAAACGTTCAATTGTTCTTTTAAAAAACAAGAATGGCATTTTACCTCTCTCAAAGAATATAAAAAAAATTGCAGTTATCGGTCCTCTGGCCAATTCCAAGGATGACCCGCTGGGACCCTGGAAAGCTGAAGGAGATTCTTCTAACGTAATTTCAATTTTTGAAGGAATTAAGAATAAACTCGGGAATTCCGCAGAAATTTTTTATGAACCCGGATGCTCTATCAACGGTAAATCCAGAGGTGGATTTGAGAAAGCCCGATCGATTGCAGATCAATCGGAGATGCTCATTTTATGTGTGGGGGAATCGAGACAGATGAGCGGTGAAGCACGTAACAGAACAAACTTAGACTTGCCCGGTATTCAGGAGGATCTCGTTAAGGAGATGCATAAATCCGGTAAACCTGTTATTGTGGTACTTATTAACGGACGCCCACTTTCAATCAATTGGATTAGTGAGAATGTTGATGCAATTCTTGAAGCCTGGTTTCCCGGTATCCAAACAGGAAATGCAGTTGCTGACGTGCTCTTTGGAGATTATAATCCTTCCGCAAAACTTCCGGTTACAATCCCGAGAAGTGTCGGTCAGATTCCAATCTATTATAATCATAAAAATACGGGCCGCCCTTACAATCCTGATTCGTTTTATACCTCAGGATATATCGATTCAGGCATTACTCCTCTGTACCCATTCGGATTCGGTTTGAGCTATACCACTTTTAACTACGGAAAAATTAAAACCGATAAAATGAGAATGGCAATCGGAGATTCTTTGAGGGTAAACATCGACATTACCAATTCCGGAAAATATGACGGAGAAGAAGTGGTTCAACTCTATATACGAGACATGGTGGCAAGTGTAACCAGACCGGTTAAAGAATTAAAGGATTTCAGGAAGGTTTTTATCAGATCAGGTGAAGTTGCAAGAGTCGAGTTTGTTCTGTCGTCCGACCAATTTAAATTCTATGATGCCGATATGAATTATGTCGTAGAACCCGGGAAGTTTAAAATTTTTATCGGTCCCGATTCCGTCAATTTGGAAGAAACTGAAATTGAGGTGTTCCGGAATAACTGATCGATTGTGCCTGCAGAAATATTAAATTATCCGGTTACCCTGCTTGATCCAGGGCTTCCTTCATCAGTAGAATATTTTCTCTTTTAACCGGCGGGGCGATAGAGCACGCAGTACTAAGAATAAAGCCTTTCTTTGATTTTCCGATTTCTATCCTTTGCTTTAAATCTTCAAGTATTTCCTCTCGGGAAGAATTCAAAAGAAGGTTAACTGAATCGATGTTACCTTTTATAAAACCTTTATTCCCTATTCTCTCTACCGCATCTTTCAGTTCAACATTTCCAAGCGGGGGAGGATCCAGGCATTCAATTCCGCTGATACCTGCTTCGAACATTAATTCCAGTCTGTCGTTTATCGCACCGCAGGTATGTGTATAAATATGAATATTCCTGCTGCGAACCGCCGTTGCAATTTCCTTTTCGAATGGAAGAACAAATCTCTGATAATCCTCCGGAGAAATAAATCCCGATCCCGCGAAAGGAGAAGAAATTTTTATTGCATCAATTCCTGTGTCGCACATTTCAAGTGCAAGTAATTTAATTAATTCGGTGAAGCGTGATAAAATCATTATACATTTTTCAGGATTGTCGATTAATGCGAGCATCGCATTGTCGAGTCCGAGATAATCGAGAAGGTAATCGAACGGTGAAGTAATTTCACCGTGAATCGAGAATTCAGTACCTGCACGGTTTACTATATCAACTATAACATCAAACTTATGGTTACGGTCGATAATAAAATGGAGATTCTGGGATACCGGAATGTAATTCAGTTGATTAGGAAGATCATCCGGTGAAATATTATTTATATCAATTCCTTCTCCTGCATTCTTCAATTCGAAAAAGGGAAGGTCGTTATATGGGCAGAATGTTTTATCACCGTTCCGCCACTCAACAACCTCGTGTTCATTCTCCTTAAAAACTCGTAACACATTTTTACGCCAGTCCGGATCATGTCCGTGCAGACTGATCAGTATTCCGTCGAATCCGTAAATCTCTCGCAGAGATATTAATCCATCCGCATAGACTTTAGGATCAAACCAGAATTCGGATGGAGAGACATTCAGCTGCAACAGCATATGTCCTATACTGAACTGGCACATAAGAGGGATCTTATCTACCGGCTTAAGATTCATTGCTGCGTTTATTCGTTCCTTCGATGTCATATTGATTTGTTATCCGGACTCATTTTATTATAAACCATTAATCTAACTTGCATGAAACTTATTCCAGATCCTTAATATCAGATATGAAGAAACTATTGCCACTATTGTTAGGAAAGCAGCAAGTAAGTACTGAGAATAGATCCAGTAACCGATTGAGAAAAGAAGACTGTAAACGCCGATGCATCCTATAAACATTCCGAGAATTCCCTCAGCAATATATGCCTTGCTGAATGACTGGTCGTAATTAGGATTCTCCTTCTTCATTAGATCTGTAATTTTTCTCCATCCTATCCCGCCCGGATGAACAAGCTTATAGAAACTGATCAATTTATCAGTCTGTGTTGGCCTTGTTATTAATGTCGCTATAATCCACGAAATCGTTGTAATGCCTACACCTATTATCAGTTCTTCATATGTCTTGAGAGGGCCAACCTGCTGAATTGCCTCAGCACGTTCTATGCCGGAAGCAATCAGAAGATCAATCTGGCCGTTGTGATATTTTGAAAGAAAGAAGAAAAACAGTGCGACTAAAAACGAAACAACCATTGCGGTTATTTCACTAAAAGCATTGATGCGCCACCAGAACCATCTAAGAATGAAAAGCAGACCCGTTCCCGCACCGATCTGAAGCAGTATGTTGAATGCACTTAAAGCGTTCTGAAGAAGAAGTGCAAATGTTCCCGCAAGTATCATCATTAAAACCGTGGAGAGTCTGCCGACTAATACCAATTCCTTCTCTGATGCCGAAGGCTTTACAAACCTTTTATAAAAATCATTTACGACATACGATGAACCCCAGTTAAAACTTGTGGACATTGTTGACATGTAGGCCGCAATTAATGAAGCAACTACAATTCCAAGTATTCCGCTCGGCAGATATGTCAGCATGGCTGGATAGGCCATGTCGTGCCGGATGATGTCCGGATTAACATGAGGGAAAGCATGTTGAATAGTCTCAAGATTCGGGAAAACAACTATCGATGATAATGCCACGAGAATCCAGGGCCAGGGCCTTAAAGCATAATGTGCAAAATTAAAAAACAGTGTTGCACCCATTGCATGTTTTTCATTTTTAGCGGCAAGCATTCTTTGAACGATATAACCTCCGCCTCCCGGTTCAGCTCCCGGATACCAGACGCTCCACCATTGAACTGCTATCGGAATTATAAATACCACTAATGCAAGTTCATAATTATTGAAATCGGGGAGTAAGGATAACTTGTTAGAAACCTCGGGATGTGAAAGAAGTTTATCAATACCTCCGATCTGCGGTAAATTAACCGCAATATATGCTGCAACCACAGAACCGATCATTGCGATTATAAATTGAACAAAGTCCGTCAATAGTACACCGAGTAATCCTCCTAATGAGCTGTAGATTACTGTTAATCCTCCAGCTATTAGAATAACTTCCAATGGACTCATATTAAGCATAACCGAACCAACTTTAACCGCAGCTAATGTAACCGATGCCATAATTACAACATTGAAAAAGAGTCCGAGATAAAGCGCTCTGAAACCTCTAAGAAACGCCGCAGGTTTTCCGCTGTACCTGATTTCATAAAACTCAACATCAGTCATTACATTGGATCTCCGCCATAATTTGGCGTAGATGAATACCGTCAGCATTCCGGTTAGCAGGAAAGCCCACCAGACCCAGTTGCCGGCTATTCCGTTTTGTCTTACTATATCTGTTACAAGGTTAGGAGTGTCGACCGAAAACGTTGTGGCTACCATTGAAAAACCGAGTAGATACCAGGGCATGTTTCTGCCGGAAAGAAAAAATTCAGTTGAGTTTTTACTCGCACGTTTTGTCGCCCATAATCCGATTATTGTTGTCACTATAAAAAAAACAATTATGATGATCCAGTCGATCGATTGAAGTAGCATAAAGGTTCCGATTAAATGATTCAAAAATTATTTAATGAACAGAAATACCTGCTGCCAGAATTTATTATAATATTTCCACTTCATGAAATTAATTCCCCAGTGCGGGCTGGCTCCTGTCATCCATCCGCTAACAATTCCGTAATTGAATTTCCTGTATGCAAAAAGCGGATGCCAGTCGTTACCGTTTTTTATATCCACAAGACTCGTTGCATCAATCCTGATTTTTGTTTCGTTAAATCCGAGAAGAGGGGGAATGGTTGACCAGTCGATTCCTTTTACGGCGGGATGATTTTCATTATTGCATCGTACTTCGTAACCGTCGGTCGATTCGATCAGATCATCATACTCAAGACACTCGACAGGAAAAATACCGTGAAGCCGGCTTCTGCGCCATCCTCCTTTACCAAGTTCTCCTGTAAAACTGTACCATCCTCCGTTCATATGAAAATGACCTCCTCCAGAAAC
>CAZHHG010000051.1:9476-19397 GCA_964532065.1 uncultured Melioribacter sp.
TAAGTCAAATCGGTCAGGGAATGTAACAGGTTTGTCTCCCCACTTTGCCCGTGTAAAAAAATCCGGATGAAGCATCATACATTTTGTCTCTACGTCAGCAAAAATAATCGAAGTAGCCCATTTTAATCTTTCGTTGAAAAGTTCGGGCGACATATTATAAAGCTCCCAGGATGGTTCGCTTAATACTTCAGCTCCCGGAATATCTTTCAAAGCATCGATCAACGGTTTGGCGTAGTTTAGAATTTCGACACCTTTGGATGGGGCCTGGAATGGGGACTCAACATACTTTTGACCTGTGTGAACACACCAATTTCCAACATGCCAGATTCTTAGATTTTTGGAAGGATTCATAACAACCTCAAAATGTGTCTGCTAAAATGTAGAATTAAATGCAAAATTAAAACATTTTCTTTCTTATCAATTTCATATAGAAGGTAAGGAAAATTCTACTTGACTAATTAAGTAAAACTGGTTATTATGCAACCGCCTGGTATACCAAGTATGCCAATCTGTTTTGTATCAACTTGTTTCTCTTAATAAATAAATCGATTCTTCTCTATTCTTTTCATTTCGGAGGATTGAATGAAACGCAATAATTCAAAACAGCTTCTCTCCCTCTTATTGGTTTTCTTATTCTCTTATCAATTAAATCTCTTTGCCCAGTCCGGTAATATCTCCGGTGTTGTTTCTGATGCAACCGATGGTTCTCCTCTTCTTGGTGCAAATATTATTATTAGTGGAACATCAATCGGTACTACTACTGATCGCGACGGCAAATACAGATTAATTAGAATCCCGGAAGGCAGAACTCTTGTTCTCTTCATGTATTTAGGTTATGAAACCGACAGTGTCTGGGTGAATGTTGTTAACGGCCGAACCTCTTCCGTAGATGTAAAACTAAGTCCCAAAGTAATTGTTGGTCAGGAGGTTGTTGTTACAGGTCAGCTCCAGGGTCAGGCTGCGGCAATCAATCAGCAGATTACTTCTAATACTATTATTAATGTTGTCTCAAAAGACCGGATTCAGGAATTGCCCGACCAGAACGCGGCAGAGTCTGTTGGAAGACTGCCGGGTATATCGGTTGAAAGAGATGCTGGTGAAGGTACTAAAGTAATTGTAAGAGGACTCTCAGCAAAATTCAATTCGGTTACTATCAACGGTCAGAGAATTCCTTCTACTGATCCGCAGAACAGATCTGTCGATTTAAGTATGATCTCTTCAGATATGCTAGCCGGTATCGAAGTATTCAAAGCTCTTACACCCGATCAGGACGGAGATGCTGTTGGTGGTAAAGTAAATTTTGAAATTAAAAAAGCTTCCAGCGGTTTAAATACCAGTATCAGAATGCAGGGAACTTACAATAATCACGAAAAAGATTATGGTAACTACCGTGGTAGTTTCACTCTTAGCAACAGGTACCTGGATAACAAGCTCGGTCTGGTTGCAACCGGATCTCTTCAAAGAGCAAACAGAGGCTCGGATCTTCTTGACGCATCCTATCTTTTCGCACGCGAAGCATTACCCGGTGAAAAACACGCGCGCATTACCGTGGAGAATTTAAATCTCGGTGACCGCCGGGAAACAAGAGACCGTTATGGCGCCAATATTGTTCTCGATTACGATCTCGGAAACGGCGAACTGATGTTCAGCAGTATGTATGCAAGAACCGATAGGGATGAAGTTAGAAACCGTAAAAGATACCGTGTTGATAATGCTTATGTTGAATACTGGCTGAGAAGCAGAGAGATAGGAATCGACCTCTTTACAAATTCTTTAAGCGGCAAACACAATTTCAGCTTTATGAAACTCGACTGGCAGGCATCTTATTCATATTCTAAATATGATATGCCATTTATGCACGATTCCCAGTTCAGAGAGGTCGGCGCGTTTTTAGGCACTCTCGTTACAGATAAAGGTCCTCAAATAATTCCTCAGGGTGCAAAAAATAATCTGGACCAGACCCGTTTTTATCAGGATTTCTTAAATAAAGAAATGACAAAGGATAGGGATTTTACAGGTCAGTTTGATGCTACGATTCCCTATACACTTACCAACGATCTGTCAGGAAATATTAAAGTCGGCGGTAAGTATCGGGATAAAAGCAGGAGTCTGGATAAAGAAGAATGGATGACACTCGCCTTTAAAATAGATCAGATTGGAAAATTAAATCCAACCCGCTTTAATGTTACAGGTGAGGGATACATAAAAATTAATAATTTCTACGACCCCGATTATGATATCGGCGAATTTTTAGACGGTAAATATTTATACGGCCCTGCTAAAGCGCTCAGCAGAGAAAAAATCGATAATTTCATGAATACATATTGGTCGGATTACACACGCAATTTCGGAAGGGATCTGGAAGATTACAGCGCCAGCGAAGCAATTACTGCCGGATATGCTATGGCCGAAATAAATATCGGGCCAAGATTAATGATTCTGCCGGGCTTCCGTTTTGAAAGAACGACTACCAGCTATAAGAGTGTTTTCGGACAGGCAAAGGTTGATGAAAGAGGTATAGTTACTCTTGAAGGTTCAACCGATACGGTTGGTACGGTCTCCTACAACGAATTCCTTCCAATGGTTCATGTGAGATATAAATTTACCGACTGGTTCGATACTCGTATCGCTATCACCAAATCGCTCGCGAGACCCGATTATTTTAATCTGGTTCCATGGGAGAGAATCAGTTATTTCGATGGAACTGTTGAACGCGGTCAGCCATATCTTAAGCATACAAAAGTCTGGAATTACGATATCTTCTTCTCCTTCTACGGTAATTACGGTTTGTTTACTCTCGGCGCATATTATAAATCCCTTAAGGATATTGAGTATATAAGAGTAAGTAGAATTACTGATCCGGGTCCGACTGTCGGATATACACTCACTCAACCCGAAAACTCTGAATATGAAACAGAGGTTTATGGAATTGAATTTGAAGTTCAGACTAACTTGCGATTCCTTCCGAATCCTTTCGATGGAATTGTAATCTCTGCAAATTACTCTTACATCCACTCCAAAACCCATTTCCCGTTTCTTAAAGTCGGTCCCCGCAGCCCTCTGCCTCCATTTAATTTTACTTTTATTGACACTGCCCGCGAAGGGAGAATGCCTGGACAGGCAAATCATCTGGCTAATGTTACAGTCGGTTACGAGAAGGGGAATTTTTCGGGCAGAATCTCAATGATCTATCAGGGAGATGCTCTTCAGACAATTGGAGTTCGTTCAGAACTCGATGGTTATTCAGATGATTTTGTTAGATGGGACCTTGCTATGCAGTATAAATTCCTGCCGAATATGGCGGTAACATTTAATATGAACAATTTAACTAATCTTCCCGAAGGTGCTTTTCTCGGTATTGAAACCTATGCCACAAGAGAAGAATATTTCGGGTGGACAGCTGATCTCGGGATTCGTTTGGATCTCTGATTTTTTTCTTTAATTAAATAAAATCATTCACACAAATAAGTGAGGCAGTAATGAAAAAAAATCACAGCAGAATCATCAGTACTTTCCTGGTACTTACCCTTATTGTCTTCGGTTCGCTCAGCTATGTTAATGCACAGCGAATTGTTCAGGTTCCTCAGGGTGTCGGCACCTTAGATGCTACAATTAGAGGTGATACTCTTGCTAACGGGCAGAGAGTAAACCTAAATACTATCTATGAATTGCAAAGAGGAGGTTACTACATTACACTTTCTTCAATTGAAAACACTACCTATCCCGTTCATATCCGCGCTGCTGCCGGCGGAGGTAAAAAACCTATTATAAGACCCGGTGTTTCCGGAGGCGGTGTTTCTAACAGACCTTTCCAGGCAAGAAATAATCTAACTTTAGAAGGCGTTTATGTTACAAATCTTGATGAACAGAGCGCACTTTTACAGAATATTATCAGACTTAGCGCGGATAATATTAAACTTACTATAATTGATTCCCATCTGGATCGGGATCTTCAGGCCGCGATTAGATGTGATGGGAAGAATACAAAAATTATTATTAAAAATTCGATCATCAGTAATATCGGAAGAATGGCAAGCCCCGATAATGGAAGGGGAGTTGATGACAGAGGTAATGATATCGATACATTGATATATGAAAACAATACATGGTATAATCTAACGAGCAGAATTCTGCGTGACGGCGGCGGAATAATTAAGTACTGCTATATCAATCACAATACGGTTGTTAATATTGCTCAGTGGGGTTGTTCAATCGGCGGAGCAATTGAAGCTCATTTCAGAAACAATCTTTTCATTAATACCGGATTTCTTGGCAGGTCTTCCACACAAACATGGGTAATGCTCGAAACAGCTGCTCTTAGCCAGGCATGGCTTGATCAGGGATTCACACAACGGCTGATGATCCACAATAACAATTTCTATGTTGACCCTCAATTAATTGCTGCAATTCCGTCTGACAGAACTCCTACACCAATGATGAATGATCACGCACTTGCTGCAGCATCTTTATCAGGTTCAACCCTTTATAACCAATCTGTTACATTTGGTGCATCACCTGCGGTTCCATTGAATGTAATGCAGGATTATTTCAACGCTGCTGTAACTACAAAACCTGATATGGATATGGGCGGCGGTTCACCTGACTTTGGAAAAACCCAGATGCCGTTTATTTTCTCCTATCCAACTTCATCGCCTCTATATACTGCGGGTACAAGCAATCAGCCCCTTGGCGATCTTAATTATTTTGGTATCCCGGTTTCTGTTACCAACGACGAAATTCTTGCTACTGATTATCAGCTTTATCCTAATTACCCAAATCCTTTCAACCCTTCTACGAACATCCGTTACTCTCTACCTGCAGCCGGTAATGTTAAGGTTGAAATCTTCAATACTCTCGGACAGCTGGTTAATACAATTGTCAATAATTATCAGGAAGCAGGATCTCACAATGTTGTATGGAACGGTAACGATATGAATGGTAATCAGGTTTCAACAGGAATTTATATTTATAAACTGACTACAAACAATTTTGTTTCCGCTAAAAAAATGGTATTGGTAAAATAATTTCAGGATGAATTATGGGCAAAGGGATTAATCCGCTAGATCCGGCTCCCTTGTATGAACAGGTTGAATTAGATATTAAACATAAAATTCAGAAAGGGGAATTATCTCCGGGTCAGCAAATAGCTTCGCAGAACGACCTTGCAAGGGATTATAAGGTTAGTCTTATTACAATTAAGAAGGCTCTCTTTAACCTTGTAAATGAAGGCGTTCTTTATACAAGAGTAGGTAAAGGAACCTATATTGCTGAACCTTCTCCAAGAAGGATTGATCTCTCTGCCCATAAAACTATTGGATTGGTATTAAGGGATATTAAGCACCCGTACTTTTCATATGTTGTCCACTATATTGAAGAACGCGCAAATGAACTAGGATTCAATCTGCTTCTATCCAGTTCTTCAAACAGTATGGAAAAGGAGGAGGCCCAGATAAACCGTTTCAGAAGTCTGGGTGTGGATGGAATTATAATTGCGTCTTTATCCCTTCAATACCGTGCGACAGATTATATTAAAAAACTCCACGAGGAAAATTTCCCTTACGTTATGGTCTCCTATATGCATGATCCGGAATACTGGTATGTCGGCTCCGATCATGAGATGGGAGGATTTCTTGCTACAGAGCATTTGATCAAACTCGGTTATAAAAGAATCGGGTTCCTTCATGTTGGAAAAGGAAATCTCCTAAGTGAAATCAGAAAGAACGGATACTACAGGGCTCTTTCGGATTTTAATATCCCGTACGATTCTAAACTCGTCTATTATATGGGCGATGAAAATTTCGAATTTATTAACGACCGTTTTCTGCAGGGATATCAATTCGGCAAGAGTTTCAAATCACTTGATCCAAAACCCGATGCATTGTTCATCCACAGTGATTTAATGGCTGTCGGATTCGAAAATGCAATGCTCGAAGAAGGATTCGATATCCCTGATGATATCGCAATTGTTGGTTACGATGGTATCGAGGCCGCTGCCCTCGCTTCGGTACCATTGACTACAATTGTGCAGCCTGTCGAGAAAATCGGAACTCTTGCTGTTGACATAATTTTAAAAAGAATTGAAAGAAGTGACATAGGTAACCGAACAATTCTTAAACCCGCCCTGGTTATAAGAGAATCATGCGGAGCTAAGAAAAAGTTTTTGTCAAAAGAATTGCAGGCCGGCTGATTTTATTACTTATTAACCTAGAGAGATAAAATGTTATACCCTATTGTTAATAATTACAGAAATATTCTGGATCTCAACGGAATCTGGAATTTTAAAATTGATCGCGATAAAAAAGGCGAAACGGAAAAATGGTTTAAAGGTCTTAAGAATTCTGTTTCTATTGCTGTCCCCGGAAGCTGGAATGAACAGCTTGAAGAATTAGGGCTTCTTCATTATACCGGGAATGCCTGGTATTCCAAAAATATATTTATTCCCCGCTCGTTTAAATCTAACAGAACAATCCTTAGAATAGGTTCGGTCGACTATAATTCCAAATTCTGGATCGACGGAAAATTTGTCGGTGAAAATAAAATTGGTTTTCTTCCGGTTGAACTGGATATAACCGGTTTTGTTTCCCCCGGTAAAGAAGCGCTCATAGTAATTCTGGTGAATAATGAATTGAACGATGAATCAATTCCCCAGGGAATAACCTCAGACCGGTTCAGAGATGAAAAAAGATTAAGGGAGGAAACCAATCCCCCAACAAGATTCGACTTTACACCTTACGGCGGAATTCACCGCTCTATTCAGCTTGTTTCTCTTCCGGAAGTATCTATTAATAAGATTAGAATCGATACTGCCATTCTAAATAAAAATACAGGATTAATCAGCGCTGAAGTTTTCATCAATTCAAAAATTGATGGAATGCTTTCCGCAGAAGTGACGTATGGTAAAACAACATTAAAATCTGAACACCGTTTCCGCGGAAATAAATCTACACTTAAACTTAAAATTGATAATTGTAAATTCTGGTCCCCCGGAAATCCTTTTTTATATGATATAAAATTTAAACTCATTAGAGACAATCAAATTATTGATGAATATAATCTGCCCGTTGGTGTTCGTGAAGTTGTAATTAAAGGGAATAAATTTCTGCTGAACGGTAAAGAGGTTTATCTGAAAGGATTCGGTAAACACGAGGACTTTGATGTAATAGGAAAAGGGCTTTTCCTTCCTCTGATGGTAAAAGATTTCGAGTTGATGAAATGGATTAACGCGAATTCATTCAGAACCTCACATTATCCTTACTCGGAAGAAATGATGGCCTATGCGGACCGTAAAGGAATTCTTGTAATCGATGAAGTCCCGGCTGTCAGCCTCGATTTCAGACGCGTAAATGAAAACACTTTAAAAACTCACAAAGAACATATTCAAAGACTTATCGACAGGGATTATAACCATCCTTCAATCATAATGTGGGCTGTTGGTAACGAGCCGAACCTGGTAGGCGACCAGGGATATTATAACGGACAGGCAAAAAAATACTGGAAAGAGATTTTCGGTTTTACAAAAAGACTAGATAACTCGCGCCCGGTTACTGTTCCCAATTGTACACGTGCAGGTGTTAATGATCCGGTATTTGAATTCTCAGACGTAATTTCTTTAAACAGATATTACGGATGGTATGAGTATCCCGGTTATCTGGATGAAGCGGTTGAAATCCTCGGGAATGAAATGGACACTATTTATAAAAAATATAAAAGACCTATCCTCTTTACTGAATTCGGTGTAGATACAATGCCGGGATTCCATTCCATATCCACACAGATGTTTACCGAGGAGTATCAGCAGCTTTTCCTCGAAGCTTATATAAAGTTGATCCGTTCAAAAGAATATACTATAGGTGAACACGTCTGGAATTTTGCAGACTTCAGAACGCCTCAGCATTTCAGAAGGGTAGTACTTAATCTTAAAGGCGTCTTCACGAGAAGCAGAGAACCAAAGTCCGCTGCATTTCTTTTAAAGAAGATCTGGCAGAATCCCTCAAAAAATAAAAGATAATCTATGTTCGGAATTTCAATTATAGATCTTCTGGTAGTCGCCTTTTATGCTATCATTGTAATATGGCTCGGCTGGAAGGCAAAGAAAAAGGTCTCCTCTTCAGGCGATTATTTTATGGGAGGAAGGCGCGGCAGCAAAATTATGCAGGTTGCCAACGCATTAGGTGCCGGAACTCATACAGCTCAGGCGATTGCCGTTTCGGGAGCTACTTATCAGATCGGTCTTGCAGGTATCTGGTACCAGTGGCTTTATCTTTTTTCAACTCCAATCTACTGGCTTCTGGCCCCTGTTTACAGACGTCTTCGGTATATAACAATCGGTGATTTTTTCCAGGAACGGTACGGTCTTAAACTGGCTTCAGCTTATTCGGTAATGGGATTGATCTATTTCATCGGCGAAGTAGGTTTGATTCTTAAAGCAACCGGCGTTTCGCTAGAAGCGATTACCGGCGGTATGATCTCCGCGGAAGTAATTGTAATTGTCCTGACGGTTTTCTTCCTATCATACAGTGTTATCGGCGGACTTACATCGGCTCTTATAATCAATCTTCTTCAGGGTGTTCTAATTGTTATGCTTTCATTCCTTATAATTCCTTTTGCTTTGTTTGCAGGAGGAGGAATGACTGCAATAAAAGATAAACTTCCGGAACATATGTTCAGTTTTGTTGCACCGGAGGAAGTTACTCTCTTCTTTATTGTTATGCTTATTGTTAACGGACTCGTCGGTGTTTCCGTCCTCCCGCATCATATGGCGATAAACGGTTCGGGCAAATCGGAAATGAACTGCCGTACAGGATGGACATACGGAAATTTTACAAAACGGTTCGCAACTCTCGGCTGGGCATTCGTCGGCGTTTTCGCCGCGGCCCTCTTTCCGGGATTGACTTCTGATAAAAGAGAGTTTGCGTTCGGACTTGCAATTACAAATCTGCTTCCGGTCGGATTGATTGGTGTGATGATAGCAGCAATGATCGCAACTGTTCTTGCGGCTTGTCATAATTATATGGTCGGCGGCTCAGCACTCTTTACCAGAAATTTCTACAGAAGATTTGCTCATAATAATTCTTCGGAGAAGGAGAAGCTTAAGGTTGCCAGGATCTCCTCTCTTGTTGTGGTGGTTGGCGGTGTTACTGTGGCTCTTACTATCCCCAGCGTGGTAGACGGACTGAAATATATCTGGCAGATAACCGCATTTTTCGGAATTGCTTTCTGGACGGGCGTTATGTGGCGGGGAGCCAATAGATACGGTGTATGGGCAAGTTTGATTACCACTATTGCCGTTTCGTTGTATGTCGGCAATTATACTCCGTGGAGCCTCGGATTAGCATATGAATACCAGATAGCTCTATATCTCCCGGCTGGTTTTATTTCACTTGTCGTTGTAAGTCTTTTTACAAAGAAAGAACCGGAAAACCAGTTGAATAAATTCTTTGCACTCCTGCATACACCTGTTGGAGAGGAGAGCAAATTGAAAGAGCAAGGATTCGATATTATGCTCGAAGGGGAGAGCGTTGCTCATAAATCTGCAGCCGACGGAAAATCGCTCGAAGAGAACGGACATAGTTTGCTATTAGTCGATTTTCTTTCACTAAGATCAAAATTCAGTTTTAAGCGCTATAAAATAGATCTGCTCGGGTTTGGTTTCGCTGTTCTTTTTGTAATCGCAATTTTATTGTTTGGAATTTTTGTCTCCGGTATCGGTTGATTTAATTAACAGAATCCGGTTGCTCTGCATTACTTCGAAATATTTACCGCCCGGTCGGTTATTGAATTATTGTTTCCAGTGTGAATCATATTATGATAAAATCAAAATCAATATCAGTCTATATAAAATTATTATTTGTCTGTGCCATTCTCCTGTCACCGACAAAGATCCTTTCAACTGATCAGGTATCACTGAAAGATAGTCTTAAA
>CAZHHG010000052.1:0-19057 GCA_964532065.1 uncultured Melioribacter sp.
GGAATAATTCATTAATCAGAAGTATGCTTTTAGTCAAATAATTACGTTATATTTTCCTTCAGATAGTTTTGGGAATAATAGGCTCAGAATAATTCAATATCAATTACCGAAAGGATAAAATGGAAGCAGAATATAAATCGCAGTCTTCTCATAAATTAATTATCTACGGTATACTCCTCTTTCTCTTCGGATTACTAACGGGATTTCTAATACCCGCACTTCAGAATCCGAGGATGGGATTATCGAGTCATCTTGAAGGAACGATGAACGGAATGCTTCTGGTTCTGTTCGGACTTATCTGGCCGAAGCTTAATCTATCCGATAAAACACTCAGATGGGGATTTGTGCTCGCGCTTTACGGTACATTCGTAAACTGGGGTACTACACTTCTGGCCGCAGTATGGGGCGCAGGAAGCGAAATGATGCCGATCTCTGGTGCGGGTATGACCGGAACTCCATTCCAGGAGATACTGATCAAATTTGGATTGATCTCCCTCTCAGTATCAATTGTCGCGGTCTCTGTTCTGATACTTTTGGGATTAAGAAAAAAATTAATCCTTAACTAGGGTTTGATTCGTGAGCAGAATATTTTGAGGAATAATTTTACTCATCGGGAGTAACAAAATGAATTTCTTAAAAAGAAGTGAAGTGTTTCAGATGGGGATGCTGGATATAGCTCTTTTAAAAATTGCTGTATTTGCCGCAACCCTTCTCCTCGCAAAACTCTGGGCGCCGGTATTAAGTTTGGATTGGTATTGGTACTTGATAATCTGGATACTTGCGGCGGTAAAGCCTCTCCTCTCATTTTTAAAGTGAAGGGATCATTCAAGTTCTGATATCAGTAGGTACTTTTATTTTCAATAATGAATCGATATTTTTTTTAATTCCATAATCCCCTATCTTTGCAAAGACTAAAACAGAGATTGCATGTACGACATTAAAGAGCTAATCCAAAAAGCGGTCGAAGCCAAATCCAAAGCCCTTCCGACATATTCAAACTTCCATGTAGGAGCCGCATTATTAACCGAGAGCGGTAAAATATATCAGGGGGCCAATATCGAGACTTCTTCCTACAGTTTAACCATATGCGCCGAAAGGACAGCCGCATTTGCGGCAATACTTGACGGGCACAGAAAATTCAAAGCGATTGCACTTTCGGGCGATACTGAAGACTTCCTGCCGCCATGCGGCGCTTGCCGTCAGGTTCTTGCCGATCTGTGCGGAACCGAACTTGATGTTATTATGGTAAACGGTAAAAAAGAAACTAAAGTAGTTAAGCTGAAAGAGCTGATCCCATTTTCATTCAGTGAGGAGTTTTTAAAGAAATGATGGAATTCCAGGCACACGCAACACCAAAGGAGACCGGCTGGATTGAAGTAGTTGCCGGATGTATGTTCAGCGGCAAGACCGAGGAACTGATCCGAAGATTAAGAAGAGCCAAGATCGCTAAACAGAATGTTAAAATTTTCAAACCGAAAATCGATATCCGCTATTCGGTCGGCGATATCGTCTCTCACAGCGAACAATCGATGCCTTCAATTCTTGTTGAGAATGCGAAGGAAATTCTAGACTATGTAGATAACGCCCAGGTTGTAGGAATTGACGAAGCACAGTTCTTTAACGCTGATCTGATTGATGTCTGTAATAAACTTGCCAACGAAGGTAAAAGAGTAATTGTAGCCGGGCTCGATCAGGATTACCGCGGCATACCATTCGAACCGATGCCCCAGCTCCTGGCAATTGCTGAGTATATAACCAAAACGCTTGCTATCTGTGTCAATTGCGGAAATCCCGCCGATAAAACCCAGCGTAAGGTAGTTTCATCGGAAAGAGTTCTCGTTGGAGCGGCCGACAGCTACGAAGCACGCTGCAGAAAATGTCATTACATTCCCGAATAAAAAAACTGGTGATAAATGGATTTCACTTCTTTGTTACGCGGCATATTAGGTATCGTAATTCTTTTAGGAATCGCATTCCTTATATCGAATAATAAAAAGAAGATCAACTGGCGGCTGGTCCTAAGCGGTCTGGCAATCCAGATTGTCCTCGCTATATTCATAATAAAAGGTGATGACCTCGGAAATTTTTTCGGTCCGCTCGGATGGATTAAGGAATTTTTCCGTTTCGTAAGTTCATTCTTTGTGTTGATACTGAACTTCACTTCTGAAGGAGCGAGATTCGTTTTCGGAAGCCTCGGACTCGGACCCGGCAATGAGGGAAGTCTCGGTGTCTTCTTCGCGTTCCAGGTATTACCGACAATAATATTTTTTGCCAGTCTGATGTCTCTCCTCTACTATCTGGGTGTTATGCAGAAAATAGTTCAGGGGATGGCATGGTTCATGGCAAGAGTAATGGGAACTAGCGGTGCCGAATCATTGTCCTGTACCGCGAATATATTTGTCGGCCAGACAGAAGCCCCACTTATGATAAAACCGTATTTGAAAGGAATGACACAGAGCGAACTTCTTACAATTATGGTCGGCGGAATGGCAACGATTGCCGGCGGAGTAATGGCGGCGTATATTCAAATATTAGGAACCGCATTCGCTCAGGCGAACAATATACCGATCCGGGAAGCGCAGCTCCTGTTCGCAACACATCTGCTCGGCGCAAGCGTAATGGCCGCACCTGCCGCTCTGCTTGTATCTAAAATAATGTTTCCGGAGACCGGCGAACCTGAGACAAAAGGAAAAGTAAAAGTATCTGTTGAAAAGAACGCATCGAATGTTATTGAAGCTGCCGCCGTAGGCGCCAGCGAAGGTTTAACTCTCGCATTAAACGTAGCCGCAATGCTGATTGCCTTTATAGCACTAATCGCGCTTATAAATTATTTCCTCGGCTGGGTCGGCGATATTTTCGGATTCAACTATTATCTTACCCAGCAGTTCGGCAATAAGCTTTCACTTCAACTGATATTCGGATCCGTGCTTCAGTTCCTTGCATACGGAATCGGTGTTCCTTGGGAAAGCGCTTATCATTTCGGAAGCCTTATCGGCACTAAAGTGGTTCTCAACGAATTTGTGGCTTATCTGGATATGAGTAAACTAGTAGAGATGAAATCCCTTATGGATGAAAAAGCAATTTTAATGGCAACATACGCTTTATGCGGATTTGCCAATTTCAGTTCAATAGCGATTCAGATCGGAGGTATTTCTCCTCTCGCGCCTAACAGGAGAACCGACCTGGCGAAGCTCGGAATACGTGCCGTTATCGGCGGAACTATATCTACACTTCTAACCGCAACACTTGCCGGAATTCTGTTTTAATGGTTAATCTGAATGAAAAATACCGGCCGATAATTGAATCGATTAAAAATGAAATTCCGTTTGAACCCGAAATCTGTATTGTACTCGGCAGCGGATTGGGTGATTTTGCAGAGAAAGTAAAAACAGTTAAATCATTCTCCACCGCATCATTATCCGGTTATCCAGAATCGACAGTTGAAGGGCATCAGGGTTACCTGCACTTCTCCGAATATTCCGGAAGGAAGCTGTTAATAGTTCAGGGAAGAATTCATTTCTATGAAGGATATAGGCTATCGGAGTGTATTATACCCGTTCACCTGGGGGCGAAGCTTAACTGCAGAAAAATAATACTTACAAATGCGGCCGGCGGTATAAATACGAATTTCAAGCCGGGCGACCTGATGCTTATCTCATCATTCAACGGAACGGCAATAAAAAAAGAATTAACAGAAGTGTTAGGACTTACCACTATTGAAAAGCGGAACGGATTTATTGATTTTCCATCCCGGGAGATTAATGAGAAGATAAAAATTGCCGCGCTGAAGGAAAAAATATTATTGAGGGAAGGAGTTTACTGGTTTACTAAAGGCCCCAGCTACGAAACCAAAGCTGAAATTAAAATGATGCAGAAGTTCGGGGGCGATGCTGTCGGTATGTCTACATTCCACGAAGCTGTTTATGCTTCCTACCTTGGTCTTAAAGTCGGGGCAATTTCTTGTATAACAAATTACGCTGCCGGGCTTTCGCCTCAGAAATTATCTCATTCGGAAGTAATGGAAACAGCCGAGCGTGTTAAAATCGATTTCGAGCGGCTTGTAAAAAAAATCATCGAACTTATCTGATCAATTACCCAAGATAGTAGCAACCATTCCTGCCGCCGATATCACAGCGGTTTCGGTTCTTAACCTGTTCCCCGTCAGTTTAACGAAGTAACATTTTTTTGTCATAAATATTTCTTCGTCAGCAAAACCCCCTTCAGGGCCGAAAACAAAATATAAATTTTCATCACTTAAAGAGGGGCCGGAAGTTGCAAGGAATTTGTCGAGCTTGAAACCGGCAGTCTGCTCAAAAATAATCCGTTTACCGGGTAAACCTGCGATTTCGGAAACTGATCTGAGATGCTGTACAGTCGGTAAGTAGGGCCTTAAAGACTGTTTCATTGCAGCCAGAAGAACTTTCTGCCACCTGTCGATCTTCGGACCTTTGACAACCGTTCTGATCGAATCGAAAATGATAAAATTTGTTATACCGAGTTCTACACACTTCTCTAAAGCAAATTCAAAACGGTCCTGAGTCCTTAACCTCGGTATACAGAAAAATATTTTTTCCAGCGGATTGCTGTAACGCAGCACTTCACTGATAGAGCATTCAATTATGCTCTTAGAAATTGATTCGATCCGGCTTTTAAAGATATTTCCCTTTCCGTCGGTTACACAAAGCGGATCCCCCTCGCGGTGTCTCATCACATCTTTTATGTGATGAACTTCTTCACCCGTGATGGATATTTTGTTTTCAATTACTGGATCGGGCGAGTAATAGAGATCAGTGTTAGAAAGAAAATCCGGTGCCAATTAATATTTCTCCTATGCCGTATTTATTAAGCGCATACTCAAACCTAAGCGCATTGTAAGGTAGCACTAAAATTGTTAATCCGAAACCGTAGCCCGGATAAAAGTCAGAAAATCTGAATCGCTGATAATTATTAAAAACCTGTCCTGCGTCGGCAAACGCGGAGAGATAAATACCGATTCTCGCGGAAGTTAACTGCTGCGGAATCAATGGGATTTTAATACTGAAATCAAATTCCTTGATTAAGGGGTAACTCATTTCAACCGAAGCAATAATTGAATTATTCCCTTCGTGGTTATCGTTACTGTAGCCGCGTACATATTCACCGTAACCGAAATAGGAATAATCATAATAAGGAATTAATCCACCGAATGTATGGCGTAAAGCGAATCTCCACCGTGCCGAGAGGTCGCCTATAATGCTCCTGTATTCCCTGAAATCGAATTCAAATACATTATAGCTGATATTGTTTATTCCGAATCCGTTATGCTTTAATGAGAGAGAAGAGAAGATTCCGTTCTGTGAGAATTGCTTCAAATCCCTTGAATCATAATCATAACCTAATTTGAAAGAGAGAACCCTGTCAATCGGTTCACCCGAAGCTGTTATCCTCCCTACCGATTCCTCCGGGCCTTCAATATAATCGAATCCTACGGTACCGAAAAGCTCGTTGAACTGGTCAATTCTCTTACCGAGAGAAAATGCAGTTGAATAGAATTTATATTCGAAATCACCACCGTAAGTTGTTTTAGCATATTTACTTTTATTACTCAGTTTAAGAAATGATAAACCGAAACTGATACCGAGATTATTTTTAAAATCGAATGCGGGATTTTGATAGAGTAGAGCAAAGTAGGGATCGTAGCCGAGACTTATGACAGAACGGAGATGTTCGTTTCGTCCTCTGAAATTTTTGAATGAAAGATTAACACCGAACGAGTATTTGCCTGATGCCTCGTTATTTCGCCTTATGAACGGGATAGGATAGATATACCAGCTTTCTGCAAGATCGATAATTACATTCTTTTTATCCTGACCGGCGGAAACTTCTGTTTTAATATCAACCCGTGTGAAAAGCCGGAGACTGAATATCCTCTCCCTGTTATAACGGAGATCCGAATTTGAAATCAGCTCCCCCGTTTTAAAAGTTAATTCGCGAAGGATTATATATTCCTCGGTTATATCATTACCGGAGATTTTTATTGAATCGACAACGAAATATTCATTATCGACATAGAGGGAATCGGGAGCAGCAGTTATAATTGAATGAAGAAGAATAAAAAAGCCGGCTGCAATTATGAAGTATTCTTTTATTAAGAAATTCATTACAACCGGCTTTCTGATTAACTCTTCGGTAAAAATGATTTACAATTATTGTATTCCACATAAATGCATTCGTCCTGAATGGTAGTAATCCCCTTTTGAATTACAGGACGCACAGCGTCATCATTTCTTATGCCCTGCTGAAGCCAAAGCGCTTTAGGATTTTTCTTCAGCACATCTTCAATTAGTGAGGGAATATCTTCGGACCGTCTAAACACATTAATTATATCGACTTGATGCGGAATATCTGAAATAGATTTATATACTTTAATTCCTTCGGCATCTTCATCACCGAAGGAGGGATTTACGCCGACAACATCATAGCCGTGATCAGCAAGGAACGAGGCAATCTTTCTGCTCGTCTTCCACTTTTCCCTCGAGATTCCAACAACCGCAATTGTTTTAGAATCTTTCAAGAGCCGGCAGATATCTACTTTATTATCCTGATTCATCATTCACAAACCAATTATTCGTAATCACTTACAGGTAAACAGCTGCAGACAAGATTACGGTCGCCGTAAGCATTATTAACACGTCCAACAGAAGGCCAGAATTTATTTCCCCTTACATAGTCAGCGGGGAAAGCAGCTTCTTCACGTGTATATTTATGATTCCACTCATTCGCAATTACAACCTCAGCAGTATGCGGAGAATTTTTAAGAGGATTATCGGCTTTATCCCAGTTACCTTTTTCTACATTCTCAATCTCTTTTTTAATGGCAATCATAGCGTCGCAGAAACGGTTAAGTTCGTATAACGACTCGCTTTCAGTCGGTTCAACCATTAAGGTACCCGGAACCGGGAAGGAAACTGTTGGAGCATGGAATCCATAATCCATAAGCCTCTTCGCGATATCCTCAACTTCGATGTTTGCTGTCTGTTTAAAGTTACGTGTATCGAAGATCAGTTCGTGCGCAACAAATCCGTTCGCACCTGTATAGAGAGTTGAATAATAGCCTTCCAGTTTTGCTTTTATATAATTGGCATTAAGTATTGCAATCTTAGTAGCATAAGTCAATCCTTTGCCGCCCATCATTTTTATATAGGCATAAGGAATAACCAGGATGCTCGCGCTGCCCCAAGGCGCAGCCGATACTGCGTTAATCGCCTTATCGCCTCCGGTTTTTACAACGGTGTGGCCTGGTAAAAACGGGGCTAAATGTTCCGCAACGGCAATCGGTCCCATACCTGGTCCGCCTCCGCCGTGAGGGATAGTAAATGTTTTGTGTAAATTTAAATGGCATACATCCGCGCCGATAGAACCGGGGCTTGTTAAACCGAGCTGAGCATTCAAATTAGCGCCATCCATATAAACCTGGCCGCCGCAATCATGAATGATTTTACAGATCTCGATTATCTCCTCTTCAAAAACTCCGTGAGTGGAAGGATATGTTACCATAAGAGAAGAGAGTGAATCTTTATACTGTTCGGCTTTAGAGCGGAGGTCGTTAAGATCAATATTCCCTTTCTCATCGCATTTAACAACAACTACCTTTCCGCCTGCCATTACGGCACTTGCGGGATTTGTACCATGTGCCGATGCGGGGATCAGCACTACATCGCGGTGAAAATCTCCGCGGCTATGATGGTATGCTCTTATAACCATCAGGCCGGTATATTCACCCTGCGCTCCGGAATTCGGCTGCATCGAAACGGATTTGAACCCGGTCATAAGAGCCAGGTCATCTTCAAGTTTTGTAATCAGTTCTTTATAGCCGGCAGCCTGATCAGTCGGAGCGAACGGATGTATCTCTCCAAATTTGCTCCAGGTAACTGCAAACATTTCTGTTGAAGCGTTAAGCTTCATAGTGCACGAACCGAGCGGGATCATCGATTGAGTAAGCGAAAGGTCCTTCTTCTCAAGCCCTTTTATATACCTGAGCATTTCCGTTTCGGCGTAATAGGAATTGAATACAGGATGAGTCATAAAATCCGACTTCCGTTTCAATTCTTCCGGAAAACCTTCCGGCTTAAAGTTATAATTAATCTCCGGAGTTTTGCGGTTAACTGCTGATGCAAATATTCCGGTAAGCGCTATAACATCTTTAATTGTATCGGGTTCCGCTAACGAAATTCCAAACGTCTTATCATCAATTATTCTCAGATTAATTCTTTTTTCGAGAGCTGATTTATTCACACGGCCAGCTTCTTCGGAACTATTCATAACAACTTTAAGAGTATCAAAATAATTTTTATTTAACTGCTTAATTCCAAGCTGCTTAAGGTTATCAGCAAGAAGAGAAGCAAGGTTATTTATCCGTCCGGCAATCGCTTTAATCCCCTTAGGACCATGATAGGTTGCATACATACCTGCCATAATAGCCAGAAGAACCTGAGCGGTACAGATATTACTTGTAGCATGTTCTCTTTTAATATGCTGCTCACGGGTCTGAAGAGCCATTCTCAGAGCTCTCTTACCCTGGCTATCTACAGAAACACCGATAATTCTTCCGGGTATCTGGCGTTTAAATTCATCCTTTGTAGCAAAGTATGCCGCATGAGGGCCGCCATATCCCATCGGGACACCGAATCGCTGAGCGGAACCTACTGCAATATCGGCACCGAATTCTCCGGGAGGAGTAAGAAGAGCAAGACTTAACAGATCCGCTGCAACAGCTTTATAAATCCCTTTAGATGAAGCTTCTTCAAAAAGTTTTCTATAATCATAAATCTCGCCATCACCAGTAGGGTACTGGACAAATAATCCGAACAGGTCGTCGGTCAGTTCAAGATTCTGCAGACTACCGATTCTAAGTTCAATACCAAGAGGAGCAGAACGAGTTTTAAGAACATCAATGGTCTGCGGAAAAACTTCGTCGCTTACGAAGAAGACATTCGAATTTTTCTTATTGGTTTTTCTTACAGAATAAAGCATGCCCATCGCCTCAGCGGCAGCGGTCGCTTCATCCAGAAGAGAGGCATTCGCTATCGGTAAACCGGTCAGGTCTACAATCATAGTCTGAAAATTAAGAAGGGCTTCGAGCCTTCCCTGCGAAATTTCCGCCTGGTAAGGAGTGTATTGAGTATACCATCCGGGATTTTCGAGAATATTTCTTCTTATAACACCGGGTGTTATTGTCGGATAGTAACCCATTCCGATATAGTTTTTAAATATTTTGTTCCTGGAAGCCACGTCTCTCAGATGATTGAGGAATTCAAATTCGGTCATCGGTTCGTCAAGTTCTAACTCATCTTTCAATTTAATCGATTTTGGGACTGTCTTCCCGATCAATTCATCCAGGGAGGAAACGCCGATAATATCAAGCATCTTTTTAATCTCATTTTCATCGGGACCGATATGGCGGTCAACGAATTTGTCGAAGAATTCGAAATTATTCATTGTAATCTCACTATAGAAAGGTTATTCAATTAAAGAGTTATTTTCGTCTTCAAATATAAATAAAAGGTGAGAATTCGAGATGGGTTTTTTAGATGGAAATATTTTTATTTTTTGATCGAAGAGATGATATTGCCTGACGGGAAGCCTCCTGCTCGGCGGATTTTTTACTCCTCCCTTTTCCGGTACCGTAAATTAAATCTCCTATATGAACTTCAATAGTAAATTCTCTTTTATGTTCGGGGCCTTCCATTTTGGTTACTATATACCTGGGCTGATCCATTTTTTTAGAATGGGTAAATTCAAGGAGCTGACCTTTATAGTTTTTATCGACCAGGAAGCTTTCGTCTTCCTCGTAAGGATAGACAATGTTATTGAGTACAAACTTTTCAGCCTCCTGTAAACCTTTATCGATATAGATCGCACCGATAATGGCTTCAAGAGAATCGGCCAGTATAGTTTTCAATCCTTCAAAAGAGTCACCGATATAACGGTGGTTAAACATAAGATAATTCTTCAGACCAAGATTTTCCGCTGTCATATAGAGCCGTTCCCGATTTACGAGTGATGAACGGGCTTTGGTTAGAAATCCTTCCTCTTCTTCTACATAACTTTCAAACAGGTAAGCGCCCACAATCATATTTAAAACTGCGTCGCCAAGGAACTCAAGCCGTTCATTAGATTTTTCTAGGCCGGGATTAATTTCGAGGTAGGATCTATGTGTAATGGCTTTAACAAAGTAGGCCGGGTCTTCGATTTGAAAACCGAGTTTTTCCTGAAGGGACTCTATTTTTTGAAGAATCTCTGCAGGGATTGAGTTACTAACTATTTTTCGTTTGAAAATCTTATTAAGATTTTCAAAAAAACTTTTTAACAATCTTAACCTGTAAACTTCTTAAACAGCAAGCTGGCATTATGGCCGCCAAAGCCGAATGTATTACTAATAGCGTAATTAATTTCCCGTTTTGCGGCAACCTTAGGTGTATAATCAAGATCGCATTCGGGATCAGGATTATCGAGGTTTATTGTAGGAGGAATAATTGAATTCTGAATCGCGAGAGCAGTAGCAATTGCTTCTACAGCCCCTGCAGCTCCGAGCAAATGGCCTGTCATCGATTTCGTAGAACTTACAGCAAGTTTATATGCATGCTCACCGAAAAGGGTTTTGATAGCTTTTGTTTCATTCAGGTCGTTTAATTCTGTCGACGTACCGTGAGCGTTAATATAATCTACCTGTTCCGGTTGAATACCGCCGTCCCTAAGAGCTTCGCGCATCGAACGGTATGCACCTTCTCCGCCGGGCGGTGGCGCTGTAACGTGGAATGCATCGGCAGTTAATCCGATACCAATAATTTCGGCATAGATATGAGCGCCGCGTTTAAGGGCATGTTCGAGTTCCTCCAATACGAGAGTACCGCCTCCGTCACCCATAACAAATCCGTTCCTGTCTTTATCGAATGGGCGTGAAGCTTCAAGATATCTGTCGTTCCAGTTGGAGAGAGCCCTGGCCGAACAGAATCCGGCAACCGAGAGAGGAATAATCGAGTATTCGGAACCGCCGCTGAAGATAATATCCGCGGAGCCTCTCTGAATAAGCATAAAGGCATCCGCAATAGCATGTGAAGATGTAGCGCATGCGGAAACAGTGGCGTAGTTCGGTCCTTTGAGACCATACTTAATGGAGATTTGTCCTGCCGCTATATCGGGAATCATCATAGGTACAAAAAAAGGAGTAACTCTTTTAGGTCCACCTTCCAGATAAGCCGAATGAACCTCGGTGAGAGTTAAAATTCCGCCGATACCGCTTCCGAATACAACCCCCGCTCTTTCATTATCGATTTTGGAAAGATCTAGTTTGGAATCTTCGAGAGCCATTGCAGCAGTAGCAAGAGCATAATGAGTATAAGGATCCATCCTTTTGACTTCTTTTTTATCGATGTAGGTCAAAGGATCGAAATTTTTAACTTCACAGGCAAACCTGGTAGGGAAAGCGGAAGCATCGAATCGTGTTATCAGATTCGCGCCGGTTCTGCCGCTTATCAATCCTTCCCAGTATTCACGGGTATTGTTCCCGATTGGAGTAACTGCACCCATTCCTGTAATTACTACTCTCCTATTACTCATCATATCTCCAAAGAGTGTTTTTGAATAAAGAAAAAGAGACAGTCTTAAAAGCTGTAGAACATTTTGCTTATAAAACTGTCCCTATAAAAATTAACCTAATTTTTCTTTTAGGTATTTCGTGGCATCTCCGACAGTGGAGATTTTCTCAGCATCTTCATCAGGAATAGAGATATTGAAAGCAGATTCGAAGCCCATAACAAGTTCAACTATATCGAGAGAATCTGCGCCGAGGTCGTTAGTAAATGAAGCTTCAGGTGTAATCTGAGAATCTTCTACACCGAGTTTATCCATAATGATTTCTTTTACTTTTGCTTCAACGTCCATTTAATGCTCCTTTGATGTTAATAATTATTAATTAGATAATTAATTACATTGTCATTCCGCCGTCTACGGCAATAACCTGTCCGGTTATATAATCAGCATCCGGACCGCATAGAAAACCCACAACTCGAGCTATATCTTCGGGTTTTCCCATTCTTTTCATAGGAATTGTCTGAGAGAGGATTTCTCTCTGTTTATCATTCAAACTTTTAGTCATATCGGTTTCAATAAATCCCGGTGCAACACAATTGACTGTAATATTACGGGAAGCAACCTCTCTTGCAATCGATTTGGTAAAACCTACAATACCAGCTTTTGAGGCTGCGTAGTTAGCCTGTCCGGCATTACCGATAAGTCCGACAACCGAAGCGATATTAACAATTCTGCCATACCGCTGATTAACCATGTGTTTAAGGACCGCCTTGGTATAATTAAAAACGCTTTTAAGATTAACATTGATAACATCATCCCATTCTTTTTCAGACATTCTGAGAAGCAGGTTATCGCGAGTTATACCGGCATTATTTATAAGAATATCCACGCCGCCCAATTTCTCAATAGCGGCATTAACAGTCTCCTGAGCGGCTTCGAGAGAAGTGGCATCAGCTTTAAAACCGACAATTTTTGTATCGAGGCTTCCGATTTCTCTTTCAATTTCCGCGGCACATTCATCACAGCTGTTATAGATGAATGCAACATCCGAAAAAAGAACACCGCAGCAACTCTTAGACGCTAATTCTTTTACAATTGCCTTACCAATACCACGAGTCCCGCCGGTAACGATAGCTCTCTTATTTTTCGACAGCAATTTTAACTTCCTTAATTGAATTTAAATATTCATCTTTATATTGAAGTAATTCTTCAAATCCTTTTTCACCCAGCAGATATCTGATCTCTTCCTTACTATGCTCGAATATTGAAACAGTCTGATTCTGTTTTAAACTACAATAATGCATCCTGTCAATATGTTCGTCATCAACTGTAAGAGCACCTTCAAAAATAACGAGCGGGAATAATATACAATACAACGGTTTATATTTCCACTTGAATTCCCCTTCCTGAATCGCCATTTTCTGAAGGGTGCAAAATCCCTGTTTATCAAGAAAAACACATTTACCGTTATAGACTTCCGTGCCAACAGCGACACCTGATTCAAAATCCGGATCAACTTCGGGTTCCTCAAACCACTTATCCACATCTTTAATCTGAGAATCATCCATTGCCTGAATAATTCTCTCCTTAACACTCAGGATTTTCTCGTATTCTTTTTTGTCGGTATAAACTCCGTAGTAACAGCATTCGCCGCTGCAGATACAGACATCGCACGATTTTACAAACTTAACTGTGAAAATCTGCGGATCGATATACAATCCATTGATCTTCCTTGTAAATTTATTTTGCATTATAAAAACCTTTCTACATCACTGTATTTATCAATACCGAAAATCTGAACATCCGGATTAATTCTTTTAACCAGTCCCTGCAGTACTTTTCCCGGCCCGATCTCATAAAACCGGTCCGCTCCATCGTTAATCATATTAATAATCGTTTCTTCCCACCTTACAGGTTTTGAGAGTTGTTCGAACAGAAAATTCTTAATCAGCTTTTTATCAGTTACAGGTTGAGCGGTTACATTAGTATAGACAGGAATTTTTGCGTCATAAAACGGAGTAATATCAAGTTTAATTTGTAAAGTATCTTTTGCCGAAGCCATCAAAGGAGAATGAAACGAACCGCTTACAATTAGTTCTTTAACAAGCTTTGCTCCTTCCTTTTTAGAAATTTCCATTGCAGCTTTAACACCTTCAATGGAACCTGAAATTACAATCTGTCCAGGCGAATTAAAATTTGCACATTGGACAATTCCAAATGAGGAAGCATCCGAACAGATCTGTTCCAGTTTATCGGGTAAAAGGCCTACAATGGCTGCCATAGTTCCGGGTTGTTGAATACCGGCCTGAAGCATTGCACTGCCACGGGTATGAACAAGTTTAACTGCATCATAAAATTGTATTGCACCGGCAGACACCAAAGCTGAGTATTCGCCCAGCGAATGACCGGCTACCATTTCTGGCTGGAGAGTTCTTATTAAACTTGAAAGTATGACACTATGAACAAAGATCGCAGGCTGGGTAATATCGGTCTGTTTTAAAGATTCTTCCGGACCGTTAAACATAATATGGGATAAGGAAACGCCGATAGCTTCTTCGGCGGTCTTAAGCATTTCCCTGGCTTCAACGGAATTATCGTAAATATCTTTTGCCATACCGACATATTGAGAACCCTGGCCCGGAAATATGAATGCGGTTTTTCCCACTAATCAATGCCCCAGGTAAGATAAATAGCGCCCCATGTATAACCCGCACCGAATGCAGATAAAATCAGATTATCGCCTTTTTTAATTTTCCCGTTTCTGTAATACTCAGTGATACATGAAGGAATAGTTGCTGCAGTTGTGTTGCCATACCTGTCGATATTTATCATTACCTTGTCCTTGGATACACCCATACGCTGCGCAGTAGCATCAATAATTCTTAGGTTTGCCTGATGAGGTACTAAATAGGCAATATCTTCCGACGTAAGATTATTTTTCTTCATTATTTCATAAGAAACATCGGCCATGCCTTTAACAGCAACTTTAAAGACAGCCTTGCCATCCTGGTAAATGTAATGCCATTTATTGTCCACCGTTTCGTGTGAAGCCGGGCGAAGACTTCCGCCCCCCTTCATATACAAATTGTCTTTTCCGGTTCCGTCTACATAGAGGATTGAGTCTTTAATTCCGTAGTTCAGGTCCTCAGAAGGTTCGAGAAGAACCGCAGAGGCCAGATCGCCGAATAATATACAATTATTACGGTCAGTATAATCTGTTATGGAACTCATTTTATCGGAGCCGACCACGACCACCTTTTTATACGCTCCGCTTTCAATCAGCTTGGATCCGGTCTCAAGTGCAAAGAGAAAACCCGAACATGCCGCAGAAAGGTCGAAACCCCAGGCGTTTTTGGCTCCTATTTTTTCCTGAATCAGGCAGGCAGTAGATGGGAAAAACATATCCGGCGTAACAGTCGCAACAATTATTACTTCGATTTCTTCAGGTTTGAGAGAAGAATTTTTCATCAGGTCCTGAATAGCGAATGCGGCCATATCGCTTGTTGCGCCATTCTCGATGATATGACGCTCCTTAATCCCTGTACGAGTGACAATCCATTCATCATTAGTATCAACGATCGATTCGAAATACTTATTGTCTAATATTTTTTCCGGTACATACATACCGACTGCAGTAATAGCAGCGTTAAACTTTTTATTTTGTAACGGCATAATCTTTTAATGCTTCCTGAAATTTCTGAATTAAATTTTTATCGTACATTTCTTTGGCTCTCAATACCATATTTTTTATTGCAAGCGGAGAACTCGAACCATGGCCTATAATACTAATACCATTAACGCCCAGAAGCGGAACGCCTCCATGAGTCTGGTAGTCCATATCGCTCAGTGATGCTTTTAATACTTTCTTTACAATCAAAGCATAGATTTTATTAAGTAAGCCTTTTTTAGAATAATCTTTAACGCGGGATTTAAGAAGAGTTAGAACACTCTCGCCGAATTTGAGTACGATATTCCCGATGAAACCATCACAGACAATTACATCCACCCCGCCTTTAAGGATATCTCTCCCTTCGACATTTCCAATAAAATTGAGTTTAGACTCTTTAAGCAGCTTGGATGCGGCAAGTGATAGTTCGCTCCCCTTTGCCTCCTCTTCACCGACACTCAACACACCTATAGAAGGTGAAGCAGTATTAAATATTTCCCTGGCAAAGATAGAACCCATCACAGCATATTCAAATAGATGCTGAGGTTTACTATCCACACTGGCCCCGACATCAAATAGAAGGCAGAATTTATTCAGTGAGGTAGGAAATGAGGCTCCGATAGTCGGGCGCCCTACGCCATGAATGCGTCCCATAATTAATGTGGATGCAGCCATCATTGCACCGGTATTGCCCGCACTTACAAATGCGTGGGCTTTTTTCTCTTTTACCAGGCGGGCTCCAACAACTATAGAGGAATCCTGCTTACTCTTAATAGCGGTTGTAGGAGTATCCCCCATCTCAATTACCTGAGAAGTATGATAGATCAATCTTTCATCGAGACTGATCTTTTCCTCTTCGGCAACTTTTAGAAGCTTCTCTTTATCGCCAACCAGGATAAGATCGAAATCGCGCGATTTATTATATGCTTCGAGTGCGCCTAATAAGACATTCTTAGGGGCATAGTCGCCCCCCATAGCATCAACTGCAATTACACACTTAATGTCAGTCTGATTATTAGTCATCTAAAAGATAGAATGTTAGGATTCTGGTACGAACATAGATCTGCCGGCATAATAACCGCAGCTCGGGCACGCCCTGTGGCTAAGTTTCAATTCACCGCAGTTAGAACAACGGCTTAAGGTAGGAACAGTTGCCTTGTAATGTGTTCTGCGTTTATCCCTTCTACTCTTAGACATCTTCCGTTTCGGATTCGGCATCGTTTAACCTTTGTTTAGTTATTAGATTTCAATTTTTTTAATGGTTCCCAAATATCGTTATTTATTTCAATATGACAATTACATTTCTTCATGTTCAGGTTTATTCCGCAGACCGGGCATAATCCCTTACAATCCTCACTGCAGAGTTTTTTCATCGGAATCGAGATTTCAGTATACTCATACACATCCTTGCTTATATCAATCTTATCCTGTTCAGGGGAAAGGTACTTTACATTAAAATCATCGGATTGCTGAATACTCTTCGAAAAAATATAACTGAGCAGAAATACCGTGTTAATTTTCGTCTCGTATTCGGAATTACACCTATCGCACACAAACCTGGAATTAACGGTTGCCTCACAATTGAGGACAATCTGGTGCTGCGACTTATCCATACGGCAGTCAACCAGAACATTCCCGAAGAATAGATTTTCTAGACCCACTTTTTCGACGGGTTCGTTAAATTCTATCTTATGGATGCCGTCGGAAAAATTTGTATATTTTATTATCATTTTAACAAAGAGCAAAAAATTGGGTCAAAATATAGTTACCTATTCATTTATAATCAAGAATTGCTTAAATAAGTGGAGATAAGAGATAACTTGATATTTTCCCCTTATCCCGTTATAGACAAACTAAATGAGCTTAAAAAATGCCTCTAAACGCCTCTTTGGGTGCCGCTGTTATCCCGATGGTAATCTACCTGATAATTATCTGGCGGATGGATAAATATGAGCGTGAGCCGTTCCAATTCCTAATTATTCACTTCCTTTGGGGTGCATTCGGCGCAATACTCCTTGGAATCCTCGGTTCTATTCTGCTCGGGTCATTTACCGGATATACCGACGAAAGTAATCCCGAAGTTTCGCTGATCCAGACAATTCTGTTTGCCCCGGTCTCCGAAGAGATTGCAAAAGGCTTGTTTCTTCTATTTACAGTTAAATCCAGAAAGTTCGATAATATAACCGACGGACTTGTCTATGGTGGAGCAATCGGGCTCGGATTCGGGATGACAGAGAACTTCACCTATTTTATAACCTACGGAGAGACTTTCTCTGAATGGATTTTTCTTGTAATTATCCGTTCGGGTTTTTCAGCCGTAATGCATTGCATATCAACCGCAACTTTCGGTGCATTTTTAGGTATGGCAAAATTCAATCTGAAAAGTTCAAAAAGTTTTCTACCTATATCCGGTCTGTTCCTGGCGATTCTGTTCCACTTCTTATGGAATTTTACTGTCAGCTTCGACACTACTTTTTACTACGGTTTCGTTTTTATGATTATTCTCACATTCTTATTCTATCTCCTTTTCAAATACGCAATTAAAAAAGAGAAACAAATCATAGAGCACGAACTGAAAGAGGAATTTGAATTATTAAACTTACCTGCCGATTATATAAAAATTATAAGCTCCTCTTTCCGGTTAAAAAAAGGCTGGATTGATGAAAGAATCCGGAAGCATTTTTTCAGGGCTTCTATTCATCTGGCTTTTAAAAAAATGCAGAGCAGGAACAGTTCCGGATATCTTAAAACAGTTTCGGAATTTGAAGTTGAACAGCTTCGTGAATTAATTCGTAATTTAATGGCGTTCAATCACCCGGTATCAGATGAAAAATAGGATTGGTATTTTCGGCGGAAGTTTTGATCCGGTGCATACCGGACATTTAATTCTCGCCCAGTATGTACTTGAACAAAGGAATCTGGACCGGATTATTTTCATACCATGTCATATTTCCCCTCATAAAACCGGTCAGAAAATTACTTCAGGTGAACACCGTTTAAACATGGTTAAACTGGCGGTGGAAAATATCCCATATCTTGAGTATTCGGATTATGAAATTCTAAAAGGAGAAATCTCATACACATTCGATACTCTTAAATATTTATCCGGTTCTTTCGATGAAATAGAACTGATTATCGGTTACGATAATCTGCTTGTTTTTGAAAAATGGAATAATCCTGATGAGATAGTAAAACTAGCGCGTTTGATAGTAATGAAGAGAAAAACCGATATCATTGAAAAAAGAAACCGATTTTTCGATTCTGCTGTTATACTTGATACACCGACAATTGAGATCTCTTCAACAGATATAAGAGACCGGATCATCCGTAACAGAACGATCGATTTTCTTGTTCCTGAACCGGTTAAAAAATATATTTATGAAAAGAAATTATACCGTTAATTAATTCTTTATATCATTCAAACAACCTTCACAAATAAAGATAAAAATGGACTTGAATCAGTTAGTAGAAAAGATTTTTAATAATGAAAAACGCTACGTTTCAAGAGCTATCAGTATAGTTGAATCCAATAACTCCAATTCGACTGAACTATTAAAAGAGCTTCACAAAAAAACAGGGAATGCATACAGAATCGGAATAACTGGACCTCCCGGAGCCGGTAAATCTACACTTACTAATCAGCTCGCAAAGTTTTACAGGAAACAGAATTATAAAGTTGCTATCATAGCTGTGGACCCGACAAGTCCTTTTACAGGCGGAGCTCTACTTGGCGACAGGGTAAGAATGACGGATATTGGAAACGATGAGGGTGTTTTTATTAGAAGTATGGCAACCAGGGGAAGCCTGGGAGGATTAAGC
>CAZHHG010000053.1:0-18767 GCA_964532065.1 uncultured Melioribacter sp.
AATCGATGCTTGGGTTTACCCGGTTGTCGTAAATTCTTTCAGAGTTGAACCAATCGTTCAAAAAGTGGAATTAACCTCTCCTGTATGTACCGGTTATAGACTCTATATACAAGGCGGCAACTTGCACTTTGTTGTAATGGATGGTACTTCCACTTCCGTTATATCAACACCAATAACTTATTCACAATGGCAGCATATTGCAGCTGTTAGAAAAGGCGGTACGCCTAATACTTTTGAATTATATATTAATGGTGTTTTAACAGCTTCTACAAATAGTCAGATTAATAATACAAGTAATTCAGCAGAACTTATTCTCGGAGGAATTCCCAGCCCAAGTGGGGGAGCAATATGTGGACTGCCTGCACAATATGGTTGGGGTGAAATAGCAATTGATGAACTCGAAATATTCAACCGCGCTCTTGAACAATCAGAAATTTTTTCATTATGGTATGCTGATACTTTTGGTAAATGTAAACCCGAACCAACTTCAATTGATTTTAATAATCCGGATAAATTTATCCCGAGCAACTTTTTACTGGGCCAGAATTATCCTAACCCATTTAATCCTGCAACGTCAATAAGTTACGCTTTACCCGTTGAAAGTAGAGTCAGGATTTCTGTTTATAATATTTTAGGAGAGGTTCTGGTAAATTTAGTTGATGATATTAAACCGTCAGGAAACTATAAAGTTAACTGGGACGCAAGTAAATTATCCTCAGGATTATATTTATATAAAATTGAGGCTATTCCACAAAATGGTGAAAAACCATTTACTCAGGTAAAGAAGATGATTCTACTTAAGTAAGATTCTTTTTTTAAAGGTTTTGCAATATTAAACATCTAAAAAAAAATAATCACTAATCTTATATATGCAAAACAGCTAAGATAAAGCTCAATTTATTGAAAGCTATTACAAGGTCGTAGCAGCTTAATTTGTCATTCCAAAACAAAACCGCCGGAATAAATCCGGCGGTTTATTTATTTACCATTCGTATTCGCAATCATTGCAGTGGTATTTGGGAGCGTTGCCATTTTCATCTATTGGTACATCACAACCACCATAGTGAACATTATCATCATCATTTCCATTCTCTTCTCTTGGGTCTAGCATTACTAGTCCCCAAATTATTTTAGCAATCGATTTACCCCCGCACTTAGGACAAGTTTTTCTCGGTTTGGATTTCGGTTTTTTAACAGTAATTATCATTGCCTGAGATAATATTTGATAATAAAACTAAAAAATTTTTTTGAGATTTTCTTTCAGCAAAAATTCTACAAATAAAAGAAGACAATTGCATGATTTCACTGTGTCTTTTTTGTGTCTTTTTTTGCACCAGACAACACCATTTCACTCCAATTTTGATTCTGAAAAATCTTATTACTATTTTCACATAGCGAATTTTGAAAGTTTTCAAAGTTTTTAGTCATTGCCCCGTGGTGTAATTGGCAACACGTCTGACTCTGGATCAGAAAAGTCTAGGTTCGAGCCCTAGCGGGGCAGCAAATCAAATCCTGTAGAAAATCTTTTTACCATATTGAATTCAATCCTTTATTTTTGAGCATTTATCTTTTTCTCAATTAGACCTTCATAGATTCAAGCATTGTGTATCAGACCTCACTTCATTAATGCAAAATCAACAAATAAATATTTAATTCATTACATCGAACATGAAAAGGTTTAGTGCGCAGCTTTTTGAAGTGATAGAATTCAAATTATTCTCCGAAAATTCGATAATAATTGAGTTATATATATAAATGTGAAAATATGAAAAATAACAGGGGACATTCCAAAAATATTGTAATCTCAATTTACCTTTTAATACTTGGCTGGACTCTAATAATTATTGGTTTATCATTCTGGTTTTACACAAATACTTATTCGGGAATCACTTTGTTAGCTCAAAGAGAGGCATACAAAGGATTTGAAAAAGATGTAATGTTTAGGGCGTGGACTTCAATGCATGGGGGAGTATATGTTCCGGTAAGTTTAATAACACAGCCAAATCCATATTTATCACATCTCCCCGAGAGAGATATTACTACTCCTTCTGGAAAAACATTAACCCTTATGAATCCGGCATATGTCACTCGACAAGTGCATGAACTTTCTTTTTCAAAGAATAAAATAGTAGGACATATAACAAGTCTCAATCCTATTAGATCAGAAAACAAAGCTGATAAGTGGGAGACATTTGCATTGAGATTGTTTGAAAATGGTTCGAATGAATATTTTGGAATTGATACAATCAGCGGTAAAAAGTTCTTCAGATATATGGCCCCGCTTACTACAGATAAAAGTTGCTTAAAATGCCATGAATCTCAAGGCTATAAATTGGGAGATATAAGAGGAGGAATTAGCTCCTCTATTCCATGGGATAACCATCAGGCATCCATTAATAAACAAATATTCCAGGGTTTTATAAGTTACGGGATTGTTTGGTTAATTGGATTTGTTTCATTACTGTATGTGAAAAGAAGATTTGTAATTTATATAAAAAAGAGAGATGAATATGAAAATCAGATGGCCAAATTAAATGAGGATCTTTTCGAATTAAACACGAAGCTAGAAAAAACAAATTCAGAAAAGGATAAGTTTTTTTCAATCATCGCGCACGACCTCCGTTCTCCTTTTCATGGATTAATGGGGATAACATCAATGATTATGGATGATCCTGAAAGCTTCACAAAAAAAGAATTGGTTGAACTGAATAAACTTGCTCATAGTTCATCGAGTAAACTTTTTAAGCTGCTTCAGAATTTACTTGAATGGGCGCAGATGAAAAACGGGATGCTGGTTTATAATCCTCAAAAAATCAACTTATACGGACTCTTACTGCAAAATCTTTTATTGAAAGAACAGAAAGCAAAACAAAAAGAAATAAAGATTCTTCTGCATGTACCGCAGGATATAGAAGTTTTAGCTGATGAAAACATGTTAAATTCTATCGTCCGGAATCTTCTATCGAACGCCTTAAAATTTACACCGCAATGTGGCAGCATTACAATTTCCTGTAGAATGATTGAAAATAACTTTATTGAAGTATCGGTAACGGATTCCGGTATCGGTATCCCTGAAGATATAATGCAAAAACTCTTTAGGCCTGACCAAAAAGTCGGAAGAACCGGGATAAATGGTGAAGAAAGCACCGGATTGGGTTTGCTGCTTTGTAAAGAGTTTGTGGAAAAGCATGGAGGGACAATTAATGCTGTCAGCAATACCTTATCTGGAACTACTTTTTCTTTTAGTATACCATTGATTCAACAATAATCTGCTTAAACCAGATAAAATTAAATATTCAATTTCGGAAAAGTCAGGCAGTGCATTAAGATTTGTTTGCAATAAAGGTTATTTCCCCCATTGTGATTATATAATTCATCGACTCTTAATAAAACGATGAATGGAATAATCTATTTTTATTACTCAAAATTTTACATCAGTTATAATTTCTATATTCTCAATTTTTTCTTATAATTAAATGTAGGGAGAATAATTATATGAAAACCAGACAACTCGGTAAGAACGGTCCAGAACTTACAATTGTTGGTTTTGGTGCATGGGCTATCGGTGGGCCATGGCAGTGGGGATGGGGTGAGGTTGACGATAAAGAATCTGTCGCAGCAATTCATTCCGCGATTGAAAATGGTATCAATTGGATTGATACTGCGGCTGTATATGGATTCGGTCATTCCGAAAAAATTGTTGCCCAGGCAGTTCAAGGAATTCGTGATAAAGTTTTTATTGCTACTAAATGCGGCATGGTGAATGACGGCACCGGTAATGCAATATTCAACAATGATCCCCAAAGTATTCGGAAAGAATGTGAAGAGAGTCTGCGCCGTTTGAATGTTGATCAGATAGATCTTTACCAGATCCACTGGCCTGATGAAAATGTGGAAGTTGAACGTTCATGGGAAATGATGGTCCGGCTTAAAGAAGAAGGGAAAGTAAAATATATCGGTGTTAGTAATTTCGATGTCCCGCTACTCGAACGCTGCATGAGAATTGAACACGTTCAATCGCTTCAGCCTCCTTTCAGTATGCTTAACAGAAAAGTTGAAAATGAAATTCTCCCTTACTGTCTGGAAAATGGAATCGGAGTTGTTGCATATAGTCCGATGCAGGCTGGACTTTTAACCGGGAAATTCGATATTAATAAATTAGCACACGACGATTGGCGCCGGCGCGGATCCCATTTCCGTAAGCCTTACCTCGATAAAGCTCTTAAGCTTGTTGAGGAGTTGAGAGCCATTGCCGATCGGAAAAATTGTACTGTCGGAAATCTTGCTGTTGCATGGGTCCTTTCTAATCCCTCTCTTACATCGGCTATTGTGGGTGCGCGGAATCCTGAACAGGTAAGTGAGAATATTATTTCTGCTCAGGTAGAACTTTCTGATTCTGATTTGAATGAGATCAGGAATTTGTTAAACGAAGCTGGATTATAAATTTTTAATAAGTTTAACTATATTTGAATCGGAAATAGTTTTTTGTTTTTAAATGGCGCGTTCGTCTAGTGGTCCAGGACGCCGCCCTCTCAAGGCGGAGATCACGGGTTCGACCCCCGTACGCGCTACTGCTTTTTTAAAATGATTCTTTTTACCTATTTCGAAAATTCCAAAACAAATTTCCTGCTTTTCGTTTGAATTAGTATCCCGTCATATGACGGGATTCCTTATATTTGAGCCGGTTTTTACTTCCGGATGAGGTTGTGGGACGATTCGAAAAACATATTTTTATCTGTCAGAATAAAAGGGAACCCGGGCATCCTAGAGGGTGTTGTGCCGATAAGAATTCGTCGCAGATTCTGGATTATCTGAAGAAGCGATTGAAAGAACTGGGTCTCAATTCAAAAATGAGGGCGAATAATTCAGGCTGCCTAGATGCCTGTGAATTCGGACCGGTTGCAGTAGTTTACCCTGAACAGATATGGTATGGTCAGCTCTCGATAGGAGATGTTGAGGAAATTCTTCAAAGTCATCTCATTAATAATCTCCCAGTTGAAAGATTGATGATAAAAGACAAAAGGTTTGATCAGTGAAAAACGATCAGGAAGAAAAAAAGCGAGCCCGTAAAATTTTTAATATTCTCCGGAAAAAATTTCCTGATGCTCAACCCGCACTCGAGTATAAAAATCCGTTCCAGTTGCTTATCGCCACCATTCTTTCAGCTCAATGTACCGATGCGAGAGTGAATATAGTTACCAAAACTCTCTTTAAAAAATACGGTAAACCTTCGGATTACATCGATGTTTCCGGCCGTGAACTGGAAAAAGATATTTTCTCGACCGGTTTTTACAGACAGAAGGCAAAGAGTATTAAAAGCTGCTGCAAAATGCTTTTAGAAGAATATAACGGAAATGTCCCACAGCGGTTCGAGGATTTAATAAAACTTCCCGGTGTTGGAAGAAAAACCGCATCGGTAATTGCAGGCAATGCTTTCGGAATTCCCTCTATTGCCGTCGATACTCATGTAAAAAGACTTTCTAATCTTCTCGGATTTATCGATTCTTCTGATCCGGAAAAAATTGAATACAGGTTAAAAGAATTGTTACCCGAAGACTACTGGATAGTTAGCGGCCACCTGCTTATGAATCATGGCAGAAATACCTGTATCGCCAGAAGACCGAAATGCGGGGATTGTATTATCAGCAGCTTGTGTCCCTCGTTTGTGAAATTTATAAAGGAGAAAAAATGAGCCCGGATATTATGAGAGATAGAGAATACTGTCATGCAATCTTAAAAGAGTTTACAAAAAGCGACAGTCTCCTTAAGCATGCATATGCCGTGGAAACTTGTGTCGCTGCATATGCTGAGAAATTAGGTGAAGACAAAAACTATTGGAGTTGTGTGGCACTGCTTCATGATTTTGATTACGAGATGTACCCTACGGCAGAAGAGCATCCTTATAAGGGAAAAGAAATTCTCACATCCAAAGGTTTCAGCGAAGAATTCTGCAATACTATTCTTTCTCATGCTGATTATACCGGTATGCCCAGGGAGACTACTCTTTCAAAAGTTCTCTTTGCATGTGATGAGCTTGCAGGATTTATTACAGCCGTTGCGTATGTTCGTCCGAGTAAATCGATTGATGAGGTAGAAGTTAAGTCGGTAACAAAAAAAATGAAGGATAAAGCATTCGCGAGGGCTGTTAACAGGGAGGATATTCTAAAAGGTGCATCGGAACTTGGTGTACCTCTTGAAGAGCATATTCAATTCTGCATCGATGCAATGAAAAGGAATAAGGAACTGCTTGGATTATAATCTGAGCCTATTTCCCGGTTCCACTTAATGATTCGATTGCAAATGGTTGCCCAATTGTCTCAATTAAGTCAAAAACATACATTTAATGTAAATTTTTAATTGACTTGACATTATAATCACTTCTTACATAAATTTTGCACGTAAAAACGGAGAAGTATTATAGAGAATTTGGCTACCATTACAGAATCAAAAAAATTATTTTAATTGTTATTACTAAATCTTGAAAAAGCCAAAATGAAGACCAGATTCTCTCTATTATTTCTCTTTTTTATTTTAAATCATTCCTTTTTTGCACAGGATGTAAGGGTAATTTCTTCCAGCGCCTCTTCTCTCGTTATTGAATACCGTCCTGTAATTAGCGATACCACATTCAAAATAATAAGCGGGGAGAAATATACCGAGCTTAAAATACCTGGAACCTTTATTGAGAATCTTACCCGGAAAGGTCAGACTCAAATCCCGGTGCGTGAGATTAATATCGGTGTCCCGGCCGAATTTGGCAGTACCATTCAGTTAATAACTTCGGATTATACAACCTTACCCGGCAAATATATTGTAAACCCTGAATTCGAAATTGATTCGCTTTCAATTATCGAAAAATATTATGTCTCTCCGGGACCTGATGAAATTGGTAATTCTGAGATTGTTACTTTTGGTGAGTTTGGATTGATCCGTTTTTTACCGGTACAATCAATTAAAATATATCCGGTTCAACAGGATAAAATAAATAACCTGATTAAAGTATATAATAGAATAGTATTCAGTATTTCATTCCCGCGACCGGCTTTCGAAACGGAATTGATTAAAGAGGATTTTCTTCAGTACTCGGTTCTCAATTGGGAAGTCGCAAAAAAGTGGGGTCTTAGAACCGATGTAAAATTATCAAAGACGGGTTCAACACTTGCGGCAACTAACTGGTACCGTTTCGAAGCACCTGAAGAAGGAATTTACAGGATTGATAGATCGACTCTTCAAAACCTTGGAGCCGATGTAAATAATCTGGACCCGCGTACCATAAAAATATTCAGCAACGGTGGTTATAATCTGCCAGAAAACTATATCGCTTCTTCGAACAGAAAATTTCAGGAGATAGCTATTTCGGTTACAGGAGAATCCGACGGCCGCTTCGACTCCGGCGATTATATTCTCTTTTATGGACGTGGACCCGAATTCTGGGAATATAATTCTTCATACCGTAAAATTATGAGAGAAAAACATCTCTACTCAAAGAAGAATTATTACTGGCTTACATTTGGAGGAACTACCGGAAAACGAATTACTGAAAAACCTTCACTCACCCAGAGTGGTGTTTATCAGCAGACCTTTTCACTTGCTTATAAAAGCTCCGATAAAGACAGCGTTAATATCGGGAAAACCGGCAGAGATTATTTAGGGGACGAATTCAATTCAAGTTCATTGAACAGGACATATTTAACATCTTTAAATGGAATTGTTCCTTCTTCACGGATTAACTATCGTTTCCGTATGGTGAATTCTTCGGCAGCATATGTTCCATTTCGCCTTGATGAAAGTAACAATCAGATCTATTCTTCAAACCTTGCCGGATTCGGTTCAAACACCTACTCGTACGGACAGGATCTGATAGGATCTGCTTCATTTCAGGGGAACTTATCGGATGAAAGAAGCAATCTGAAGTTCGCGATCTCATCTGCTTCGCCAAGTACAAAAGTATATCTCGATTATTTTGAAATAGAGTACCGGCGCCAGTTGTCAGCGCTTAATGATAATTTTCTCCTTTTTTCAAAGGATACTTCTGCTGTTATTCAATATACTGTTGTCAATTTCTCTAACAGTTCGATTTATGTTTATGATGTTACTGATTTTAACAGTATGAGACTTGTTACTAATACAGCTATCAGCGGCGGACAGGTAACCTTCCAGATTTCTGAACAATCGAACAAGGTGTCGAAGTATCTGGTTGTTAATCAGGGCGGATTTAAAACACCGGTAAATGGAGCGGCTGTTAATACTCAGGATATAAAAGGGAATACAGCTGGTACCGAACTGATTATAATTACTCATAAAGATCTTCGGGTTCAGGCAGAAAGATATGCAGCTTACAGAACATCCCAATCTCCTGCAAAGATTACTGCGTCGGTATTTTTTGTTGATGATATAATGAATGAATTCTCCGCAGGAATGCTCGATCCAACTTCGATTCGCGATTTCTTAAAATATGCTTACGACAACTGGCAGACTAAACCGTTTTACGTTCTCTTTTTTGGCGATGGCGACTATGATTACCTTAATTCCGAAAAGCTGAGTAAAAATTACGTGCCTACTTACCAGAAACCGGAATCATTAGACAAAATTTATTCTTATCCGACCGATGATTATTTCGCGCGCGTTTCGGGTAACGATCTTAGAATCGATCTGGCTATAGGACGGCTCAATGTTCAAAGTCTTACAGAAGCTCAGATTGTGGTAGATAAAATTATTCAGTACGAAACAAGTCTCGAAAAAGGACTCTGGAGAACTAACATTACTCTTGTTGCCGATGATGGACCTCAGGAACTCGGTTATAATGATGGAAGCATTCACACAAGTCAATCTGAAAATCTCTCCAACAGAAGAATACCGCAATACTTTGACCAGAATAAAATATATTTAGCTGCTTATCCAACGGCCATTTCAGGATTGGGACGTAGAAAGCCTGATGTAAACAAGGCCATTGTTGATGCTGTAAATAACGGCACACTTATTCTTAATTTTATTGGTCACGGAAATCCGAACACCTGGACTCATGAATATGTTTTTGAAAAGGCTTCTTCGATTCCGCAATTGTCAAATCAGAATTACTTTTTCCTTACCGCCGCGACCTGCGATTTTGGTAAATATGATAATCCGGGTCAGCAAAGTTCAACCGAAATAATGATCAATATGAAAGATGCCGGTGCCATTGGCGCTTTTACCGCGGCGAGAGTTGTTTATTCTACACAGAATGCTGCGATTAACGATTCGTTGTTTTCAAATCTTTTCAGATCAAGGGATGAAAATAATCTACCCTTTAGAATCGGAAGATCATATTTCCTGGCAAAACAGTTCCGTACCGAAGACAACGACGAAAAATTTCATCTGTTTTGCGATCCGACAATCAGATTGGCACAGCCTCTTCTTCAGGCATCAATAGATTCGATTAATAATAAATCGATTAATTCAACTGTACAGATCAACGCACTTGGCGAAGTTAAGGTTACGGGAAGAGTTGTAAACAGGGACGGTACAAATTCCAATTATTCCGGCGAAGCGATTATAAGTGTATACGACTCAGAACGACAATTGTACTTGAGTGAAATGAATTACTACGCTACTTTACAGGGAGGTTTGATTTTCAGAGGCCGGACTAATGTAACCAATGGTCTCTTCAATACAGAGTTTATTGTTCCCAAAGACATTTCATATGAAAATAAAAGAGGTAAAGTTTCAGCTTATGTTTTTAATCAATCGCAGGATGGGATAGGATTCACTTCTAATGTAATTGTAGGTGGAACAAATCCTAATGCTGTTAATGACGGTAAAGGTCCCGAAATCGAAATCTTTTTTGATGATGAATCGTTCGGGAACTCATATCTTGTCAATCCGGATTTTGTCCTGATCGCACGTATTAAAGACGGAACAGGTTTGAATACAACAGGAACCGGTATCGGTCATAAACTTGAAGGGATTTTAAATGATGACGATATTAACTCGATCGACTTTACAAACTTTTTCATAGGCGATCTAAACTCCGGAGGCAAATCCGGTGTTATACGTTATAAATTCTCTTCAATGCCGGTTGGTGATTACAATATTAAAGTAAAAGCCTGGGACGTATTCAATAATTTTTCTCTGCAGGAAACTAATTTTTCGGTTGTTAATTCTTTGAATGGAATTACCGTACGCGATATTTATAATTATCCTAATCCATTCTCTTCTTCAACAACTTTTACATTCCAGCATAACATTGCCAGTCCCATTAATGTTAAAATAAGGGTCTATACTGTTGCCGGCAGGCTTATAAAAGAAATTGAAGAGGCCGATATTCTTAATAAATTTGTTAGAATTGAATGGGACGGAAGAGATAACGACGGAAATAATATTGGTAACGGAACATATCTCTATAAACTTACTGTGGAATCTTCCGACGGTAAGTATAAAGATAATGTTCTGGGAAAATTATCTGTAATTAGATAAACTTAAAGACAAAAAAAGAAATCTACTTTTATGGAGGTTATAAAATGAATAGAAGAGCCATCATAATGATTCTATGTGTATTAACCATAGGAATGGCTGAAAAAACGATTGCTCAGGGTGAAGCCGCGGTTCCGTTTCTACTGCTGGCCCCGGATTCAAGAGCCGGAGGTCTGGGGGAATCCGGTGCGGGTCTTGCCGATAATTCCGCAGCGGTCTTCTGGAATCCTGCAGGTATTGCATTCCTTACCGGATCAGAAGTTGGGTTTACTCACAGCAATTGGCTGCCGATGTTTAATCTCGACCTCTTTTATGATTATGCTACATACCGTCAGTATATAGATGACTTAAGCGGCAGCTTAACTGCAAGCGTTACATATATGAACTACGGGGAATTTGTAAGAACAAGTTCTAATTCTCCCGACCCGATCGGTACATTCCGATCTTTCGATGCAGCGTTAACTCTCGGCTATGCGACAAAGTTAAGCAGCAGCTGGGGACTCGGATTCAACTTCAGGGTAATCCATAGCCGTCTTGCTGATAAACCAACCGAAGCCGAACAGGGCTCGGGTGTAGCTACTTCCGTTAGTTTTGACGTTGGCGCTATGTGGCGTCCCGAAAAACTTGATCTTCCGCTTATCGGCGATATCGGCAATCAGTTCAGTATCGGATTTAATCTCAGCAACATCGGTCCAAAGATCTACTACATAGATCAGGCACAGGCCGATCCTATCCCGACAAACTTCCGACTCGGAATTGCAGCACGGCTTTTCGAAGACGAGTACAATTCTCTTACTTATACAGTCGACTTCAGTAAACTTCTGGTTGATAAGGGCGAAGCGTTCAGAGGAGAGGTCGATACTACAGGTACAAAGAAAAGAAAAGATTTTTATGAAACGATATTCACAGCCTGGTTCGACCAGCCGTTCAGTGAAGAGATAAGAGATATCGTTACATCAATGGGATTGGAATACTGGTACGGAAGTGAGGCGGAAGGTTTTAAATTCGCTCTCCGGGCAGGATTCTTCTATGAGGATCCATCTTTCGGAAATCGTAAATTTGTTACTCTTGGTGCCGGCATAAGATATGAGCTATACGGATTCGATTTCAGTTACATTACAACAGATGTATTTAAAGGAAGTGAAAATCATCCCTTAAATAATACTCTCAGATTCTCACTACTTATTGGGTGGGGCTCGCAGGTAAAAACCGGCTCCGGATTCCCGCGCGGAATTTAATCAACAATGAAGAATTTTTTTTTAGTCATACTGTTTTTAATCGGATTGGGCAGTATCTCTGCTCAATCCTATGTTAAGTATTCACTCAATCTGCCCGACCGTAATTACCGTAATCAAGTAAATTCAGATTCAATTAAAATCCTTGCCGTAATGGTCGATTTTCAGGAGGATAGGTACGACGGAACTACAGGTACGGGAAAATTCGGTTCACATTATACAAAAGCTTACGGGGATACAATTCTTGATCCGCTCCCGCATAATGCTCAATACTTTGCCGATCATCTCGAGTTTACTAAAAATTATTTCAATAAAGTCTCAAAGGGCAAAGTACTGATTCAATATCACGTTCTCCCTGATGTTATTACTGTATCAAAAACTATGAGGGATTATGTACCGGGATATAACTCGGATGACTTTTCACCGATCGCAGATTTCTCTTCAGAGGTTTGGAACCTGGCAGGACAACACAATCCGCAATTTAATTTCTCAGGTTATAATCTTTTCATAATTTTTCATGCAGGCATCAGCAATGCTATTGGAAATGGTGCGCCGTTGATTAACCGTAATATGCCTTCTCTTTACCTCGGCCTGGAATCTCTCAAGCAGATTTACGGTAATCAATTTAATGGGTTCCCAATCGGAAACAATAACTACCGCATTAAGAATACAATCATTATGCCTGAAACCGAATCGAGGGAAGCCACTACAATTGACAATTCTGTTTTACTTTATGAATTTTCAATCAATGGATTATTGGTTGGAAATATAGCGAGTTACCTGGGACTGCCAGACCTATTCAATACCGAAACATCTAAAAGTGCGATTGGTAGATTCGGATTGATGGACCCGCAGGCACTGCTGGCAAATTCCGGAATGTTTCCGCCGGAACCATCCCCCTGGGAAAAAATCTTTCTTGGCTGGGAGAATCCTGTTGTTATTAATCCGGCTGATAAAAAAATCTCAATTGCTTCAAGATTAAGTGCCTCTGCAGGAGATACCACTTTAGTCAAAATCCCTATCAGTTCAACAGAATACTTCCTGATTGAAAACCGTAACCAGGATTCAAAAAAAGACAACCTGAAAATCACTTATAAACAGAACGGTATTGTCAGGACAAAATTAATTGAAGCCGATACAAGCGGAATTTTTATTGCTGAGCGGAAAAGTGTTAATGGAATTCCCGGCGGTGTGGTTCTGGATGTTGATGAATTTGATGCGGCTCTACCAGGGAACGGAATTGTTATCTGGCATATTGATGAAAAAGTAATTAGCGGGAAAATGCAGATAAATAAAATAAATGCAGATCCCGATAGAAGAGGTGTTAGTGTTGTTGAAGCTGACGGTATTAGAGATATTGGCGAAACATTCTATTCACTGTTCGACGAGTTGATCGGCGACGGCAGCAAAGAGGATTTCTGGTTTAAAGGTAATAAGTCACGTCTTTATAAAAACAGATTCGGTTCCGATACCAAACCAAGCAGCAGAACCAATGACGGTTCGAACAGTTTAATTACACTCGAAAATTTCTCAGATCTCTCGGATAAAATCTCATTTAACTTAATCTTCGGCTCAGACAATCTTGTTCTTGTATACAACGTTCCGATTCCGGTAATGAATAACCTTTCCGGTTTATCTTCTTTTCAGGCAGGTAATAAATTCTCAGTCTATTTGCTCAATGGTTCAGATCTTCATCAGACAGATATTTACAATGGAGTAACCAGGACATTCCCGGATTTCAGCGCATTTCAGCCGGCTGTTTATAATGACGGTAACAATCAATATGCTGCCGGGGCTAAAGGAAACAGGCTGAATCTCTATACAACCATAAACGGTAATACGGAATATTCATACCACGATTTTAATTCTCCTATAACAACTCCGCCTCTGATAATAAAAAGTTCGGGTATTGTTAAAATACTCTTCGGAACATCAGACGGTAAGGTAATCCGGATAAATCTAAACGAATTTATCTCATCAAATCATTCACACGGTATAAATACGTTTCAAATAGATAACAAGCCGATACTTCAGTTGAGTGCGGATGAAAATTATTTCTCCGCTGTCACTGAGAATATTTTTGGTTATTCCGGCTCCGGGATTGTCTCAATCAATAAAAAAATAAAACAGCTTGCTCTTACAAAATCCGCCGACGGAGTTTACCAGAACATAATCCTCTGTGAAGATTCAGAAGTTAAAGTAATTGAGGAAGGGATTATAACCGGGTCATTTTATTTACCTGTTAACGGGATCTCCGGTTTCTCTCTCGCCGACCTATTTGGAGATGGAAATAATTATCTACTGTTCAACATTGGCGCGAAACTCTATGCCGTGAATTTTAACGGATCTGTTGCAGAAGGTTTTCCTATTGTGCTGAATACCAATTCCACTTTTGCCGGTGTACCGCTTGCTCTCGATCTTGGTAATGATGGCGATGTGGATCTATTCTCATTTACAGAGTCAGGCGATCTTTATGGCTTTAATGCCTCCAAAGGAAAATTGTTGCCTTCATATCCGGTAACTTTAGGGAGCGGTGCTTTCGTTATACCTGCTTTGATAAAAGAGGAACTTCCCGCTGCGGGACCGGTTGCAAAGTATAAACCGTTATTACCCCTTGCCGATAAATCCGGGAATCTTAAAATATTTTCTTTATCCGGAATAGTTGGTAAAGAATTCTGGACTAACAGGTTCGGGAATTCAGCCAATACTTCATTTACAGAGAAGGCGGGTCTCGAAAACAAATCCGAAGAATTTTTCCCGGTTGAAAAAGCTTATAACTGGCCCAATCCTGTCTACGGTTCCGATACTTTTATCCGTTATTATGTTTCAGAAGATTCCGACGTAAATATTAAAATATTCGACATAGCCGGGGATCTTGCGGCCGAACTTTCTGATAAGGCCAGGGGAGGCCTGGATAACGAAACTAAATGGGATGTATCACGTATTCAGAGCGGTGTGTATTTCGCAAGGATCGAAGTTAAAGGGATTAGCGGTAAATCGTCATCTAAACTGATTAAAATTGCCGTAATTAAATAATAGATCACTATGAAAAAAAATCTGAAAAATAATAATGGATTTAATGTTACGGATTTTCTTCCCGTTCCGCTTTCAAGTGTTCTGTTTCTGTTAGTCATTTTTTCTTATCCTGTCTTTGCTCAATTCAATGAGTATAACCCGGATTATAGCTGGTATACTATTAGGGGTAAATACGTTCGGGTTCATTATCATCAGGAAGCCGAGAGAACCGCAAAAACTGTTGCTAAAATTGCCGATGAAATCTGGGAACCGATTACTTCTCTTTATCAGTATGAACCGGATGTGATCGATTATGTTATTAAAGACATCGACGATTATTCGAATGGCGCAACTTTCTTCTTCGATAATAAAATTGAAATATGGGCTTCCTCACTCGACTTCGACCTGCGGGGTACTCACAACTGGCTACGGAATGTAATCTCGCATGAGTTCACTCATCTTGTCCAGATTCAGTCGGGTATGAAATTAGTCAGAACCGTTCCTGTACTCTATTTTCAGTTCCTGAATTATGAGGACAGACGCAGGCCCGATATACTTTACGGCTTCCCGAATTTTATTGCATCATATCCTATACCGACTATTAATATACCTGCCTGGTTTGCCGAAGGGACTGCTCAATACATGCGAAAAGAATTTAATTACGACAACTGGGATACTCACCGTGATATGATCCTCAGGTCTTACGCCCTTGATAATAGAATGCTTACTTGGAATCAGATGGGTGTTTTTGATAAGACAAGTCTGGGTAACGAATCGGTTTATAATTCCGGTTTTGCTCTTACACGATATATTGCTCAGAAATACGGCGAGGATAAATTAAGGGAAATCTCTAAAGAAATCGGAAGTCTTACAACTTTTACAATTGACGCGGCATTCGAAAAAATATTAGGTAAATCCGGTAATCAGATTTATGATGAGTGGAGTAGTTTCCTTAAGTCGGATTATGCCGACAGAATTAAGGATGTTGAAAAAAATAAAATCACCGGTAAAATGATTGCTCCGACTGGATTTGGAAATTTTTATCCCGTCTTTTCGGATAATGGTAAAAAGGTTCTCTATCTTTCAAACAAAACCGGTGACTATTTCAGTCTTTCCTCGGTTTATCTCTATGACTTAACTTCAGGAAAAGAGAAGAGAGTAATTTCAAATGTAAGGTCGACTGTAAGTTTTATCCCTGAAAAGAATAAAATTGTTTATGCGAAGCTGAGTGATGACAATCCCAAGTGGACAAATATTCACGACCTGTATATTTACGATATCGATTCCGAAGAGGAGGAGCGTCTTACATTTGGATGGCGAGCAAATAATCCTTCAGTATCGCCCGACGGTAATAAAATTGTTTTCATTTTTCAGAACGACGGAACTGTTAATCTAGGTATTTGCGATATCGACGGGAAAAATTTCAGGAAGCTTACATTTTTCGATAAAGGTGAACAGCTCTATAATCCGAAGTTTTCTTCAGATAACTCCTTTATCTACTTTGATTACTCATACCACGATAACCGTGATATTGCCCGGATAGGAGTTGATGGAGCCAATTTTGAACTGATTACTACTTCACCTGCCGATGAACGTCACCCGTTCCATGCTCAGGATGGAAAACTATATTACTCAAGCGACGAGACCGGAATATTTAATATCTATTCTGTAGATCTTTCTAACGGCTCCAGGATTCAGCTTACAAATGTAACTGGCGGAGCTTTTATGCCTGCCCGTAATGACAACGGGGAAGTTGTATATGCCGGTTATACTTCAGAAGGTTATAAAATCTTTCTTATTGGAATCGAAGAACAGAAAAAAGTCGACTCTTCATTGAAATACAAATGGATCAATAATCCTCCGCTCGATCAGGATAAACCGAATGGTGATATAATTAAATTCAATATCGCCTCACTCCGTAATTTCGACGACCTTACGCTGCCTGATTATCAACCGGAAAAATATTCAGGTTTCTTTTCGAGTATCAGTTTTTTCCCTTTTATCCGGATCGATAATTATACTACATCGAGCTCTGCCTGGGACCGGATTAAACCGGGAGTCTATCTTACCTCAAGCGATATTTTGAACCGGTTCTCATTTTTCGGTTCAGCTTCACTTAACAAGAAACTTGAGCGGGATCTCTATTTCCTTTTCGAATACAGGGATAAATTTCCAATCCTTTATTCACTTGGACTGAAACCGGAATGGGGGATTGAACTCTTCAGCATAAGCCGTAAAGCCGGTTTCGATATTGAGTTCGGAGTCGATTCGACTTTTACTCCTCCAAGAATTGATTATAAAGTTCCAGTCAACGTGACTTACAATCTTTTCGAAGTCGATTTTATCTCTCGTCATAAGATTTTTGCTGAAGGCAATAAGATTGAAATGAGATTCATTTACAGTCAGTACGTTTCTACACTTGAGAGTTTTATAATCCCCGAAACCAACAATTCCCTCTATCCTACTACAAACGACAAATATTTTATCGGCAGGAATTTTCAATTAAAATACACACACGAAAATATTATACCTAATATTGATACTGATATAAATCCGGTCGGAAGGAAAATAGATTTACAATATAATTACGAATTCAACCGTTATAATAATGAAGGCAATTACGAGGTAGCCGACGGAATTCTTAAACCTCTTTACAATGAATATAATTTTCACCGGCTGGAATTGAACTGGAGAGAGTATTTTGATCTCGGCAGTAAACATACTTTAACTCTCCAATTCCGTGGCGGGACTATACTAGGACCCGAAGTACCTGACTTCTTCGATTTTTATCTTGGCGGACTAATTGGAATGAAGAGCTATCCTTTCTATGCAGTAAGCGGTAATGAACTTGGATGGATAAATCTTACATACAGATTTCCGGTTCTTACTAATATTGATACTAGGGTAGGGCATCTTTATATCGACAAAATTTATTTATCGGTATACGGCGATTTTGGAAACGCCTGGAACGGTAAATTTCCGGCAATGAGTGAATTCAAAAAGGGAGTAGGGGCGGAATTAAGAATTAAAATGAATTCATTCTACCTTTTCCCTACAAGCATCTTTTTTAACGCAGCATATTCATTCGATCAATTTACGCGTATAATTCGGGGCGAAAATGTAACTTACGGCAAAGAATTCCGGTTCTATGGCGGAATCCTGTTCGATTTCAGTCTATAATCATCCGGGCACATGATGAAAAAAATTCTATTAATACTCACGATTGCAACGACTCTTCTTTATTCGCAGGAAAAAAATATACCATTGAGCGGAGAGCTCCTGTACGATTCTCAGATGATATCATCAATTATTCAGATTGATAATAAATTTGAACAACAGTCCGGAATTAATAATCGTAAATCGCCACTTCTTGCCGCTGCTTTATCGTTTGCTATACCGGGTGCGGGCGAATTCTATTCTGAACAATATCTGAAATCAGCCATTTTTATTGCGGCTGAAATCGCAGCTATCGCTGTCGGACTGATTTACGATAAAAAAGGGGATGACCAGACAGGGTCTTTCCAGAATTATGCTCATGCTCACTGGGATGTTAAAAGGTATGCGAGATGGACAATTAAGAACGCGGCTTCAATTAATCCGCTTGTCAATTCCGGGGATTACAATGTTTTTGATAATAACGGGAATGTAGTCTGGTCTGAATTAAACCGGCTGGAAAGTGCAATCGGAAAATATTATTCACATCGGCTTGCTCCTTTCAAGGATCAGCAGTATTACGAGATGATTGGCAAATATCCCCAGTTTAATGTCGGGTGGGATGATTTCGGTGATGAGAATACACCGTTCAATTATGGTGATCCTTTAACAACAAATTTTCTTTTCTATTCAGCGGAGCGAGGAAAAGCAAATGATTATTACAACATTGCATCGACAGCCGTAATTGTTATTGTTGCCAATCATATTTTAAGCGCTGTTGATGCGGCCTGGTCTGCTGCCAGCTATAATAAAAAATTTTTAGTCTCCTCGGAAATCAAAAAAGTGGAATTAGGATTTAGGACTTTTTACTTCCCTCAGTTAAATTTGCAGTATAATTTTTAAAATACTTTTTAA
>CAZHHG010000054.1:0-18522 GCA_964532065.1 uncultured Melioribacter sp.
TAAATTGAGGTGACGGAGAAATATTTTCAATTTCCGCAGAAGGATAGGATAATTGCGGATTAGTTAATAGTGTGATAAAATTAAAAGTAGCCGACCATTCTGATTGGCCGTATTTATTTGTTCCTTTCACACGCCAGAAATAATTTTGCGAATTTTTTAAACCGCTAAGATTAGCTTCCGGAGATACTAAACTGTCTCTTGTAAAAATCAGATCTGTAAAAAGACTATCCTGAGAAACCTGAAGTGTATAATACGAAGTGTGTTCAACCATTCCCCACTTCAGATCTGCGGTTAACGGAATATTCCGAGAGCCATCAGCAGGCACCGGATCTACCGGAGCGGCAGGTGGTTTTCCGGTGGTTGAGAAGGAACCTGTAACGGACCACTCAGAAACACCGTATGAATTTTTACTTGCGACACGCCAGAAGTATTCCGAAAAATATTCGAGATTCTCAATACTTATTGATGAGTCCCTTATTCCTGTTTTATTAATAAATATTGAAGAAAAAGCTTGATCTCTCGAAACCTGGAGTAAGTAACTCTCGGCATTGGCAATCCGCTTCCAGATTAATTGTGGATTTACTGAAACTTCACTTTCAGAATCAGCCGGGTATCTTAACGCAGGCGCTGATGGAGGCGCTACAGTTCGGAATGTAGAAACCCCAGACCATGGCGATACCCCGAATCCATTCCGGCTTTTCACACGCCAGTAGTAGATGGTATTGATGTTTAGTCCGGATACAACAAAACTATTCTGCCTTATTTTATTCCGGGTGTAAAGGAATCCGCGAAATTCCGGATCTGTTGAGATTTGAAGATCGTATGATTGAGCACCACTAATTTTGCTCCAACTCATATTAACGGTCAGATCCACTTCAACGGTACTATTTTCTGGTTTTAAAAGCCGCGGGACTCCGGGATTTGATCCAATAATCAGTTCAATTTTTGCAGATGACTGATTTGTACCGTCGTCTGCATAAATAATTATGGTATCTTTTACGGCAACCATCGGAGAAAAGTAGACAAGCGCGTTTTGGCCCTTTATTTGTTTTACATTTCCTTTCTTAACTGACCAGTTGATATTTAATGAATCATTCTCTTTATCCTTCACATCGAAAAAAATTTCTGTACTTGTTCCTATCAACAATGAATCGGATTTCAATTCCGTTATCTGAATTACCGGGGGATTATTAAATGGAATGACAGGTTCTTTCTCTTCCTTTTCGCAACTGTAAAAGAAGAAAACAGAAAAGAGGGTCAAAATCTTAAAGAAAGTGAAGAGAGTACGATTCATAAATCCCGAGTAAATTGGCCAAAGTATATTGAATGAGTCTGAGAAATCACGGGTGCATTTTGTTGTTAAAAATAGTAAAATGAATTTAGAAATTCTTTGCTGATAAGCAAATTTGTCCCGGTTCACTAACTGTTATAGCGGATTTTGACTAATCATAATATCATACTGAAATTTGTTATTTTTAGCATGAGAGTTTAAGAGAATTTAAAATTAATCCACCTGTACTTACATTGATCCGAACAAAAGAGATATTAAAATTATACCTGCTGATTCTAATGTTTACATCAATTATTTCAGCGCAGGTTCCCGCTCCAAAGGGACACTGGAAATTTGATGACAGCACAAATCCTTTAAAAGCTCAGACAGGAAGGGACCTGGTACTAAGGGGAAACCACTCTTATACAGATGGACCGTCTCCGGATAATGGTGCTGTAAAAATAGGAACGGGAAGTTTTTACGAAATAGACCATGGAATCTCACCGAACGGCGGCGGGACAATGGTTAACGAATACACAATTATGATCGACTTCCGGCTTCCGGATATGAATGTTTGGAGAAGCATATTTCAAACCGATCCCAAGAATAAAAATGATGGCGAATGCTTCATTAAACCGAGCGGGTACATTGGAATACAGGCAACCGGGTATTCTACTTTTTCTGTCAAAGCCAATGAATGGTACCGATTTGTTATATCCGTAAAGAACGGAGTACACTACCGTTATTACATCGACGGACATCTGATCAATAACGGTTTTTATCAGACTATCGATAAAAGATTCGCGCTCGACAATTTATTATTACTTTTTGCTGATGAGGACGGAGAGGATGGAGAGATTGATTGTGCAGAAGCTGCTATCTGGGATTTCGCACTTACAACCGATCAGGTTAAATCACTCGGGGATTACGGACACGCACCAAAACAACATATGCTGTTTCCCTATCTTCAAACGCCAACATCCAATTCTGTTTATATCAGCTGGCACGATTCCTTAACGACATCAACAAGAATAGAGTATGGAACAACCCCGGGACTCGGACAGTTTGAAAACGGCTCATTTGAAGTAATCTCACATCCTTACATCTGGCATACCGTAAAATTAAAAAGTCTTCTTCCAAACACAGATTACTTTTACAGATTAATAAGCGGAAGCGGGACTTCCCCTGTTTACTCATTCAGAACTCAGCCGGATGAAAATTACTCCGGTAAAATCAGATTCCTGTTACTCGGGGATACACACGCGAATGATACTACAATGACTATGGCAGTAATGCGAGCCGCGCGGAATAAGATTGAGAAGCTTTACGGAAACGACATTCATAATCATATAAATCTGGTTCTTCACTCAGGCGATCTTGTAGTCTCGAGTACCGACGTAACTCAATGGACCGGGCAATACTTTGCACCCATGTCGGTTATTTCGCCTTACATACCTGCATTAACGGTCGCCGGCAATCACGAGGGTGAGGACATTAATTATTACAGATATGTAAAGTACGAAGAGATATCCGGCGCAACCGGATCAGATCAGTCTCTTGAAAGATACTGGTCATATCGATTACGGAACACCGGAATCATCGGGCTTAATTCTAATCTGACGGGAACCAGGGCTTCGGAACAACTGACCTGGCTCGATAGTGAATTGATGAAATTAGAGACGGATTCCGGAATAGATTTTATAATAGTCTTAGTTCATCATGTCGCATATTCGGAGTTATGGGGCAATGGGATGGACGATCCGGCGGTGGTTTATGTAAGGAATCAGATCCTTCCGGTTCTGAAAAAATATTCGAAGGTAACACAGCTTTCACATGGCCATACACACGGATTTGAAAGAAGTACCGTTGAATCAGAGTCCCCGTTGCAGAAGTGGGATTTCAGGATTGTATGCGGTGGCGGCGGCGGCGGACCTCTCGATTACTGGGGTTCATATATTAATAACGATTATGATCTAACTCATATCGCACTGGATCATTATCATTTTCAGATTATAGAAATTGATATTGCGGAAAAAACTTTTAGCTCTAAAATGTACAGTCTGGGTAATCTGATGAAGCCAAGAGATTCGGAATTACTTGACAGCTGGTACCGTAAAATCAATCAGCCCGCCCCATCAAAACCGGTTGTAAACAATCCGGTATTCGATAAGGAACGGGTGATATTCTCTTCATCCGGCATAAATTCAGATTCGTTAATGTCGGTTAAGATCAGTATTTCCGAAAGTCCCGGATTCAGTAATACCGTGATTGACACTATAATTCACTGGAAAAATATTTACGGAACGGACGCATCTCATAATCCGGTTGATTTGAACAAAGGTATAGATCTTACAAGCATTACATTAAGCAATTCAAAATTCGTTCATGAAAAGAATTATTATTACCGGGTGAGATACAGGGATCATAATCTGCGCTGGTCGGAGTGGTCGGATTCTAAAGGATTCCACCTTCCTTCCGATATTGAGGACAACACAAGCATCAGCAAATACGATCTGCGCCAGAATTATCCTAATCCATTTAACGCAGAGACAAAGATTGTATATCAGATCCCCCGGAGCGGATATGTAACATTGAAAGTTTATGATCTGCTCGGAAAGGAAATCGCTACGCTCGTAAATACGGAAAAGAAAGCCGGAAGATACGAGGCGGTATTTGAGAGCGGCAGCCTTAGCAGCGGTGTCTATTTTTACAAGCTTGACATTTCGGATATTTCAGACCGTTCGGGTAGCAATTTTACTCAAACCAGAAAACTGATCCTTATCAAATAGAAGCTCAGGTCTTCAATTCTACATTTTTATATCCTTTAAAAATAATCCGATATTGATATTCTATAAGTGAAAATCTATATTTCAGCCGAATGAAAAAGCAACAATTACATATCGAAGAATTTCACCCAAGTTTCCTCAAGAATTACAGACGTCTTTACAACTGTCTGATCTTCTACAATTAAAATCCATTTCCGATTCCAGATCCAAGGTTCAGCCAGGAACCGAATTTATTTATTATAAGTGATATTAATAACAAATGGATTTTTAAAATGTTTGAGAAAATAAAAAAACACACAGAATCACCGGAACGACGTGCCTCTAGTGAAGGTAATTTTTATCAGACGGTTGAAAAAAAGTCCGGTCCGGGAATGAACGATCGGATTCAAAAACTCAGAAAACTGAGCTATGAAACCGAGCCGTCGATATCAATCGAGAGGGCAATTCATCAAACGGAATTTTACAAAGAGAATTACGGGAAATACCCGGTACCGGTTCTCCGGGCTTTACAATTTCTGGATCATTGTAAAAGAAAAACTATTTACATCGGTGAGGATGAACTCATAGTTGGCGAAAGAGGTCCGCGTCCTAAAGCAGTACCTACATTCCCCGAACTTACATGCCACAGCGTTGAGGATCTGAAAATTCTTAACAGCAGAGAGATGCAGCGTTACAAAGTAGACGATAATGATATCAGGATTTATGAAGAGGAAATCATACCCTTCTGGAGAGGCAAGACTCAGCGTGAACGAATATTCAACCATGTACCTGAAGAATGGAAACTGGCTTATGAGGCGGGACTATTTACAGAGTTTATGGAACAACGCGCTCCGGGGCATACCGCGCTCGACGGTAAAATCTATAAAAAGGGGATGAAAGATTTTAAGAATGAAATTGCAGATCATATTTCACGTCTTGATTATCTGAACGATCCCGATGCCACCGATAAAGCCGATGAACTGAAAGCGATGGATATTGCCTGTGACGCCGCAATTATATTCGCAAGAAGACATGCCGATTACGCCGAAGAACTCGCAGGTAAAACCAATGATCAAAAGCGCAAAGCGGAGCTGTTGAAAATTGCCGATGTCTGCAGGCGGGTTCCCGAAAACGCGCCAAGGAATTTTCATGAGGCAATTCAGATGTACTGGTTTGTTCATCTTGGTACAATTACAGAGCTGAACGGATGGGACGCAATGAATCCCGGACATTTCGATCAGCACCTCGCTCCGTTTTACGAGAAGGAGATATCTGAAAGCACGCTTACCAGAGAGGAAGCGAAAGAACTACTCTCCTGCTTCTGGATTAAGGTAAACAACCATCCCGCGCCTCCCAAAGTAGGTATCACCGCCAAGGAGAGCGGTACTTATAACGACTTCACAAATATCAACATTGGCGGACTGAAACCCGACGGAACGGACGGTGTAAGCGAAGTTTCGTACCTCCTGCTTGAAGTAATAGAAGAACTTCACATACTTCAGCCGGGTAATTCGGTACATATAAGTTCCAAGACACCTGATAATTTTCTTCACGCAGCCACCAGAGTAATCAGGCAGGGTCATGGATATCCGTCTGTATTCAATCCCGACACATACATTCAGGAACTTCTTGTTCAGGGGAAATCGCTTCAGGACGCGCGAGAAGGGGGATGCAGCGGCTGCATAGAAGTCGGCGCTTTCGGTAAGGAAGCATATATTCTTACTGGATACCTGAACGTTCCTAAAATTCTGGAAGTTATGCTTAATAATGGATTTGATCCTCTTACAGGGAAAAAGGTGGGAATAGAAACAGGCGATCCCAGAACATTTATCAATTATGAAACACTTTACAATGCTTTTATAAAACAGCTTGATTATATAGTAAATCTTAAAATCTCCGTTAGCAATTATATCGACAGAATGTTTGCTAAATATGCCCCTGCCCCGTTCCTATCGGTCGTAATTGAAGACTGCATTAAGAAAGGGAAAGATTATTATGACGGTGGCCCCCGATACAACACAAATTATATACAATGCACTGGCCTGGCAACCGTAACCGACAGTTTATCAGCCATAAAAAAACATGTCTTCGAGGAGAAGAACTTTTCGATGGACCGTTTACTCACATCAGTATCCAGAAATTTTGAGGGAGAGGAGTTTATCCGTCAGACTATAATAAACAAGACTCCATTCTTCGGAAACGATGATCCGTATGCAGATGACATCGCCGTTAGAGTATATAATGATTTATTGAAAGCTATCGACGGGAAGCCGAACACTAAAGGTGAAACATTTCATTTAAATATGCTTTCGACCACCTGCCATATTTATTTCGGAAAAGTATTAGGAGCAACGCCTAACGGACGGCTCGCTGGCAAGTCGATCTCGGACGGAACTTCACCCTCACACGGTGCTGATACGCACGGGCCATCGGCTGTAATAAAATCCCTTTCAAAAATTGACCAGACAAAATCCGGAGGAACACTTTTAAATCTCCGTTTCCTCCCGAGTTTGTTAAAGAAAGAAGACGACATTAAGAAACTGGGAAAACTGATAAGAAGTTATTTTGCGCTCGGAGGCCATCACGTTCAGTTTAATATAGTTGATACCGCGACATTACTGGCCGCTCAGGAGACGCCGGAAGATTATAAAGATCTGCTCGTACGTATGGCAGGATACAGCGATTATTTCAACGATATGAACGCCGACCTTCAGCAGGAGATTATTGAGAGGACGGAGAATGAATCTTTTTAAAGTTAGTAGTCCGCTTATTAGATTGAAGAGATTATGGAATCAGGTTTAATCTTTGATATAAAGAGATATTCAATTAACGATGGTCCCGGAATTCGTGTCACAGTTTTTTTTAAAGGATGTAATTTGAACTGTGCATGGTGCCATAATCCCGAAAGCATTTCTAATAAGATTCAGAAACTCTACTCAGCCAACAGGTGCATCGGATGTTCTACATGCGTTGAGATTTGCGAGCATGATGCATGTCAGCTTACCCCAACCGGTATTGTAACTGACAGGGACAAATGTGTTGTATGCGGGCGGTGCGCCGGGGTTTGTCCTGCAAATGCAACCGAAATTTCTGGAAGATGGGAAACCAGTGATGCAATTCTTAAGACAATATTAAAAGAAACTGTATTTATGGACTCATCGGAAGGCGGAGTCACATTTTCCGGCGGAGAACCGCTTCTTCAGCACAGGTTTTTATTTGAGCTTCTTGACGAATGCGGAAAGAAAGGGATTCACAGGGCAGTCGATACAGCAGGCCTAATAAAAACCGAGCTGATCCTTGATGCAGCGCAAAGAACCGATCTGTTTTTGTACGATCTGAAAATGATTGATACGGAGGAGCACAGAAAGTGGACCGGTGTTCCGAATGAAATAATCCTTTTTAATCTGAAAAAACTCTCTGAAACGGGTGCTGATATCAACATTAGGATTCCTCTGGTTTCAGGGATTAATGATAATCATAAAAATATTGAAGAGAGCGCACAATTCATTAATTCATTAGCCGGGGAGAGAAAAAAGGTAAATCTGCTTCCCTATCACAATATCGCTCAGCAGAAATACAAAAAGCTTGGCCTCGAATTCAATCAGTCTAATCTCGAAGAACCTGCAAAGGAATCACTTCCGGAAATAATCTCCATATTTAAGTCGTACAGTTTGGAAGCGACGATCGGCGGATAGATTTTTTTATACTGATATCTGGCCCCTATAAAAATTCATTGCCCCGAATTAATAATTTATAAATAGTGGATAGAACTTAGCGCAATTTAATTCTGTACATCTCTATAATTATCTAACACAGTAAGTCTACTTGATATTCTGGATATAAATTTGTATTCTAGTCGAGAATAATTCCTATCTAATAATAATTTTCTATGATAAAAGTAAACCACGGAATAGACTTAAAAGCCAGCAATCTTAAGGTTACACCTCAAAGGATGGCTGTTTTAGAGGCTTTAAACAGCCTTAAAAATCACCCCACGGCAGATAATATAAAAGAATATGTTGTTAAGAATCATCCTAACATCGCAGTTGGTACAATCTATAAAACCCTCGAAACTTTTGTTGAAAAAGGACTTATCAAAAAGGTTAAGACTGAAAAAGATGTAATGAGATATGACCCCATACTTGAAACACATCATCATTTGTATTGCGAGGAGTCGGAGCGAATCGAAGATTTTTTTGACGACGAGTTAAATAATATGTTGCAGAAATTTTTTATGAAGAAGAAGATACCCAATTTCAAAGTGAAGGATATCAAACTTCAGATAATTGGTTCGTTTAATAACAAAAAAGGATAAGAAATAAAAGTATTAATCATGAAGCAATATTGAATAAGAAAAAAGAATTTAATCTATAATCAAAAGGAGAACAAGTATGAGTGAACAAAGCAAGTGTCCGGTTACCGGAAGAACATCGGTTGGAAGAGGAACCTCGAATAAAGAGTGGTGGCCAAACCAGTTGAATCTGGGAATTCTTCACCAACACGCTCCGGCATCCAATCCGATGGGATCAAAATTCAATTACAAAAAAGAATTTAAGAAACTAAATCTATCCGAATTAAAAAAAGATTTGTACAAACTTATGACCGATTCACAGGAATGGTGGCCAGCGGACTGGGGTCACTACGGCGGACTTTTTATTCGTATGTCCTGGCACAGTGCCGGAACCTACCGGACAGCCGACGGACGCGGAGGGGGAGGTACAGGCAATCAGAGGTTCGCACCTGTAAACAGCTGGCCTGATAATGGAAACCTGGATAAAGCGCGCAGACTGCTCTGGCCAATTAAACAGAAATACGGAAATAAAATTTCATGGGCGGATTTACTTATTCTTGCTGGTAATTGCGCATTAGAATCGATGGGTTTTAGAACATTCGGATTCGGAGGAGGGCGCGAAGATATATGGCAGCCCGAGGAAGATATTTATTGGGGTGCGGAAAAAGAATGGCTTGCAACAAGCGACAAAGCGAACAGCCGATATTCAGGTGAACGGAACCTCGAAAATCCACTGGCCGCTGTCCAGATGGGATTGATCTATGTTAATCCTGAAGGACCGGACGGAAACCCCGATCCAGTAGCATCAGGTAAAGATGTGCGGGAAACATTCGCACGCATGGCAATGAACGATGAAGAAACTGTAGCGCTTGTAGCAGGAGGACATACTTTCGGTAAAGCGCACGGTGCCGGCGATCCAAAATTTGTTGGACCCGAACCCGAAGCAGCTCCAATTGAAGAGCAGGGACTGGGATGGATTAATAAATTCGGAACCGGTAAAGGAGTTCATACAACTACAAGCGGTATCGAAGGCGCGTGGAAACCGAATCCGACCAAATGGGATATGGGTTACTTCGATATGCTTTTCGGCTATGAATGGGAACTGGTTAAAAGTCCCGCAGGTGCATGGCAATGGTTAGCAAAAGATGTTAAAGAGGAACATATGATTCCTGATGCTCACGATCCTTCAAAAAAGCACAGACCTATGATGACCACAGCAGATTTATCATTACGCTTCGACCCAATCTACGAACCGATCTCACGCAGATTCCACAAAGATCCGGAAGCTTTCGCAGACGCATTCGCAAGAGCATGGTTCAAGCTTACTCACAGGGATATGGGACCTAAGTCACGTTATCTTGGCCCTGAAGTTCCTAAGGAAGATTTAATCTGGCAGGATCCAATACCGGCAGTTAATCATCCATTGATTAATGAAAAGGATATCAAGAGTCTGAAGAAAAAGATTTTAGATTCAAAACTTTCAATAGCTGAATTAGTTTCTACTGCATGGGCTTCTGCATCAACGTTCCGCGGTTCTGATAAAAGAGGCGGAGCTAACGGCGCACGTATCCGTTTAGCACCACAAATGAACTGGGAAGCTAATGATCCCGAACAATTATCAAAAGTATTAAAAGTCCTAGGAAAAATTCAACGCGAATTTAATAGTGCTCAGAAAACCAAAAAGAAAATTTCTATGGCGGATCTTATTGTATTAGCGGGATGCGCTGCGGTTGAAGCGGCAGCTAATGCAGCCGGTTACTATGTAGAAGTGCCATTTACACCCGGAAGAACAGACGCATCTCAGGAAATAACTGATGTTGAATCATTCGCAGTGCTTGAACCATTAGCAGATGGTTTCCGCAATTATCAAAAAACAAAATTCTCAATATCATCAGAGGAATTATTGCTCGATAAAGCGCAGCTGCTTACATTAAGTGCACCCGAGATGACAGTTCTTGTAGGAGGATTACGCGTCCTTGGTGCCAATACCGGTAATTCGAAACACGGAGTTTTTACAGAAGAAGTTGGAAAACTGACAAACGACTTTTTTACAAATCTGCTTGATATGAACACAGTCTGGAAACCAATGACGGAAACAGGTGATTTGTTTGAAGGACGAGACCGCCAGACAGGTAAAGTTAAATGGACCGGAACACGCGTTGACCTGGTGTTCGGTTCAAATTCCCAGCTTCGTGCGCTAGCGGAAGTTTATGCTCAGGATGATTCTAAAAAGAAGTTTGTAAACGATTTTGTTGCGGCATGGAATAAAGTAATAAACCTCGACAGATTTGATCTGGAATAAGGTAAAAAGAGTTACTGGAAATTATGACCGGATTGTTAAAAGAAAAATCCCGATCAATGATCGGGATTTTTTATTTGACATCCAATTAATGATGAAATCATTTTAGAACAATCATCTTTTTTGTTTCTACATAACCTTTTCCTGAGCCAGTCAAAGGATTTCCGGCTTTTAACAACACTTTTTATATTCTTTTCCGCTTCCATAAAGTACCGGAGAACTTCATTAATTCCTTTATGAATATTTATCTGTTAACTCTTTACACAGATCCATCGCAAACATTATTTTCTCATCAGGCACGTCGTATTCAATATCAGGCAATCCGACATCGCACGGAGCCAGGTTTTCAGCAATATATTCAAAATCTTTTCTTATTTCCTCATTCGATTTATTCTTGAGATCAATTGATTTATAGAGACAATTTCTTCTGGCATGCAGAAAAAAATTACGCGCCTTTTTCAAGTCCGATTCTATTCCCATATCAATATAGGCAACATTCGGGATTCTGGAATAAAGATCTATGTAAGGAGTAACAGTCCATGCACAATTGTGAATACCGATTACCGGAAATGCTTGTGCTATCTTAGCATCATATGGAAGCAGGCGGGATTCGTATAATTCCGGACCAATCATATTAACGGTGCAATTGGCAATTGTAGCGAAGTTATAATCTACATTATACTCTCTCTGTTTTTTATAAAGTAATTTTACTCCATTCATGTAGGTGTCCGAAACAACTGTCAAAAGTGTATTCAGGATTTCGTGATTATCAATCAGATCAAGAAAAATGGATTCCCCTCTCAAACGGAAAGCGGTATTCAGATTTCCCTGCCAGTTCAGAAATCCTCTTGCACTTCCCGTAAGCTTGTAAATTTTTTCAAGCTGCTCAAGGATATTTATAAAAAATTTATTTGCTGTAAGATCTGGGACTTGAAGTTTTCTTATTTCATCGTCAGTTAAAGGTCTATTATCAGGCACCGGCCATTTATCATTATGATACTGAAGAGTTCTACCAAACAGCGAATCGATAATGCCGATTCCATAAATACCGGTAAGCAGATCGAAGGGTTCGTCATTCAAAACGCCGCCGATGTTATAGCCGGGAAATCTTTTTTTAATTTCCCTGCGCATAGTTTCATGGGATCTCATTCTGAACTCAACATCAGCATGCCACTTTTCCGAGAAGTCGATACCGCAGTATTTATGAAACCATGAAGGATTGAATCCGACTTCCGGACGCATAAATGCTTCGGTGCCATCTTCGGGAGTTCTTATGGGCGGAGCGCCAAGAGCGATATAATATTTAAGCTGTTTTGTAATAAATACTTCAGATTAATTAATAATGATTTTTTAAAATATCCTTTGCTGTTTCTTACTTTCAGTTCTACTATAGAAAGAAACAAACTAAAAATGTTATACTACCAGGGCATTTCTCTTTTAGTAAATTTTCTTCCTATTTCTGCGGATTCCGGTTTTCCTCCAGCTAAAATACGTACTCCCTTTTCAATCTGTTTAATTACATTATCGGGCAGAACATTATCGAGGAATGCTAGTCCATTCTTTTTAGATTCAGCAAGCACCTTATCACCTGCAGCCACAACCTCTTTCGGAAGAGGAGGATCCGCGCGTCCTTCGAGATAGTTGTATGAAAAACCCATATCCCGAGGACCATGTTCGGCGAATGCAATTCCCGGTACTTTTAAAGTCTTCGCAACATTTTTTAATGCATCCCGGTCTTCAATTTTAACACCTATCATAATTTCGCCTTCGGGATTAAGCGGCCATACATCTGCTTTCTTCAGGTAAGTCTGTTCATCAACCCCCCAGACCCAAGCCGCCCATTGAAAGCTTCCCCATCCGCGAAGACCATCTCCGATTTTATTTTCTCCGATTTCATTGAACGGATATCGCAATGACTGTACTAAGATCCTAACTGCTTCAGGATCCCTTGCCCGGCAGAGGTGGACACCATGAGCTCCCTGCGCAAGCGCCTGCTGTGCCATCCAGACATTTGCTTTCATAGTCTGAGCATCGAGCCCAAGTGCGGGCAGCACAACAATGACAGTTGGAGTCCTGTGTCCGCTTGGAGTCGGGCCTCCGTCAACAAGTCCTTTCATAAACTCTCTCAGCAATGTGAAATCGAGAGGTGCGTGTTCCATGTTGTAAGTAATATAATCCGCCCAGGTCTTAGCAAGTTTTTTGCCTTCTTCATATCCTCCGTATGCATTTATGTAATAGATCGGCTGATTATCGGCTAACAGTTCGATCGATTTATTAATCCGTTTCGGCTTGTAATCCGATTGCTGTGCATGTAAAAACGGGTTAACAGAAATGATAATAAGAACAAGCAATAATAATTTTATTGATCTCATATTATTTTACTCCTTTAGACACCGGTTTGTATTCGTATGCACCGATATCATGTTTAAGAGAGGACTTTGATTTTATGGGACGCGGATTGCCTGAGTAATCTGTTTTTACAATCTCAATATTTTTCCCGGAATCGATGCACGGAGAATTTTTATTGACTTGAAATGATGATAGAACAAAAATCTCAAGTTCTCCAGATAAATCTCCCCAGACTTCTATACTGTTTCCGTTATTGGTTTTGATTACACTCCATTTATCTCCGGCTTTAACCACACGGCCGGCTAATTGATTATTCCTGAATCCGGAATTCGATAGAAACAGTGTTGAAGTCTGGTTAATATTATTGAATGATGAAGAGATTGGTTCGAAACGGAAACTATCTTTTACAAAGACCGGATCCCCTGAAATATTATCAGTCCCGCTCAGTTTGATTCTTGAATTGTTGTTATAAAATTCCGCGGGTGCGTCAATATTAAGATCTCCCCAGATAATATTATTTGCAACAGAACTCTTCCCAAGACCTTCTTTAGTTTCAATGAGGATAAAATTTTCGAGAAGAGTATTATTATAAATTCCGAACTCGCTTCTCTGGAAATAAGCACCTGTATTATAGGCACAGATATTATTGGTGAAGCTGCCCCTGGATTCCATAGTAACACGGAATGCGCCTGAATTCCTGCTTGAATTTGAATTAGCTACAAATAAATTCCGATCAATTTCCACAAAGAATTTTTCTTTTGGAGGAATTGGATCCAGAGGCGAGTCGTACCGGTGTTCCTGACCGCCAACAAAGAGGGCCCCGGCATCGTCGGTTGCAGAATTATTAACAAAAATGTTTCCAATAATTTTAGGCGCAGACCAGAGTGCGACGAACAGGCCTCCCGCATCATTAGCAGCCAATGCATCATTATTCAGAAAAAGGTTGTTTTCAATTAAAGGATTTGACCAATCGAAGACCGATAGAGCGCCTTCGCTGCTTCTTTCGGGATCATTAAGTCCAACTACATTATTCATAAAAACATTTCCGGAGATAATGCCGCCGCAGTTTTTATGAAGTGCAATACCGGCACCCCTACCGCATTCTGTGCTGTTTTCATAAAACAAATTATCCTTAATAACAGGTGAAGCTCCGTTCTCAGCATAAATGCCGGCACCGTCGTTAGCTACTAAATGACGGTATTTGGGTTTCCAGTTTTCAGGTATAAGTGTTTTATTTCTGAAGAATATATTATTCGTAATAGTTGGAGAATTACCATTGCAAAAGAAAGCAGCTCCTTTTCCCCTGAATTCATTATTACGGATATTAAAGCCGTCAATCCGACAATCATCCGCACCAATAAAAAGCCGAGATCCCTTTTCGGCAGAGACAATAGAAGCCCGAGATAAAATATTCCTTTCCCAGCTGACCGGATCAAATCCGCCGTAAAGATCTGCAAAGGATTTCAGCTGAATAGTCTGACTGGTATAAGATCCCTTAGCAACTAATACAGCGCCTTTATTATTCGAGGATAACCCGGACAACTTTGATAGGGCAAATCCTATTGATTTGTATGGATTCTGCTTAGTTCCGTTACCGGATTGATCGGAACCGGTTTCCGCAACATAAACTATCTTTGAATAGGACGCCATATTAACTTCTGTAGTTTTGGGACCAATCACCTGAGCGGAAATAATTTGAGTAATCATAATGAACAGAATAAGAGATTTAATTTTCATTTTTTCTCCATTGTTGTAGATTAGACCTTTAGCCGATTTTTCAAGGGATTTATTTATCAATATTCCAAAGCTTACACGAGTTTTAATTCATCCTTCGTTTCGCGCTGCCATGTTCTAATTTTTTCTTTCAGCAGATTAACTTTATCAGAATAATCTGGTTTATAAAAGAGATTTGTTGTTTCATATGGATCTTTATTCAGGTCGAACAACTGACTTTTGTCTTTATCGGCCCAGCAGAGTTTCCATCCGTCCTGGGTGATTACAGTTCTGACAAAAGCATTTTTTGCATTTTTAATTTCACTTTCAGCTACATTTTTAATTGCAGAGTTTAATTCGTCATCTCTATTTTTATTATTCCACTCAATAAAAATATCCCGCGCAGGTCTTCCTGAGCCATTCAGGACGGGTATCAAACTCTCACCCTGAAGCTTGTGATTACAATCCATCGCATCAAGAATTGTGGGTAGAAGATCAATTTGACCAAACCTTCCTTTTACAAACTGATGTTTACTATTCAGGTGTGGGAACTTCATAAGCCAGGGGACTTTAACCGCCTCTTCGTACATAACAGTTTTGTTCAGCAGCTTATGTGACCCCATCATTTCACCGTGATCGCTTGTAAAAATAACGATTGTATTCTCAGCCAGACCTTGATCCTCAACAGTTTTCAGTATCGCACCGATACTTAAATCAACCTGAGAGACAAGCCCCCAGTATTTTGAAGTCATTTTACGCCAGTCCTTTTCGGTTTTAAGCGGATCCCCCTTATACAGTTCATTGTAGAATTTTTCTTTCAGCATTCTGTAACGCAGCGGCTCATCCTCTTCTAGATCATCCATAAAATTTTCCGGAAGATCAACATAATCCGGATTATATTTTTCATTGAGAGGACCATTGAAAGGCGGATGGGGTTCTAAAAAATTCACATAGAGCATAAACGGGTTACTTCTATTCCGCATTAAAAAATCACAGGCTTTCATTTCTAAAAATTTCGGTTTGCAATGTTCAATTGGAAGTCTTGATGAATAGTCTCTGGAAAATTCGCCGCGGGAACCATCAGCTTTATATCCAACTGATTTAAGAAATTCAGTGTAATCGCTTACCCGATTTTTATCTCTTCCCTCGCTGAAGTGCTGATTATAAATATCCTCAATACTAATCCATTCTTCAAAACCATGCTGGGCAAACAGTTCATCACCCAGATGCCATTTCCCGTAATATGCTGTTCTATAATCTGGATCATTTATTATTTCAGGTGTGCACGGTATATTGGCCGGCAATGGGACGTTATTATCGAGACAGCCGTTAGTATGAGGATATAATCCGGTCATTACAGATGAACGTGAAGGAGTGCAAACCGGTTGGGTTACGTAAGGATTTTCAAGAACAATAGACTGGCTTGCAAGTTTGTTAAGATTTGGCACTTCAATTTTTTTGTTTCCATAAATTGCCATCGTATCGGCTCTTTGCTGATCCGTCCAGATAAATAGTAAGTTCGGTTTTTCCTTTCTCGGTTTGCTACCAATAATATTAAGAGCCACAGCGGCCATAGTGGATCTCTTAATAAATTCTCTCCTGTTAATCGCATTGCTGACGGATTCAATATTCATTTCCGAAATCTCCTGACTATAATTTCTTTCACTTACTTATAAACTGCATTGAATAGAGTTTACTGCCCCTCATCCTGAATACAAGCTGCACTGTTTTACCATTTAATGAAGAGACATCTTTCCCCTTTTCAAGCCATTCTATTTCCTGTTCAATAAAATCACCGTTAATGTAGATGCAATCATCAACTGAAAATCCATCAACCGGTTTTCCATATTCATCAATGAATCCTACCTGTGCATATCCGGCAGCGTCCGTATCAATGTTAAGTGTTAATCTGTTCCCTTCAAATGTGAACGGTTTGGTCTTAACAACAGCTTCCTTTTCATAAGGACTATCAATTGAAATAAATCCATCCAGACGCTGAATGAGACGGAAGACAGAAATTCTTTTATCACTTTTATCATAGGCTGAGTGATAGAAAGGTTCGCCGAAATAATACTGCCAGATTTCGTTTCCCCGTCTTACCATTCCCTGTGCTATATATGCTGTTTTAATATCAATCCCATCATGCATTCCAATTCCAACATAGGCAGGGCGGTAATATCGTTTCCAGTTAATGCCGTCGCGGCTTACAGCTATTTGAGTTTCGATCGGACCTTCTCCGAGTTTCCTTTCTGGATTCATCAATTCTGTACGGGTTGGCGGACCGTCATTCTCGTAATGAAAAAATATTATCGGGAAGGATAGATAAGTGTCCGGCGCATACTGGTATTTGATTGCTTTAGTTATATAAATATCGGTTCCTACAGGATCAGCTTCATCCGGATTAAATGAGTTGGGATACTCGAGACCAAAATCCCCGGGAGTAAGAGGACCGTTATCGAGCCACCATGGTAATGGTTCACGCAATGGTAATTTTTTATCAAGTTCGTGATAATCCTTTTGAGAAAGCGGAGTAAATGGAATTGGCTTGAATAAATTTTGTGTCTCTGTTACCACAGTACTTCTCTGTGTAGCAAAGGCCGGTGTATGCATTATTCCTGTTCGATGAGTTGTAACATAAACCTGACGCTGGTCATCGTAGAATGTACAGGATTGAGTTCCGGAACGGAAAGGAATTAGAGCCATCTTTTCCCTTTTCCAAGAAAAACCATCCGGTGAAGTAAAGAGATAAACTCCGCGGCTGTGATAACCCGAGATAAATTTCCATTTAGAGTCGCCGCTGCCGTTAGGATCTATAAACGGATTTCCCATACCGCCAACCGGTCCATGAATTACAATGTTCTTCTGTCCGCGGTACTCTTTTCCAAAATCAGGGGATTCAAAGTTAATTCCGTCTTTTGAGACACGGACGCCCATATAGTCATCGTGAATACCGTTATATATTCTGATCAATCCCTTTTCATCTTCAACAACCGTTAAGTGCTTCCGGAATTGCCCCTCAATGTTTCCTATGACCAGTTCTGCTTTCCTTGGAGGATTAACATTGAATTCAACATCCTTCATTTCCGATATAAAGGAATCATCAATAAACAGATGTTTACGGTTCCCGAGATTTAACGGCAAATCATTTTTCGCCTGATCATTAAAAAGCAATGGAGGGCCTTTCACCAGATCGACATCTTTCAAGATATTACTATTCGCAAAACTTTGCGGAGGAGTAAATTCAGAATTATAAACTGTCCCTTCGGAAAATCTTAATTCATCTATGCTTCCCTGAAGTGGATGCTTCCAACTACCGTCCCTACCAATGCTCATGTAATCTTCATCGCCAACCGGCAGAGATTTAGTTACAACGTTATTATTTGTAGAGATTAATTTTCCATTGACGAAGTGATTTAATGTTTTTGATGAAGATGAATATACGAAAGCAAAATGCGACCATTCCGATAATCCGTTAAAATCGATTGTATTAATCCTGACTGCGCTATTTGCCGGCTGGTTTTTTAGAATAAATGTTTTGAGATTAGAGTCAAGAGTTAAACTTGTTATCTTACCGTTTTCGCCTCTGGGACCGGAACCGATTTCAAACACTACTCCGATACTCCCGGTTTTCTTTTCGGGTTTAAACCAGAATTCAACAGTCCAGTCATAATTTCCCAAATTCAATTTAGTTTTTGTCGGTTGGATAAAACCGATCTCTTTACGCAGATGCTTTTCCCCGCTTGTCATCAATGCGCAGAAATCGGCATTATACCAGGAAAGCGGCTCAGCTTTACGATTAGAAGGAACGGGCATTTTAGCCAAACCCATTTCAGCT
>CAZHHG010000055.1:0-18264 GCA_964532065.1 uncultured Melioribacter sp.
ATCGTTCCGGCAGTGATGTTTTATTAATTATTTCTGCTGAACGGTAAATCTCTTTAAAGTATCCACCTTCCGGATGTGGATGAAGTCCTAATACTCGTATTATTTCATCAGATTTCATTTCTCCCGGATCCCGAATAAAAATTCTAATGGAATATTAAGGCGTTTTGACCAGTCAATTTCCGAATGCTTTCCTCCTTTAACAAAATAGCAGTAGAGATTTTTTCTCTGCTCAAATCCTTTTTTCCTGAGGAGAAGGCACATCTCTTTATTGTCCTTTATCAGTTCTTTTTCGTCGCACCCGCAATCGAGATAGATTTTTTGATCCAGATGATCTCTTTTATCGTTTTCTATGTTCTCAAAAATTTTCCTGTTATCAACCCAGAATGAGTTTGACATACATGCAGCTTTCCCGAATACTTTAGGATAATACCACGCGAGCTGAAACGAGATTAGTCCTCCCATCGATGAGCCCATAGTTGCGGTATTCTCTTTATCGCTTTTGGTCTTATAATTCTGGTCGATGAAAGGCTTTAACTCCCTGGTAATAAACTGAACGTACTTCTTCCCCTTCGGAGTACAGTAATTATATTCTTCAAGACGTTCCCTGGAATTATAGATTCCAACAACTATTATTTCCTCAACTTTATTTCTGCCGATAAGATCGGTTAGTACTTCGTCTATGCGCCAGTCGTATCCGATAAACGATGTAGTAGGGCTGAATAAATTCTGGCCGTCGTGCATATATAATACCGGGTAATTCCTGTTTGAGGAATGGTATGACGGCGGGAGCCAAACAAGAATATCTCTTTCGTTTTTTAAGCTGACGCTGTAAAACTCGTGATGATATTCGATGTGCCCTAGAATATCTTTATTACCTATCTCCGGCTTGTTATCTCTGAAAATTATCATTGAAAATTGGATTTCTATTTCTGCATTTCGAATATAGTATTTTTGTGAAAAAATATAGAATCAATTTCTCTATGAAAATTTGACATGGAGAAAATAATTCAAGAACTTAGCGGGAAATCTTCCTAAACTTTAAAAGTTTTCTATGCCTGATGTTAAAGAGAAGGTACGGTGCATGTGGTGCGGTTTTGAAGGATTTTTAGTCTGGGTGCACGGTCATGGGCAGTGTTCTAAATGCGGAATAAATATCGACGAATGCTGCAGGGGGGAAGCCTGTGAGTATAACAATGAAAATAAGGAAGATAATCCTGATTCAACTGTTGGTGAATCCGGGAAATAATTATTGTCTTACTTTGTTGTCTCTTCTCAACTTGACACACCTAATATATTTTCAACCTTCAATTATTCTTTTAATTTGCACCTTTTTCTGGCACTTCGCTTGAAGTAACCTAAATAATTAAACTAACTCCGGTTTCATGGAATTAATCGATATTATTTTTGACGTTTTAGTTTTCGGCGGAGCTTTATTACTTATTGTAATTCTTGTCTCCTATTTAATCTCCAGATCCAATAATAAAGGAATGGAAATCAGGCAGGAATCTGTTATTAAACCCCCCTCTGTTTTTAAAAATTCTTCCGCACGTAAAGAGCAGCCAGTCTATCGAAATAATTCGCGGGCTAACCGGCCTGTTATTATTGAAGTGGATCATACGAAAAACAGAGAACTAAAAATCGTGCGTAAATATTCTTTATCGGACCGCGATGACCAGCAGAATGTTCAGCGGATTAAAAAAACCGGCTCCGGTTCAGGAAGACCGGCAGGCTCACGCTATACAATTGTAAATGAAGAAATGAATAAAGATAAAAAGCGGATGGCAGTTAACTTCTTTAACGGATTCATATCTTATCTCTTATATCTACACCTGTAATTCTTTCGCAGAATCGGTGTTTCTCATTCTTTAATTGATATTACTCAACCTGATTTATCTGGATTTTATTTGACCCCGTTTTTTATTATTATTTCAATTGAAAAAATGATTGATATGTTCAGTTAATTTAACGGAGATTCAGCCTTCAACTTTCAACAGAATAGACTGAAAGAATTTGTTACAAAAGATATTCCCAGGAACTTCATCCACTCATTAACAATTTCCTATAGATTTACTTTCTCATTATTCCCCCAAAAATCAAGGAGTTAATAATGCTTTCATTTTCAAAATGTGTTCAGGAGATGCGAACTTCGGAGATCCGTGATTTAATGAGCGTTGCTACAAGGCCTGATATTATTTCTTTTGCCGGCGGTATGCCTAATAATGACCTCTTCCCGGTTAAGGAGATTGATGAAATCTACAACACTTTAAGCGATCGGGATAAGAAAACCGGTTTTCAGTACGGACCAACTCCGGGTTATCCTCCGCTTATCGAATCTGTTAAAGAATATCTCCGTTCTAAAAATCTTCCTGTAGATACCAATGAACTGATGATCACTTCGGGTTCGCTACAGGCAATTAATATTGTCGCTAAGTTGTTTATCGATCCGGGTGAAACTGTTGTTACTGAAAATCCATGTTTTATCGGAGGAACTTCCGCATTCAAATCCTATCAGGCAAATATCGAAAGTGTTGATCTTGACGCGGACGGATTACTTATCGAACAGTTAAAAGAAAAATTTTCAGGCCCTAAAAATCCACGATTAGTCTATCTTTCCCCGTATTTTCATAATCCGGCAGGAATAGTCTATAGCGAAAAGAGAAAAGAGGAGTTGCTTGAATTCCTGAGCGGGAAAGAAACGATTCTGATAGAGGACGACCCATATAATGAGCTCTATTTCGATGAAAAGAGTAAAGCGTTAACAATTCCGATGAAGACTATTCAGCCGGAACCGGTTCCAAACTGCTATATCGGTTCTTTCTCCAAAATTCTTGGGCCGGGTATGCGCCTTGGCTGGCTCCTTGCATCTCCGGAAATAATCAGCAAAGCTCAGCTTGCTAAACAATCGATTGATGCTTGCTCTTCAACATTTACACAAGTGCTTGCCGATCAGTTCCTAAGACAGGGTAAACTGAAAACTTATGTCGAAAATCTGCGTGTGATCTATAAACGCCGGATGAAAATTATGAATGATTCACTTAAAGCTAATATGCCTCCAGAAGTTAAATGGGTCGAACCCAAAGGCGGTTTCTATATATGGGTTCAATTACCCGAAGGAGTTGATTCTCTCGATATTATGCGCGAGTCGGCTTCAAGAGGCGCAATTTTTGTGATTGGCAAGACCTTCGATCCGCATGGGGTTAAAAATAATTGTTTCCGACTTGCCTTTTCGCATACTCCGGAAGAACTGATAGAGAAGGGCGTTAAAATTGTTGCTGAAGCAGTCAAACATAAACTGAGCAGTTAATTTAATCGAGTGCGTTACAAAATTTTTTGTAACGCACTTCTTAAACTTTCATCTTACCTGTAAATCTTTTCGATTCTTCGACTCCGGCTAATAGAGCGTTGATATTCATATTAATAATATCATCACCTTTCCTGCCGAATAGTGTCTTTATTCCGCTTTTCAAATTATCTATTGGTATGTCCAAAAATGGGGAAGCCGCTCCCAGTGTTACAACATTTGAAGCTTTCGGAGCTTTTATCTTACGTGCTACTTCATCTGCATTAAATGCGATTACATTCCTGTAAGAATTCAATTGTTCAAGAAGCTGATTCAAGTCGGGATAATTCGGAATATTTACAAATGGAGTTGTGTTGGTGATTATCCATCCTTCTTTCGATAGGAAGGGGAGATACCGCATCGATTCCATTGGCTCTACCGAAATGATTAGATCAGCCTCGCCATATGGAATAAGATCGGAAGCAATTTCATTATCTGAAATCCTGAGGTGGGATTGAACGGCTCCGCCTCTCTGGCTCATCCCGTGCACCTCGGATTGCTTTATGAATAAACTTCTTTCGAGCGCGGCAAATCCGATAATCGCTGCTATCGATAAAATACCCTGTCCGCCTACTCCGGATAATATAATATCTTTTTTCATCTCTCTTTTCTATTTGTAAACGATTATTTTTTTGCTTTCTTCTTTTTTGATACTGTCTGAATACATTCTCTTTCGGCAATAATAACCGATACTCCGTTGTATGCTAATTCCTCTTTCAGAACTTCTACCATTTCGTTATGATATTTTGGTAACGGCGTTAGAATTCTTACGTGTTCGGGTTCAACCCCTATACCGAGACATATCTCCTTCAATCTCCCGGTTGCCGATGATTCCTGCCCGCCTGTCATAGCTACCGCACTGTTATCGGAGATTATAATTGTAATTGGAGAATTTGCGTTGACCGCGTCTAGTAGCCCGGTAATTCCGGAATGTGTGAAAGTTGAGTCGCCTATCATCGCAACCGACGGAATTAATCCTGCATCTGCTGCACCTTTTGCCATAGTAATGGATGCACCCATATCTACACAGGAATTAATCGAGTTATACGGCGGGAGTGCGCCAAGTGTGTAGCAGCCGATATCAGAGAAGACTCTTTTTTCACCGTAACTTTTCATCGCTTCATTAAGAGCTTCATATACATCTCTGTGACTGCAGCCGTTGCAAAGTTCGGGTGGTCTGTTTGCTACAATTCCCGGGACAGGTAGGCCCTCTCTGGTTGGTAGTTGAAGAGCAGCGGCAACAATTGTGGGATTCAATTCGCCGTCCCTTGGCAATGTACCGTCAAGCCTTCCTTTAAAAACTTTTTCTGTCTCGAAAAATCCTTTTATTGTTTCTTCCACAAATGGATATCCGTCTTCAAGAACAAGTATTGTGTTGCATTCGTCAATAAGTTTCTTTAAAAGTTCTTTCGGAAGCGGGTACTGGCCGATCTTTACAACCGGATGCGGCGTTTTTTTATCCGGATAATTTTCAATTAGATAATTAAATGCTATTCCGCATGCCACAATTCCAATTGATTTGTCATCGGCATCAATATACTTATTGAATCTGGAATTTGAGGATTCTTTTTCAAAGTTTTTCTGATTCTCCAGCAGAATTTTGTAACGGTTCCTTGCAATTGCAGGAAGCAGTACAAATTGCTTGGAATCATTCGGCAGCGATCCGTTATTCTGCTGAAGCATCTCACTTACTTCAACACCATATCTCGAATGTGATAGTCTTGTTGTAATCCTGATCATAATAGGTGTTTTATATTTCTCCGAAAGTTCGAAACCCTGCCGGGCCATATCATAAGCTTCCTGCTGATTTGACGGTTCAAGTACTGGTATAAGTGCAAATTTCCCCAGATAACGGGAATCCTGCTCGTTCTGGGATGAATGCATCGATGGATCATCGGCTACCGTTATTATAAGTCCGCCGTTAACTCCAGTAATCGCGGAATTGATAAATGGATCTGCTGCTACATTCAAACCGACATGCTTCATACAAACCATAGCTCTTTTGCCTGCGTAAGACATCCCGAGAGCTGCTTCCATTGCAGTTTTCTCATTAGCCGACCATTTGCTCTGTATTTTTCTTTCAGAAGCTATTCTGGATCTCTGAACATATTCGGTTATTTCCGTGGATGGAGTACCGGGGTAGGCATAAATACCGGACATCCCGCCGTCGATCGCACCTTGTGCAATAGCTTCCGCACCTAATAAAAGTAATTTTTTCATCGGAACTGATTCTCTGTATTTAATTTGAATTTTTCTCTTTGCAAATTACGTTATGCATTTTACCCCTGCAAGGAGGAATAGATAATACTTACAATTTATCCTCTCATTAATTGATAAAGGAGTGCGCCTTTCTTAAATTTGGATCACAATTTTATAAAACATATTCCGGCATATTGAAATGAGAATTTGCGACATACTTCGAAAAGACAAAATCATTCCTTCCATGAATTCAAAATTTAAAAATGATGCTATCAATGAATTGATAAACCTGTTTAAGGAAGATGAACGTGTTAAAGATGTTGAGTCGATGAGAGATTCGGTTCATGACAGGGAAAAAATTATGTCTACCGGTGTCGGCAAAGGATTCGCGATTCCGCATGCTAAATCGAATAGTGTTACGGATATAATAGCTGCTTTCGGAAAGAGTGATGAACCGATCGATTTCCAGGCGCTCGACGGACAGCCGGTCAACCTTATTTTTCTGCTTGTCGGAAAAGAAAATCTTGTCGGCCCTCATATAAAACTCCTCAGCCGTATTTCCAGAATGATGAATAAAGAAGAATTCAGAGAGAGTCTTTCTCAGGCTAAAACATCCGACGAAATTTTTAATCTCTTCGAGAATGAGGAGAAACAGTACTTCGAAATCTCCTAGGAAACTGGATTAACCTGATGATTAAAGCAATTACCGGTACAAAGGATATTCTACCAGCGGATATATCCAAATGGCATCACCTCGAAAAAATTGTCTCCGGCGTTTTTTCTCACTTCAATTATAAGGAAATCCGTACTCCGGTATTTGAGGAGACTTCACTTTTTGCAAGGGGAATCGGCGAAGCAACGGATATTGTGAGTAAGGAGATGTATACATTCCTCGACCGAAGCGGTACAAGCATTACCTTAAAACCGGAAATGACAGCCGGTGTAGTAAGAGCTTTTATTGAGCATTCCCTCGATAAGAAGCAGAGTGTAAATAAACTCTACTATATCTCGCCGATGTTCAGACAGGAGCGGCCGCAGGCCGGCAGATTCCGACAGTTCCACCAGTTCGGTGCCGAAGCCCTCGGAAGTAATGACCCGATCCTCGATGCCGAAATGATCATCATGGCCTACGATATATTTAAAAAACTTGAACTCAAGAACCTGATTGTTAAAATTAACTCTCTCGGAATTCCTGAGTCCCGAGAAAAATATAAATCGATACTTAAGAACTATCTCGAAAAACATTTCGATAAACTGACTGCTGAAAGTAAAAAAAGATTTGAAACGAATATTCTGAGAATTTTCGACAGCAAGGAAGAGGCCGATAGGGAAATAATGGAAAATGCCCCTCTGCTTATCGAACATCTCGATAACGAAAGCCTGGAGCATTTTGAAAGTGTAAAAAAGGCCCTCCTCGCCGCTCAAATTCCGTTTGAAGTAGATCCTAAACTTGTTAGAGGACTCGATTATTATTCACACACTACATTTGAAGTAGTAAGCGGAAGCGTCGGAGCGCAGAGTTCGCTGTGCGGCGGCGGAAGATATAATATGCTTGTTAAAGAACTTGGCGGCGGCGATGTTCCCGGTGTTGGATTTGCTGCCGGTATGGAAAGAATTCTGCTTGCCTGCGAAAATGAAAATTCACTAAACCTTCCTGATGATAAGATCGATCTTTATGTTGTAACACTTGATAAAAATCTTGCTTCGAATGCGTTTTCTTTATCGGTTTATCTCAGAAGGGAAGGACTGACTGTTGAATGCGATTATTTAAACAGAAGCGTTAAAGCCCAGATGCGTGAGGCAAATAAATTTAATGCCCGTTTCGTTTTAATGATCGGCGGCGATGAGTTCGAAAAAGGGGAGTATGTTCTTAAAAATATGTCGAATGGAGAACAGATAAACGTTGCATCCAATGATCTGGATAAAATATTTTCTAAAATAAAGGAGTCCTGATTGCCGCTCCGTAAACCGAAGAACATTCCGAAAATTCCTAAAACCCGGAAGAAAAAAGCTCATACTGCTCTTTCGGCAATCCCGTCTAAAAAACCCGACAAACTGGAATATCTGTGCAAGGCATATTACAGCTACGACGAAAAAATTAAAAAACAGTATTGTGTCTTTGCTATAGAAACAATGGTTGAATTTACAAGCTTTGCCTACGAAATTTCAGTCGAAGTCATACGCGAAAAAAATATTTTTTATTTTATTGTTATGGGCCTTAAAGCAAAAATGGATGCGGTACCGAGAATTCAACCGGCAAAGAAGGAATTGTTGTTCGAAGACCTTGTTGGAGATTATGTCGTTAATGTCCTGAAACAGGACGGCGCAATAAATTCTGCCGATTTCCGTTTCAATTTATTCAAAAAGGAAATCGTACTTGAAAAAGAATACAAGCCGAAAAAGAAAAACAATCGTGTATTCTGTAAATTCAGAGTTGCCGAGGATGAGTTCACTTTTGCTGATGAATAGAATTCTTTCTATTTCTATTAAATATTTATCTCTCTAAAATAATTTCTAATAATGGAAAAAATTTACGGCCGGAAGCCTGTTCTCGAAGCTATTAACGCAGGCGTTGAAATAGAAGTTATTTACGTCGCGTTCGGTCAGCACGGCGAGGCGATTAATAAAATTTTTGCCAGCGCTAAAAAAAACGGCATTAAAGTAACTCAGCTTTCAATTCAAAAATTTAACGATCTTACCGGTAATACAAACGCTCAGGGTGTAGTCGCCTTAAAATCCGGAATTAAGTTTTATGATTTGGCAGATTTGATCCATGCGTCAAAAAATTCGAAAAAATATCCTCTTCTTCTTTTGCTCGATTCGATCCAGGATCCTCATAATCTCGGTGCAATTTTAAGAACTGCAGAATGTGCCGGAGTAGACGGGGTAATCATTACAACTAATCAGAGTGCACCGGTAACCGACACTGTAGAAAAAATTTCTGCGGGTGCGGTATCACATATTAAAATCTGCAGGGTAAACAATCTCGTACGAACTATCGAACAGCTGAAGAAGGAGAATTTCTGGATAGTAGGGACTTCGCTTAACAATTCCAGAGAGTATACTTCGGTTGATTATAAAATGCCCGTCGCCCTTGTAGCCGGTAACGAGGAAAAGGGGATTAGAAAACTTGTTGCAGAAAATTGCGATTTCCTGGTTCAGATTCCGATGAAAGGTCGTATCGATTCCCTTAATGTTTCGGTTGCCACCGGAATACTACTTTTCGAAATTATCCGTCAGCAGAATTACTGAGATTTTGGAACGATTTCTAACTGAAATCGGTTTATAATATTAATCTTGATATTTTTTTCAAGATTGACTAGGTTTTAATCCAATATTTTAGAATAAAGGCGAAAATGAACGAAATCAAAGAAAATCCGGACAAACCGGAAGAACTTTCCGAGGATATGAAAGTTCTGGACGAGTTGACCAGCTCGGAATATAAATGGGGGTTTGTTACCGATATTGAAACAGAAACCGCTCCGAAAGGATTGAACGAGGATGTAATCCGTTTAATCTCTCATAAAAAAAATGAACCCGAGTGGATGACAGAATGGCGTTTGAAAGCCTTCCGATACTGGCAGAAAATGGAGGAGCCTCACTGGCCTAATGTTAACTATAATCCAATCGATTATCAGGATATCAGTTACTATTCAGCTCCGAAAAAGAAACCGGAACTTAGCAGTCTTGATGAAGTTGACCCTGAGTTATTAAAAACATTTGAAAAGCTCGGTATCCCCTTGAATGAACAGAAACTCCTTACGGGTGTTGCCGTGGATGCCGTGTTCGATTCTGTATCGGTTACGACTACATTTAAAGAAACACTGAAAGAAAAAGGAATAATTTTCTGTTCAATCTCCGAAGCAATTCAGGAACATCCCGATCTGGTTAAAAAATATCTTGGCTCTGTTGTACCTTACACTGATAATTATTTCGCTGCGTTAAATTCTGCAGTTTTCAGCGACGGATCCTTCGTATTTATTCCGAAAGGTGTACGATGCCCGATGGAACTTTCAACTTATTTCAGAATTAACGCCCAGGAGACAGGGCAGTTCGAACGCACTTTAATTGTTGCTGAAGAAAGCACCTACGTCAGCTATCTGGAAGGTTGTACCGCTCCTATCCGGGATAACAATCAGCTCCATGCTGCAGTTGTTGAACTCGTTGCTCTCGATAACGCGGAAATTAAGTACTCAACGGTTCAGAACTGGTACCCCGGCGATAAGGATGGCAAGGGCGGCATTTATAACTTTGTTACTAAACGGGGTGCGTGCAGGGGTGTAAACTCCAAGATCTCCTGGACTCAGGTTGAAACCGGTTCTTCAATAACGTGGAAATATCCGAGTTGTATTCTGCAGGGCGATAATTCAGTGGGTGAGTTCTATTCGGTTGCCGTTACAAATAATATGCAGCAGGCTGATACCGGCACAAAAATGATCCACCTCGGCAGGAATACACGCAGTACAATTATCTCCAAAGGAATTTCCGCCGGAAGAAGCAATAATTCCTACAGAGGACTTGTTAAGATCGGAAAGAATGCCGAAGGTGCCCGCAATTTCACACAGTGCGATTCGATGCTTATGAGTGATAAATGCGGTGCGCATACGTTCCCTTATATCGAGGTTGAAAACGAATCCGCCAAGGTTGAACACGAAGCTACAACTTCCAAGGTAGGTGCCGATCAGATATTCTATTTGAATCAGCGAGGAATTGCTACGGAAGATGCGGTAAATATGATTGTAAACGGATTTTGTAAAGAAGTCTTTAACGAATTACCGATGGAATTTGCCGTTGAGGCTCAAAAGCTTCTAGCCATTTCTCTTGAAGGTAGTGTCGGATAATAAATTTTGAAAAAATAAATAACGGCGAAAGCCGATTAAGATTGAGGAGAAAAAATGTTATCTATAAAAAATCTACATGCCAGCGTTGAAGGTAAAGAAATTCTGAAAGGAATCGACCTGGAGATTAAAGCTGGTGAGGTTCATGCAATTATGGGTCCTAACGGATCCGGTAAAAGTACTCTTGCTAATGTTCTAGCCGGCAATGAAGGATATGAAGTAACTGGCGGAGAAATTTTCTTTGAAGGGAAGCAACTTCTTGAACTGGATCCCGAAGACAGAGCGCGTGAAGGTGTCTTTCTTGCCTTCCAGTACCCGGTTGAAATTCCCGGCGTAAGCAACGCAACATTTTTAAAAACAGCTATTAATGAGATTAGAAAATATCATAATCAGCCTGAGTTAACTCCAAAAGAGTTTCTCGAACTGATGAAGGAAAAATCCAGAATTCTCGGAATGGAAGACGCTCTGATCAACCGTTCTGTTAACGTCGGGTTCTCAGGCGGGGAAAAGAAAAGAAATGAGATTATGCAGATGCTTATGCTTAATCCTAAACTTGCACTTCTTGATGAAACGGATTCCGGACTCGATATCGATGCACTTAAAATTGTATCTAACGGAGTTAACCTTTTCAAATCCAGGGATAAAGCTGTATTGGTAGTAACCCACTATCAGAGACTGCTAAATTATATCCAGCCCGATTTTGTTCATGTTCTCTATAACGGTAAAATTATTAAATCCGGCGGTAAAGAACTCGCTCTTGAGCTTGAAGATAAAGGATACGACTGGATCAAACCGGAATTAAAAGAAACCGTTAGTGCGTAAAGGAGATTTTTAATGAATAATAAGTCAGAATTTCAGAATACAAAAGAGTGGTACCTTTCCGGCTTCAAAAAGTTTGAAGAGAAGCTTAACGGAGAATCTAAAACCTTTCTGCACGATTTAAGAAAGGATGCGCTCGATAAACTGGCAGGGGCCGATTTCCCTACAACCAGGGATGAGGAATGGAAATACACAAACATATCGCCGATTCTTAAACAGAATTTTATTCCGGCTTTCATACTTGACCGTCAGAAAATATCCCTTAATGAAATGAAAAAATATCTTTTCAGCGGATTCGATTTTTATTTAATGACTTTTATTAACGGTATCTTTTCGGAAGAATTGAGCGATCTTAAAAACCTTCCCGGAAAAGTTACTGTTAACAGTTTAAGCGTTCTTCTGAAAAATGATCCCGAAATTATAAGAGGCAGAATTTCGAAATATGTTAAATCCGATAATGCGTTTAATCTGCTCAATAAAACTTATTCAACGGACGGAGCTGTTGTAATTGTTCCGGATAATATTGTATTGGATAAACCGGTTCAGGTACTTTTCCTTAATGGTGATCCCGGGAATTCTATCCTTTCAGTTCCTCATAATATTATTATTGCCGGAAAAAATTCACAGGTTACGGTTATCAATACTTATGCTGCCGTCAATTATTCAAAATATTTTACAAATGCAATAACCGAAGTCTTCGCGGATGAATCATCGATTGTCGATCTCTATAAAATCCAGAACGAAAATGATAACTCATACCATTACGAGAAGGTGGAAGCTTATCAGCTGAAGCGGAGCGTTTTCAATCATTATAATTTTACGTTCGGTGGTGAGATTGTACGCAACGACATCAATTCGGAACTCGGCGACGAAAATATTGAAACTCATTACTACGGACTCTACCTGGCAAACGGTAAGCGGCTTGTGGATAATCATACATTTGTTGACCACGCCAAACCGAATTGTATGAGCAATGAGCTTTACAAGGGAATTCTTGATGACGAGGCGAGAGGTGTCTTCAACGGAAAGATTATTGTCCGTAAAGATGCCCAGAAAACGAATGCATATCAGCAGAATAAATCTGTGCTTTTATCCAAAACTGCCAGAGTAAATACAAAACCGCAGCTCGAAATTTTTGCCGACGATGTTAAATGTACTCACGGGGCAACTGTCGGGCATCTTGATGACACCGCTTATTATTACATCCGTACGCGCGGTATTCCGGCCGAACTCGCCAAGTCGATTCTGATCAGGGCATTTGCAAATGATGTGCTGGAGTCGGTTAAAATTGAACCTCTGCGCGAGCAGTTGAACCATATGATATTCGAACATCTTAATAGAGTTGAAATCGAAAATAATTAAAGCAGAACCGGCAAAGATTCTGCCGGTTCAAAATTCAGTTTCCCTTAATAGGGGGTTAATGTGATTAATACGGTTCCGGAAGTAAAAAGAAAATTTGTTGTGAATGAAGTCCGGCAAGACTTCCCGATTTTAAACCGGCTGGTAAACGATAAACCTCTTGTCTATCTTGATAATGCGGCCACATCCCAGAAACCCCGGCAGGTAATAGAAGCCCTTAATAAATATTACACGTTCGATAATGCCAATATTCATCGCGGCCTTTATTTTTTAAGTGAGCTCGCAACGGATCAGTATGAAACCGCACGGCTTAAAGTAAAAGAGTTTATTAACGCACTTAGCGCTTCCGAAATTATTTTTGTTAGAGGTGCCACCGAAGCTATCAACCTGGTGGCCTCTACACTCTGCAGAGCCGGGATATTTAAGAATGGTGATGAAATTATTATCTCTCATATGGAACATCATGCCAATATAGTACCCTGGCAATTGTTGTGCGACAGGAAAGATATCAAGCTGAAAGTGATTCCGATAAATGACAACGGCGAGCTGGACCTGGATGCGTTTAAGACCTTGATCACTTCAAAAACAAAACTTGTTTCCGTTGTTCATATATCTAATACGCTCGGTACGATAAATCCCGTAAAAAAAATAATTGATATTGCACATTCGAAGGGTATACCGGTTTTAATTGATGGCGCGCAATCGGTTCCTCATGTTAAAGTCGACCTTCAGGAACTCGATGCCGATTTTTTCGTCTTCTCCGGCCATAAGGTTTTTGCACCGACAGGTATCGGTGTTTTGTACGGCAAAACAGAATATCTTGAGATGATGCCGCCCTATCAGGGAGGCGGGAGTATGATCCGCACCGTTACATTTGAAAAAACTACCTACGATGATCTCCCCGGCAAGTTCGAAGCGGGTACACCTAATATCGCCGGAGCCATCGGACTCGGCGCTGCTATCGATTATATGAACAGCTTCGACAGGAATGAACTAACTCTTCACGAAGATTCCCTGCTGAAGTATGCAACAGAAGAGTTAAACAAAATTGAAGGGCTAAGAATCATCGGTAACGCGAAAGATAAAGCCTCGGTGATTTCTTTTGTGATTGAAGGAATTCACCCGTACGATATCGGAACTATAATAGATACTGATGGAATAGCGATCAGAACCGGCCATCACTGCACACAGCCGATTATGGACCGTTACAATCTGCCGGCAACTTCAAGAGCTTCTTTCAGTTTTTATAATACTGAAGAGGAAGTTGATAAACTTGTTAAAGGATTACTGAAGGTAAAGAAAATGTTTGCTTAAAATATTTTTTAATTGACTTCTTTACTTAAATGAACAATAACGTTTTTACAAAAAATTAATATTGATGAAAAGGAATTATGATGATTGATAAAGGGAAATTAGAACAGGATATAATCGCTCAGCTTAAGACCTGTTTTGATCCGGAGATCCCGGTTGATATCTGGGAACTGGGTCTTATTTATGAAATAAGAATTGATGACGAAGCAAATACTTACGTTAAGATGACGTTAACTTCACCCGCATGCCCCGTTGCCGGTACTTTGCCTCCTGAAGTTAAGGAGAAAGTGAAAAAAGTTAAGGGAGTTAATGATGTTTATGTTGACCTTGTATGGGAACCCGCATGGAGTATGGATAACATGAGCGAAGAAGCAAAGCTTGAACTTGGATTTCTCTGATGTATAAAAAAAATATATAATTCTGCCGTATTGATACGGCCATATTTAAAATGTATTAAGAAAGGATGTAATGATGTTCACAATAAATCAAAAACCTCCGATATACGACCCGGAAGCTGTTCAACCGATGAGGGATGAATTGGTATATGTCGGGTTCGAAGAGATGCTGACACCTCAAACTGTTGAGGAAACCCTGTCGCAGAAAAATGATCAGACAGTTCTTGTTATGATCAATTCTGTTTGCGGATGCGCTGCAGGAAGTGCCCGTCCGGGTGTTACTCTATCTCTTCAGCATAATGTAATCCCGGATAAATATGTGACGGTATTTGCCGGTCAGGACCGGGATGCGGTAGATCATTTCCGGGAAAAATTTCTTCCTAACTTTCCGCCTTCATCTCCTTCGATAGCATTATTGAAAAACGGCGAAGTACTTTTTATGATGCCCCGTCATCATATTGAAGGAAGGGGACCGGAGGAAATTGCCGAAGACCTTAAAACGGTTTTCGAAAAGTTTTGCACTAAGCAGGGTCCTTCAATTTCTAAAGAGAAATATGATGAATTGATCCATGCAAAAATGTGCGGCTCTAAAATACCGATGAATAAAAATTAATTAAGTAACAAGATAGAGTCTTTTTTTAATTTCTTGATCATGATCCTGCTTATGCTCTTACTCTTGACCAAACAGGTTAACAGAATTTAAATAATAATATGAAATTCAGCACACAGGAAGAATACGGTTTAAGATGCCTTCTTAGAATTGCTAAATTCTATCACGTAGGAAAGAGTTTAACAATTCCGGAGATAAGTCGTAGCGAAGGTATTTCCGAACATAATACAGGTAAGATCCTCCGGGTATTACGACTCGGAGGATTCTTAACTGCAGAACGCGGACAATTCGGCGGGTACACTTTATCTAGTGCTCCTGAAGAGATTAAAGTAGATCAGGTTCTGTATGTTCTTGGCGGTAAACTTTACGACGATTCATTCTGCAGGAATCATTCTGGTGCCGGAGATCTTTGTACCAATTCGATCGATTGCTCTGTCAGGTCACTCTGGAAGATAATCCAGGACTCCGTTAATTCTGTAGTTAAGGATCTAACGCTTAAAGATCTTCTCGGTTCTGAAAACGAACTCTTTGAACTGTTCAATGGCGACTCTGTAAAACAAAATTGAATTCATTACATTTCTCTTTGTTTGATTATTCCGTTAACAATCAGACAGATCGCTTTATTCCTTGTCACATATTTTGATATGAGAATTTAAGTTCTCTTTTTTTTAGAAACGGAAATTGCTATTTTGAAACCGGACTAATGGGAAATGAAATGAAAAAAAGAATTTTTCTACCATTGATAATATTTGCATTGATTTCTGCAGGCCTCTCTTCCTGCTGCAACTGCGGTGAGAGCGATAAGATTACTTTGAAAGGGGAAATTGTTATTGTCGGGAATGAACCATTTACACAGCTGGCTCTAAAGCTCGACAATTCGAAAATTTACTTACTGGAATGCGACGATAATCTCCGGAAGGAATTGTGGGATAAACAGGGAAGCAGATACGCAATTGAATTCACAGAAAGCAAAGTAGACCAGTTTGGTATGCCCGTTATTAAAGTTGAATCTGCACTCCCAATTAACAAATAATTATAAATATTAAAGAGTCGAATATGAAGCTTAAATATAATATCCTGTTTCTTCTTGTTGTTTCGTTTTTTTATTCCATGTCGTTTGCACAGTCCTCCTCTGTTGTCATAACTCAGGAGACAAGTAATATACAGGAAGGTTATCCGGTTGACGCCCGTCCGCTTCTGGAAAGATTTAGCAGGGCACACGGCATTGATCTTGAAAATCTTGAACCTATACCTCCAAAACTCAGTAAGGCCGCATGGAGTTTTACTGTCGGCTCTCCCGGTCCATATCAAAATGGCTGGTACGCTCATAATTTGACTAATTATAATCCCAACACCGGCACCGGTTTTTATGCTACTCCGGCAACCTGCCGGGCAGTTGGCGATAACTGCTATATCTTTGTGGAAGACTCTCAGTGGAATAATGGAAGAGTCGATCAAGCGGCAGTCAATAAGGTATTAGAAGCTTTCGATTCCAAAAATGCTCTCCCTAATTCAACAAAGGGTATCTATGATATGAACGTGGAATTCTTCGGGAATCCACCGAACGTTGACGGCGATCAGAGAATCATAATTCTTATACTTGATATAATCGACGGTTATACGGAAGGCAGCGCATATACCGCAGGGTATTTTTACAGCTATAATCAGTTTAATGAATCCAATTCCAATAAAGCAGAAGTGTTTTATCTTGATGCGAATCCATTAGATCTCAAGAAGCCAACCGGAAATAGTAGTATAGAAACAGGGATGTCAATAACCGCCCATGAATTTCAGCATATGATTCATTGGGAATCTTTCCGGGGAACCGGGACTACTTCTCAAACTTTTATTAATGAGTCTATGTCGGAGCTAGCATCATATATCAATGGTTATCAACTTAGATCTACTAGCAGTTTTGCGGGTGAGCCTAATCAATTTTTATTTGAATGGAGAACTGGTAACGCCGTAATCACAGATTATTCTAGAGCTGCGCGTTTTTCATTATATCTAAAAGAACAATTCGGTGATGATTTTTTTAGAAAGTATCATCAGAATAAGTTGACAGATATTAACGGAATTAATACAGCACTAATGACCATGTCTCCAAGTTCTTCAAGAAGATTTGCTGATATTATTGAAGATTGGTTTGTTGCAAATTATCTTCACAATGTTTCTTATAATAGTAAGTTCGGATATACACTTGCGAATCAACCTAAATCATCTTCATTATTAATATTAAATCCCAACGTGTCACTTACTACAGATAATGTCTATAAATATGGCGCACGATATTTGACTTATAAAGGTGGGTCAAATTTGAATATTACCTTTAACAACTTTGGAAATAGTGGTATTAAAGTAAGAGCAATGAAAATCGGTACTGGAACCACGGAAGTTGTAAACGTGCCAATGAATGCAACATTTTCAGTTCCCGATTTTGGGACAACTTACAATGAAGTCACCTTTGTAATTTATTACAATAATGTCAGCTTAGGTGCTTTAGACAACGATAAGGGACCTCATAATTTTTCTTATACGTCTTCGGGTTCGTTTACAACATCCATAACTACTGAATTAGAATATGATACACCTTATAATGACTCGTATACCATTGGTATAGAAGCTAATTCTAAACAAGGGGTCGTTTTTGAAGGTGTAAGTAGTAGCAGATTAAATAAGATTAAAGTTTATCTCAATAGTAATAATAACTCGTTACCCGGAGAAGTTTGGAGTTATACTGGAAGTTCCGCTGCACCACTTGGTTCCAAATTATCAACTTCTTTCACTGCAACCAATCCGAATACCACCGGCAGTTGGGTAGAAATTGACGTGGCGAACCAGAACATTAGTACTGTTAATCGTTTCTTAATTGTTTTTCAGATTGCTGCAAATGCTTCAAATGGTGGAACTATGGTTTTGCTTGCAAAAAAACCTGGTACTACGTTCGGAAATAGTATTTTCTACAGACCAAGTACAGCATCATGGATTTATTACACTGATGGTGCCGGCAATATATGGCTAAATAGAATTAGAGCAATAGTCGAAATTCCAACTGGAATTGGTACAGAAGAAGTTGAACTTTTGCCCGTTGCTTACTCTCTTGAACAGAACTATCCCAATCCTTTCAATCCGGAAACGGTCATCAGCTTCAGTCTGCCCAGATCAGGCAATGTTCAGATAAAGGTTTATGACATTCTTGGTAAAGAGATTAAAAATCTCCTAAGCGAGGAACGTATGGCCGGTAATCATAAAATCTACTGGAACGCTACTGATGATTACGGCAGAAGAGTTTCGAGCGGTGTCTATTTCTATAATATCTCTTCTGGTGATTTTGTTCAGACAAAGAAAATGGTTTTAATGAAGTAAAAAATAGAACTTAGATAATTAAATCCC
>CAZHHG010000056.1:0-18221 GCA_964532065.1 uncultured Melioribacter sp.
AAGATGAAATTGATTATGTATAGAAAGTGGTTTGCGCGTTTTATGTTAATTGATAGCATCTATTTTCTCCTTCTCCTCGTCGTTGAAAACTTTATTGAGATCAAGAAGTATCAGGAGTCTGTCATCAAGCTTACCAACCGAAGTGATATATTCAGTATCAACGCCCGATACAATTGCCGGCGGAGCTTCTGTAACACTTGCGGGAATCCGTAAAACTTCACTAACGCGGTCAACTATAAATCCCAGTGTTTTATCTTCCACGTCAACAACAATTATTCTTGAATGAGTATCCGGTTCTCTTCGGGTCATACCAAGTTTAGTGCGGAGATCGACCACAGGAATTATTTTACCTCTAAGGTTAATTACTCCCTCAACATAATCAGGGGCGTTAGGAACTTTAGTAAGCTGCATCATCTTAATGATTTCTCTGACCTTCAGGATATCAACGCCATATTCCTCTTTTTCGAGATAGAAACTGACAAGTTGAAGGATTTCGTCGTATTCCTGTTTTATATTATTTATTGCTGCCATTTTTCCCTCAATGATTTTCAAAATCGATAATGTGACAATTATATTATCGGCTGGGGGTGGCATAATTTTAGATATTATTTAAAATCAAACAGATTTGATTCAAATATCTGTTATAAACAAATTATCAGATCTGGATAAATTCGGCCGGATACTAGCTTTTTGTAAATTGTGACCGTCAAAAAAAATGAGGGTGGATAGTTCTTGATGGGAATGAAATCGTTAAGAACTATTTTAGAAAATCTCTAACATACCGGGAACTGAACTATCATGGAACAGGGATTTTAATATGAAGAATAGTTCCTTTAAGCGGTTCGCTTTCCAAACTTAAACCGGCGCCCAGAAGAAAGAGTGATTTATTTGCAATAGCAAGACCGAGGCCGCTTCCGCTTTGATTTATTTTTTCCCTTTCAACCTGCCTGAACGCATCAAGTTCTTTTAATTGCTCATTCTCAATACCGATGCCATGATCGGAAATAATAATTTCATACCGATTGCCTTCCTTAATTCCCGTTATTATAACATCGGAGTTTTCAGTAGAGAATTTAAACGCATTATCAATTAACTGAATCAGAGCGAAAGAAAGAAGTTCTTCACTGATTGAAAGACTGAATGGAACCAGATTTAGTTTCAAATCCTTTTTCCGATCGTATGACTCAGCAACAATAAGAGCTTCTCTGGAGATAAGTTCCTCTATATCAATTTGATATTTCATAAGGAACTGGTTTTTAAGTTCTTCATCGAGATCGATCATAAGGAGATTGGAATAGAGGATAAATTTTTCTATAACCTTGTGAAGGCGTCCGGTAGAGAATTTAATTCTCTTTATATATTCAATAATTTCCTCTCGCGAAAGGGTTTCGTAATCATCTATGATAAGGTCGGAATAACCCATAAGAGAAATGAGCGGGGTTCTTAATTCGTGAGGAACACTTATAGCAACACTTTTGGAGAATCTTTCAACTTTCTTTTTAAGAAGCTGGGCTTTTCTAATTCTTAGTTCAACCGAACGGAGAAGGTCTACAGCTTTAAATGGTTTTACCAGATAATCGTCGGCCCCCAGATTCATACCTTCCCTCAGATCACCATAATCTGATCTCGCGGTAAGGAAGATAAACGGAAGGTCGGAATAATTCTCGATGTTTTTAATTTCTTTAATCAGATCGAGGCCGGTTTTTACGGGCATCATAACATCGGATACGATAAGGTCAGGTTTTATTTCATCTAAAGAGGGGCGGAGGTTTACCGTGGAATCGAGATGAACAACATTATAGTTCGCACTCGTTAGAATTTCCACCACCGACTCTTTAACATTTTTGTCGTCCTCAAAGAGAATAATTGTCGGATTCAGATTAGTATCTGAGTTTTCCATAAAAATCAATCACCCATAATTTTTTTAATTGTATTAAAGAGTTCAGCGACCCGAAAAGGTTTAGTAAAGAAAAAATCAGCACCGTTTTTAATAATTTCATCGATAGTATTTTTATCCGAAACCACACTAATTACAATAACGGGAAGAGTCTTAAAAGACCCGCTTGATCTAATCTCCTTTAGAAATTTAAATCCGTCATAACCGGGCATATACAAGTCGCAGATTACAAGATCAGGTTTAAGTACAGGCAGGTTTTCAAAAGCTGATTTGGCCTCTTTGAAAGAAAATATCTCGCAATCAATCTCCTTCAGCAGATTGCCCAGGAGATCTATCATAGCGGGATTGTCCTCTATTAAAAAGATCTTTTTCAAACCGATTTAACCGTAAAAATTATTTTAGTTCCTTTATTAAGTTCGCTTTCGATTTTGATATGGCCGCCGTGAAGTTCAACGGCATTCTTGACAATATTCAGGCCCAGACCGGAACCGTTAATATCTGTAACATTTTTACCGCGGAAGAACGGTTCAAAAATATTATTTAGATCATTCTGGTCAATCCCGAGCCCTTCGTCAGAAACAATAAACTCAATTTTCTCCTCTTTTTCAAGAATATTCAATGAAACATTACCTCCTTCCGGTGAGAATTTAACAGCATTGGATAGAAGATTATTAAGAATCTGTGTAAGGAGTTTTCTATCCAAGACATAATAATCTTTGCTCAGTTTACAATCAAAAAGAAGATGATGAGTCGGACCGGCCTGATAACTAATCTCTTTAATAATCTCATTGCAGAGTTCTCTTAAATTAAGATTATCGGGCGAGAATTTCAGTTTACCGCGGTCCGCCCTGCTCAATGTTAATACATCATCGAGAAGAGTAGTCATATAATTAACAGAGTCCTGAATTTTCTTAATATGATTCAGGATTTTTTCAGCAGACCATTTTTGATGGTAGAGTTCAACCAGATCTGCCGAGGCAAGGATTGTAGTAAGAGGAGTTCTGAATTCATGGGAAGCCATCGAGATGAAATTAGTTTTCATTTCGTTTAGTTCTTTTTCCCTGTTAAGCGCCAGAACTGTCTTCTCCTCCATTTGTTTTCTTTCGGAGATATCGACGAGCAGACCTAAAATACCTTCCGGTTTACCTTCTGAGAATCCAAATGCAGTCTTATAAACAATAAGTGGGACCATAGCACCGGAAGCATTTTTCATTTCTATCTCATAAATGGAAACCGCTTCCCCATTAAGGAGTTTTTCATCGGTTTCAAGAGCAAGTTCTTTGGCCCGTCCTTCAAGAACCGTATCCAGGTTTGCACCTAGCAGTTCCTCCTTACTTTTTCCCGTTAACTTTTCAAAAGCCGGATTGACATCAGTGTAATTACCGTTAGTATCTTTAACAAATATCGGATTGGGGATTGTATCGATAAGTGTCCTTAGAAATATATTTTGAGAATTTACCTGGGTGGTTCTTTCCTCAACCATTTCCTCAAGATGTTCTCTATATCTGATCAGTTCCTCCTCGGCTTTAACCTTTTCCGTAATATCTTCTTTAACCGCGATAAAGTGAGTCACAAAACCAGATTCATTCTTAATCGGGGAGATATGAGCTGATTCCCAGAAAAGTTCTCCATTCTTTTTCCTGTTATGGAAAATACCGGTCCAGTTTCTTCCGGTGGTAATATTATTCCAGAGACCTTTATATGATTCCGGTTTCCATTCACCGCTTTTCAGGATTCTTGGATTCTGCCCGATCACCTCTTCAATAGAATATCCGGTAACCTCACAGAATTTTGGATTAACATACTCAATTACTCCGTCCTTATTTGTAATTACAATTGAAACCTGACTCTGCTCAACAGCGTGTGAGAGTTTTCTTAAATTTTCTTCCGCTTTTTTCCGTTCCGTAATATCTCTTACGACATATACCATGCCGATCGGATTGGATTCCGAATCGACAATCACATCCCCATTTACTTCACTTATTATTTCATATCCGTCTTCAAAAACAAGAGTATACTCCTGAATGCCGAGCGAACGCTCCATCATAAGTTTGGTATTCTTATTTGCCCTCTCTTTATCTTTCGGAGCAATGAAGGTAAGCATATTCTTACCGAGCAGATTTTCCTTTGGCACATAACCCAGGGTTTGAAGTGTGGATTCATTAACAAAAATGATTTCGCCTTTTAAATTTGTTCTGATAATAAGGTCGGGAACGGTTAAAAGTAATTTACGGTGCAGCTCCTCGCTTTCCCTAAGAGCTTCTTCAGTAAGTTTGCGTTCGGTAATATCCTTCATAGAACCGAGCAAGCGTATTCCTTTGCCGTTTTCATCTGTTAGAACTACAGAATTGTCTTCTATCTGAACATAATTCCCGTCTTTGTGTCTAAGCCGGTAGAACTGAGTAATACTCCCACCATTTTCGAATAATTTATTTTCCCCTTCAATCACTCTGAACCGGTCCTCTTCATGAAGCAATTGATTGAACTGTTCGACTGTAAGGGAAATGTACTCTTCCTTTGAATAACCAAGAACTTCTTTAATAGCTCCTTCGCGATGGACTTTATTAGTTATCAGGTCTCTGTCGTAAACAATTGTTCCGGTCTTTTCCGCAATTACTCTAAATCTTTCCTCGCTTAATTTTAATGCCTGGTCAGATTTTATTCTTTCGGAAATATCCTGGATAACAACAAGAGATCCTCTACTTTCACCGGAATGAAAATCGGAGCCGTTAAGTTCACCGTAAAAGATGGAACCATCCTTACGCTTCATCCTCAGAATCAGGTTCTTAGTAACTCTAATCTTATCAACAGCTTCCCTGAAGGCATTAACCGCTTTCTGGATATCCTCCTCATATAAGAAGTCCATAAACGGACGGCCAACCATTTCCTCCGGTAGATAATTAAATATTTCGAGCGCGGAGGGTGAAGCATAAGTGATAATTCCGTTTGCATCCGTAAGCGAGATCAGACTATTAGTCTGTTCCGTTATAGCCCGGAATTTTTCTTCGGACTGACGTAGAGCATCTTCAGAGTGTTTTCGATCAGTGATATCGGTTATCGTGCCGACATAGCCAACAATTCTGTTGTGCGAGTCAAATTCCGGTATCGCCTGGCCCATAACCCAGAGGATATTACCATCAGGGCGCAGGAATCTGTATTCTGCAACAGATACATCGTTTTCAAGAGTTGAATTTTTCCAACCATGGCTTATTTTTTCCCGGTCATCAGGATGAAGAGCGTTAAGCCATCCATTACCCAATGCTTCATCAAAAGAGAGTCCGGAAAGCCGGCTCCAGGTCGGATTAACATATGTCGTTAAGCCATCCGGATCGGTTCTAAAAATACCGACAGGTGAAACCTGAGCAAGTGTATTAAATAACTGCTCGCTTTCACGCAATGCATCTTCTGCATTCTTCCGGTCGGTAATATCCTTACATATACCCTCATTAAAAATAACATTACCGGATTCGTCCTTTATATACCTTGCATTATCTTCAACCCAGATAATTTTTCCGTCTTTTCTCTTTAAGCGAAAGGTTTCAACATTACTTATAAATCCCGGATTACTTGTTAAAATATCTTCACGTTCGCTAGCCTGAACAAAAATGTCTTTCGGAATATAGATTGATTTCAATTCTTCAAGACTGTCATATCCGAGCATTTGAATAAAAGCGGGATTTGCATCAACGAAATACCCGTCGTGTGTAGAACGGTAATAGCCGTTAGGCATAGTATTGAAAAGGTCCCTGTACTTTTCTTCCTTTTCTTTAAGAGCATCCTGGATCTTTTTCCTATCGGTTATATCTATATTTGTCCCCACCCATCGGATAGGATTTCCTGCTGCATCTCTGTGGATGTCGCCACGTGTAAGAATCCAATGCCAGCTACCGTCTTTGTGTTTAAGTCTATGAACAATCTCGTATACTTCAGTTTTCCCCTGAATATAATCACTCACGGCGTTTTCAATCTTTGCACCATCTTCAGGATGCCAGAGATTTTTCCATCCCGAAAAATCATTCTCCACTTCATGGTCTTTATAGCCCAGCATACTCTTCCATTGCGGGGAATAAAAAACCTTGTTATTAACCATATCCCAGTCCCAAAGTCCTGCACCGGTTCCGGCGATTGCACGGCTGAAACGGTCCTCACTCTCTCTGAGCTCTTCCTCAGCCCGCTTACGGTCGGTGATATCAAGCATTATAAGCAATCCGGCGATCAGCTTTCCTTGTGAATCAAATATCGGCGCACCGCTTGCAATCTGCCAGACGCTGGTTCCGTCTCTCCGATCGAGCCTCATTTCTTTGCTATGAGTTACCAAACCCTGCAATGCCCGGGGTAAGGGCAATTCCTGGACTTCAACTTTAATCCCTTCCGGTGTATACTCCTGCCAGACAATGTCTATATCAAATAGAGATTTTTCTAAATAATCGTCCGCCTTAATCAGTAAGAAGTCCTCGGTGGCCTTATTTACAACTTTTATCTTAAAATCTTCTGCCGAAACCATAACCATTGGAAGAGGGGACTGCATAATTGTTTCGTTTAAGAGGATTTTTGTCCGCTCCAGTTCTTCATCAGCTCTCTTGCGTTCGGTTATATCGGTCATGGCTCCAAGAGAACCAATTACATTCCCGTTTGCATCATATATAGGAGAACCGTTAACAAAGAATATAATCCGTTCTCCATATTTAGTAAGGAAACAAGCTTCGTACTGGCTGCTTATTTTCTCTTTACGCTGATTTATCGCATCAATTATTCTATGTTTATCATTTTTATCCAGCAGAAATTCATAACCTATTTTACCAATTACTTCATCCAGAGTATAACCGAATAGTTTTTCGAACTTTTGATTAACGAACAGGATTCGATCATCATTATCAACAAGCATTACAACTTCATTCAGGTTTTCAACCAGAGTTCTATACTTCAATTCACTATTCTTCAGTTCCTGATCAATTTTGATTCTTTCGGTTACGTCTCTACCGACAATAACAATTCCATTAACGGAATTATTATTCAGCATATTAATACCAACAGTTTCCAGGTAGGCAAAAGATCCGTCTTTTTTAAGAATTCTATAAACAGTTGGTACAAAGTCATTAGAATTTGATAAGACCTGACTCATTTCCAGTCTGGCCAGTTCATGATCGTCCGGGTGAATAAAATCCAACGGGTTCTTACCAATCATTTCATTCTCAGTAAAGCCATATAGTTTAATTGCGGCCGGGCTCTGGTATAGGATTAGTCCGTTAGAACCAATAATTGTAATAGAATCATTCAATCCTTGGATAATAGAACGAAACTTTTCTTCACTCTCACGAATTTTCTCTTCTGCCATTTTGAGATCCGAGATATCTCTCGCCACGCCAACAATACCGATAATAGTGCCGTTGGAATCGCGTAAGGGGGAAACAGAGGTCTGATAGTGTTTTTTGGGATCTTGGGAATCCGTCGACCATTCATAAATAACATTTTCACCATTGAGGACTTTTCGATTTGCCTCTTCATGGATTTTCGAAGCATCCTCACCGAAGATATCCTTTGAAGAACGCCCGATAAAGTATTCCGGGGTTAAACCGGTCCTGGTTATCCATTCGCCAAATACACCTGTGTGCCGCTGTTCGTTATCGAGTGTATATACAATATCATTCAGAGATGTAACCAGGGAGCGGAATTTTGATTCACTGGCCGAGAGGGCAGATTCTGCCGACTTACGTTCGGTTATATCGATAACAGTTGTGAGAGAAGCACTCTTGCCGTTAATATTAATCATCTCGGCAGAAAGGATACCGAACCCGGTGTTTCCGTTTTTTCTTCTAAACTGAAACTCAAAGTTTTTTATTACTCTGGATTTTTCAAATTCCGAATTAACATAATTGCGCTGATTCTGATCGGCCCATAAATTCAATTCTATACCAGGTTTTCCTATAATTTCCTCTCTGGTATAACCTGTTAATTGAATAAATGCCAGATTAATATCAATAAACAGATCATTATCATCCTGGATGGCCATTGCAACGGGTGAGGCATGAAAGGCAATATTAAACTTGCTTTCCGAAAGCTGGATAGCAGCTTCGGCAAGTTTCCGTTCGGTAATATCAAGATGGGAACCGAACATTCTAATAACTTTTCCATCGGCACCGAGTATTGAAGAGGCTTTATTGTGGATCCATCTGTAGCTCCCATCTTTATGACGGAAGCGGAATTCAATTATAAAATGTTTACCGGGATTCTGGAGATACGACTGCACTTCGCTCAAGCAGCGTTCCCTGTCGTCGGGATGCAGATGATCTGTCCATTCATTGAACTCATTTTTAATTTCATAATCTTCATAGCCGATCTGTTTTTTCCATTGCGGAGAGAAATAGACGTGATTAGTTAACAGGTTCCAATCCCAGATACCCTGTTCAGAGGCATCGATAGCCAGGGCAAACCTTTCTTCGCTTTCCATAAGTGCTTTTTCAGCCAGTTTGCGTTCTGTAATATCGCTCTGGAAACCGAGGAACCGGTCGTCATCAAGTTTGATTGCTTTAACTGACCAATATCTTACTTCACCCTTTTTAGTGATATATCTTACTTCATCAATAGCTTCCCCTTTTTCAACTACATTTTTAAAATGACGCTCCCCTTTTACATGATCATCCGGATGAGTCACATCAAGGATGTGCATTCTTGTAAGTTCTTCAATGGAATATCCGGTCATTTCAGCCGCGGCATTATTGGCCATCAGATAATTACCTTTTCTATCAACTACCATAATTGCGTCGGGTGCGTTTTCAATGTAACTTCTGAATTTCTCTTCGCTTTCACGAATTTTCTGTTCGGCCAACTTACGATCAGTAATATCAGTCGACACACTAAGCAGAACGTCTTTATTGCCCCATCTGGCTTTTCTTGTATTAACAAGGAGCGGGAATGAAGTACCATCCTTCTTTTTATGCTCTACTTCAAATGTCAGTTCGCCTTTTTTAATTATTTCTTTTATTCTGGCTTCAATCAATTCGGCGCTTTCAGGCGTATCAATATCCTTCAGATTCAACTGCAGAAATTGATCTTCGGTATAACCATGCATTTCAAGTGTCTTCTTATTCGCATAGATGACATTACCATTCAGGTCATGCACAATTACCGAAGCCGGGGAGAGGTCGAGCAGGCTGGCCATCAGGCCGATCCGTTCCTGTGCTCTTTTACGTTCGGTAATATCCCTGAAGACGCCTATAATTCTTTCGGAATTACTGTTGTAAACAGCCGAAATTTCAAGGACCTTGTTTTTATATTCCAATTCAAAGGGCTCTATATCAGTGCCGTTAAGTACATTAACAATTTTGGGGAGCACGCTTATAAAGGATTTAACAGGGAGAATTTTTTTAGCGATTACCTTTAGGTCGGCACCGATAACATCTTCCTGATTAAGTTCAAGAATTTCGAGAAGGGCTTTATTAACAGAAATAATCTTCCCTTTTAAGGAAGCATAAGTAAGGCCTTCTTTAACTGATTCAAAAATATCTGTAAGAATTTCCTGATTCCGTCTGAGTTTATTCTCGGTATTTTTTCTCTCTGTTATATTATTAACAATAACCGCAAACTGGTTCGGCTGATTCCGATAGGCAACTACCTCATAGTGATTATTCAAATCCTTTACGTAGTTTTCATATGTAATAGGGACACCGGTAAGGGCTACTTCGCCATACTTTTCAATCCAGTATTCTTCTATATCCGGAAGTACTTCTCTAACAGTTTTACCAATTATTCTTTTTCTTTTAAGGCCCGTAAGTTTTTCATAGCTATCATTTATCTCAAGAAACCTGTAATCAACCACCTTCCCTTTTTTGTCTGTAATAACTTCATGGACTGCGAGGCCCTGCTGCATTTGTGTAACCAGAGCTCTGAACTTCTCTTCACTTTTCTGCATCTCCTCGCGTGCTTTATAGGATTCAGTTACATCCGAAAAAACCAGAACGACACCGCGGATTTCCCCGTCATTATCCCGGATTGGAGCTGCGCTGTCCGAAATATTAATCTCCTTACCGCTCTTCGAGATTAAAATTGTATGATTAGAGAGGCCAATGACTTTACCTGATTTAATAACCTTATCGACGGGATTCACGAGGGATTCTCTAGTAGTCGCATCTATTATTTTAAATATATCCGCAAGGTGTTTCCCTTTGGCCTCGTCTAATTTCCATCCGGTCAGCTTCTCGGCAACAGGATTCATTCTCACAACCAGGCCTTTTTCATCCGTAGAAACTACTCCGTCTCCGATCGAATTAAGAGTAATCGCAAGACTTTCTTCACTTTCCCTTATACTCATTTCCATGGAGTGTTTATAGAGGGACATTTCAATAGTAGTAAAGAGCTCGCGGTTATCGAAGGGTTTTATCAGGTATCCGTATGGTTCAACAAGCTTGGCGCGTTCCAGTGTATTATCGTCTGAATAAGCAGTCAGGAATATTATCGGTATATCGGCAATTTTATTTATTTCCTCGGAAGTTTCAATTCCGTCTTTTTGTCCTTTCAGCATAATATCCATAAGGATCAGATTCGGTTTTTCAGTCTTTACAATTCTCAGGGCTTCACTGGAAGAACCGGCAATTCCAACAACTTTATAGCCGTACTTCTGAAGTGTGGTTTTGATATCAAGCGCAACAATGGTCTCGTCATCAACGACCAGAATTTTGACTTCTTCCTTTTTCGGCTTTTTCAATTTCATATGGCATCTCGGAAAGTAATTTTAAATTCGGTGCTTTTTTCTGTACTATTAATATAAAGTTTGCCGTGAATCTGATTGGTGAGAGATTTAACCAGAAGCATACCCAACGAATTCAGTTTATTTATGTCGAAATCGTCCGGCAGTTTTTTACCGTCATTGGCAACTGACAGAGTAAAATCATTTTCGGAATTCTTATTGAACGATATTTTTATCAGGCCTTTTTGTCCGGGCAGGAAAGCATGCTTCAAAGAATTGGAGATCAGCTCATTTATTATCAATCCGCAAGGGATTATTCTATCAATATCAAGGTTAAGATTTTCTACATCAACTTCAATATTTACGTTAGCGTTCTGCTCGAAATAAGAGCCCTTAAAAAACGCAACCAGATTTTTAACATAGTTCTTAAAATTAATTGAATTAAATGTGTTCTCTTTATATAAGAGTTCATGAATCAGAGCCATCGATTTTATTCTGTTTCTGCTTTCGGAAAAAACAGAAAGGACTTCGGGATTTTCAATCAAATCCGATTGAAGATTAAAAAGGCTCATAATTACCTGAAGATTATTTTTAACCCTGTGATGAACCTCTTTAAGGAGAATTTCTTTCTCCTTTAATGAAGATTTTATCTGTTCTTCGAGAGCTTTACGTTCTGTTATATCAACAATAATACCCCTAACTCCAACTGCTTTTTCATTATTATATACGGCACTGGAGAAGATAATCACAGGGAATGTAGAACCGTCTTTTCTAATGGCGGTATACTCATTAAATGATGTATCCTTTTTTGAAAAAACTTTTGAAATATTAATCTTGGCCCGTTCCCTGTCTTCAGGGACAATCATTTGAAGCGCATTTAAACCATTTGCAAATTCAAAACTGTCGTAGCCGAAAAAGCTGTGAGCAGATTTATTTACGAATGTAAGCCTTCCTAAAAGGTCCATTTCAAAAATGGTTTGAGGAAGAAGCTCGGACAGCTCTCTGAACTTCCGTTCGCTTTCATGTAGGGATTCTTCTGCTTTTTTTCTTTCGATAGCAATAGCAGCAACACCGGCAAAAACCAGGACTTTCTCTTTTTCAGGAAAAGGCTGATCTTCGCTTCCGGCCAGAACCATTGTACCTACAAGCTTATCTCCATGAACCAATGCTAGTCCGGCAAACCATCCTATATTGAAGAATTTTTGAACTGGTATACCTATCCAGTCGGGTACAGCGCCAAACGTAAGTTCCTTAATCGAATTGATTCTACTAAAAGTCTCCCGGCGAAGCCGGTGATAATCTTCTTTCGAAAGATAGATTGGTTTTTGTGAAATATTTTCTCCAATCATTTTAATAATTGATGCGTTTTCGTCATCAGAAAGGCTTGTATACTTAACCTCCAGCTCCGAGGTTGCTTCATTATATATGGTAAGCCATGCCGCCCTAACTCCAAAAATTTTCTTAAAACTGGAGACAATGAAAGGGAATATCTCATAGTAAGGCTGGTAGGCAAGCTCAAGTGCAAGGCGGTTAAGATCGACAAGAATTTCATTCTCAAATTCAAATGCAGCGAGTTCGGATTCATTAACCGATTCCAGGCGGTCCAATTTTAATTTTAATGAGGCATTCTCAGCCTTAAGCCGTTCAATTTCCTGAATCAGACTTGAATCCCCGTATTCTTTAAAGCTCATAAAACGGTTCCCGAATACCCGAATCAATCCGACCCGGTGTAAGCATAAAGTAGTTTTTTAGTCTCCGCAAATTTCCTTTACGGGTTTAATGACCTTATTCCTCAACAAATACATTAACCCGAAAAATATAAATCATCATTCGCCCATTTAAATCACGGGTCATGCATAATAATCGAACTAAACCGAGGGATTGTTTAATTAATCGGCTGAATACATGGGAAAATATATTACCGAGTCTTATTTCCTGTTAGGGAAAATTATCCTGAACTCGGATCCTTTTTCATTACCCGTAATATAAAGTTCGCCGTTTATCTGTTTAGTAAGAGTATTAACCAGCATCATGCCAAGAGATTTAAGAGAGTCAATTTTAAAATCGTTTGAAATACCGATTCCATTATCGCGAAGCAGCAGACAAATCGCCTCATCCGAAATCCGTTTGAACGAAATTAATATCTCTCCATCCCGCCCGTCAGGGAAGGCATGTTTAATTGAATTAGAAACCAATTCATTAATTATCAAACCGCAAGGAATTATAGTATCAATATCTATCTGGATATTTTCAACGTCGAGCACAATATCAATTGTTCCCCTGGCTTCGGAAAAAGATCGTTTAAGAAAATCGACCATATTTTTAATATAGTGGTTGATATCGATCGACTCAAAATTACTTTCGCGGTAAAGGAGTTCGTGTATCAAAGCCATCGATTTAATTCTGTTACGGCTCTCTCTGAAAGCACTTAAAATATTCTGATCCTCAATTAATTCAGACTGGAGGCTTAGCAGGCTCATTATAACCTGGAAATTATTTTTAACCCTGTGATGAACTTCTTTAAGCAAAATCTCTTTTTCTTTAAGTGAATTGGTAATTTTTTCTTCATAGAGTATTCTATCGGTTATATCACGTGCGGCAGCATAAATTCTGTTGCCGGAAGGATACGCACGCCATTCAATAACCCTGTACTCGCCGGATCTGGTACAGTATCTGTTTGTAAAACCAAGTATTTCTTTTCCATCTTTAAGATTTTGAATAGACTCTAACGTTGCATTCAGGTCATCCGGATGAATAAAATCCAGGAATTTTTTCCCGTTAAGTTCTTCAAGATTGTAACCGAGAACATTTTCCCATTGTTTATTAAGTCTAATAAAATACCCTTCCACATCTGCAATGCAGAAAAGATCCAGAGCATTAGTAAAATAGCGGTCGAGCTCCTCGGTTCTTTCTCTTATTATTTTCTCCGAATTCTTGCGGTCGGTAATATTCCGGACAATATTCATCAATGCAGGCCGGTTATTATAATCAATCCGCATCGTAGTAATTTCTGCGTTTACTTCACTTCCGTCCTTATGTTTTAAAGTTGTCTCGAAAGAGTAAAAACCACTACACATAATTTCATCAAGCCTTTTCTTGACATCTTCTGCAGTAATTTCTTTTTCAAAAGAAGATGGATGTTTTCCAAGAACTTCCTCTTTTGAATAACCGAGCATCTCAGCCGAGGCTCTATTAACCTCCACGATACCGGAGACCGAATCAGCCGGCTCGAGGTAAAAGATTGTTATTCCGTCTTTGTTAGATTCAAAGAGATTCCGGTATTTCTTTTCACTTTCCCTGAGTGCCAATTCAGCAAGCTCTCTTTCCCTTATCTCCTCTTTTAAGCTCAACAGATTTTTCTTACTGCTTTCGAACAACCGGGCATTTGAAATTGCTAAAGCAGCGATATTTGAAAATGCTTTGCACAATTCGATTTCAGATTCCGAAATATCCTTAGTCCTGTTCTCCGTACCGATTATAGAAACTGCAATAAGCTCATTACCCGCAATCAATGGTATGAAGATCAAAGTCCTGAATCCCCTTGTTTCGATAACTCTTTTTTCAGCGGGGGACAATTCCGCTTTGGAAGTATCATAAATACATATTACATCTTTCTGGCTGGCGCATTTCATTATATGAAAATGTTCCGAGAGTATTGCGTGTCTGAAGATATCCGGCATCTCCGTAGAGAGAGGAGGCGTGGTAGCCGCCAGGTATAAATGATCACCCTCGATAGTATAGATTGCACCGCTATCGAGTCCAGTCATTTTAATGACGCTGTCGATTACTGCCTGGAGAACATTTTCCAGTTCGAGGGATGATGAAAGAGTATTACTTACATTAAGAAGCGCTTTCAGATTTTTATTACTATCCAGAATTTTCTGTTGAGCAAGATTCTGAAGAGTAACATCCTGAACTGTGGAAACCATAATATTCTGTTCGATAATAGGGATGTTAACTGCAGAAACAAATCTTTGAGTTCCTTCCTGCGTAGTAATTTTAATATTATCCCATTTCATACGCGCGGGGTCACCGCTATTAATATCTGACATAATTCTCTCAAAAATCTCCTTGCGGTAGCCGGGATCAGGATATACAAGTTCAAAAAAACGGCCGATATCGGAAATCTCCTCAGAAGACCATCCATAAACCTCTGCGAATTTTTTATTAACATAGCTTGCTTTGCCGCTCTCAATTTCATTTACCGCGAGACCGATAGGAAGGTTTTCCAGAATAGTCTGTATAAAGACATTTCTTTTTTCAAGTTCGAGAATAATGTTCTTCTGCCAGTCGATATCCGTATGTGTACCTATCATACGAAGCGGAATTCCGTCTTTGTCCCGATCAATAATCCTTCCGCGGTCCAATATCCATTTATATGAACCATCCTTGCATTTCATCCTGTGTTCATTCTGATAAACAGAAGTTTTACCCTCCTGATAATTTTTAAGATCGTTCAGACATTTTTCTTTGTCATCCGGGTGGATACGTTTAAGCCATTCATCAAGAGAATTGGAGATTTCATTTTCGCTGTATCCCAGCATTTCTTTCCAGCGGTTCGAAAAAAAGACTTCATTTGTTAAAGCATTCCAGTCCCATAGTCCGTCGCCGGCGCCTTCCAAAGCAAATTTCCATCTAGCTTCGCTTTCAGATAATTTATTTTCAGCGGCCTTATGTTCCGATATCTCATTCTCAAGCGACCGGTTAATATTAATAATATTATCTGCCATTTCATTGAATGAGCCGGCAAGAACTTTAATCTCATCGTTCATTTCAGACACGGGTACTCTTAAGTCGAAATTTCCATTGCTGAAAGCGGTAACGACGCTGCGGAACTTTGATAAAGGCAATCTTACCAGCAGCCAGACAATAAAAATCAAAGCGGCGGAAATTATGACTAATCCTATAATGAGTTTATTATAAATATCCTCCTCAAGATCGGCAGAAATTGACACCATCGCTTTCCGGTTGGAAACAGAAACAATTATGAGTTCATGCATAGTACCTTTATATGTTGCGAATCCATAACTCGTAAGATTTTTATAATCAATAAACCGGCCGTTTCGCTGACTAATAATCTCATTAATTACATTTTCCGGATAATCAATCAATGCGCTTTTACGGTTTTTGGTAGAGTCAGTATTAAGAGCATAATACCCTTTATTATTGATTACAAAGAAATCTCCGTCCAGCGATTCTCTAATCTCCTTAAAAAACCTGACTAACTCACGCGGTTTTAGATCGAAGAACTTTTCTTTATAACTGCTTGCAATTGACTGCCTGAAAACAGCTTCGTGCTTTAGATGAGAATTAATTACATCATTTTTAATAGTAATTGCCATAAAAAGGATCGGGATGATGGCAAGCAGGATAAACCAGGCAATTAATCTAACGGGAAGTATGTTTACAAAAGAAGTTGAAGAAAGAAATCTTTTTTCTTTAACCGAGGGGAATTGATTTGCCGGAGTAATTGCGCGTCCCCATAACGGTTTTATATAATTTTCCGGCAATGCAATCATTACGAGAGAAGTAGTTACCGTAGTTATTATAAATTCCGGCAGGAACCCTTTATAAATCTTATAAAGCGCATGAAAGACCGGATAAGTGTTATTTGTAATTACCTGATAAAGAGAATTATCAAAGAAATAAGCTGCCAGAAAGAGAGGTATATAAAAAATGAAATAGTAGCTGATTACCAGTAGAATCCACTGAAAAATAAAAACCAGAAGATTGATTTTGCAGCTGTAAATCTTTCTATACAATATACTGATTAAAACACCGCCGATAATATGCTGCAGCATAGTGTATGTATACAATTCCGGCACCGGATTGGTTAATGTAGATAAAACACCGATGATTAATCCGCCTACAGGGCCGGTTAATGCAGAACCAATAAGAACAAAGATTTCTCTTGGATCACTAATAAGCCGGCTGCCGGAGACAAAATAGAAGATTTCAAATTCAACTATAAGATATGCCAGCAGTCCAAAAACGAAAGCTGTTATAATGTTTACTTTCGACACCAGTTTCATTTGCGCCCTCTTACCCGTCTAGCAGAGTAATTAGATAGAGAAATTCCTTTAGTTTTTACATCACCTTCTTTCTTCAGATTATTATCGTATTAAGTGAATGATAATATTAATCTAAAAAAAAGGGTTGTTACAGAATATCTGAGAAATCAACCCGTTTTTAGAGCAAAATCAGAAATATTTTCAGAAGTAGACTAATTCCATCTTTAAAATGGAAAATAATTCAATCAAAGGAAATGCGCGTGGATACAATCAAAATATCTGACTTTTTATCAATGTTATAACAATACATAAAGTTTTAAATCATAAATCATACGATAAAATTTCAATCTGACTGATGAATTAACCGAAGAATTTAATGAAGGATCGACGGGGATTTTTTTAGCCGGTCATTTTGAACTGTTTGCAAATCCGAACGGGAGCCATGAGAATGTAAAACCAAGTATAACATTTCCGTCCTGGCTATAAGCGCCCCATAAACCGGGAGAAACATCCCAGAATTTTATTACTCCGGGATAAATATTAACATTTATCATATAATCCGTTTTGATGGTAATCGACAGGCTTGCCAGCAGTGAATTATTCCTGTCGAAAAATACTCCCAGATTTCCAACGAGACCCAATGTTTTTTTATTAGTCTTTTCATCGAGCAGAATAAGATCGCTGGCTGCGAGACCGAACCCGACAGAGAGTGCCGAGCCGTTGTCAAACTTATAAGAGAGGCCGCCAACACCGTTGGTTCCGAAATAATAGAAAGCATACCATCTTTCAAGAAAAGGGAATTTCCATTTAATAGAAAAGAATTGTCCGTTGTTGTGAAGTTCCCCGTTCCTAAGTGAGAATGAGGGCTGCTGCGACCAATCGGCAAGATTCAGATCCTCGGCAAAAAATCTTCTAACGCTGTTAGAGGTAAAAAGAAGAATTCCGCCGATATCAAAAATATAGATATCGGCAATCGGGTCTACATCATCCCCCTCATAATTCCCGTTTTCAGCAATTTCATTTATAAGATGATAAGTCATAACCGTAAATGCAGAGAACAACTCGGGATAAGGATAATTATTGTATTCGAACCATTCATCTAAAGCGGCATATTCCATTCCCCCGCCGATTAAATGAAGAGTATAATTCGGAAAGAACTGGGCGTTCTGTTTGTTAAGTGAAAGAGGAAAAACCTGGTCCTTAAAAAAATTCCACCAGCCGTACCTGCTGATCGGCTTAAAAGGTTCGGAGAGATTTTTCCAGATATTTTTAACGGCAATATTGTAAGGGAAATTTTTTATATCCCGCCTGTTGCCAACCTGGATCATATCGAAACCGCCGTTTAAAAGAACATAAAACGGCTGGTAAATCGACTGGTTTCCATAATTAAGCCCCTGATAAAAATATCCCGACACATTGAATGACCGGACCGGCGACCACTCCGAAATAGTAATTGCGTTTTCCGCTCTTACTCTCCAGTAGAATTTTGTAAACGTCTTTAATCCGTCGATACTCTTAATTGTATCACTGATACCGCTTTCCTCATAAACCAGGTTAAGGAACGTACTATCCTCGGCAACCTGAAGAGTGTAGTAATCGGAAGTTTCAACCGATCTCCAGATAAATTGAG
>CAZHHG010000057.1:0-18174 GCA_964532065.1 uncultured Melioribacter sp.
TCACATTCGCATCCGTTCAGAATTACGATATCTACCGGTTTATCTTTTGGAGGAGCGAGTTTAACGTATGTCGGAAACGCTGCGCCACCCTGTCCAACAACTCCGGCATTCTTCACCCTTTCACGGATATTATCTGGAGTAACAGATTCGGGATCGAGCGGATCCATAAGCACAAATTGATTTGCTTCTGCCGGCTCAATGATTATTGCATCCTTCGGAAATCCGGATACATTTGCTCCAGTCGAAATCTTTGATACTTTCCCTGATACAGGGCTGTGAAGAGGCGAAGAAATAAATCCATCCTGCTCTGCAATAACTTCACCTGCTTTAACGTCGGATCCTTTTTTAACAAGGGGCAGTGCCGGCTTTCCAAGATGCTGGGACAATGGAAGTATAATCTGTTTAGGATTAGACATCGTTTCAAACGGTTTATTCTCCGTTAGAGATTTGTGTTCAGCCGGATGGATACCGCCTTTAAAAGTTTTCCCGTTTCTGATTGAAATCATCTTCCGCTCATTTTTCTAAAATTAACATCTGGACAATGACATAAATTATGCCAATAGAGAGAGGAAATTATCAGTACTTGATTAAAATTCTACCTTAAAAATCAAAGAAACGGGGCTATAAATTCTCATTCACTCCTTTTATTAAACGAACTTATCAAAATTGAAAAATAATGTGGTTTTATTGAGAATTAGCGGATAGTTTGTTCTCATAACTTAATTTCATTCTTCCAGTAAATGACGAAGTGTATCTCCATTCTGTTCGAAATTATATTTACTTTTCATTCCTACCGATTAATAAGTCTTCGATCCGGAAGGATGAATCGATTTTACCTTTTTTCTTAACAATTATTTAATCCTCCTTTTTTCATCTATTGAAGTTTAGAGGATTTTTTTTTGTTAACTTTGCTTAACAAAAGAACAACATCAGACAATGTCCCGGGGAAAAATCTTATTTATTTGCGGGTCTCTTAATCAGACTTCGATGATGCATCAGATTTCGAGTTATCTGAAGGGTTATGATTGCTTCTTCACACCTTATTATGCCGACGGGTGGATTAATTACCTGGTTGGGAAAGGATACGGAAACTTCTCCATCCTTAACGGGCCGTTCAGAAGGAATACGGAAAAGTATCTGAGGGACAACAACCTCGAAATCGATTACCGGGGAGTTAAGTACAATTACGATCTTGTCTACACTTGCGCGGACCTTATCTATCCCAAAAATATCAGGGACAAAAAAGTTATTCTTGTGCAGGAAGGGATGACCGATCCGGAAAACCTGATGTTCTACCTGATTAAGTACTTCGGACTATACCGATGGCTTGCGAGCACAGCTACGATGGGAATGTCGAACCTATACGATCTTTTTTGTGTCGCTTCGGAAGGCTACAAGGATTTTTTCATTAAACGCAAAGGTGTTGATCCGGATAAAATTGTTGTTACTGGAATTCCGAATTTCGATAACCTGAAACAGTATTTGACAAACAATTTTGAGCATAAAAATTTTGTACTCGTTTGCACATCAGATGCCAGGGAAACTTTTAAGTTTGAGAACCGGAAAAAGTTTATTAAGGAATGTGTTAGAATTGCAAACGGCAAACAACTTATCTTCAAACTTCACCCCAACGAAAAAATCGACAGAGCCACCCGCGAAATAAACAAATACGCACCAGGTGCTCTCGTTTATTCTTCCGGCAATACAAACGCAATGATAGCCAATTCCGATGTGCTAATAACTAAATACTCATCAACTGCTTTCGTAGGAATAATACTCGGCAAAGAAGTTCACTCCTATTTCAATCTGGAAGAATTGCAAAGGTTATCACCGATTCAGAATAACGGTACTTCGGCCGAAAGGATTGCGGGAATCGGACTTCATCTTCTGAACTCACCAGGAACAGCAAAAAGTGAGATAATAGAGAAGTATAGTATCAGGACCGTATAATGAACATAGTAACTGTAATACAGGCAAGGATCTCATCGTCCAGGCTGCCGGGAAAAGTCCTTCTGCCGATAATTGGTAAACCGCTCTTAATAAGAATGATAGAACGGGTTAAAAGAGCAGGATTGATCGGCCGGTTGGTTATCGCAACTTCCACCAGCAGCGATGACGATAGAATCGAAGAGTTATGTAGAGATAATAATCTCGAATTCTTCCGGGGGCATTTAACCGATCTGCTCGACCGGCACTATCAGGTAGCAAAAAAATACGATGCTGATGCAGTCGTAAAAATTCCTTCGGATTGTCCGCTAATAGATCCGCATATAATAGACCGGGTTATAAAAGCATATATTGATAATGAAGAATACGATTACGTGAGCAACCTTCATCCAGCCACCTATCCCGATGGAAACGATGTTGAAATTTTTTCATTCCAGGCTCTCGAGCATGCATGGCGGGATGCAATTAAGGATTTTGAACGGGAACATACTACGCCTTTCCTGTGGGAACATAAGGACTCTTTTACGATCGGTAATGTTGAGTGGGAAACCGGCCTAGATCTTTCATCAACATTAAGATTTACAATCGACTACGAAGAGGATTACCATTTCGTTTTAAAAGTTTTTGAAGAGCTGTACCCGGTCAACCCGGATTTCGGACTGAACGACATATTGAAACTGATAGAGAAGAATCCTGAAATAGCTGAAATCAATCATAAGTTTGCTGGCACATACTGGTACGATAAACATTTGGATCAGCTGAATAATATCGATGAATATAAAAAGAAGAAACAGAATACTTCAGATTATTTAACGGAATAATTAGATGGCGAACAAAATTAATCTTACAAACGATTTCCCGTCAATCGAGATTTCAAACAAGCTTTATAGCCGCGCGCTCGGACTCATTCCATCGGTTACACAAACGCTTGCAAAAGGCCCATCGCAATGGATAAACGGTGTTGCGCCTAAATATCTTGTTAAAGGAAAAGGTTCTCATGTATGGGATGTGGACGGAAATGAATACATAGATTATATGATGGGTGTCGGACCTCTCTCTCTCGGTTATTCATATCCTAAAGTTGACGACGCGATTAAAAAGCAGCTTGAGGACGGCATTACATTTTCGATGATGCACCCGCTTGAAGTGGAAGTAGCAGAAATGATCCGTGATGTTATTCCTAATGCAGAAGCAGTCCGATATTCCAAAACAGGGGCCGATGCAACTAGCGCGGCTGTCCGCCTTTCGCGCGCGTATACAGGTAAAAACAAAATTCTCTGCTGCGGATATCACGGCTGGCATGACTGGTATATAGCCGTTACAGCGCGAAACCTCGGAATCCCTGAAGCTGTTCAGGCTATTTCGTATACATTTAATTACAACGACATCGATTCAGTAAAAAATTCGATTGACAATGATGTCGCAGCAGTTATTCTGGAACCGGTGGTATTTCAGGAACCGAAGGATAATTTTCTACACAAGCTTGCCGATCTGTGTAAGGAAAAAAATGTCATCCTAATTTTCGACGAAATGTGGACAGGATTTAGAATGGCCCTCGGCGGCGCTCAGGAATATTTTGGAATTGTTCCAGACCTTGCTACATATTCAAAAGCCGTTGCCAATGGAATGCCTATTTCAATCCTTGCCGGTAAGAAAGAAATAATGAAACTTGCTGATGAGGATATTTTCTTTTATACTACATTCGGTGGCGAGGCTCTCTCTCTGGCCGCGGCGAAAGCTACTATTGAAGAATTGAGAGATAAAAATGTGCCTGAATTCCTGGATAAACAGGGAGCTAAACTTAAGAACGGCTATAACTCTATTGCAGTGAAACTGGGCCTCGATTTTACAAGAGCAATCGGATATAACTGGCGCTCGATGGCAACATTCGACGAAAAAGCCGGAGATCCGCTGATTCAAAAATCATTGACACAGCAGGAGATGATTAAACGAGGTGTTCTATGGCAGGGATTTCACAATATGTCTTTTTCCCATAGTGATAATGATGTTGACTATACATTGCAGGCGCTTGAAGAATCTCTCGCAATATTGAAAAAAGCTGTCGAACAGAACAGATTAAAGGAAATGCTGCGAGGCGAACCGGTTCAACCCGTATTCAGAAAAACAGATAATTTTAATATGAAGCCGCTGAAAAAAAGCTGACACAGTATTTTTAAGAGTAAGTAAGAGAATTAAATGGAATTATTCAGATTAAACGGAAAAACAGCAATCGTTACCGGCGCTCTCGGATTGATAGGTAAAGAGCATTGTAAAGCTTTAAGCGAAGCTGGCGCAAATGTTATTGCGGCAGATCTCGATGTAAACGAATGCCGCAAGTTTGCTTCTTCGCTGCAAACCGAATCGATCGGCTGTTACCTTGATGTTACAAATCCGGACTCAATTAAAAATTTGAGAGACGAGGCGCTCGCAAAATTCAATCACATCGATATCCTCGTCAACAATGCCGCAATTAATGATATGTTCGAGAATCCGAAAGCGGCAAGCGAACAGTCCAAATTTGAAAATTATCCGCTCGAGCTCTGGCAGAAATCGATTGACGTTAACCTTACCGGTGTGTTTTTATGCTCACAGATTATCGGAAGTGAAATGGCAAAGCAGAAATCCGGCAGCATAATAAATATTGCATCTACATACGGTATCACCGCACCGGACCAGTCACTTTACAAAAAAGAGGATGGTACACAATCCTTCTATAAACCACCGGCATATTCCGCTACTAAAGGCGCGGTAATAATGTTTACAAAATACCTCGCTAGTTACTGGGGAAACTGCGGTCTAAGAGTTAATACTCTTTCTCCGGGCGGAGTGGAAAACTCACAGGATGATTTTTTCATATTAAAATATTCAGCTAAAACCCCTCTGGGAAGAATGGCACGGCCAACAGATTACAAAGGAGCTCTCATTTTTCTGGCAAGTGATGCATCCTCATACATGACCGGCGCCAATCTGATAATAGACGGCGGCTGGACATGCTGGTAAAACAAATTTTATTTACAAATTCCATTAAGAGCTTATAAGGATTTATTGAAATGAAAAAGAAAAAATTTTCCCGAAAGGAAATTTCTAAAAGAGCATCGAAAATTAAATTGCTTCTGCTGGATGTTGACGGTGTAATGACGGATACTGGAGTTTATTATTCCTCTGAAGGAGAGGAATTTAAAAGATTTTCAATTCGAGACGGAATGGGAATAGAACGTCTTAGAAGAATTGCCGATGTTGAAACCGGAATCGTTACCAGAGAGGATACTAAAATCGTTTCGAGTCGCGCACGTAAGTTGAAAATTACCGAATTACATCTGGGTATTATGAAAAAAGAGGAAATTCTGGAGGAAATCCTTAAAAGAAAAAATCTAAATGCCGATCAGGTCGCTTTTATGGGTGATGATACAAATGATGTTGAAATTATGAAGCTCGTTGGACTCTCAGCATGTCCGAATGACGCAACAAGATTCGCCAAGGAGGTTGCCGATATAATTGTAAAGAGTAAAGGCGGCAACGGGGCTGTGAGAGATTTGGCAGAGTTAATAATTGAATCAATTAATAAGACAAGGAAAAATTGATGAGAAGTGCCAGAGTGAAGGTTGGGAACCGTTTTATAGGCGATGGAGAACCTGTCTATATCATCGCTGAAATCGGAATTAATCATAACGGTTCAATTGCCCTCGCACAAAAGATGATTGACGGTGCTGTTTCGGCAGGATGCGATGCAGTTAAATTTCAAAAGAGAACTCCGGAATTATGTGTCCCGAAAAATCAATGGACAGTTGAAAGAGAAACTCCATGGGGCAGGATGACATACATTGAGTACCGCCACAAGGTTGAATTTGATTTTGACCAGTATAATGAAATCAACGAGTATTGCAGGCATCATGGAATCGACTGGTTCGCCTCGCCGTGGGACGAGGAGGCATTCCAGTTCCTTGAGAAATTCGATCCTATAATGTATAAACTTGCGTCAGCTTCCTTAACCGATCATTCCCTTCTAAAAAAAATAAGGGCTTCGGGGAAACCGATAATGTTGTCAACCGGGATGTCCACACTCGAAGAAATAGAAGAAGCCGTAAAAATACTCGGAACCGAGAATCTGCTGATAGCCCAGTCAACATCAACTTATCCATGCCCGGTTAATGAATTGAACCTGAAGGTAATCCGGACATTCAAAGAAAAATTTCCGGGTGTACCGGTCGGCTATTCGGGTCATGAAACCGGATTAGCGCCCACGCTTGCTGCAGTTGCATTGGGCGCATCTTTCGTAGAACGCCACATTACGCTCGACCGGGCAATGTGGGGAACCGATCAGGCGGCATCTGTAGAAATTGTCGGCTTAAACAGATTGGTTAAAGATATCCGCGACGTGGAAAAATCTCTGGGAGACGGAATAAAAAAAGTATACGACAGCGAACGGAAAAATCTGCAGAAACTGAGAAGAGTAAATATGGAGTTGACTAAGTAATGAATTCCGCAGGGATGTTCGATTTCATAACGGACTATATAAAAAATCTACAACCGTTTGAAATTATTTCATACTCCTTAATCGCGGGTGCAGCGGTATTCTTTATTATTCTCGAAAGAATTTTTCCTTATAACAAAGGCCAGAAGATTTTACGCGAGGGATTCTTTGATGATTTCGCCCTTTATACAATAGCACAGAGTTATATTCTCGGTATAATAATTTTTGTTTATATAATCAGGTCGATCGACACCGCAACGGGGGTTTCGCGGCTTCAATTATTTTCGAATATACCGGTCTGGATCCAGCTGGTATTTTTTACTATCACTCACGATCTTTACATCTACTGGATGCACCGCTGGCAGCACAGAAATAAATTTCTATGGCGCATTCACGAAGCACATCATTCGCCTAAAAAAGTTGATTGGTTATCCGGCTCAAGATCTCATGCTGTCGAAATTCTGATTAATCAGACCATAGAATTTCTACCGATCGTGCTATTAGGTTCTCCCCCGGAAGTTGCCGCATATAAGGGTGTTATAAGTGCGCTATGGGGTATGTATATCCATTCGAATATCAATGTGAAGATAGGAAGACTTCAATGGATAATAAACGGGCCCGAGATGCACAGAATTCATCATACAACCGGAAAAGGAAGAAACAGGAACTTTGCTACTAAGTTTGCTGTGTGGGACTGGCTTTTCGGCTCAGCATATCTGCCGGATGAAAAAGCCGAGGAGTACGGGCTTAAGACTTTTTTCCCGAATAATTATTTGAGGCAGTTCTTATTCGCGTTCAGGAGTTTTAAGAAAAATTGAGTTTAAAGCCGCTGAAGATTTCTTCAGCGGCCCGGATTTTTACAATCCTTGAATTTTCTGACCGTTAGGATATCTTACAGAGTAAACCAGTTTCTTAGTTAAAGATTTAGATCCTTCGATAGTCATATCCCAAGCGATCTTTCCGTCTTTAGCCGTATATCTCCCTCCCGAAGAATCGATCAATTTAACTTCTATTTCCTCATTTTGGGAAATAGGTATCTGGTCTTCAATAAGAATTTTTACCGGTATATTTTTATTATTTCTTACAATAATTTCATAACCGAAAAATCTCTCGACGTCGCTGCTTAGAAATTTATCTTCCGTAAAATCTTTCATCACTTCTCTTTTTACCGTAATACTCTGATCGCGTCCTAACGAAATCTTAAGTGAATCTTCGGAAGTAAAAGGATCAATAAAAGACTCGCCTACAAATGAATTCTCGAAATAGATATTTGCAGTACCGGGCAGCAGATTAAGATTGTTCCAGTCTGTAAGATATGCTATAAGAAAAGCATTATCATCCAGCTTCGGCGCTGCATAATAATTATATCTCGCGGAAACTGAATAATCCTTAATTGCGACTGTGTAAGGTTTGCCGTCGGAAGGAACTGAATATTTCAGCGATGGATTGAACTCTACGGAAAGCTGCTTCTGATCAACCGAAATATAATCGGCCATCGATTCAGCCATTTGCATTTCGGAAGACATTGCAACGGGTGCGGCAGCCAGGCTTTTCTGAGCCGCGCCTGAACGTTCTTTATATAGTGCAACCTGCTGAAAATCAATAAACCAGGGATAGAGTTCCGGTTTTGCATTATTCTGAACCGGATTTCTTGTTGATAAAATTATGTTAACGTCTTTCCAGTCGACACCGCTCCTCTGCCATACATTTGCCTTATAATTAAAATTTACGGGGGCGTTCAGATTATCCACTCTGATATCGTAAACAGGCTGCCATCCTGCTTCATTTACTAAATACGTAAGTGTAAGATCAAGTTGTGTTGAACTTTTGGCTGAGACGGTTACTATCAGTTCGTTATCGGGTCTGTTTAATCTTGCATTCAGTTCCGCAAGCTGTTTTTTAATTCTATCAATCTCTTTTTCAATCCTTTTAGTCTGGTTCATAATGGAGAGTTGATTTGATTTAATTTCTGTAAAACGTTTTCTGAAATATTCCGAAATCTTCTGAAGATCGGTCACGTTTACTCCTTTACTATCCGTACCGATTTCTTTATTGGCCATCAGCAGGTCGATTTCATATTTCAGCACATCCAATTCACCCTGTTTTAGATATAATTTCTGATTCAGAGTCTCGAGAGAATCTTCAAGAGCTTTTACAGCAGGATTCTGTTCGGCGGGCTTCAAATAATCAAATCTTTGGACAACCGAGATAATCACCGCATCCCCTTTGGCAGAGAGATTTATACTGTTACGGTCGATACCGGATGCTAAACCCTTTAGAACAATTTCAGTTACACCTTTATCTACTTTATATTTTGCAAAATGTTGAATTTCGGCCCCGGTTAAGAAAACTTTTACGCCGGTCAGATCCATTTTAACTTCATTACCAGGTAAAGCAAGAAGGCTGCTTCCCAAAAGAATAAATACGATTAAAAATTTCCTGTATTTCATATAAACCTCATTAAGGTATTTATTGACTCCGGTTAATTAACATTTTCTTATACATAAATCAAAATCGGCGGTTCCAGAAGGATTTGGAGTGTTTGATTCAGGTCTTATTCCTTTCAAATAAGGGCCTGTTTCGTTATTTTTGCTCCGTATTTGTTCAAATTAATCGAAAGTTAAGATCTTATAACTAATCCTATTGTTTCAGATTTTTCCTGCAGAAAATAATTCAATGAAAAAACTACTGATTGATTTTTTAAGGAAATACTTCAACTCACTCGTTGAAAGCTGGAGTTCGAAAGTTACCCGCGTTTTCAGCAGCAAACTTTCCGAAACTCAAATACGAACATTTGTTGAAAGCAGCATCAACACTCTTATTGATGTTATTGAAGGGAACGATTACCAGGCAGCCGATCAATATCTCATTGATATCTATACCCTCTTTTCTAAATCTAATTTGAATCTGATTGAAATAAGCGAACTTTTCAGTCAGGGCAGATTCTCACTTTTAAACGAAATTGAAAAAGAGGATACAGGTCAGTTCGATCCGGTAATTGTACTCGGTTATTTAGACGGAATTATTGAGCAGATATTCGCGCGGTACGGAATGCTCCATCAGGAGACAAAAATGAAGGAGCTGGAAAAGGATCGGGACCGGCTCGCATCCAGACTCGAACTTAACCAGGAGTATCTTGAAAATATACTTCATGTATCCGACTCGGCAATAATGATAGTAGACAGCAGCGAAAAATTTATTTCGTGGAATAAAGGTGCGGAAAGAATTTTTGGTTATTCCGCAGAGGAAATGATCGGGAGGCCATCTTACTTCTTATTGCCCGACGGTGAGAAGTACCTAGAGGAGTTAAACAGAATAAGAGAGGAATCGAAATTATCACATGGTACGAGATACTTTGAAACTGACAGACGGACAAAAGACGGACGCATAATAAGTGTTAAGCTAAGCGTATCGAAATTACCGAGCAGTAATGGCGAATACGCCGGGCGGCTGATTATTATAGAAGACTTCACCGAGTATAAAAAGCTTCAGGCGCAGATCGATCAGTCGGAAAAGCTCGCAGTCATCGGGCAGCTGGCTGCCGGAGTTGCCCATGAGATCGGTAATCCGCTGGCCTCCATCTCATCACTCGTTCAGATACTTCAGAGGAAGAGCCAGGATCCTTTCATTACAGAGCAGCTTGTAAATATTAAGGAGAATATCGACAGAATCACCCGGATAGTTAGAGAACTGGTTGATTTCTCGCGACCTCCCAGCTATGAACTTGCCGTTCAGGATATTACGGACATTATTAAAACCGCGCTCGGAATAGTTAAGTATGATAAGCGAGTACGTAAAGTAAATTTTGTAACCGACATTAAATCCGGGCTTCCGAAAGTAAACGTTGCGGCCGATCAGCTTCTGCAGGTGTTCGTTAATATTCTTATCAATGCCATCGATGCCACAAACGGAAGCGGAACAATTACTGTCAAATCAGGTTTCGATTCAAAAAATATTTTCGTTGAGATTTCCGATGACGGCTGCGGCATGGATCGGGCAATCATCGAAAAAATATTCGATCCTTTTTTTACCACCAAGGAAGTTGGTAAAGGAACCGGCCTGGGATTATCCGTTAGCTACGGAATAATAAAACGATTTAACGGAGAAATTAAAGTGGAGAGCCGGATTAATTACGGAAGTACATTTAAAATTGTATTACCAACGGAGTTAAATTAACTGGAGATAAAATGGCTGTAAAAATTTTAATTGCAGACGATGAAAAGCCGATCAGGGATTCATTAAAGCTGATACTCGACGAAGAAGGTTACTCAACCGATGTTGCCGGCGACGGCGAGGAAGCGCTTCAGAAAATTCAATCGGATAATTTCGATATTGTGATTACAGACATTAAAATGCCGAAGGTAGACGGAATACAATTACTGGAATCGACTTCGAATACAGCTCCCGACACTTTTTTTATAATTATGACTGCCTATGCTTCGGTTAAAACAGCAATTGACGCTTTAAGGCAGGGCGCTTACGATTACCTGATAAAACCGATTGAGTTCGACGATGTTATCCTGAGAATAAAAAAGCTTATCGACTTTAAGAAACTCGCGGCCGAAAATAAATTCCTTCGCCAGAAAATCTCTTCCGATGCAGGCTTTACAAATCTTATCGGAAAAAGCGAATCGATGAAAAAAGTTTTCGATATAATTTCTCAGGTCGCTCCGACCAACAGCAATGTTCTTATACAGGGAAAAAGCGGAACGGGCAAAGAACTTGTTGCCAAGGCAATTCATTTTAACAGCAAAAGAAAAGAGCGGATCTTTTTACCGATCAACTGCGGAGCTATATCGGAAAATCTGATTGAAAGCGAATTGTTCGGACATAAGAAAGGTGCATTTACCGGTGCGGCCGACGACAAGCAGGGATTATTTAAAGTAGCCGACGGAGGCACTCTCTTCCTGGATGAAATTGCGGATCTACCTTTAAATATGCAGGTAAAACTCTTACGCGCTATCGAAGACAGGGAGTTTTTCCCGGTCGGCGGAACTAAGCCCGTAAGTACAGATGTGAGAATTATTGCTGCTACGAATCAGAATCTATTCGAAAAAACCAAATCCGGTGAGTTCAGAGAAGATCTTTTTTACCGGCTTAATGTTGTTGAGATTAAACTTCCAACGCTTAATGAAAGGAAGGAGGATATTCCTCTTCTTATAAATCATTTTATCGAAAGATACAGCAACGAGATGGGCAAGAAGATTATAGGGGCCGATAATGACACGATGAAAGCATTGATCGCGCACGACTGGCGCGGAGGCGTGCGTGAACTTGAAAATGTGATTGAAAGAGCAATTATTTTCTGCAACAGGGATCATCTTACTGTAAATGAGCTTGCTGATTATTTCAGGAAAGATTCTCTCGATCTGGGTTATCCTGATTCTTTAAAAGAAGCTCTGCGGAATTTTGAACGGGAACATATTCTTAAGACTATTAAGAAGTTCGATTACAACAAAGAGGAGGCATCTAAAGCTCTGGAAATAGGACTCTCCTCTCTGTACAGAAAAATGGATGAACTTGATATTCCTACCAAGTCACCCAAAGATGAAGAATTCTAGATATTAAAATTCGAGACTGATTCCGATCGAAGGCAGAATACCGATTGATGATTGATCATCAATCTCACCCTTCCTGTAGTCCCATCTGATTGTGTTGGACACTTTTCTGTTATAAATATTCTGTATATCGATATAAGTAATTAATGCTATATTTTCGAAGTCCCATCTTCTATCTACCCTGAGATCGAGTGAGTGAACGGGTTTAAATCGGCTCGAATTGAAATTAGCTACACTCTGAGTGCCGTCCGGATTGAAAGGAGTAAACGGATTTCCGGTTGCGAAACGGAATTTCAGAGAAGCTTCCCACTTATTGTTGAATATATAACCGGCACTAAGATTAATTATCCATTTCTGATCGAACGAGCCGGGTCTTTCAATTCCATCGAGAGCAGTAAACCTGCTTTCGCTGTATGTGATGCTTAGGATTCCGTAATGCGGAATCTGTGAGGACTTTTTCTGCATCGAAAACTCGACTCCTTTTACAACACCTTTACCTGCGCTAATAAGAGGCTCTAATCCGAACGAAGAAAAATTCTCGTCACCTCCCCCGAAACCCGCACCGGTATTGGCCAGGATGAGATAAGGACGAAAAGTACTTGCCGGGTAATTCTTATAATCCTTGTAAAAACCTTCCAGTTTCATCCGAATATCATCGCGCAGTTTCCGTTCATATCCAACAACAAACTGGTCGACACGGACGGTTTTCAAATCCTTATTCGATTCAAATGCTGCCAGCCAGATATATGACGGATTCTGGTGATAGATTCCCGTGCTGAAGCTTAAAGTAGCTTTATCGCTGATTATGTACGATAGTGCAAGGCGGGGACTAATATTAAATCCGTTGTTAATTCCGCTGAAATAATCCGCCCTCGCTCCGAATGAGATCATTAACCTGTCATAAAGAACATCGGAGTATTGCGAATAGAAACCGAACTTGGAATAATTTCTTGACGTACTGAGAGAAGTAATTTGAAGAGTTTCTCCGAACGATGTTAAAAAACTTTCAAGTTTTAGATCCGCATTGAACTTAATAAGTTTTGCCGACGCACCAACATTCAATTCGGATGTTGATGATAATTTGTAAACAAGGTCGGCCTTTAATTCGTTTTCCCCTTCCCTGGACTGGTTAAGGAAAATCGGATTTAAAAGCGTATCCCTCTGTGATGTATCGTAGTCCACAAAATTTCTGGACAGGGTTATATTATAGAATCCATTTCCGAACAACTTCCGGAAAGAGATTCCGGTTACATACTGGTTCTGGTTGCTTCCAAGGATCCGGGAATTTTCGTACAGGTCTTCCGAATCTTTATTGTTGAATTTTACCTTATCGAAAGCTCCGATGAATAGGTACGACAATTTTGTTCTTGAATCTATTTCGTATGTGAATTTGGAAAGGAGATCGTAATATTCAGGGACAAAATTAAATCCGGCCGCATTGAAAATAAAATCGAGATAACTTCTTCTTGCTGAAAAGATAAAATTCGAGTTTGCCGATACCGGTCCCTCGAGATTAAAACCGAATTGAGAAGCTGAAATAGTTCCTTTACCTCCTATCCTGTCTTTGCGTCCCTCTTTTAAGTCGATCTGTAAAACCGATGAGAGTTTATCCCCATATATAGCAGAAAAGCCGCCTGTAGAAAATGTTGCTTCCCTAACATAATCGAGATTGATAAAACTGAGCGGTCCGCCGGTAGCTCCCTGGCTCCCGAAATGGTTTATGTTAGGCACAACGAAACCGTCAACCACATACAGATTCTCTGATGGTGCACCTCCTCTTACAACGAGATCATTCCTGCCGGGACTCGCCTGGGCAACACCCGGAAGAACCGATAGAGCCCGGACTACATCCTCGAATCCACCCGGAGCCCTTCGAATTTCCTCATTTCCGAATGTTACTACACTGTTCAATTCAGTCGGGTTCATATCAAAATATTCGGACTTAACAACGACACCTTCAAGTTCAATCACCGCTTCGGTAAGCTCAAATAGAAGTTCGGTCGGTTTAACGTTATTAACTATAACGTCGGATTTCACAATAGTATTAAATCCTATTGCAGAGACTCTAACCTGATAAGTACCCGGTTCTAGTCCTGTTATTTCAAATTTACCATTTATATCGGTAGCCGCGCCGATATTGGTGCCAAGAACAACAATGTTGACTACGGGCAATGGTTCCTTGGTAATCTTATCGGTTACTTTGCCGGTAATTCCACCTCTGGAATTCTCGGCGGTAATTAATACATGAAAAAGAAGAATAAAAACTGTTGTCAAATATTTTAGCTGTTTCATTTCCGTTTATAATTTATTTTCACTAATAGATTAACAAAGGTATTTCGAAATTAGTTCTGATTTAAAAATAGATAATTTACCGAGCAGTATTATCTACTTTTTTTTATATTTGAACCGCATCTCATCTATATAAGGGGCTATGGAAAAGGGAAAAACGGACTGGGGGAACCTGTTAAATTTAAGTGATGGGATTAAAAATATTTTTATTTCCATCGTATACAAAAACGGTGAAGGCAGAAACTTTTTTTCGAATTCCATTTACGATATAACCGGGTATCAGCCCGATGAGATTAATTCTTTTTCAGAAAAAATTTATTCGATTGTCTGCGAAGAAGACCTCCCTTTATTAAAGAAAAAACTTGCTCAGCTTGAGAGCGATTCATCCCTGGATTCCGGTAGTCTTAATTTCAGAATTGTTTCGAAGTCGGGTAATATAATCTGGCTCCAGGAATCACTTAAATTGATCAGGGATCATGATGGAGTGATTATTGAAAAAAGAAGTACCTTTTTCGACATAACCGAATTGAAAGAAAAAGAACTGAAGATTGAAAAATCTAACGCGTCTCTTATTGAACAGAGTTCAGCCAAGGATAAATTCATTTCAATAATATCTCACGATTTAAGAGCACCTTTTACAACTCTGCTCGGATTTTCTGAAATCCTTTTGAATGAGAAGGATCTTAGTGAAGATGAAAAAATGGAATATCTCAAATACATATACGACGCATCCAAAACTCAGCTCAATCTGATCAACTGCCTTCTCGACTGGTCTCGTCTTCAGACGGGAAGAATAAAAATAGATCCAATGCGATTAAACGTTAAATCGGCAGTTGCCGCCGTAATAACTCCATTAACCGGCGATGCAGTAAGAAAAAATATTGATATTAAGTTCGATATTCCGGCAGATCTATTCATGAACGCCGATGAAAGATTGATCGGACAGGCAATTGTAAATCTTGCAAGTAATGCAATAAAATATACTCCCGATGGAAAAGAAATATTTATCCACGCACAAAGATTCAAAGACGGAATGATTGAGATAATTGTGAGGGATCAGGGTCTGGGTATTGCAGAAGAGAATAAGGATAAGCTATTCAAAATCGATCAGAAATTTTCTCTTGTTGGAACAAACGGTGAAAAAGGAAGCGGACTGGGCCTTACATTAATGAAGGAAATTGTTGATAAGCACGGCGGTCATGTCTGGTTCTATTCGCAGGTAGGTGAAGGAAGCGAATTCCATTTTACGGTTCCCGAAGCCAAGAATTGCGTCCTCGTCGTGGAAGACGAGCCGTCTGTAAGAGCACTTTATAAAAAGGTTATTGAAGAAAATCTGAAAAATTTTGAAATTGTTGCCGTAGATAACGGATACGAAGCAATCGGGATACTTAAGAATCTTCTCCCCACTTTAATAATTACCGACCACGATATGCCGTTGATGAACGGGATACAACTTGTTGAAGCCCTGAACAAAAGGGAATCGAGCAGGACGATTCCGGTAATTGTAGTTTCTGCTAAGCTTAACGACGAAATCTCGAAAGCATATTCCAGATTAGGTGTTACTAAAATTATTCCCAAACCTCTCGAAGTTAATCTTCTGCTCGATACAATGCGGGAAGTTATTTTTTAGGTCTCTCTTACCGGATAAATTATACTATGCCACAATCGGGGAAAGAAATAGCGCGGCACTGGTTTGCACTCTACACAAAACCACGTCAGGAATTCAAAGCGGTCTCGCAGATCTCCTCTTTATCAATTGAAGTCTACCTCCCTATAATGCTGAAAGAAAAAAAATGGAGCGACCGCAAGAAAAAAATTGAAGTCCCGGTATTTCCCGGATACCTTTTTATTTATGCTGACGAATACGAGAGAATTCATTCTATGCAGCAAACATCAATAGTTAGAACTATCTGCTTTAACGGAAAACCGTCGGCAATACCGGACATCCAGATTGAAAACCTTAAAAAAATTCTTGCTGAGAAACCGGAAGTTTTTGTTACGGATAAAATTGAAGTAGGAACGAAAGTTATGATAACAGAGGGGCCTTTCAAAAATGTAACAGGTATTGTTACAGAGCATAAAAAAGGGGAAAAGCATCTTGCTGTATCGATCGATCTTCTTCGCAGATCGGTTCTGGTCCGGATTGATAATGAAAGTATCATAAAAATTGTAGAAAACTGAGTTTTGCCGTTCATATTTTTTTTAATAAATTGACAACACTTTAGGGAATAAAAAACGGTTTATGTTTAATCAAAAAAGATTAAATGAGCTTTCTGCAGGAGATGAATTTACACTCTTCCTCATTATCACAAAATCCGAGATCAAAACCGCAAAAACCGGTAAACCGTTTTTAAGTCTTGAACTGAGAGATCAATCTGCACTTCTCCCGGCAAAAGTCTGGAGCAAATTCGAAGAGTCCGCCGATCAACTAAAAGAAGGTACCATTGTTAAAGTTGCGGGATCTATTGAAGATTTCAACAATGCGCTTCAAATAAGAGTTGAGAAGATTAGACCGGCTAAAGATGAAGATAATGTATCACCCGACGACTTTCTTCCGAAATCAAGAAAACCTCTGAATGAGCTTATCGGTGAATTAAATGGAGTAATCGGTTCAATCAGCAATCCATATCTCTTTTCTCTTATTAATAAAATTCTAAGCGGAAAAAATCTTGAGAAGTACTCCCGAACACCTGCGGGCAAAGCATGGCATCACGCTTATATTCACGGGCTTCTCGAACATACGCTTGAGATAATAAAGATTTGCGATCTTATGGCTCTTATTCATCCTGAGATCAAGAGAGACCTGTTAATTACCGGAGCACTGCTTCACGATTTCGGAAAGACCGAAGAACTTACTTACGATACAGCATTCGATTATTCGGACAAGGGGAAGCTGCTTGGACACATAGTGATTAGTGCGTTGGAAGTTGAAAAAGCGGCTGATGGGATTCCCGAATTCCCCGAAGAATTGAAGAATCAACTATTACATCTAATACTTAGTCACCAGGGCAAGCTGGAATTTGCCTCACCTGTTGAGCCCAAAACTCTGGAGGCAATTGTACTATACCAGGCTGATGAGCTTAGTGCAAAAACAAATGCATACAAGTACGCAATTGCATCTGATAAGAATAAAGGTTCGCGCTGGACGCGTTTTTTAAATCTTGCCAATACTTCTCTTTATATTCCGGACGATTTCCCGGATAACAAACAAACAGAATAATCATAAACATTAAGAGGACTCAAAAAATGAAAAAAGCACTCTTATTAAATTTCTTAGTTCTATGCCTCTTTTCCGGTTTTGCATTCGCTCAATCGGTGAATCAGCTAGTTGAAGAATGTGATAAATACTACGCACAGTTCAATAACGAAAAAGCTCTTGACGTTCTGCTAAAAGCAGAGAAAATGGAACCGGATAACTGGGAAGTTGTTTGGCGGTTGAGTCGTACTTATGTAGACATTGGTGATAAGATGCCTGCCAGTACATCTGCACAGGAGGACGCACAGATAGCAACTTATCAGAAAGCTCTCGAATATGCAGAAAAATCGATTAAACTCGACGGCAGTAAATCAGTCAGCTTTTTAAGACGTGCGATTGCAAACGGCAAGATTGCACTTTTCAAAGGTGTTTTTACAGTTGCCGGTGTTGTTAATTCAGTTAGAGCCGATGTTGAAAAGGCTATCCAGTTGAACAACGGCGGTAATTTTGTTCAAGGCGTTTCTCATTATGTACTTGGAAGAACACATGCAAAAACCAGTGAAAAATGGAAACCGGCTCGTGCTGTATTGGGTTTGGGCTGGGCAGATAATGAAATAGCTATTAAGGAATTCAAAAAAGCAATTGAGCTTTATCCGAACTATGTTATGTTCTATGTAGATTACGCGAATTCCCTGGTTCGCGAAGACGAGTAT
>CAZHHG010000058.1:0-18058 GCA_964532065.1 uncultured Melioribacter sp.
TGGGATATATTACAAGAACAGGAATCACTTCCCTGGCGGGCTATATAAAACCGAAGTTCTACCCGGCTGTTCAATCGATTCAGAGAATCGATACCGAACTCTTTACAGCACAGACCAAGGACAATATCTATAAAAAATGGGAAACGAATAATTCACTCGCGGCAACAATTTTTTTCTTGGGAAGCCTCAATTTCAGATTGAAGTATGCTTTCTCAAACGAAATTTTTCTGAATGAAAGATTCCGTACCGGAGGATTAAGTCTTTCATTCGGCGGGCTCGTATCCAATCTCCTGAACTTTGCTCTTATTTACAAAAAACTGAATTCTATTTATTATTCATCAACTCCGTTTGAAGGATCCAGCAATGTGGTACAGGCTATTGCTATCTTTCAGCCGTCAGATAAATTAACGGCCCGCGTTGACTTTGTTTTCTCCGACTTTAAACGGGACTCCGACAATTTTCTTCTGTATGAATACCCGATCACCCGGCTGCGTCTGACTTACCAGATGAACAAATATCTTTTCTTCAGAGGAATAGCCGAATACAACAAATTCAAAAAACAATTGATAACCGATTTTCTTGCTTCATTCACTTACATACCCGGTACAGTACTTCATTTTGGTTACGGTTCGCTCTACGAAAAAATAGAATGGATAAACGACCGCTATATTCCGTCCGGTAATTTTAAGGAAACAGCCAGAAGTTTCTTCTTCAAGGCTTCGTACCTGTGGCGACTCTGATTTAAAAACAAAATTATATCGTCGTGCGGGAATTTCTTTAATTCCATTCAATACTTTTATATTTTTCCTGACATTATTTTCCTAAACAGGTGATTATGCTCTCCTCTTTTATTCGTTTCCGGTACTCTTACAGTCGAATCCATTTCATCATATTCATTTCGCTTTTTATTTCCGGCTCATTCAACGCGCAATCAAAATCCGTAAGAGCAGTAAAAGTAAATGAGGCGCCTGTAATTAACGGGCTTCTAGACGACCCGGCCTGGCAGAAGGGGATTATTAAGGGTGATTTTCTGCAGCAGGAGCCGGTGCCGAACTCTAATCCATCTTTGAGAACCGAGTTTAGGATTATTTATGATGAAGAAAATCTGTACGTCGGTGTATTCTGTTACGATGACGAACCCGATAAAATAATTGCGCGCGAAATGAAGTGGGACGGATTTATAAGCGCGGACGACAACATTAAACTGATCTTCGATACATTCAACGACGACCGTTCAGCTTACTGGTTCGGAACAAATCCCCTTGGTTCCCAGGATGATGCGCTTCTTACAGGATTTGATATGGGCGGATTTAATGAGGATTGGGATGGCGTATGGGAGGTGGAGTGTTCAATTCTTGATAACGGATGGAGTGCCGAATTCCGATTCCCACTCTCAACATTTAAATTCCACGACAGAAGCGAACAGCTCTGGGGTTTTAATATTCTAAGATCGATCCGGAGAAAAAATGAAGAGGTTCTGTGGACTTCGGTCGGACAAAACCTGGGCTTGTTAACAATTGCACAAGCAGGTAATCTGGAGGGAATTGAAAATATTAAAAGAGGAAGTCCGGTTTATCTGATGCCATATTTCTCCTCCGGGGCGCAATTTGTCAACGGAAATAAAAAATATCTGGCTGAGCCCGGACTCGACGTTAAATATGGAATAACAGAAACTCTTTCCCTAGATGTAACTGTAAATACAGATTTTGCACAGGTCGAATCGGATCGCGCAAGGATTAATCTATCGCGCTTTCCATTATTCTTTCCGGAGAAAAGAGAAGTCTTCCTCGAAGGGAGAAAAACTTTCGATTTCAATCTGGGGGGGAACAATAATCTTTTTTACAGCCGGAGAATCGGAATCAGCAGAAATCAGGAGATCCCGATCATCGGGGGCGCAAAACTCGTCGGAAGAATGGGAGATGTTGAGATCGGCCTGATCGATATGCAGACGGCGGAAAAGTCAGGCGAACCGTCTACAAATTACGGTACGGCCAGAATTAAATACGATCTGCTTAATCAGTCTTATGCCGGGATTATGTTGACAAATAAAATTTCGAAAGACAAGCATACAAGTTCTATAGGCGGTGATTTCCATTTTTCATTTAATGATTTCCTGGGTGATAAAAATCTTGTTATTCACGGTACCGCAGCACGATCCGACCTTCAGAACGGAAAGAAAAATTCCTGGGCCGGAAATTTCTATATTGATTACCCGAACGATCTTCTGGATACATATCTCGGCTACAGGTTTATTCAATCGGGATTTGATCCTGAAGTCGGATTTGTATCAAGACGCGGATATCAGCAGCTGGTTTATAATCTCAGGATCTCTCCCCGGATAAACAGCGACGGAATAAAACAACTCCGTTTCGAACCGCTCGAAAGCTCGATGATCTACGGTGGCAACGGGGAATTAGAGTCGGCCGAGTTTGCGTTCAGCCCGCTCGGAATTGATTTTGAATCGGGCGATGAGGTTGGTATCGGTATTCACAGGGTATTCGACAGGCCGCATGAGGATTTCGAAATATTTGATACAACAAAAGTCAGCGCCGGAAGTTACTGGTATACCACTTACGGAATTGGATTTGAAACCTCGCCGATGAGAAAAGTTTATGGCGAGGTCGACTTGATTACGGGCGGATATTATAATGGGAACCGTTCCGAAATTGAAGGAAGAATAACTTTTACAGTTAATAAAAATCTTACAGTCTCGGGCGATTATACTTTCAATCATATCAAAATTAACAACAGCGTACTGAATACAAGCGAGTTAGGCGGAAGAATAGGATATACTTTTTCGAAACATGTTAACTCCTCTGTCTTCGCACAATGGAACAACGAAATCAACGAGATGAATGTAAATTACCGATTCAACTGGAAACCGAAAATAGGAAGTGATTTATATATTGTTGTCAATCAGCTTTTCACAACAGAAAACGGAATCCGTTCAAAAGATGTAACGGTGCTCGCAAAATTTGTCTGGATGTTGATAATTTAATTACCAGTTTCTTCTTAAATAAATCAGACTCCGGTTCATTGAAGGCTTTAAAAAAATAGATAAAGAAGGTAACCGGCAATTGCTCCGCCCGCAACAATATAAGCCGCATTTATTTTCTTTATAGTAAAAAAAGCTACTGTGCTCAGAATCGCAATCATCCAGGATTGCCAGTCAACCAGAACTTCGAACGCCAGTTTCACTCCAACTGCAAACATTACGGCAACAGCGCTGACATTTACTGCATCCAGAAGCCGGGAAACAAATTCAGATTTTCTGATACGCGGTATAACCGGATTAAGAATAAAAACGAACAGAAATGCCGGAAGAGTAATAGCAATTGTTGCCAGCACCGCACCGCCTAATCCGGCAATCTGATATCCGATAAAAGTCGCTGATGAAAGAAACGGTCCCGGAGTAAACTGGCCGACAGCAATTGCGTCGATCAGTTCCTGCCGTGTAAGCCAGTTCAAACCCTGAACAAACTCGCCGTCGAAGTAGGCAACCAGGACATATCCGCTTCCGAACCAGACAGCACCGATTTTAAGAAAGGAAAGAAATAGAGTTGTAAGTGAAATTTCTGATTTAGTAATTGAATCGACAAATGAATAGAAAGGAGAAAGCACAAAAACCAAAAAAGGCGAAAAGGAAAAAAGAAAATTCTTCCTTTCTGAAAAATAAAGAAGAGTACCGCCAGCAATTCCGCCGATCAGAATTAAGGTGATTTCGTTCAAGCCAAAAAAACTGGCAGAGACAACAACAAGCGCCAGCACACAGAGAATCAGAAATTTTCTAAAATCCCGGGTCGTTTTAATATCAGAAAGGTCTTTAATAAGAGAGGGATTAAAATTGACTGCTTTAAAACCGAGTTTATAAACGGCATTCAGGATTATTACAATGACGGCGGGTTTTATTCCGTATAAGAAAGGTTGAACAGAAGGAAGATTACCGTAGAGGGCATAGAAGTAGGCAACTATTCCGGTTAAAAGAACGGCAGGTAAAGTAAAGCTCACTCCGGCAACCAGAGCGCCCGCAATTCCGGCCCGGTGAAATCCGCAGTGAATGGCCATCTCTGTAGAGTTTGGTCCCGGAATCAGATTGGTAGCGCCTACCAGATCAAGAAAGTGCTGGCGCGTCATCCATTTTCTACGCGTAATTATTTCGTCTTCGAAAATGGCGATGTGAACTGCCGGCCCGCCGAATGTGATAAGTCCAAGTTTCAGAAAGAGCAGGGCAAGCTCTTTTAATCTATTCATCTACATTTCTAATTTTCTTAAAAATAAATTTGTGAAGCGACAGTTTCCCTTTATCAGCAAGAATAATAATGATTGATCCTATCAGCATCGACCAATCGGTCCGCGAATCGTGAGCCATCTTCCAGAATCCCTCATTTATCAGAATCGGAATCTTGGTAGAAATTATTGCCACAATCATAATAATTAAAAGTGGTACCGCTGCAAAACGTGCGTAGAGACCTATAAGAAGAAAGAGTCCGCAAAGAATCTCGGTTACCGGAACAAGAATACCGAAGAACTCCGGAAGCGGCAGACCTATTTTCAGAAAACGTCCCGTACCCAGCTGGTCGGGATATAAAAATTTCTGAATCCCTTCTGAAAAAAATACAGAGCCGACCATAATTCGTATAAGCAGGACTGCGTATTTCGGTTTTATATTTTTAATAAGAAATTTCATGTCTCATCCTTTCAACGGTTTTTAATTTTCATTTAACGAAAATTCAAAACAATTTAAATTCTCTTCCCGGTATTAAACTTTAATAAATATTTTTCTGGAATATAAAATCCACATAAATCCCAGCCACAGCATCGTATATGCAAGGCTATAAACCAGCGAAGCGTTAACAGGGCTGAAAAAGGGGAGAAAGAAATTATTGTATATAAAAACTTTTAGGTTGACCATACTTCCGTCGGAATCAGTTACCTTTATATATTTCAGGTATCTTCCTGCGAGTACGGCAAGATAATAGACGGTAATCGCATTCATTCCGAATACAAGGAAGGGTTTGGTCCACCATTTAAATCCTTTAATATCAATCGTCCAGTAGCTCAGGGCAAATAGATTAAGTGCAAACCCGCATGTGAAAAGAACAAACGAACTGGTCCATAGGTTTTTATTAATGGGGAACCAGAAATCCCATATGTAGCCGGTGAGAAGAAGAATATTCCCTGCGATAAACATATAAACCGTTTTTGTTATTTGATCTTTGCCGGAGAGGAGAAGATGGCCGGTTAAAACACCGATGAGGGCATTTGCGATTGCCGGGACCGTGCTTAGAACACCCAGAGAATCCCATGTTCCGTTGGAAAGATATCCCTTAAGTAGAAGATTGTCGAGCCACGCTACGAGACTGGTCTCCCGGCCAAGATTGGGGCTCCCGATTCCCGGAACCGGTACAAAAGTTAATAGGAGCCAGTAAACAAAAAGAAATGATGCCGTCAATATTGTTTGAATACGAACGTTTGTATAAAGAAAAATAAGCGCGGTAAAAAAATAGACCAGGGCAATCCGTTTCAGAACCCCGGTAAAAGTAATGTTTGCAAAATTAAGTTCCGGGAAAAATCCGAGAGACATTCCGAGCAGATAAATTATGAGCGATCTTCTGAAGACCTGAAAAAGTAATTTTGTTTTGTTATCACCGCTCTCCTTCCTTTTCGTAAGCGAAAGTGTAATTGCAACTCCCACAATGAAGAGAAAAAACGGAAAAATGAAATCGGCAAACGTGCATCCGTTCCAATCAGCATGGGCAAGCTGCGGGTAAACATGACTGCTGCTCCCGGGACTGTTTACAATTATCATTCCGGCAATTGTCATCCCCCGGAAAACATCCAGGGAGATCAGTCTCTCTTTTTTTTCACCGGCCAATTCTATCGCTCCTTAAAAAAATCAGAGGTAAATTAGTTTAATTTATTTTTCCCGCAAAGATAATCCGGTCAACCGCTAATAGTAATTTTAATTTGCTAAATTCAAACTCAACCGTTAAATTAATCCTGCCATAAATATTATTAGGAATGACTCTGGATAAATTTCTTATAGTATATCAGCGCTGTATAGACCCGCCGATAATTTCCCCAAGAAAATTCAGGGTTTCTATTTAATAAATATCTACAATTCAATAAAATCGGGAAGAACATATAGTTGAGCGATACTGCTTTGCGGTAATCTCTAAACGCAAACGGCAAAACCAAACCGATCCACAAAAAAGGAGGTAATATGTTTACCCGAAAGCAGTTTCATCAAATCATCCCGATTTTAACCGCCCTTTTATTAAGCGTACAAATTGTTCTCGCAAGTGACGGCGCTAAAAAATATGTATCAGTCAAGTACCTAAGTTACTCCGGGAATTCTGAAACCAACAGGATGTTCGCCGGGAAATTAACAGAATACCTGAAAGCGGAGAATTATGAAATAACCGACAAGGCGGAAATTGAATTGTTATTCGTTACATCCGAAATGAAAAACACAAATCAGATTTTTGTAACAGTCGTTTACATGCAGGCACTGCCGAAGGAGATTATAGAATTCAACAAAAAACACGAGACGTTCTACGAACATTTTAAGGATAAAAATAAACTTCCGCGGGAAGGGAAGTTTATAAGAGAAATGGTTACCGAAGAAGTAATTATGCAATACAGAAATCCCTTCGGCCATCATACGGCGGTTATTAATAAAGATTTATCTGATGATGAATTCAATAACCTCTTAAAAGAGGTAATTGAGCGAGGATTTACAAATGTCTGTAATTAATTTATAACTAAAGGCCGCTTCCTTTGGGGAGCGGTCCGGTTTCAGAATCATACGGGGATAAAACGGGTCTGTTTAAAAACCGGCCCGGAATCTCCGTATTATAAAACGCATATAAATTCTAAGGAGATTACAGTTTAATTTGGTTTTAGGTTCAACGCTATTCTAGAACTTATAACCCGAAAAACAAAAATAGATTTATTCTAATTTTATACCGAGCAATGGATTCTCGCCAAATAGGTTTACATCCGGCGTACCCTTAGAAAATCCTAGTTTAACAATAAAATAAATAGCACCCGCCAAGGGGACGAGAATTATTAGCGTCATCCACCCGGACTGATTAAGGTCGTGCCAGCGTTTTGTATAGACAGCAAGGGAGATCCAGATGCTTATTATAAACCACAGGCCATACACAATCCAGATAATTATTTTGGCAAGTCCTGTAGCGTCGGTTGTAAACGGGGCGAAACCAAGAATCAAACTAAGCGGGTACATAATACAGCAGGAGCTCCAGAATGCTGAGCGCGGAATTCTGCCTTTAAATGAGAATAGGAAATCCATTAAATTCAGTTTAATTCGTGTGACGCTCCAGTTAATAAAAAGAAATAGTCCAAAACAAGCCGTTCCGAAAAGAACAAACATATTAAGCACATCATACCAATAATAAAGTGAGTAACGGTCTTCTGAAAATTGCGCCAGGATGGAAATAATAAGAAATCCCGGCCAGGTTACTAGATTAATAACAACAGAGGCAAGTAACCATTTTCTACCAACGATTTCTTTAATTAAAACCGTAAGAGTGGCTGCAAATATAGTCGACACAAGAGCCATTGATAAATTGAAATACGGAAATATTTCTTTTAACTCTTCCATTTTTATTTACTCCAATTATATTATTAAAAAATATATCCGGGAAAAGAACGGCAGAGTCTTGAAGCAGACTATTGATAAATAATCTCTATTGACTTAATAGGATAATTTGAAGAAAGGAGATTTATTTTTAATGAATTAATCCAAGTGAATTAATTCAATTATTTCTGTAAGAATATTCGCCGCATCAGGGGTAAGATGACCGTCACTTATCGCGGTGAGAAGCACGTGGAAATTAATTATTAATAATTTATTATCCAATATTTTTTTCAACATGGGGATAAATGATCAATAAATTTTTGAAAGAAGTTATTGAGCACGGGTTTACAAATGTCTTTAATTAATTTGTAACTAAGGGCCGCTCTCAACCCGGGAGCGGTCTTGTTTAATAACTGTTCTATCGAAAGCGGAAGAATTTTAAAATTCACCCGAAATATCCATTTAGAATGCCGGGTTTATCGTGTTCTAAAGAGAGTACAGTTCAATTCAGTTTTATATACAACTCCCCTTATAACAATGTAAAATCCCTCTCTATTCCCACGCTTAGTATGGCATTTGATTTGATAATATCAGATTATAACAAAGGGGGAAAAGATGAAAAAATACATTTTACTAATAACAATCCTGCCGCTGATTCTAATAGGTACCGGGTGTTCGGCTCAGAATATTTTTAAAGCAGAACCGATTGATGAAAAGGAAGTTTATAATGGTAGAAAAATTGTTACGAAAGAGATGGGCGATATTGTTGTATCAGTTGAATTCGATGGCCAGTCCGAAAACGATTTCGTTTACTACGTAGAAATATTGAACCGTTCCGGTGAGATTATTTCTGTTAATCCTGCCAAAATTTTTGCCAAAGCTGTTGACCGGGATCTGTCTGAAACCGACGAATTTTTCGGAACGATGCGCGCAGCCGATCCGGAAAGAGAATTAATGCAGATAAACCGTGAGAAAGAGGGCCGAAAGACTATTCACACGGTTGCTACCGGACTGAATGCAGCGTTCGCCCTTCTGAGCATAATAGGAAATCTATCCGACGACGATACACGAAACGACGGAGCAAAAGTTGTACACGATGTTTTTGTATGGGCCGATAATCAGACGCGCGAAGAGATCGATTACAGCGAATCGATGAAATATCTGGAATCACAAAGAAAATTCTGGAAGAATGAAGTAATGAGAAAGACAGAGCTAAGGCCCGACGATTCGGTAGGCGGACTAGTATTCATTCCGTTCAATCCGGAAATTAAATTTCTGCGTTTAACCGTACCTGTAGGCGATCTGGAATTCGATTTTTATTTCAAACAGATCCGGATTGATTAAAACCAAATTGATTCCTGCCGGTTGTTCGCCGGCAGGAATTCTTCAATTAAAGAATCATGCCTCTAAAGACTTCTTTTATTGCACGCTTATAAATTCCTTTATAAGTTTACCGGGAAAAAATTACTGATTCGATGAAAACTATTCTTCTACTTTTAACAATAACCGCCGGAATCCTTTTTCCATACGGACACGAATACACGTTCTTTATCCGGTATCTGCTTATGGTAATGCTTTTCTTCTCATTCCTTGATATAAAAGCCAGCCGGGATATAATCACCAGGAAACATTTTATAATTCTTTTCACAATAATTTTTTCCGCAACGCTGATATATTTTATTATAAGGCCATTCAGTGATGAACTTGCCCAAACGGCATTCATAACCGCGATTGCGCCGACAGCCATTGCTGCGCCGGTTATCACAAGTTTGAAAAGAAAAAAAGTTGAGTTTGTTGCTTTCTCTTTAATACTGAACAATTTTTCTGTTGCAATCTTAATCCCTTTCATTCTTCCCGTTATATTGCAGAGTCATGCTGAGATCTCCATTCTCGATATACTCTTTCCCGTACTTATCACATTTTCTATTCCTCTTTTTGCCGCTCAGATTCTAAAATTTACTTCACAAAGGGTCTGGAAAAAACTTACTGAGTGGAAGGATGTTTCGTTCTATATACTGATCGTGAATATTTACATTGCGACATCCGACGCTTCAAATTATATCCGAAGCGAATTCTCGTCGAACATTGACATTGTACTTATGATAGCGGCCTCTTCGGCATTTCTGTGTGTTTTTTTCTTCGGACTCGGCTGGCTGATTGGTGGTAAGGAGTTGCGCCATGAAGCGAGTCAATCTCTGGGTCAAAAGAATAATGCGTTTACGATCTGGCTTTCACTTACATTTATGAATCCCGTTTCAGCTATCGGTCCTGTTTTTTATGTGTTCTTTCAGAATCTCTACATTTCATACGAACTACACAAACACAGGGACCTGATTTAATATTGAACCGGAAATTCAATTAAGATTTTAAAAATAAAATTTCTAAATTGACAAAGAATCCAATTTTTATATATTTGTAACGCTTTATTAACTTTCACAAAAGAGAGGGCGCATAATGAAAAAATTACTTGTTTATTCTTTCCTGTTTATTGCAACATTAATTAATGCCCAGAGCGGATTAGGGCTTAATGTTAATGCCGGAATTGCATCTCCCGGCGGAGATTTTGGCGATGTTTATAATATGGGATTCGGCGGAAATGCGGGATTAACATACGATCTGAACGAATCAATACAGTTATCGGCATCTGCGGGTTATTACACATTCGCATTCAACAACGAGTTTTATAGCGATCTTTTAAAGGAAGCTGGCTTCAATATTACCGTAGATGTTGACGCCCCGATTTCAATTATACCTCTGATGGTTGGCGGAAAATATTTCTTCTCGGTTTCAGATTTTAAACCATATGTCAGCGCAATTGTTGGACTTCATATAATCAGCGTTTCGGGAAACTCTGTTAACCTGGGAGGAACAAACTTCGATATCAGTCAATCAGCCACTGAAACAAAAGGTGCCTGGGGTATTGGTGTCGGATTTTTATATAAAGTTGCACCGAAGATTTTTTTGAATCTTGATGCTAAAATGAACGGAAATGCTGCTGAAGTAGGAACAAGCACTTCATTCCAGACCGGAAACACAACTGTTGAAACCACATCTTCATCTACAACCACATTCATTACAGTATCTGCGGGTGTTCAGATAGAATTATAATTCATCAATCCGGTCCGGAGATTTTTCCGGACCGGAACCTCTTCTAAAATAATTTTCCTCTGAAGCAACCTTTCACCCAAAATCTGCGTCATAAGACTGTTAATTTTTTTATCGGATGTTAAATCTGTTTTTATTAACTTATTTGTGTCTCACACAAAAATGAAAGGGGCGAGGGGACAAATGAATAAATTCTTTAAATTTCTTGCATACATTCTTGGGGGAGTGTTTGTACTTGTAGTTGCATTTCTAATCTATTTTAACTCATCATATCCAAATGTTGATCCGCCGTCGAATGAAAAGGTTGAAATAACCCCGGCGAGAATTGCAAGAGGTGAATACCTTGCTAAACACGTGGCTGTCTGTATGGATTGCCATTCCTCCCGCGACTGGACTAAATTTTCCGGCCCTCCCAAATTAGAAACATGGGGAATGGGAGGCGATAAGTTCAGTGAAGAGATCGGGTTCCCGGGAACTCTTTATTCAAAAAATATTACTCCCGCAGCGTTGAAAAATTGGTCCGACGGAGAACTTATCCGTGCGATCACATGCGGCGTAAACAAAGACGGCAACGCATTCTTTCCACTGATGCCCTATTTAAACTATAATAAAATGACAAGAGAGGATCTCTATTCAATTGTTGCATACATCCGTTCTCTCAAACCGGTTGATAACGAAGTGCCTGAAGGGAGTCTCGACTTCCCTCTCAATTTCATCGTAAAAACGATTCCGCCTAAATCATTTAATCCTTCTCCGGAGCCGGACAGAAACGATCGGCTTAAATACGGAGAGTATGTAACAAGAATGGCTGCCTGTTTTGATTGTCATACTCAATCAGTAAAAGGCGAATACATAATGGAGAAAGCATTTGCCGGTGGAGCGGAATTTAACTTCCCGGGCGGCGTTGTTCAAAGCGCTAATTTAACTCCGGATAAAAACACCGGACTTGGAAACTGGACGAAAGAACAATTCATAGCAAGATTTAAAGCTATGGATCCGGACAGCAACCAGATTCAATCGGTTAACATGACGGATTACAACACAGCAATGCCTTGGACAATGTATGCCGGCATGACCGAAGAAGACCTCGGTGCTATTTACGATTACCTCTATTCTCTCAAGCCGATTTATAACTCAGTTACAAAATGGACTCCTAAAAAGTAAAATTTGCGGGTGCAGACAATCCGTCTGCACCAACATTTTTCTCAAATTTATTTTAGATTGCCATTCAAAATTCCCGGATCTGATCAATTGAATGATATTATCGCATCACTCATACTATTTGTCATCGGTGCTATTGCCGCGGTTATAAACGTAAATGCCGGCGGTGGTTCATCTCTTACACTTCCAGCATTGATATTTTTAGGACTCGATTCAGCAGCTGCAAACGGAACGAACAGAATTGCCATCCTTATGCAGAATGTAAGTTCAATTTATACTTTCAAGAAGGCGCAGTACGAACAGTTCAACCTAAGCATGAAACTCTCGCTTATCACTCTTCCCGGAGCTGTTCTTGGCGCCCTCGTTGCCATTAAGATAAGCGATGAATTGTTCAATACCATTCTCGGAATTATTATGATAGCAATTACTTTAACTATGATCTTTCCGGCATCAAGATCAAAAAAGAATGACGATACCGAGAATAAAAAAATTACAATGCCCCTTTTTCTTACATTTGTTCTGGTCGGTTTCTACGGCGGATTCATTCAGATCGGAATCGGTTTTATTCTGATGGCAATACTCAACAAGATGATGCACTTCAGTCTTATCTATGTAAACATGCACAAAGTCTTTATCGTATTCATTCTTACAATTCCAGCCCTTCTCATATTTATAATTTCGGGGAATGTTAACTGGTATTGGGGTTTAAGCCTGGGACTCGGGAATGCTCTCGGCGGATGGTGGGGAACAAAACACTCTATTAAAAAAGGGGATACGTTTATTAAGGCCGTTCTTTCTGTCGCAATACTTATAATGGCGCTTAAACTTATGAAAATAATCCCGTAGGTTTTCGGTCAGACCAGAAGTGTAACCGCGATAACCGGGATATGAATTAAAGCAAAGACGCCGAATCTTATAAAAGTTTCTCTCCTTACATCTTCCGCGAGATATCCGAAATAAGCGCCTTTCATAATTGTGTTGCTCAAAATTGAAATCAGAATTCCGGAAGCTATTATTCCCGTCGCAAATCCCGGTGAATTAACCAGAGACAGAACAAATGGGCTTACGTCGGTAACACCGACAAGAATTGAAAGCGAAAGAATTCCGGATTGACCGAAATATTCTTTTACCAGTCCGGTAATAAATGATAAAGCAACGAAGAGAACTGCAAATATAAACGCCGGCCTTATTTCGAACGGGTTCTGAAGCTTCTCCGACTCATCAAGTTTAGAAACCTTATGTTTTTTTGTCGGGAAATTAAATAGCGATATAGCAAATCCGGTTCCGCTCAGAAATATCATCTGCCACCATAGAGAGTAAACTATGGGCGGATTAATAATATAGATGAGAACCAGAAGCCGCAGGTACATTACGCTCGATGCAACCAGAACTCCCTGAAGCGCATTTTTCGAAATCTGGTTGTTCTGCTGAGTCATCCTTCCGTATGCAATAGAAACAGCTGTGCTTGATACTATTCCGCTTACAAGTCCCGATACCCAGAACCCGACTTTCTCTCCAAGCCGCTTAGATAAAATATACCCTGCGAATCCGATCGTTGAAACGAGTATTACTATCTGCCAGACCTTCGACGGATTCACCCTGAATTGTGTATACTCCTCGTTCGGAAGTACGGGAAGAATAATAAGCGTGACAAGTAAAAACTTAAGTACCGCGAGAAATTCAACCCGATCGAGTTTTTCTACAAAATCCTCCAGACGGGCTTTCTCAGAAAGGAGCATCGTATTGATTATACCGAGTGACATCGAAGCCCAGATATCTACTAACATAGCAAGCGCACCGACTATGAAAGTAAGAAGCGCAGAGAGTTCCGTTGTAACTCCGGGCTGATCGTACTGAAATTTTGAGAAGTATGAAATTGCAGTAAGTGCCGCAAGCGCAATTAGACCGATCGGCAATATCGATTTCTCTCCCATTGTAAAGAGCCACGCGCACCCGAATCCGAATAAACTGATTATCGGGTAAGTCCGGATTCCGCCGAATAAAACTTTCTTGTGCTTGCTTTGCGACGACTCGCGTTCAAGCCCTACAAGAAATCCGAGCGCAAGGGCAACCACAAGTCTTAACTGTACGGTCCACTCAATTGCTTCCATCTCTCCCCGTTTATACAAAGTTGAAAAACCATTCTCAATTTGCGTAAAATTTTTTGAAGAATAAACAGAGAATGATTAGACAGGTTTTGTCCGGCTTTCTTCCTATTAATGATTTTTTTTATAGATTTACCATTAGAATTTTTGATGACTTATTAAAACCATCTTACAACATATCACAACAGCTGCTCTCATTGCATAGCTGCTTATCCTTTAGAGAATCTCTCCGCGGGATAAGTGTGTTCCTGAAACACTAGAGCTTTTTTAAATAATAATAACGAACTTTATAGTGAGAGGATACAATGATAAACCTGAGTTCATTAGGATGGAATGAATTCTTTAATAATTCATTTAAGAATTTTGATAACAATATTTATAAATGCGGACGGATCTCGGCTGAAAACAAAACTAATTATTTAGTACTGACTGAATCCGGTGAGATTACCGGAGAAGTTTCCGGTAAATATCTCTTCGAATCTGAAAGGCAAAGCGATTTACCGAAAGTTGGCGACTGGGTTGTAATAACACTTTTCAATAATAATGAGTTGGCTGTTATTCATCAGACACTTCCAAGAAGAACAAAAATATCCCGCAAAAGCGCGGAGAGGAAAACAGACGAACAGATAATAGCGGCAAATGTTGACACCGCTTTTATTGTTCAATCGCTTGACGACAACTTTAACATAAACCGCCTGGAAAGATATCTTTCCGTTGTATATCAGGGCGGTGTAAAACCTGTGGTGGTTCTGAATAAAACAGATCTGTGCGGCGATGTGAAAGAAAAAGTTAATCTGGTAAAAGAAAGGACGGGAATTGAAAATCCGGTTTCGGTAAGCGCGCTCAACCGCGAAGGTCTGGATGAAATAATAAAATTGATTGAACCGGGATCGACAATTGTTATTATCGGTTCATCGGGAGTGGGGAAATCAACGCTTATCAATGCGCTGCTTGGATACGACCGCTTCGCAACGAATGAAGTGCGGGAACAGGATTCGAGAGGAAAGCATACAACAACACGCCGCGAAATGGTTCTTCTGCCTTCGGGCGGAATACTGATCGATACGCCCGGTATGAGAGAGCTCGGGCTCTGGAATGCTGATAATGGTTTGGCTCAAACTTTTTCGGAGTTCGATGAGTTCGCCGGATCGTGCAAATATTCCGACTGCACTCATACACACGAAGCCGGATGCGCGGTTCTGAACGCTCTCGAAAAAGGAATGATTCCTACAGAGAGATATGATAATTATATTAAGCTCCGTAAGGAATTGAGATATCTGGAATCGAAACAGAACATCTCTGCACAGATAGAAGAGAAAAGAAAATGGAAGATAATTCACAAGGAGCTGAAGAATTTCAACAAGAAAAATAAACAATGATGAAAAAAGGATTTAATACTGTTAAAATGTCTGCTTGATAATTATAATTATGTTTGGCAATTTGCCGGCAATTAACGGGGGGATTGGAAATGGCGCCGCTGCAAAAGTCTGATAAGTCTCTGATACCGGCAGATATTATTACATCAAAAATATTATTGATAAGAAACGAAAAGGTTCTTTTAGACAGGGACCTGGCGGAATTGTATGGAGTTGAAGTAAAACAATTAAAACGTGCGGTGAGAAGAAATCTGGAAAGGTTTCCGTCAGATTTTATTTTTATTCTTACCCGCGCTGAATACAATTCTTTAAGGAGCCAGATTGGCACCTTAAAAAGAGGACGGCATTCAAAGTATTTACCGTATGTGTTTACAGAACAGGGTGTCGCAATGCTCTCTTCGGTTCTTAACAGTCAGCGCGCTATACATGTAAACATTGCTATTATGAGAGCTTTTGTACAGATAAGAAAGTTTCTTTACGGCAACGATGTTCTTGCTCAAAAGCTGAAAGAGCTTGAGAGAAAAACCATTAAGAAATTCGCGGAACAGCAGAAGCAGATAAACATAATTTTCGAAGCAATTAAACAGCTGCTGGCTGATAAAATTAAACCGGCAGGAAAAATCGGGTTTTAAATAAATATGATTGTTCAAAAAGAAATAACTCTTAAATCCCGTCCGCGCGGATTTCATTTAATTACAAACGAGATCCTACAGCAGCTACCCGAACTTAAAAACATCGGCAGGGGAATTGCACATATTTTTATTCAACATACATCCGCGTCACTTACAATAAACGAAAATGCCGATCCGTCTATCCGTTCCGACATGGAAACATATTTCAATCGTGCGGTTCCGGAATCCGATATGAAATATTACGAACACACACTCGAAGGCGCGGATGATATGACCTCGCACATCAAATCATCGATACTCGGCAGTTCTGTTACGGTTCCTGTTACCGGCGGTCAATTTAATCTTGGCACATGGCAGGGAATCTATCTATGCGAACACAGGAACTACGGCGGTGCGAGAAGGATTGTTGTTACGATTACAGGGGAGTAATAGAACGCTGATGACGCGGATCCGGCGGATTAACGCGGATAAAAAAAGCCGCAAAGGTAATCATTCAATTTTGAAATCAGCGGAAATCCGTTTTAATCCGCCAGAGATCGGCGGACAAGTCCGTCAAATCCGCGTTCTATTTATAATAAATAGATTACCTTTGCGGCGCGCACCAATTAATCAAAGCTGTGGTTTCTTGCCCAGCACGTCCTCAATCTTATAATGTTTTATCTCACCGAGATTCAGCTTCTTAATCCCTTCTTCAATTTTACTCCTGTCGCCCACAACCACAACAGCCATCTTATCCGGCACTATATATCTCTTAGATACTTTAGATACATTCCCGGCGCCAACATTAAGAACCTTGCCGATATAACTATTGAAGTAATCGCCCGGCAGATTATAATCGATCATCTCCTCGATGTTTGCCGCAATCTCCGCAACCGTCTGGAAATTATCCGGATATCCTAACGCCACATAATTCTTTGCTCTTGTCAGTTCCTCTGAAGGAATCGGTTTAGTAATTCCGTCGAGCTCTTTAAAAAACTCAACAAGCGCTTTATCTGTAACCTCCGTCTGAACCGATGAACGCGCAATAAAAGGACCGGCGTATGGACGCATATCGAAAGCCGACCCGGCGCCGTATGTATATCCGTGCTGTTCGCGTAAGTTATTATTCAGCCGCGATGTGAATGATCCGCCCAGAATTGTATTCATCACCGTGATCGGGAAATAATCCTCTGTTAGACGATTCGTTCCAATTCGACCGATCGAAATAACCGACTGCGCCGAACCCGGTTTATCAATCAGATAAACAACGCGTTTCTTAACCTGTTCGGCCTCTTTCAATTTAGCAACGGGAACATCACCTTTTTCCCATTTGCCGAATACGGATTCAAGTTTCGGAACGAGCTGATCCTTTGTAATATCTCCCACAACAACTATATACGCGTTATTGGATTTGAAATATTTCGCGTGGAAGTTTTTAAAATCGTCACGCGCAAAACTTTTCAGGGAAACTTCATTTCCCATTGTCGGGCGGCCGTACGGATGATCATTCCCGAAGAGGAATTTCTGAAACGCTACACCCGCAATTGTAGTTGCCTGATCGTGCCATTGAAGAATTGCTGTAAGCCTCTCCTTACGGATCCTGTCTAGCTCCGCCTGAGGAAAATCGGGACGAAGCAGAATATCCGCAGCTATCTTCAGCGCGTCATCGAATTTTGAAAGAGGGGAATGAAGGTTCAATCCGGTCTTATGCCATCTCGAGAATGTTGAGATCCGCACACCCAGATAATTTATTTCATCCGCAAGCTGGAGCGAGCTTTTACCCGCAGCGCCTTCATCGAGCATATCCGCCGCAAAACTGGCCAGACCCGATTTCCCTTCCGGGTCATCGGCTATTCCCGATTTTACGATTACATTCATTTGAACGAGCGGAACGTTATGCTTTTCCATCAATACAACTTTCAATCCGTTCGATAACTCAAACGACTGAATTTCCGGAAGACTAAGTTTCTTCGGTTCGCCGAGCTGAGGTACTTTTGTTCTATCCGCCTTCTGAGCAAATGCTGATGACGCAAAAAACATCGTAAAAATAAAAAGCATTATACATTGTACATTATACCTTATCGATTTCATTTCACA
>CAZHHG010000059.1:0-17982 GCA_964532065.1 uncultured Melioribacter sp.
CAGTAAGACTACTAATTATAAAATCTCTTAAATACATTACTTAAACTTTCTTAAGAATTCTATACGATCCTTTAATTGTTCCACAGGCACTAATAATTTATCTTTTCCATAAATTGCATCATCCCGGTTTGTAAAAACAAGTTCATAATCCTTGCTCATAACAATTGCCTCTTCAGGGCAAACTTCTTCGCAGAATCCGCAGAAGATGCATCTAAGCATATTAATTTCAAATTTTTGTGGATATCGCTCTTTTTCGAGTTCCGTTTCAGCAGCCTGTACTTCGATTGCAAGAGCCGGACAAACTCTAGAACACAATCCGCAAGCGACACATCTTTCAACACCATTCTTTTCCTGAACAAGTACGGGTCTTCCTCTATATGATGAAGGCGGTTCAAATTTTACCTCGGGATATTCCATTGTTACTTTCGGGCGGATCATATTCTTAAATGTTAGAATCATACCTTTAAGAATATCGACGACATAAATTCTTTCAAAAAAGCTGAGATCTTTATTTCTTTTTTTCTCTACCATAGCTTGCCTTAGAATTTCCCAATTACAGATTGAAAATCATAATCAAAGCAGCGACCCAAATTATATTAAAAAGTGAAAGCGGAAACATAACCTTCCACCCGATATTCATCAGCTGATCATAACGGAATCTCGGTATTGTCCATCTTACCCACAGAAATACAAAAAGCATAAAAATTACTTTGAAAATGAACGCTCCCACCTGTAATATCACGGTCAATGTCTGACTAAGTCCGAGCTTATCAATATAAGGAATCTGCCAGCCGCCTAAATAAAGAGTAACAATCATACAGCTGGCAATTATCATGTTAGCATATTCAGCAAGAAAGAAACCGGCAAATTTGAATGAAGAATACTCTGTATGATATCCGCCTACCAGTTCAGGTTCTGCTTCCGGCAGATCGAACGGGAGACGATTCGTTTCTGCAAAAGCCGATACAACAAATGTGATGAATCCAATCGGTTGCAAAACCGCATTCCACATCCAGCCATATTGAGCGTTTACTATATCTATTGGGCGGAGAGATTCCGAAAACAACAACACACCCGCTATCGAAAAGCCCATAGAGACTTCGTAAGAGATCATCTGAGCCGACGATCTTATTCCTCCAAGAAGTGAATACTTGCTGCCGGATGACCACCCCGCGAACGTGATTCCGTAAACACCGAGTGAAGTTAACGCGAGCACATATAGAACGCCGATATTTACATCGGCAACAACAAGTTTAATATCGTATCCGAACATATTGACTGAGGGACCGAACGGAATAACCGCATAAGTGGCAAACGCTACAAAAAGAGCGATGAAGGGAGCTAATGTATGAAGCGGTTTATTCGCAGCATCCGGAACTATATCCTCCTTAACAAGCAATTTAAATACATCTGCAAATGGTTGAAGCAATCCTCTGTAGCCAACACGATTAGGGCCCATTCTGTTCTGAACCCACGCACTTACTTTTCTTTCGAAATAGACTAGATATGCAACTGTAAGAAACATGATTGCTACAACAAGAAGAATTTTGATAAGTGATATTACAATGATTTCTAAAACTGTCATCCTATTTCCCAGTTAAACTGCAATTGTTGCTTTGGTTTTTAGTCTGATTCCAAGGTCACCAATCAAATCATAATCAAGATTGTTAAACTCACTAATTGACTTTGCAAAATCAGAGAATACTTCTTCAGCCATTTCGTATTTAACTTTATTACCGATCTGAGAATAAACCATAGAAAGAATTTTCCAGCTCGGCATTACATCGTATTTACGTCCCTGCATCCAGCGGTCGAACTTTGTACCGAATTTATCCCATCTGCTCATATTCATATTATCAAGAGCCCGATCCCCTTCTGCGGTTGAAACCGCCGGCCGAATTCGCTGCAAGTGTCCCTGAAAGTTTACAAAAGTACCATGCTTTTCTGCATAAGTAGATACACCGAACAAAATGTGAGAATATCTGGCGGTGTCATTAAAATTCGAGCTATGAACGATCAGCAATTCAAGTTTCTCAATTGCCTCTTTCCATTCATCACTAACAGAAACAAGGTCTTCTTCAATTACATAAAGAGCTTTTATCCTGCTCTCTTTAATTCCTTTTAAAATTCCTTCTATTCCGAGTCCATTCTGACTGGGTTTTACACCGATCAGGCGGGCACCGGTGTAATTTGGGGATTTGTCTTCACAGATCAAAATATCGTCCTGATCGCCCGGGACAATGTGTTTCATCAAATCTATATTCGGGACACCGAGAGATTTGGCCAGCTTAACCAGCAGAAAATTATCTTCGCAGGTAGCAAAGGGAGAACCGATAAATGCAATTTCACTATTCTTATATTTTTTTAATTCACTCACTGCATTTTGAACCGCATTCTGCAATTCAACTTTTATCAAATCTCCGTTCTCTCTTACGAAAGATCCATCAACTCTATTTTCAGCATTGACAAATTTAAAAGTATTTAATCTTCCGCTGTCGCACATCCAATAACTATTTACATCTTCATTATGTCTTGGCGTAAGCCTTAGAATCTCGTTGTTACGGACCCATATTTCAGTATTGCATCCGCGTGAACAGCCGATACAAACGGAACCGGTATTCGACATTTCCCAGACACGGGATTTAAATCTGAAATCCTGATTTGTTAAAGCGCCAACGGGACAGATATCCGTAGTATTAAGAGTATACGGATTATCGAAAGATTCACCGGGGAATGTGGTTATAGTAACTCTATCCCCGCGTTTTACAAACGTGAGCTGATTAGATTTCGCTATCTCATCGGAAAACCGGATACATCTCGAACATGATATGCACCGATCGCCGTCGAATTTGATAAACGGACCGAGCTGAACGCGTTTTTCCTTTCTCTCTTTTATTTCCTCGAACCTGCTTTCACCTTTTCCATGGGCATAAGCATATTCCTGAAGTTTGCATTCACCGGCTTCATCGCAGATGGGACAATCGAGAGGGTGATTAATCAGAATAAATTCCATTACCGCATTACGTGCTTCAAGAGTTTTTACTGAATTGGTATTAACTACCATGCCTTCAGCAGCAAGTGTTGAACAGGCAATTACGAGCTTCGGCATCTTTTCTACTTCTACAAGACAAACTCGGCAGTTTCCGGATACGGACAGTTTGGGATGCCAACAGAAATGCGGAATATCTATACCAGCAGATCTTGCGACTTCAATAATGGTCTGACCGTTTTTAAATTCAATCTTATTATTATCTATCGTAATAAATGGCATATAGTTCCTTCTTTTAGGCGACTCGTTGAAGGAGTAAATTTTTCGGTGATAAAACGACTCGTGTCATAGTTCCATTTTCAAAAATTTCATTGGACAGATCCCTTATCTGGTCTGCCGAAACCGCATTGATTTTACGAATCGTCTCTTCAACACTTTTTACTTTGTTAAAATAGATTACTGACTGGGCAATTCTAAGCATTCTATTTGTAGTGCTTTCCAGACTCATAAGCATATTTCCGATTAAGTATTCTTTCGCACGATTAAGTTCGGTATCGCTTACTCTTCTTCTCTTAATTTTATTGAATTCTTCCAGAATAAGTTTTTGCGCTTTATAGACTGATTTTTCGTTCGTCGAAAGATATACACCGAAAGTTGAAATATCATAAAATGAATTTAGAAATGAATTAACCTGGTATGCTATTCCATTCTCTTCCCTTATTTTCTGGAAAAGACGTGAGCTACTCCCTTCTCCGAGTATATGAGAGAGAAGATTGACGCCGATCCGGTTTTTATCCTTTGTTCCGTAGGTGGTTTTCCCGATAATGTAATGGACCTGCTGAGTATCTTTCTCAACAAAAAGATCGGAACAGGGATTCAGCTTAACCTCTCTTATTCCCGGACGGGATGATTGAGATTTATTCTCAATATACTTATCAACAAAAGAAAGAAGTTTGTTGTGATTAATATTTCCGGAGGCAACAACAAAAAGATTTTCGAGAGTGTAATTTTCACTCACATACTTTTTCAGATCCTTCTGTTTGAAAGATCTAAGATTTTTTTCGGTTCCTATTATCGGCATAGCAAGCGAATTACCGTTAAATACATTATTCTCGAATTTGTCGAATATCAACTCGTCCGGCGAATCTTCTATATCGTACAATTCATCAATTACTACACCGGATTCCCTTTCAATTTCTTTAGGACTGAATACTGAGTATTGAATCATATCGGCAAGAACTTCGAACGTCTGTTCAATATGCTCTATTAAACCTCTACCATAAAAACATGTATGTTCTTTAGAAGTAAAGGCATTCAGGTAACCACCGAGTGATTCGATATCCTCGGCAATCTTTTTAGCGCTTCTTTTCCGGGTCCCTTTAAAAAACATATGTTCCAGGAAATGACTTATCCCGTTATTGTTATAATCTTCATCGCGAGAACCGACATTAAACCAGAATCCGAGAGAGAAGGATTTAACATGTGTAATTTTTTCAGAAACGACGGTTATACCGTTTGGCAGTTGTGTGATTTTTATATTGTTCAAATAGATTTCTTCGGAATTTATCTGCTAATTTAATGGGCAAATATAGAGAATGGTTGACCGGTTTTCAAATTCAGGGGGACTTCATAGAAATCCCCTATTACTCAAATTATTTTATTTACGCGGTAAACGTTCGAGGTAAGAACTTGTGCTAAGGACAGCAAATCTATCTATATTATTCAGTTCTTTTAGTGAATTGCAATTCAGATAACTCATTGCGCTTCTAAGACCGTCGGAGATACCGTTAATAACATTCTTTACGGCACCCTTATAAGGGACGAGAGTTTCCTCACCTTCAATAAATTCATTTTTCATTTTGACGCCGAACGATGCAGAACCTCTGTATTTTTTCCACAACTGGTCATTATATTTTATCACCTCACCCGGAGTCTCCTTAGTTCCAGCAAGCATTCTACCTAGCATTACTACATCAGCACCGCAGGCAAGAGCTTTGGCAACATCGCCGGGATTCTTAATACCTCCGTCAGCTATTAGCACAATATCAAGTTTCATCTCAAGTTTCGCGAAATAAACATCTAGCAGAGATGATACCTGTCCAATTCCTATTCCTGTCTGGACAGATGTAGTACAAACGCTTCCGCCTCCGATACCAATTCTTACGGCATCAGCACCGGCGTCGACAAGCTGATTAAGAGTTGATCCGTGTGCTATATTTCCAACAATTACTTTTGTTTTATACCTGGATTTAATTTCTTCACATTTTTTTAACACGAAAGCATTATTTGCGTTAGCAGTATCAATGCAGATAATTATTCCCCTTTCAGCCAGCGGTGCAATAATTGCGTCCTCTGCTGTAAGGCTAATTGAGACGGCTTTAATACCTTCAATCATATTACCGCTTCCAACCAATTCCGATAGTGAAGAATTAAAACGGTTGAGTATCCCAATGCAGCCCAGGTTAGAAAGTTCTTTTGCCATCTCGATTCCGGTTACAGTATCCATCGGGCTGGAAATAACAGGCACAGAAAGCTCAACACCTGCAACGGTCGTCCGGGTACTTATTTCATTCCGTGTTTTAACCTCTGAAATTTCGAGGGGGATAAGGCTTATATCGTCGTAGGTAAGTGAAAGAGAATACTGATTCAGTTCTTTTTTGGAATAGATTTTCATCGAGTTGTCCGGTATTATTTATAATTATTTTATGAAACTGCTAACCGTGCAAACATACAAAAATATCGATACAGTTTTAAGTGAGTCCAAATTTTTCTAATTTTCGCCAACTTTTTCATAACCGGGAATAATATGACTTCAACAGAAAACACTACTTCAGTAAAGCAGACATGGAGATTTCCAAAGGATTTCTGGCTGGCAAATTTAATGGAGTTGTTTGAGCGCGCTGCTTATTACGGTTTTTTTATTGTACTGACTTTATACCTTACCGACATAGTGGGGTTCAACGACAAAGAGACGGGAATTGTAGCCGGAATTTTCTTTGCAGGATTATATTTTCTTCCTCCATTTGTAGGAGCAATAAGCGATAAGATAGGATTTAAGAACGGACTTATTCTGGCATTTTCGCTTTTAACAATCGGTTATTTTCTTTTAGGCGTCTGGCATTCCAAAATGCTTGTCATTCTTTTCCTAATTATCTCTATGATCGGCGGTTCATTCATTAAACCGTTAATAACCGGGACGGTAGCAAAGACAACCAACGAAGACAACCGCGCACGGGGATATGCTCTTTTCTACTGGGTTGTAAATATCGGTTCATTCAGCGGGAAAACTTTCGTCCCCTTTATAAGACAGGGTTTAGGATTAGAATATGTCAATTTCTTTTCTGCGGCGATGTCTTTTATTGCGCTTCTATTTGCGATCTTTTTTTTCAAGCAGGTTGATACCGGGCATAAGAGTAAAACTATTAATGATGTATTGACTTCTCTAAAAAAGATCTTCTCAACTCCAAGGCTAATTATATTAATACTGATTGTAACCGGATTCTGGATAATTCAGCATCAGCTTTACGCAACGATGCCTAAATATGTAATACGACTGTTAGGTGAGGATGCACGTCCGGAATGGCTCGCAAATGTTAATCCGCTTGTAGTTGTATTGTTTGTAGTACTGATTACACAGTTAATGAAGAATAAAAAGGCCGTAACTTCAATGCTGGTTGGAATGCTCCTGATGCCTTTCTCAGCTCTGGCGATGGCCGGAAGCCAAACACTCGAAGGTATAACCGGGGATGCAGTTTCCATTTTCGGATGGTTTGCTCTACACCCATTAACAGTGATGATGATACTGGGGATAGGAATTCAGGGACTGGCCGAGTGTTTTATATCGCCGAGGTTTCTAGAATATTTTTCACTGCAAGCACCAAAAGGTGAAGAAGGTGTTTATCTGGGATTCAGCCATCTTCATTCTTTTTTCTCGGCGCTAACCGGATTTATTATGTCGGGATTCCTGCTCGATAATTATTGTCCCGATCCTAAAACATTACCCGCAGGATTATCTGAACTTGAACGCGCGGCCTACTATCAGGATGCGCACCTGATCTGGTATTATTTCCTTGCTATCGGATTGGTTGCCGCAATCTCTTTGTTCATTTATAAAATTGTTACTGAGAGAATTGATAGAGAAAAACCTGCAGCCTGATCAATCTATTTTAATTAATTCCGGACGGGAATCAATAATTACAATTTTACGATGAAACGGTAATGAATGATTCCCGTTTTTATTTGCGCAGATTATTCTCAGATATTTTTCCTGATTATTTGGATCACCGGCATCAATTCTTAGCAAGCGGTTTTTATCGTCATAAGAGAATTCTATTTCCTCTTTGTTCAGATAGACAAAAATGGACCTCGGATTAATACCAGTAGAATCTTTAAGCAGAAAAAGGAGTTGAGAGCCTACCTCATTAGTTACTGTACTATCCGGCAGAAATTCGATCGAAGGAATACCGGCGCGATAATACTTGGCAATCCCTCTAAAGATTCCCCACGCCTGAATTCTGTTGAATGTTTCATCATTCAGCCTAAGTTCCTCCAGACGGTTTGTGTGAAATGCGCATTCAACAAGAACGGATGGTATCTTAGTCCTGCGTAAAACAGAGAACCCTTCACCCGGATAGATCAGATAATCCGAATAGGTTCCGTCGAAAGATCCGAGCCCGCCCGGATTTCTCATTACATAAGAAAGGTCCCTCTGGATGTATCGTGCCAGATCACGCTCGCACGGCTCATATTCAAAATCGGTCTCTTTGGCGTGATAATAGGTTGAAGTGTAATTTGTCCAGTCGTCCTCCCATTTAGCCGGAGCGTTATGATGAATACTGATGAAGAGATCTGCACCGCTTGAATCGGCCATTTCAGAACGGCGGGCTAACTGAACGGTTTCATCCTTATCGCGGGATAAGAATACATTCACGCCTGCAGAATTGAGATATTCCCTAAGAAAAAGCGCGACACTAAGATTTACATCTGCTTCAACAACATCGCCCGAGCGGCTTTTATTTCTTCTGTCTTCACCACCGTGTCCGGGATCCAGAAAAATCTTTTTCCCGTTCAGATACTTGGAGTATTCCGATATGGTGTTTGTTCTTACATTTTCATCTTTCCAGTCGGGCGGAATTTCATATAATGGCAGATTTATAGTTGTGCATTTTACGAACACAACCAAAGATAAAAGAGTAATAACTCTATTTATTTTTTTGATTAATGATCTGTGAATTACCATTCCTGATTATCTCCTGAGGCAATTGATTTAACACACTTATTCCCTTCGAAAAAGAAGTGGCATTTTCTGCAATGGTCCAGATTCGGTTTATAATTTTTATCCTGAATATCCTCAATTGAACTGAGAAGGCCGTTCCGGTATTTCATCAGGTCCTTTCTATCTATTCTTTTAAGGAGTGTCTGATCAGGGTGTTTCAGGAATACCAGCTGAAGATCAAAATAATTCTGTCCAGAGAAAAATTTTGAGAGAATGTAGGCATAAAATTTCAATTGCTGATAATAATCCGCAGCCCGGCTTTCAATCATTTCTTTTTCTATATCATCAGTTTTATAATCGATAATCAACAATCTCTCTTTTTCAATAATCAGACGGTCAACAATTCCGTAAAGGAAGTTATCCCCTTCTTCAGTATAGATTTCAAATTCATTTCTGAATTCAGTATAGCTCTGAATTGTTTTAAATGTTTCTGAGTCATAATATCTATTCAAGGTTTCGGAAACAGAATTCCTTAGTTTAAGGACCTGTTCAGGATGATTGATCGATTCCGACGCGATAAATTTTTCCATCACTACTTCAATATCGGCTCTTTCAACGTTTTCACTCAACAGGGAATGAATAATTCTGCCTTTAATTTCCGCATATTGTTTTAATTCTTCATCCTCTTTAGAATTAAATTCGAATTCGTTGGCAGAGTATTTTTTTATCATATTAAAAACAGTAGGATAACCGAGTTCATAAGTCAATTCATATTTAACTGGGCACTGAGTAAACATGGAAATTTTTGTTGCCGATATAATTTCCTGCTTAGGCCTGTCGGTAATTGTCTGCAGAAGCATTTTCTTTCCGGTGCTTTCAGTCTCACCGGATTTAAGAGGCGGCAGTTCTTTAAATTCAGAGGCGATCTTTATTTCTGTTGATATTTTAGTTTTTTGGAATGTAAAGCTCTCATTATTCTTGATCATAAATACTACATCACCGGACAGAAACAACGGGCTCATCTCAAAATTAATATTCAATCCCTCACGGAACATTTCAAGAAATGATCCGCCGGATGGATATTTATTCAAGGTCGAAGAGATATAAAGATAGTTCATAGCTCGGGTAACAGCTACATATAAGAGCCGTTTTAATTCAGCGTTGTTTTTCTGCTGATGAATATAGTTGTATAGAGAAACGACCGCAGGAGTAACGGCACCTGCGAAATAACTTCCGTTCAAAAAAACTTTAACCGGGAAACCGAACTCTTTATCGATACCCATAGAACGCGACCTGATCAAATTCTCCTTAGAGTAATCGTTACAGCCGTAAATGAAAACCGCTTTATATTCCAGGCCTTTTGACTGATGAATAGTAAGCAGCTTAACGGTATCAGAATCTTTAGCTATCTGTGCCTGACCCTCATCCTGCATCGAATCAATTGCGTCCCGGAGATAAAGGGTGAAGTCATACAAATTTTTAAAACTCTTGCTATGAAAATCTCTTGCGATAGAAATCAGTTTATTAAGGTTTGCCAGCTCCTGAGTGGAATTCCTTTTAGCGCTTACAACAGACCAGTAACCCCGGTCGGTCAGAATTCTCCGGATAAGTGTAAAGATTCCGGAAGAAACCGAAAGGTCCAGATGACTGTTGAGACTTAAAACTGTGTTTTTTGATTGATCATCCTTGAGAGAATAGGATTTTAATTTCTCAAAAAAATTCTTTCCTTCCATTAATGAGATTTCGAACAGTTTAGGATCCGAAAAGTTATAGAAAGGTGATCTTAAGATTCCGACCAGTGCGGCATCATCATCTGGATTAACAAGAAAGTTCAGATAATTATAGAGATCCGAAATCGACTGTTTCTGGTAAAATCCCTTTCCGCCAAGAACAGTATAGGGGATATTTTTACTTACAAAAGCTTCTTCGAGAACCTGGAACATCGATCTTTTTCGGCAGAGGATTCCAATTTCATTCAGTTTTATGAGGCCCGAGGAGACAATTTCCAGAATCTTAGATGCAACCAGTTCAGCTTCAGTAAACGGATCCGGTTCTCGGGCAATTAAAAAATTAACCTCACCCTTTTCAATTTCCTCTTTAGCATAAATTAATTCATTATAACCGACTTCATTAAGGATCGGGTCAGCATTGCTGAAGAGCTGACTGAATAATTTATTAGTGAAGAGAACCAGCTCAGGAGTCATTCTGAAACTGTGAGGCAGAAGAAGGAGTTTTCCTTTTTCATTAAGCTCCGCAATATCGTCTTTCGTTTTATTGAAGACCGCCAGATCGGCGTCCCGGAACATATAGATACTCTGCTTTTCATCCCCTACCACAAACAAATTACCCTGTCTAAGGTTATCCAGTATCGGCATAAATATTCTGTATTGAATGTCATTAGTATCCTGGTATTCATCAATCATAATAAACTTATACCGCAAACGGAGATAATCCTTAACTTCCTCCCTGTTAATAATCTTCTGAGTAAGCAGAAGTATATCTTCAAAATCGAGATATCCTTTTTCAGATTTTTTATCGCTGTAGAGTTTCAATACATAATCATAAATTTTCAGGTAGTTCTTTCCGAATTGATAATATTCGAGAAGAGCTTTTTCACTGAAATCCGAATTAAGAATCTGGCCGATCCTAGAGAACAACGATTCAACCTCATTAATTTCAGAGAAGTACTGCTCCCGGTTTTTAGAGAGATATCCCCTGTTCTTAATTTCATTTTTCTGAGTCAGAATAAGATTCTGTAATTCCTTTAGGCCATCGAATAGTTCATCTCTCCTCTCCGTATTAACGAGTGTTTTCAATTTTGACAGAACTTCGAGGGCAATTTGATTTTCGGGTTTCAGCTTGAGTACATGCGAGTTTATTGCTGATATAGAGTCGAGTACTTTGGGAATAGATGAACCGAAAAAATGATCGTAGTAACGTTCAAACAAACTATTAAGCATAACAACAAACTCATCCGCAGGTTTATCATATAAGGTTCTTGCATTCTGTTCAATTATCTTCCGCTGTTCAATTCCATACTGCATGTTTTCTATCAGCGATATTTTGGAGCCGAAAAACCGGATCAGATATTTAAGGGCTTCGCTGTAATCCGTATTGCTGATCAGGTGATTCAGAGATTCATCAATAGAAAGGAGAATCAGTTCATCGGAAGTTGATTGATCGACAGGAATAAAGTTTGCGTCTATACCGGCTTCGGGAGAGAATTCCTTTAAGATGCTGATGCAGAAAGAATGGATTGTGGAAATATTTGCCGATACTAATTGCCTTCTGACGTTCTCAAGTTTATTAAGTTCTTTAAGATTACTTGTTTCTTTAATACGTTCTTCAATTTCACCGGCGATTTTTTTATTCAGTTCCCCTGCCGCTTTATCCGTAAAAGTAATTGCGACTATATTCTCGATTTCAACATTTTCTTTAAGCAGGATTTCGACAAAACGTTTGGAGAGAACAAATGTCTTGCCGGAACCGGCATTAGCGGTTAGAATAATGTTTGAACTAAAATCGAGAGCATCTTTTTGAAATGGGGTTATCGATTTCTTCATTCACTTACCGGAAGAGTAATTAAGAAAGTTGTCCCTGAAGCAGACGTTTTTTCAACTTCTATTGTACCGCCAATACTGTCTATAAATTTTTTAGTAAGAGAGAGCCCGAGACCCATTCCCTGGGATTTTGTAGTAAAATTCTCTTCAAAAATCCGGTCGATGATTAATGGGTCAATCCCGATGCCGTTATCAACGACGCGAATTTCGCATGATGCTGAATTTGCCGAAATACGGATCTCAACATTCGAAGCCCCGGCTTGAATTGAATTTCTTACCAAGTTTATAATTGAGCGGCTCAGGTGATCTGAATCCGCATTAATAATTATAGAATCGATTTGAGAGTTTAACGCGATCGGATATTTTTCATCGGAGAAGAGATTCAAAGTTTCTCTAATCAAACCGACCAGTTCAACTTTTTCGATATTTAATTTCGGCATTCGCGCAAAATTGGAGAATTCGGACGCGATATTTTTGAGAGTCTCAATCTGGTTTATAAAGGTTACTGTCACCTTGTTAAAGATCTCATCAAACTTGGGTGATTTATCCCTGTAAGCAGCAATCAGCTGCTGAACAGAAAGTTTCATTGGTGTTAAAGGATTTTTAATTTCGTGTGCCACCTGCCTGGCCATTTCCTTCCATGCGGTTTCACGTTCAAGCTGGGCTAGTTCAATCTGACTCTTTTTTAATTTTCTAATCATCATGTTAAATCCTTCCGCCAGCTCGCCTATTTCACCAGTACTCTTTTCTTTTATTTCAATATTCAGGTCGCCGCTTCCAATCGACCTTGTAGCATGGGTCAATCGCCGGATCGGTGAAGAGATCTGACCGGCAAGAATAGTGCTCAGCGAAATCAGTAGGATAAGAGCAACTGCAAGGATACCAAACAGGAAGAGATCAAGTTCTACATCCGAAAGAGGCAGATTCATTCTATTCATTAATGTACTTACGTTAATAATGAGAGGATTATCCCGGCTACCCGTAATCGTATATACCGAATAATATTTTTCTCCATTAGAGTTTTCTTTCAAAAAAATCTTACTGCTTCCCTGAAAATTAAAATTCCGGAACGCTGCCGGATTGAGTACCGGATTAATCAGGCCGGTTTCATAGAATACTTTACCGGATGAGTAAACCAGCTTTTCATTGTGGTAACAGTTAAACTCAACATTGAGATCAGCTTCTGCTTTTTCGAATATTGTCTGAGCATTTATGGTAGATGATGATAAATACTGATTAAGATATGAACTGACTTTAAGAGCATCTTCCGAAAGTTTATTATTTATCAATTCTTCGTTTTTATTCTCATTTATGTTACGCAGATAAGCGGTTATCGCGATCAACGGAACGACTGAGACAATTATAAAAGCAAATGTAAGCTTAGTCCTATAGCTTGAAAGGTAGACTTTCCATTTTTTTAGATGACCTGCCGAATAAATAAGGAAAAGAGTAAGAATAATTACGGAGTGGACAAAAAATACTTTGAAAAAATTCGATAGGTTCCATGCAAACCTTTTCTGCTCCAGAGCAACGGCAATAATTTCATTTTCCGTTTCTCCGGGTTTAAGAATAAAGAGAAGGTGAGCTTCACCTTTTATATCTAGATCAGTCCACGCTTCGTTGTTCTTTGTTAACCCGGGATCGGTGATCTTCTGCAATTCACCGGAGTTAAGAGATACATCGCCGATTGTTTTAACAACAAATCCGTCTTCGATAAAAATTATTTTAAGGTTTTCAAATTCAGTCGCAGAAGCCATTCCGGTCCGGGATACTGAGAGGAATTCCGGGAGGATATCAAGCCGGGGAGAATATTTATCGAACAATACACTTACTGCCAGGAAGCCATTGAAACCGGTTTTATCATTTACCCGGACAATTCCTGTAAGGATCTGCTGCGACCCGAATAAATTTTTATTTCGGAATATTTTCGGTTCCTTTCCGGATTGATCAAGATAGCTTTCAATTTCCGAGGCACCGATACGTTCGGAATTTCTGAATTGACCCAAAAGAATTCTATCGGAACTGTATAACGAAACCGCAGAGGGTATACTCTCTCTGAACAAAAGGCTCTTGTTCCAGATTTCAAATGCTAACGATGAATAATTATCCGAAACATTATAGGGGATACCATCAGCTGCTGAAAGCGTTAGAGTCTGGTAAAGAATAAATTCATAAATTCCTTCATTTCTACCGGCTATCTCATATGCCGTAGTTTTTAATGACTCCCTTTCGATTTCAGAATTGAAATAGACAAAAAGACTGACAGTAATTACCGATGAGGCGAATCCGTAATAAATGTAATGAATGATTTTATGACGTTTAACAAAAGATGAATAAGCCAGCAGAAATAGAAGAGTGAGGGACAAAATTCGAATGAACGGTGTTCCCTGAGGCTGTACCTGGAAAAAATCGAATAACCAGCCAAGAAACTGCAGCATGATGAAGAACAAAATTATTTTGAATAAGGACAAATTCTTATTCCCACCGGAAAGAATTACAAAGAGAAACTTAAGAATCATTACAGCCAGGAGAACACCGCAAAAACCAAGCAGCAGAATGTTAAGGTCCATCATCAGTATGCCGGGGGAAGGTATTAAAGCAAATTCTTTGAAATATCTTATCGCGGAATCGAAAACGACACTCCTGATTGAAGCACCTATACTCCTCAATAAAATAAAAAGCAGAAAAATTACCGGAAGGGAAAGGAAATAATATTTCACCCGGTTACCGGTTCCGACCTCTTTTCTTTCAAGGTATTCGGTCGAGTATTTGAATGCGTACAGTACAATTATTGTTAATAACAGAATTGTGATAAAAAAATCGAGTGGAGACCTCACGATTCCGAACGCAAATACGGATGAGAAGTTTGAAGGGTCCGTCATTTCATTATGAAGATAATTTGAAGGGATACCAAGAATAAATAAGATTATTCTTAATGCCGACAGATAAAAAGCAATTAAAAGAAATTTGTAAATACGTTTATTAAGATTCCGGATAAGATTAATTCCGATCCATCCGATGGCTATGAAGATAAGTAATAGTAGGACAGACTGAATTACCTTAATCAATTCATCAAGATCGCGCAAGGATAAATCGAGTGTCGGTTTTTCAAAGGTGACAACACCAATCTTGTTATTAAAATTATTCAGAAGGAAGAATGAGTGATTACGCCCGTCCCTGGACAGGGTTGCATTCCGTTCATATTCAATTGTGATTGATGTTGAGAGGTTTTTAGATAATGTTCCGGAAAAGCTGACATCCGGGAATGCGGGTCCGGTTAATTGATAATGCCTTTCAATTTCTTCCCCAACCGTAAAATAAAAGGTCTTATTCCCTGTATTCAGCGTGTCGATTAGATAAACATATGTCGAAAGATTTTTCCTTTTGAAAAAGACCTGACCGGGACCTGAAATATTGCCGGCAATCTCGTTTTCATTAAATAATAGAGTGTTATTCCAACCAAGAATTTTAGAATCGTGATCGTTAACCTGAATATTGAGCTGATTTAATTTTTCTTCCGTAATCAAATCGAAAATGAGTGATGCATCATCGCCATTTATTATACTTCGCAGATCATTCTTTAATTTCCCGGCTGTCTTTACAATATTGTTCACCTTATCGTTAAATAAGCCGAGGATTCTGTTTTCGTTGTCGATTACCCGCAGGATAAGATCCTGTTCCCATCCTTTAACAATATTTTTTCTTATGACAGGTTCAAGCAGTCCCGATATAATAAAAGCGAGCGATAGAATGAGAAGGAAAAGAAACTTTTTATTCGACAGCAATTTAGATGCTCTCATCAACTTTAATTAATTGTGATTTGAGAAATGCGCCACTGATCATCTATTAACTGGAGTGTAACAAATACCGTAGCGCTGCCTCTGATTCCGTTATTATTAAATTTAAGAGTACCGGCGGCAAACGGATTATTCGTCTCTGTTACAATATTGGTAAAATTAAATGAATACGGATTGTTGATGCTCAGATAATCTTTTATAACGTAATACGACTGATTAGCACTGAAATATCCGCTGGGCCCTTTTGAGAGACTAAGGTAATTTCTCGGACTGAAATAACCCGAGAATTTATCGACCGAACCATTGCTCAATCCTTCCTCAATTTTAATCATGAGTCTGTTCACTTCCCTGTTACGGGATTCCTGTGCCTCTATACCAGAAGCAAATACGGTTATAGAAACAAGAATGATAAGTATGAAGGCTTGGAGTCTCATAATTCGTAATTATAGAGTTTAATAATTATCCTCTGTCAAAATATATTAAAAGAAATAAAAAAGCATACCATTGCTGGTATGCTTCCGAAAGATCTCATATTGTCCGGATCACCTTACCGGTTCTTTTTCAGAATCGAATGGCTGCTTCTTCCGCCAGACGAAGCAGTTCTCTTCAATTCCCTGTTTCCTTCAACTAGCTGATAAGCCCAATCGAAAACCATACGGTCGTTGGAAATAGAGCTGATCCTTACTTTTGCGAAATGATTATCCCATGTCCATATTACATATGTATGGCCAACCCGGGCTTCAACATATTTTACATTTTCGTTCGGCTGCATCGGAATCCATCCGGAAGATGGAGCATAGCTGATATCCCATATGTCCCCTGTATTTCCCATATCCTGAATGTCTGAATCATCCCAAACGTTCAGGTAATATGTACCGCCGTAATTTTCGAAGAAGAAATCGGTTGCATCGGAATTATAAGCAACAACAAGGTATTTGCTGAAATCGTAACCGGAATTATTGGGAGAACGGTTGTAATCGAAGAGCGCCTGATTGAATCCTTCCGGACGCGGAGTATCGTAGATAACTTCAGAACTCAGGTCGCTTTCATTATTATTGTAATCGTATGCTGTTACTGCATAATAATAGGTGGTGCCGTTTTTAGCTCCGTAGTCGATGTATGAATTATCATAAGTGCTTCCGAGCAGAGTATACTTCCCGTCATATGAATAAGCATAATAAACGTTATATCCTGCTACATCGCCTTCGGGATTTTCATCCCAGAATAGATCAACTCTTTCGTCCCCGGTAACAGTATAAATTCCTTCGGGAGGTGACGGGGGTACATCATCATAGAAATAGTCCCCGAATTCATCACATCCTGTGAATAAAGCTGCTGCTGCAAAGATGAGTATCGCTAAGAATAATTTTACTGGTTTCATTTTCCCCTCCTGAGTTATTTTTTATCTAGAGTTAATCAAGAGGAATGCCAGAAAAATCTCTTCATTTAGGGGGAAAAAGAGGGAATCAGAGTAATTCTGTGTACTTTATATTATACAAAAGTGATTAGAATATTTGAAAATCAGATCTCAATAAAGCCACCTTCAACAAACATTTTTCTTTTATTGATTACCGCCAGAGACTTTCCTGTAAGCAGTCTTTTATCGAAAGGAGAATTTCTGGATCTGGATTTGAATTTGGAAATATCGACAGTCCAGATCAGATCCTTATCGAAGACAGTAATTTCTGCCATCTCTCCTTCTTTAATCAACGGCAGCGGGATATTAAGAATCTTTCTTGGATTGATAGAGAGTTTTTCTACAAGCTGAGACAATGTTAAATGTTTTTTATGAACGAGTTCACTTAGAACCAGTCCGAGAGTTGTTTCCAAACCTATTATGCCATTCGGAGCATAAATAAATTCCATCTCTTTTTCTTCAATCGAGTGGGGTGCGTGGTCACTGGCTATACAATCGATAGTACCGTCTTTCAGACCTTTAATAACGGCGTCGACGTCGGCGCGTGTTCTAAGCGGCGGACTCATTTTATAATTTGTATCGAAAGTTTTTACGTTGTCGTCGGTAAGTGAAAAATGATGAGGAGTGACTTCCGCCGTAACCTGAATCCCTTTTTTCTTTGCCTGACGAACCAGTTCAACCGCTCCTCTTGTACTTATATGAGCGATATGAATTTTAGCTCCAGTAAATTCGGCCATCATAATATCACGAGCTACAATAAGATCCTCGGCAACATTCGGAATTGCCGGTAGCCCGAGTGTGGTGCTGATAAGGCCTTCGTTTATTGCACCGTCGGCCATCGATTCATCCTCGCAATGTTCAATAACAGGAGTACCGAACATTTTGGTGTATTCCATTACGCTTCTAAGTACAGCTGCGGTTTTAATCAGAGTTCCGTCGTCGGAGAATGCGACAGCTCCGGATTCAAAGAGTTCGAACATAGGTGAAAGAGCTTCACCTTTCCT
>CAZHHG010000060.1:0-13436 GCA_964532065.1 uncultured Melioribacter sp.
TGTCGTGAGTAACTGCTATAACAGTTCCTTCATACCTGTTCAATTCTGCTTCAAGCCATAATACTGTCTCGGCGTCGAGATGATTTGTCGGTTCATCAAGAAGCAGGATGTCCGGTTTCTTTAGCAGCAGCCTGCAAAGAGCAACACGCCTCCTTTCACCGCCAGAAAGGACCTCTACAGGAGTATCGGGAGGCGGACAGCCGAGAACATCCATCGCCATCTCAAGCTTTGAATCGAGATCCCATGCGTCGAGATGGTCCAGCTTTTCCTGCACCTTACCCTGACGCTCGAGCAGATCGTTCATTTCGTCGTCTGTCATCGGTTCTGAGAACTTTGCGTTTATTTCATCATACTCTTTCAAAACGTCTACAATTTCCTGAACACCTTCCTGTACCACTTCCTTAACTGTTTTTGAATTTTCGAGGAGCGGTTCCTGCTCAAGAAAGCCTATTGTAAATCCGGGCGATACGGCAGTCTCGCCGTTAAAATCTTTATCAACCCCGGAAAGGATTTTCAGCAGAGTGCTTTTACCGGAGCCGTTCAATCCTAATACTCCGATTTTAGCTCCGTAGAAATATGAAAGGTAAATATCTTTTATGACCGGTTTGTTGTTATAATACTTGCTTACTCCGATCATAGAATAAATTATTTTATTCGGTTCTGTGGACATTTTTTCCTGATTAAATTTTTGTGAAGTGATGCAAACATACTATAAATCCGATAGATAAAAAATAGGATCGGCCTCTCTTTATTGAACTGAAAATCCGTTTGAAAATTCAATACTATATTTTATTAAAACTGATATCTACTTCACTTTGCGTTTACAAAATTGTTCACTTAACTTTGTCACATCAAAGAGGAATGAAATCCCCCGATGGAAAAATACGACGTAATAATAATAGGCAGCGGGCCCGGCGGAGAAGGCGCTGCCATGGCTTGCGCTAAACACGGAAAAAAAGTTGCTGTTTGCGACGATTTCTCCCTCGTCGGCGGCGCTAACACACATAAAGGTACTATTCCAAGCAAAGCACTCCGGCATGCGAGTCAGATCCTTATGGACGGCGGAAGGCTCGCCGGTTCGGATTACCAGACTCTGCTTCGCCAGACTGAATCGATTATTAAGAACCAGGTTGAATTGAGGGAGAGTTTTTACAGAAGAAACTCCGTCAATCTTCTTATAGGAAGAGCCCGGTTCATCGATCCCCATAAAGTTGAAGTTACCGAACATACAGGCCTGAAGAAAATTTATCAATCGGATGCCTTTGTAATTGCAACTGGCTCACGGCCATATCATCCGCCGGATGTTGACTTCACTCATCCCCGTATTATCGACAGTGATAAACTTCTTAAGATCCAGGATAATCCTAAAACGCTTACGATTTACGGTGCCGGTGTGATTGGTTGTGAATACGCTTCAATTTTCCGCGGCCTGAGTATAAAAGTAAATCTGATTAATACCCGTCACCAGCTTCTTTCGTTTTTAGACGATGAGATTATCGATGCTCTCGCATATCATCTCCGCGAGAACGGTGTATTGATAAGGCATAATGAGGAATACGAAAAAGTTGTACCCGACGATAAAGGTGTTACGATCTTTCTTCAATCGAATAAGCAGATAAGAAGTGAATATCTTCTCTGGGCGCAGGGAAGAACAGGGAACTCACAGAATATGGGTTTGGAAGAGTTGGGAATTATTCCAGATGGTAGAGGTTCCATTCCTGTTAATCAGTATTACCGGACGGTTGTTCCGCATATTTACGCCGTTGGCGATGTTATCGGATATCCTTCACTTGCGAGTGCCGCTTACGATCAGGGAAGATTTGCTGCCAGGAATCTTCTCTACGACGAACAAGCGACTCTTAAGATCGAAGACATTCCAACGGGAATATATACGCTTCCCGAAATCAGCTCGGTTGGTCTGAATGAAAGGGAATTAACCGAGAAGAAAATTCCCTATGAAGTAGGCCATTCATTTTTCAGACATCTTGCAAGAGCGCAGATAACCGGAAGAACTGTTGGAATGTTGAAGATCCTTTTCCACCGCGAAACTCTTGAGATACTCGGTATTCACTGCTTCGGTTACGGCGCATCGGAAATTATTCATATCGGTCAGGCAATTATGTCGCAGAAGGGTGAAGGTAATAGCCTTATCTATTTTGTGAATACAACTTTCAATTACCCTACAATGGCAGAAGCTTATCGTGTTGCCGCGCTAAACGGCATTAACAGGGTTGAACTTATTAAGAAAGGATTGAGATAAAAAAAAGCCGGACAAAGTCCGGCTTTCGCAATTTTACAGGTTTGTTGCCGCTTTGGCGTCTTCCATTAGTACTTTGTAGGAATAACCGTATCCGAAATCTTTGTTAAGAACAATCTTACCTTCAAAAATTACAATGTCGCCAACTTTAACATTCTCGTTTGTTGTAATTGTAAGATCGAAATCATCTTTATGTTTTGTTCCGTCCTGTAAATGGACCCAATTCCTCTTCATAATTCCGGTGTTAACTTTAACTACCTTCCCTTTTACTTTTACATTCCTGTTTGAATACACTTCCGGTTTGGAGAAGATCTGTTCAATTGTAATTCCGCCGATTACCGGTTCAACCTTTACTTCCTCCTTTGCAAGAACAGGTTTCTGCGGCTGATTCATAATTCCTTCACCGAGTTTTACACTCGCGGCATCGATGAATAATATTGAGTCGAACGTTCTGTCGAGTTCTTTGCTCGTAAAGTTTTTCATCTCCATCGCCTTGCTGTAGAGAACTACTTCGCCTTCTTTGAATTCAGCTTTGGGGGCTGCCATCCAGTATTCCTTCCCGTCTTCGGTTACTCGCAGGTAGGTGTAATCTGTAACCTGAATTACTTCCTGAACAGTTACTTTGTGCTGCTGAGGATTCGATTTATTCTCTGTACTTTTATTTTCTTCACTATTTGAACAGGCCGTGATTGTAAGTGCTGCCAGTAGAATTAATACGTCTCTGAATCTCATGAAATTTTTCCTTGTTAGTTGAAATTTGCAGTCCAAATATAATTAAAAGTCCCTTCTGAACTATAGGAGACTTATATTTGCACAACTATTTGAGGAAAAATTGAACCGTTTGATACTTAAAAAGAAGGAAGAAATCAGAATAAAACAGGGGCATCTCTGGGTTTTCAGCAATGAAGTTGAAAAAATTGAAAATGACGGTTCAACTATTGAGAACGGCGACCTGATCTCAATATTCGATTATAAAGGAAATTACATCGCAGCCGGCTTTTATAATGCCAATTCACTTATTACCGCCAGAATTTTGACAAATAAAATTGATTTCGAAATTAACAGTCTTTTTGAGGAAAAACTCTCTACGGCTTTTGATCTGAGGAAGAGAATTTATCCGGAACGAAATTCATTCAGAATGGTTTTCAGCGAAAGTGATTTTCTGCCCGGACTTATAATCGATAAGTACAATAATTCTTTTGTTCTTCAGATTTATTCATCAGGAATGGAAAAGAGATCTGACCTGATAGTGAGGATATTAAAAGAAAAGTATGGTGCCGTTAATATTTTTTCCAGGAATGAAGAGTATTTCAGAAAACTTGAAGGATTGCCGGAGGATGACAAAATTTATTCCGGCAGCAGGATGAATGAAATTATTGATGATGGTTCCGTTAAGTATAAAATCGATTTTAATTCCTCGCATAAGACCGGTTTTTATTTCGATCAGTGCGATAACAGGCAATTTACCGGACGCTTATGCAAAGACAAATCCGTACTCGATTGCTTCTGCAATTCGGGCGGATTCGGCCTTCATGCGGCGTTAAACGGTGCCGGCTCTGTTACCTTTGTCGATTCTTCCTCTCAGGAGCTGAAGAATGCATCTGAAAACTTTGTTCTTAACGGATTCAAGTCGGCAAACCAGTTTATTGATTCGGATGTGTTCGATTATCTGGAAAAGTGTATTGCGCAGAATCAGAAATTCGATGTTGTGATTATTGATCCCCCGGCATTCGCAAAGAATAAAAAAAGTCTTCCTAAAGCTATTAAAGGTTATGAAAAACTGAATCGGCTTGCAATGCAGATTGTAAATCCGGGCGGATTTCTTTTTACTTCTTCATGTTCCTATCACCTTAAAGATTATCAATTCCTCGAAATAATAAATTCAGCCTCGGTAAAATCGGGAAGAGAGGTTCAGCAATTCTATTATAATAATGCCTCAATGGATCACCCGAAAAATCCCGCAATGGAGGAAACTTCATACCTAAAATTTTCGGCCCTCAGAGTCCTTTGAATTTTGTCAGACCTGTTTTCAATCCCTATTTATATAGTCCGGGTCTGAATAAAATTCTTATATTTACGGCGCTAAATCAGGAATTTTTAACACTTTTTAACGGTTAAAGAGAAACTTTTAATTACCTCTTTTGTTAAAACAAACAGTTTTCAAAATATATAGGTGAACAAATTGGATATTACAGCGCTCAATGAAAGAATTCGTCGTGAAAGTGAATTCATTGATACACTCTTAAATGAAGTGGGAAAAGTGATTATTGGTCAGAAGCAGATGCTCGAAAGGCTTGTAATTGGTCTCCTCGGAAACGGCCACATACTTCTCGAAGGCGTCCCCGGTCTGGCTAAGACTCTTGCAATAAAATCTCTTTCTGCCTCAATGAAAGCAAAATTCCAGAGAATCCAGTTTACTCCGGACCTCCTGCCTGCCGATTTAATCGGTACTCTGATCTATAATCAGAAGGAGAGTAATTTTACAATAAAGAAGGGGCCGATCTTTGCCAATTTTATTCTGGCAGATGAAATAAACCGCGCTCCTGCTAAAGTTCAGAGCGCGCTCCTTGAAGCAATGCAGGAACGCCAGGTTACTATAGGCGAAAATACTTTCAAGCTTGATGAACCGTTCCTTGTTCTGGCTACTCAGAATCCGATTGAACAGGAAGGGACATATCCGCTTCCCGAAGCTCAGGTGGATCGATTTATGCTCAAAGTGAAAATCTCCTACCCGACAAGGGAGGAAGAGCAGAAAATTATGAGAATGAATTCTACCGGCGAACTGCCTGTGCCGAAACAGGTGGTCGATCCTCAGGATATTATCAAAGCAAGAAAACTTGTAAGCGAAATTTATGTTGATGAAAAAATTGAGAAGTATATTCTCGATATAGTCTTCGCTACCCGTAATCCGAAAGATTACGGTCTGGATGAATTGACGGATCTGATCAGCTACGGTGCTTCACCGCGCGCATCGATTAACCTCGCGCTAGGTGCCCGCGCCATGGCATTTATTAGAAGAAGAGGATATGTAATTCCCGAAGATGTCCGCTCAATCTGTTCTGATGTGCTGCGTCACCGTATCGCGGTTACTTATGAAGCCGAAGCGGAGGATATCACTTCCGAAACAATTATTTCTAAAATATTGAACAGGATCGAGGTTCCGTGATCCGTTCCATTTACTATACTCGGATTACCAATTAATTGTTATGCTGAATAAAGAATTATTGAAACAGGTAAAGCAGATTGAGATCCGGACACGCGGAATTGTAAACGATGTATTCTCCGGAGAGTATCATTCCGTATTTAAAGGCCGGGGAATGGAGTTTGCTGAAGTACGCGAATACCAGATCGGCGATGATGTGAGAAGTATCGACTGGAATGTAAGCGCTCGATTCGGCCATCCGTTTATTAAGATCTTTGAAGAGGAACGAGAACTGACCGTTATGCTCCTTGTGGATCTGAGCGGCTCGCTTGTCTTCGGTTCGGTGGATAAAACCAAACAGCAGATCGCAGCCGAGATAAGCGCGATTCTTACACTTTCCGCTCTTAAGAATAACGACAAAGTGGGACTTATACTCTTCACGGATCAGATTGAAAAATTCATCCCGCCTAAGAAAGGGAAGACTCACTCGCTCAGAATAATCAGGGAAGTTCTTTCGTTTGAACCTCAGGGGAATAAAACAAATCTGAAATCCGCGCTTGAATATTTTAATCATGCTATAAAGAAAAAAGCAATCGTCTTTCTGATATCGGACTTCTTCGATACCGGTTATGATAAAATTTTGAGAATTGTTGGCAAGAAGCACGATCTTATCGGAATAGTTCTTTCCGATCCCAGGGAAAGGGAAATCATCGGCTCGGGATTGATTAAGTTCAGAGACGCTGAAACAGGCAATATCCGATATGTCGATACCGACAGCAGGGATTTTCAGATAAACTTCAGAGAGACACAAAAAAGATTTAACAATTTCAGGAAACAGCTTTTTATTTCGAGCCGGCTCGACTCAATCGAAATTCAATCGGGAGGCTCATATATTAAACCGCTTGTCGATTTCTTTAAGATGAGAGAAAAAAGATGGTAAGAAAATTCCTTTTTGTTCATATATTGTTCTTCATCTCATTTCTCTCACTCAATGCCCAGGAAATGAGTGTAAGCGCGACAACCGATACAAGCAGTTTTATGGTTGGCGATTATATTACATATACAATCGAAATAAGACACGATAAGTATTTTGCTGTATATCTTCCTCAAATTAAAGATAGCATTAAAGTACTCGATTTCATAAGGGCTCTTCCCGTCGAAAAAAAGAATGTCGGAGAAAATATTGTTGAGTACCACAAATTTATTTTTTCGAAATATGATTCCGGCAAAGTAGAAATTCCACCGGTTAGGATCGAGTATACAAAACATCAAAGCGGCAACAGACATTCGCTCTATACCAACCCGGTTTCTCTTACTGTTCATACTCTCCCCGTAAATACTCAGGAGGATATTAAGGATGTTAAGGAACCTGTAAAACTTCCGTTGAACTGGCTCCTCATTATCGCGATTGTGGTCTTAATCGCAGCCTTGCTTGCTGGAGGATACTATCTCTATAAACGATTTAGGAAGAAGAAAGATGGCATGGTTCCCGCCGAACCGGAGATTAAGATACCTCCTCACGAAATTGCCCTGCAGAAACTTCATCTTCTCGAAGAGAAAAAATTGTGGCAGCAGGGATTTGTTAAAGAATATCATTCTGAAATAACGGAGATTGTCCGTTCCTATTTTGAAGACCGGTTTGATTTCCGCGCTCTTGAAATGACTTCCTCAGAAATTCTGGGTGTACTCAGTTATTTGGAAGAGGGAAAGAAAGTGGTGGAAACTGCGAATAATTTCTTCAGCAATGCGGATCTTGTTAAGTTTGCCAAATTTCAGCCGATTCCGAGCGTAAATGATGAAATGATGAAACAGGCGTTTAGTATTGTGAACGATACAATTCCGGTATTTAATCCATCCGGAAATGATGAGGCGCAAAATGTTCGGTGATGTTACATTCGCATATCCGTGGATCCTCTATTTACTGGTTTTACTGCCCTTGTTTTTCTATCTCTACTGGAAGAGAAAGGATAACATTACGCCGAATATTACTTTTTCATCCTTGCAGATGTTCGGTGATGTTCCTAAAAGCCTGAAAGAAAAGCTGATTCATCTCCCTTCTGTTTTAAGATTGATTGCACTCGCCCTTTTAATTGTAGCATTTGCCCGTCCTCAGACGTTCTCGAGCGGTGAAAATATTTATACTGAAGGAATTGATATCGCTATGGTTCTCGATATCTCCGGAAGTATGCTGGCCGAGGATTTTAAACCCAACCGCCTCGAAGCGGCTAAAAAAGTAATAGATGATTTTATTAAGGGCAGGACGACAGACAAAATCGGACTGGTAATTTTCTCGGGTGAAAGTTTTACTCAATGCCCGTTAACTATCGATTATTCGGTCCTGAGTAATCTGCTTAAAGAAATTTACAGCGGTATGATTCAGGACGGAACAGCTATCGGTAATGCCATTGCTAACGGTGTTAACAGGCTTAAGGACAGCAAAGCCAAGAGTAAGGTAATGATTCTGCTGACCGACGGAGTAAATAACGCGGGCGAAATTGATCCGGTTACTTCGGCACAAATTGCTCAGCAGTTCGGTATAAGAATCTACACTGTCGGTGTCGGAACTATCGGAGAAGCTCCTTATCCGTTTCAGACACCATTTGGCAAGCGTTACCAGATGGTTCCCGTTGAAATTGATGAAGCTCTCTTAAAACAGATTTCGAATATAACAGGCGCTAAATATTTCCGGGCTACCAATAACCGGAAGCTCGTTGAGATTTATGAAGAGATCGACAGACTCGAAAAGACAAGAGTGGAGGTAACATCTTACAGGCATGCGAAAGAATTATACTTTAGCTGGGCCCTGGCCGGATTTCTTCTACTGCTTGCAGAGTTTGGAATTTCAAGAACTTTTTTAAGAAAATTGCCGTAAATAACCGGGTAATAGATGATCCGTTTTGCTAACATAGAATTTTTATACGCACTTTTTTTAATTCCGCTTGTGATCGCTTTTTTCTGGTTCACTTATAAGAAACAGAATAAACTTCTCGAAAAATTCGCGGGTACTAAACTTCACGCAATCCTTTTCCCGCTGCGGAGCAGATTTAAATCACCATTTAAATTCGGTCTCTATGCTTTTTCACTTGTCCTTCTTCTCATCGCTCTTGCAAATCCGCAGGTGGGAACCAAAATTGAGGAGGCAAAACAGATCGGTATTGAAGTCTATATTCTCCTCGATGTTTCTAAAAGTATGCTGGCCGAGGATATTAAACCGAGCCGACTTGAAAAAGCTAAATATGAAATCTCTAAACTGATCCAGAGACTTAAAGGCGACAGGATCGGACTGATTGTTTTTGCGGGCGAGGCATACGTTCAATTCCCGTTGACTTCGGATTACTCTGCGGCTAATCTTTTTCTTTCTGCAGTAGATGTAAACTCGGTTCCTCAAGCCGGTACTGCTATTGGTCCTGCTTTACAATTGGCTCTTAAATCCTTCCGGTATGATGACGGCACTAAAAAAGCGATTGTTGTTATTACAGACGGTGAAGACCACGAAGGTGACATTGATTCTGCAGTCGACGATGCCAATTCCAAAGATGTTGCCATTTATGCGATTGGACTCGGTTCACCCGCGGGTGTTCCTATACCTGTCTATAATCAGTCCGGTGTTCAAACCGGGTATAAGAAGGATAATCAGGGTAATATCGTTCTTACAAAACTAGATGAATCTACCCTCAAATCGATTGTTGAAAAAGCTGAAGGTAAGTATTACAGAGGGACCAATACCGAAGATGAACTGGAATCGATCTATAACGATCTTGCCAAAATTGAACAAACAGAATACGGCACCAAGAAAATTACCGAGTACGAAGACCGTTTCTATTATTTTTTATTCCCCGCAATCCTTATTCTTATTGCAGAGTTTTTTATTTCGTTTAACAGATCCAGGTGGCTAATGAGATTCGAAAAACAGAGCGGGGTGAATCAATGAAAAGTAATCTTGTTCTCTTTCTATCTCTCTCTGTCGCTGCATTGTCCGCTGCTTCTGCTCAGTCGAAACGTGGTTTGATAAACGAAGGTGTAGACCTTTATAAGAATAATAAATATTCTGAAGCCGAGGTCAATTTTAAAAAAGGACTGGAAAAAGATAACCAGATGTTCGAAGGCCATTTTAATCTGGGCGATGCGTATTATAAACAGGGAAGATACGACGAAGCTGTTCAATCCTTCAAAAATTCTCTCTCTTTTACTGATGATAAAATTAATCAGTCGAAGGTTTATCATAATATCGGCAATTCATTACTTAAATCTCAGCAGGTGAAGGAGAGTATCGGCGCGTATAAAAATGCTCTTAAACTTAATCCCGATGACCTTGAGACAAAATATAATCTTTCATATGCGCTTAATATGTTGAAGCAGAATCAGAATAAACAGCAACAGAACCAGGATAAGCAGGATCAGAATAAAGACCAGCAGCAGAACCAGAATCAAAACCAGAATCAGAACGATCAGAACAAAGATCAGGATAAACAGAATCAGCAGCAGCAACAGCAGCAGAAAAATCAGATCTCAAAAGAGGATGCTGAGAGAATTCTTGAAGCTCTTAAGAACAATGAACAGGATCTGCAGAAAAAATTACGCCAGATTAAAGGTAAACCGGTTGTTAGAGAAAAAGACTGGTGATTAATAGACTTATTGAATTTATGAATGATAATAATTTCATTTTAAATTCGTGCACAAAATTTTAAATATATGAAACCAGAAAAAAGAATCAGTTTATTAGTCGTTATTTTATTCCTTCTCTCCGGAATATTTAATTATTCCAATGCTCAGGAATTCAATGCGAGTGTAGACCGTACAACTGTCGGCCAGTACGATCGGTTTCAGGTCTATTTTACTTTTTCCGGAAGCGATGTAAACGGCGTTAAGGATTTCCGCCCGCCTAATTTCAGCGGATTCAGAGTTTTGTCCGGACCAAACCAGTCGACAAGTATGCAGATAATTAACGGTAAGGTCTCCGGCTCACTTTCATTTGTTTATATTCTTCAGCCGTCAGGAACAGGGGATTTCTCTATCGGCTCTGCTTCAGTTGAGTTCGGCGGTAAAACATTCCGCACAAGCCCGATAAATATAAAAGTTGAAAAGGGAACTCCGCAGCAGCAGCAGCAGAGTACAGGCGGATATTCGGAAGAGGAACTTGCTAAAAATGTTTTTATAGTTGCAGAATCGAATAAGAGCCGTGTATACTTAGGCGAACAGCTAACGGTTACTTATAAACTCTATACCAAATTAAATATTTCTTCTCCTCAGATCACAAAACTTCCTCAGTATCAGGGGTTCTGGGCTGTGGAAATAGATCCTTCCCAGACTATCGCTTTCGATGTCGGAATGTATAAAGGTGAAAGGTACCGTGTTGCCACAATTAAAAAAGTTGCTCTCTTTCCTACAAAGACAGGTCAATTGAACGTTACTCCCTTTGAACTGAATATACCCGTTATTGTAAAAAAGAAAAAAACGGGAAATGATGTTTTCGACGAGTTCTTTAATGATTCTTTCTTCGGCAGGACGGAAACGGTTGAGTATCAGGCAAAGTCGAATACTCTTAGAGTTGAAGTCGATCCTCTTCCGGCAACAGGTGTTCCGGAATCATTTAACGGTGCTGTTGGTAATTTCAATTTTAAATCAGAAATCGATAAAAATAAAGTTGTTACAAATGAAAGCATTACTCTCCGCCTTACACTCTCCGGATCCGGGAATATTCAGTTATTAAAAGCCCCCGAGCCGCAGCTCCCGTCCGGTTTCGAAAAATATGACCCCAAAGTTTATGATAATGTAAACAAGAGCGGTGTTATCTCAGGTCAGAAAATTGTTGAATATCTGATTGTACCGAGAATTCAGGGCGATAAAGAAATCCCATCGATGGAGTTTTCTTTCTTTAATCCTTCCACCAGAAAATATGTTACACTTAATTCTCCCGTGTTTAAAATTAATGTTGTAAAAGGTGAAGGACAGTACGAACCGGTTGCAAGCAATTATGCCAAAGAGGATGTAAGATTATTAAGCGAGGATATCAGGTTTATTAAAACAGGTGATTTCGGACTTGAAAGGAGACAGGATAATTCGGCTGTTAAACCCTGGTTCTGGGTCTCCCTGATTCTACCGGTCATCGGATTGATTATTGCGGTGGGTTATAAAAAACGGCAGGAAAAACTCTTTGGAAATATTCAGCTGATGAAATATCAGAAAGCTGAAAAAGCTGCCCGTTTGAGGCTGAAGATTTCGAAGAAAGCTCTCGATGAAAATAAAATATCTGAATTCTATATGGAACTGTCCCAGGCGCTCTACGGATATCTGGAAGATAAACTGGGAATACAGAAATCGGAGTTTACTTTAGAAACCGCTCTTGAAAAATTAAAATCGAAACACGTAGAGGATAACTTAATCGATCGTGTGAAATCTGTTGCCGAGAAATGCGAATTTGTCCGTTTCGCTCCTCAGGGAGAAACCTCGACTTCGGCTTCAGAAATCTATAACAGTACGGTTAAATTGATTGTTGAAGTCGATTCCGATCTGGAGAAGAAGAAATGAATAATTTTTTGAAGGCCGTTTTTGCAATCGTTCTGTTTCTATCATTTTCCTATTTGAGCTGGGGACAGTCGCCTGAACAATTAATGGAAAAGGCGAATAAACATTATCAGGATCAGCAATATGATCAGGCAATTCCTCTATTCAAGCAGATACTATCTCAGGGTTACGAAAGCCCTGCTCTCTATTATAACCTCGGAAATGCCTATTTCAAATCCGGCAGTATCGGAAATGCAATCCTTAATTATGAAAGGGGATTAAAACTATCACCCGGCGACGAGGATATTCAATTCAACCTGAAAGTCGCTAATTCCCGCACAGTTGATAAAATTACAGAGGTTCCGAAAATATTCATAGTTCAATGGTGGGAAGTGTTTATTACTTCGTTCTCTTTGAGCGGGTGGTCTGTTATTACTGTTTTAATATTCTGGATTTTTTTACTGTCGATTGCACTTTTCATTCTTTCAGGAAGAATCAGGATACAGAAAATTTCATTAATGGCCGGTTCAATCTCTCTCGCGCTTTTGATTTTAGTCGTTGTAATTCTTATCTCGCGTTATAATCACGAAGCAATAACCGATTACGGAGTCCTTACCGAAGAAATCTACTCGGTAAAAGTCGCTCCGGATCAAAAAAGCAATGACCAGTTCGTTATCCATGAAGGGATTAAATTCGTTGTTGAGGATCAGGTTAATGGATGGTATAAAATCCGCCTGGTTGATGGGAAAATCGGATGGATCCCCCAGAATGTTTTCGGACTGATCTGATATAACCTTCCGGACCTGGTTAAATACGTAAGACCGGCACTATGAATGGAGACGCAAAAAAATATAACAACATTAAACTCGCCGTAAGCATCGGTAAAGGAATTTTATCGTTTCTTCTGTTACTTGTTTATTTGTATTCCGGGCTGAGTCTTGAAACAGAAACTCTTATTAGAAATTATTTTTCAAACGGCTATTTAGTCCTTTTGATTTATGTTATCCTTCTGTCCCTCTTCTTTACAATAGTTTTTGCGCCTGTCAGTTACTATACCGGTTTTTATCTTGAACATAAGTATAATTTATCCAATCAAACCTTTTTGAAGTGGGTAGCGGAGAATTTAAAGGAGACCCTGGTAGGTGCGGTTATCGGTATTCCGATTTTATTGATATTCTACTTCATACTTAACTACTTCTTGGAGAACTGGTGGCTTCCTTTTGCCATTCTGATCTTTTTTGTATCGGTTATTCTTGCCCAGATACTTCCGGTTCTTATTCTACCCATATTTTATAAAGTAAAACCGGTTGACAATGAAGATCTTAAAATCAGGATCTTGGAGTTATCCCGGAAAGCCGGACTTAAAGTTGATAGTGTTTATAAATTCGATATGAGCCGGAATACAAAAAAAGCTAATGCCGCATTTACCGGACTCGGTAGAACTAAAAGAATTCTGCTTGGCGATACGCTTCTCGATAATTATTCCCACGATGAAATTGAGACAGTTATCGCTCATGAACTGGGGCATTTTAA
>CAZHHG010000060.1:13467-17842 GCA_964532065.1 uncultured Melioribacter sp.
CAGTACCGCTCTGAGCTTTTTTACGTTTTATTTAATCGCATTACTTTATTCCAGCTTGATCCGGGTTTTCGGTTTTCAGTCTATTACACAAATCTCCGCACTTCCTCTGCTTGTTTTGCTGGGTACAATTATAGGATTGGTTTTTACTCCTCTTTCCAATTACATCTCCCGCCGCTTTGAATACGAAGCTGATGATTATGCAGTAAAAGCCACCGGCAAGAAAGAGGCCTTCATCAATACTCTGCAAAAATTGACCGATCAGAACCTGGGCGATAGAGACCCTCACCCACTGGTCGAGTGGTTCTTTTACAGTCATCCATCAATTAACCGGCGGATCAAATCAATCAATCAGTAATTCCGGCAGTTACATTATTAATTTTTATCATTATATTTCGGCTGTATAAAGAGATAATCGAACTATAGATGCTAAACCGGATTAATAAAGTACTTATAATTTTACTTGCTCTAATTGCTTTCAGCTGTTCCTTCGATTCTACTGCCCCTTCGGAGACCATCCCTATTGTTGATCCGGGTTCTTCTGATAAGAACACACCCAATACTCCTTCTCCATCTAATGGTTCATTAAACCAGTTTTTAATTGTTACTTTGAAATGGGAATGCGATAATGCTTCCGAGTATGATGTTTACCTTGGTGAATCCAATCCACCGCTTATCAGATATACTACTACTCAAAATAAATCCTATACCGTTCCTCCATTAAATTACAACACCAAATATTTCTGGAGGATAGTCGCAAAAGGGAATGACGGAGTTTCAAGGTCAGGTCCGGTTTGGAATTTTACTACTCTCCCTTCTACAATGCCGACATTGAACGGGTATGCTCTAAAGCTTCACCGGACTGAAACCAGGTTACCCAATACTGTTGAAGTAGTTTTTCAGGTTCTCGATCTCAACGGCAGCGGCGTTACAAATCTTCAATTATCCGACTTCGAGGTTTTTGAGGATGAATTACCATTATCCATCTCGGAATCAGGATTGAAAATTGAAAAGCGTGCAGCATCCCCTTATAAACTTAAAACAGTTCTTTTGCTCGATAACAGTACAAGTCTCGAAAATGATCTCGGTACCATCAGGAATTCGGCAAAGGAAATTCTTAACGGAATCAGACCCAATCAGGAAGTCGCGATTTATCAGTTCTCCGATAAGGCAACTCTTCTCAGCGATTTTTCTTCCGATGTTAACCAGTTAAAAAATATAATCGATACTCAGTATCTGCTTGGTGTAAGAACAACAGATTTTTACGGATCTGTTATAACCGGTTCGAAAAAATGGGACGACATCTTTACTCTCGACGAAGTTGTTCAGGGATGCCTTATAATTATCTCCGACGGCGAAGATACGCAGGGTTCCGTCTCACTGGCTTCAGGATTGAATTCAATCCATAATAAACTTGTCTATACAATCGGGATTGGTCCTTCGCTTCAGCCGGAAATTATTAATGCTTTTGGTACGGGTGGTAGTTTTAAACCGGGGCAGGAGAACGAAATAATCCGGAGGTTCACCGAAATGGAAAACCGGGTTGTTAAATTCGCTAATAGCTTTTATGTTATGACCTACAGCAGCCCTAAAAGAGGCGATAGAGATCACTCACTTAGAGTAAGAATAAAAAATAATCCCTACCAGGGAGATCAATCATTCATTTCTACAACTTTTAACAGCTCCGGGTTTAATTAAGGATTTAAAAATGTCTGTATCCATCATAGATGTAAAATATATTGCTGAATTGGCAAGGCTTAACTTTGATGAGCAGGAACTGGAAGGCTTTACATCCAGCTTTAATGAAATCTTGAGCTTTTTTGAAAAACTAAACCAGCTGAACACCGATAATGTTGAACCTATGTCGCACCCGGTACCGAATGAAAATGTTTTCCGTGAAGATCTTCTGAAAAATTCAATTGATAGGGAGGAGGCATTGAAAAATTCTCCCGATCGCGACGAACAGTTTTTCAAAGTACCGAAAGTTATCAACCAGTGATATATTCTGAAGATCAAATATGATAATCGGTATCATACCTGCGCGTTTTGCATCAACCCGCCTCATGGGAAAACCTTTAGCTGATATCGGCGGTAAACCGATGATCCAGCATACCTATCAGTCAGCCAAAAAATCCAAATTACTTGATAAAGTTGTTATTGCCGTTGATGACGACCGACTATTCAAGGTTGCCAAGGATTTTGGTGCCGAAGTTTATATGACCCCGCAGAATGTGGCTACAGGGTCCGACCGTATTGCTCTGGTCGCGGAAAAAATTCCGGATGCCGGCATAATCGTTAATATTCAGGGCGATGAGCCTTTTATCAAAGGCAAAATGATAGATGAAGCTATCGAGCCTCTCTTATTCGATAAGAAAGTCAGTGTTTCTACTCTCGCAAGGAGAATAAAAAGCGTTGAAGAAATGAAATCTCCTTCGGTTGTTAAAGTTGTGTTCGATTACAATAATTTTGCGATGTACTTCTCACGTTCTCCTATCCCGTTTGCACGCGATGCCCGCACTAATCTTCAGAGAATCGAAAACGCGGAAATGTACAAGCATATCGGTCTCTATGTTTACAGGCGGGATGCTCTTCTTAAATTTACAGCTTCAAAACCGACTGACCTCGAACAGATCGAAAAATTGGAACAGCTCCGCTTTCTTGAATACGGATATAAAATGAAGATTGTAATTACGGAAATCGACAGCCTCTCTGTCGATACTCCGGCCGATCTCGAAATTGCACGCAAATACTACGATAAACTGATTAAGTCCTCTAAACGTTAACATGTTACCTCAAACCTGTTGATTTAAGAAATCACTTTATTTTACTTTCGACCAATTTCTTCATTTTCCCTCAACAGACTCCGGAATGAAATTGTCTTTTGACTAAACTGATAGTATTTTCCGTATGTAAAAAATTGAAATCTATAAGAAAACGGATCTAAAAATGGAACACAAAATCAGAGTACTTGTGGCAAAAGCCGGATTGGATGGTCATGATAGGGGAGCTAAAGTTGTTGCCGCGGCTCTCAGAGATGCTGGTATGGAAGTAATCTATACCGGACTTAGACAAACACCGGAAATGATTGTTGAAGCCGCAATTCAGGAGGATGTTGATGCTATAGGAATCTCTATTCTCTCCGGTGCGCATATGACTATCTTTCCAAGAATCTTAAATCTTATGAAGGAAAAGAAAGTTGATGATATTCTTCTCTTTGGCGGAGGAATTATTCCCGAAGAGGATCTGAATAAATTGAAAGAGTTAGGTGTCGGTGAACTTTTTACTCCCGGTACTCCTACCACTGAAATTATAAAATTTCTGAAAGAATGGGTTGTCAACCACCCGAAAAATTGATTCCTCCCTTTTAACCCCCCGTTTACGGGGGTTTTTATTATGATCAATTATAGTTTAATAAAACGGATTCTTTGTTTATTTTTGAACAGTAGTTAAGGATTCTTAATGGCTTCTGAAAACCGGACTAGAATTATTTTTCTTGATATGATGCGTGCGCTTGCAGTCATTATGATGGTTCAGGGGCATACGATAGACACTTTCCTGGCCGACGAATACAGGACGATGGATTCTACCTTATTCTCAATCTGGTTTACTATCAGAGGTTTCACCGCACCAATCTTTATGTTCACCTCCGGCGTAGTATTTACTTATCTGCTTAGATCCTATAACGTTCCCTTTTTTGAAAATCCGAGGGTTAAAAAGGGTCTTATCCGTTTTATAGTTCTGGTTTTGATCGGTTATCTGCTCCGTTATCCAACTTACACAGTATTTAATTTTAGTGTAGTTACTTTCGAACAATGGCGCGGATTTTTTTTGGTAGACGCACTCCACCTTATCGGATTTGGCCTTCTCTTTGTGCTTATCCTTTCATTAATTGCCGAAAGAATTAAACTGCCGGATTACTTTATTTTTACACTGGGCGCTCTCTTTTTCTTTGTTTTATTTTCATTAACTGAAAAAATAAACTGGGCTAACTATCTCCCAATTCCGTTTGCCGCGTATTTTTATCACGGTACTGGCTCCTATTTCCCGCTTTTTCCTTGGGCAGGATATGTTATCGGCGGAGCAATTCTCGGAAGCTACCTTGCTCATAATCCCGTCTCCTTTACTAGTTATAAATTTTCTTTAAGGCTTTTATTAATCGGTTTTGGTTTTCTTGGTCTGTCCCAGGGAATTGAATTGATAGAAAATATATTTTATAACAGACAGGGTTATTGGACTGATAACCTTTATGTAATTACTATGCGGATCGGATTAGTGATCCTTCTTAATAGTTTTATGTCTTTTCTTGCAATTAAATTGAAGAGTGTTCCCGAATTTGTTAATCAGATCGGGAGGCATACATTGCTGGTTTATGCTGTCC
>CAZHHG010000061.1:0-17710 GCA_964532065.1 uncultured Melioribacter sp.
AATCTATTCGCATCTGGCCCCGGTCTACCCTCACTTGATGAGATCGATTGATTATTCATTATGGTCCGACTTCATTCATTCCATCAGCAGTGAGTTAAAAAGAAAGAGGATTTCAGTTCTTGAACTTGCTTGCGGGAATGGCCTGATTGCCGGAAACCTGAAGAAAAAATTCAAATACTACTGCGCTTCGGATCTTTCAAAAGAAATGCTCAATTGCTTCGACGGAGTTGATAGAGTCTGCTGCGACATGCTAAACCTTCCGTTTAAGAAAAAATTCGATTTTATTTTCTCCACATTCGACAGTGTGAATTATTTAACGAGCAGGCAGAAATTTATTCAGTTGCTTAAACAGGCTGCTTTCAGTCTTGCACCCGATGGGATCTTTACATTCGATGTAAGCCTGGAGAATAACAGCAGGTTATACCAGAAGTATCTGAACCGTAAAGGATCATTCAACGGAATGAAGTTTCTTCAAAAGAGTTATTACGATGAGGTTAAACGGATTCATTACAATTATTTTGAATTGACTCTTGCTAATGGCAGAAAGGTTGAAGAAATTCATAAACAGAAAATATTCAGGTTCGAGGATTATTTTAATTTTATTGAAGATTCCGACTTCTATGTTTATAAGTGCAAAAAAGCGTTTTCGGAACAGGACGCGTCACCGGATTCTGAAAGAGCACAATTCATACTTAAAAAGAGAAGGGGATGATGCTCATTTTTAACCATGTCGATTTTAATTACTCTAATCAACCGGTTTTTACCGATCTCAATCTTCAGGTTGATCAAGGTGAATTCGTTTTTCTTATCGGGAAAAGCGGGGTTGGAAAAACTTCTCTTCTTCAGATGGTTTATATGGATATTCTCCCTCAGTCCGGTTACGTCCAGATAGGCGATTATTCTTCGGAATCGATCCGGCCGAAAGATCTTCCATTCCTCAGGAGGAAAATCGGGATTGTGTTTCAGGACTTTCAGCTTCTGCCTGATAGAAACGTATACGATAACCTTGCATTCGTACTGCAATCTACAGGTTCTTCCGGCAGATCGAATAAGAAAAAGATAATAAACGCGCTCTCCGAAGTCGGATTGTCTCATAAACAGAGTAATATGCCGCATGAATTATCGGGCGGTGAAAAACAGCGGGTCGCAATAGCAAGGGCTATTATTAACGATCCTTTTATGCTTTTGGCGGATGAGCCGACTGGAAATCTTGATCCTGAAACGGCAGATGAAATTCTTGAAATTCTGAAGAAGATTAATGCCAGAGGTACATCGGTTATTTTCGCTACACATAATTATGATCTGGTAAGAAAATTTAATGCGAAAATAATCCGATTGGAAAGCGGTAAAGCGGTAAAGGTTTTATTGAAAAAGAAAGAGAGTTAAGTAAGCTAGTTAAGCTGCTTTAAAATCTCTTCTGTTACCTTTTCAATCGACATTGTCCCGTCTATCTCGATAATTGTAGCTTTGTCCTTATAAAAATTGAAAACCGGTGCTGTGGTTTCGTGATAGACTTTAAGTCTTCTGCGGATAACGGATTCGTCGTCGTCGGCCCTTTTGTAGTAACTATTTTCAGCGCGGCAGACCGGGCAAATAAAATTATCTTTTACTTCGGTGTTATTAAGGATGTTGCCGCATTTGTTGCAAACCATCCTGTTTGTAAGCCGGTCGATTATTACTTCATCATCGGCATCTAATCTGATCAGGTAATGCTTCTCAATTTTTATTGTTTTGAATATATTCTCTAAAATTTCTGCCTGGTTTATTGTACGCGGGTAGCCGTCGAGTATAAAACCGTTTCTGCATCTTTCATTGTTCAATGTTTCTTTTATTATTCCGCCCATTATATCATCCGGTACGAGTTCTCCTTTATCAACAATCTCCTTTGCTTTCTTGCCTAACTCGGACTGATTTTTAATTGCTTCTCTTAAAATATCTCCGGTTGAAATATGAGGGATATTAAGTCTGGATGCTAAAATCTTTGCTTGTGTCCCTTTCCCGACTCCAGGTGAACCAAAAATGATTATTTGCATGTTAATAAAAAATGGTTTGAGGGTTAAAAAATATTTTACAGGTCAAAGTTAAACAGATTTGATTTTATAGCCAAACTTAATTCTTAACTCTTTTTTTCTGAAAATAATTTTCCAGCAGCATTTTAGATTCATCGGAGTAGATCCCGGAATAAACGTTCGGTTTATGATTATATCTACCGCTCTCGATTATGTTGAATAATGACCCGCACGCTCCGAATTTAGGCTCGAAGGCTCCGAAGTAGACATTTCTTATACGGGACAGAAGAATTGCCCCGGCACACATAACGCATGGTTCAACGGTTACGTATAAGTCGCATTGATCTAGTAACTTTGACTGTAGATGGTTTGATGCAGCTGTAAGAGCTATCATTTCGGCATGGGCGGTGGGATCTTTCAATGTTTCGGTCTGATTAAAGCCGCGTCCGATAATTCTGTTTTCATAAACTATAACCGCTCCTACCGGTACTTCATCCCCGGCTAAAGCGTTTTCTGCTTCCTGAAGCGCAGCATACATGAACTTATAGACTTTTTCATCGAATAACATAAGTCACTTTACAGAAATAATAAGATACTTTAATCAGATAGTTTTAAGCTCAGGTTTTTGTTCTTACCGGGTTTTCCAAACAGTTATTCCGGAAATCTGTACGCCCGTAGGGACTCGAACCCCAAACCGTCTGATCCGAAGTCAGATGCTCTATCCAATTGAGCTACGGGCGCATGTAAAAAAACGATTTTTTCAAACTTTTATTGCCGGCAATTTGAACATTCCCGACATTCGTTACACTAAGTGTCTTAATAGTGTCTTAATTTTTTTCCGTCCAATTTGCTTCTTAAATACTCGAAGTCCGTATTTATGTAATTCTCGGAAGTCCGTATATCAGATAGTCTAAAATATCTTTAATCGCTTTTATATCCAAACCGATCTTTCCGAACTCACTTGCTGCGGTATGACGCAAATGATGGAATTTATAATGCTTGGAGATCCTTTTCTCCTCGGTGAGCTTTGTTATGCCGTAGCCGAACTTATGGGAAATTGTACTCTCGTTTAATTTGGTAAACCGCCCCACAAAATACTTCTTATACCCGCAGCCCACCAGGAACGCCTCCAGCGCCTTATAGATCGGAATTACGAAATCCCTATCCGCTTTCACATTCCTGGCCTGAATAAGTAGTCTGGGCATATCTATGCTCATTGAGCGCATATGGTAGACCGTCTGAACCCGGTCAGCAGGGCAAACTCAATTATCCGGCTGAATTTCGGATCACTCTCGGCAAGGTACTTCCGGATCTCCATCAGGTCCTTATCATCAATCGGTTTCTCCTTTGTCCTGATGGCAGTAATTGGATTCTTCTGAATATAATCATTATTAACAAATTACTTGAATATTGCGAACACATTTCTTGTGATTATTCCGTTGGTTGCTTCAGCAAAATCATTTTTCTCCATGTATTGTATTAATGTCCCATAATCCATTTTGGTATTTTTATCTTTCTCGAAATCCGCCGCCGGCTAACTAAAGATTACCAGGTCATTCTCGAAACAACCCATATTCACGTAGAATATCAGCCGGCGTTCTGAAAAATATCCTGATAAATAATTATGGTTTTCACTCTATCAAGATTTATTTGTTGAATGAAATAATATTATTCAAATTATATGATGTAGATATAAGTAATTGAAAATTATTGGATCAGCACTATTAGTCCATCTTCCAATATTTTAATTGAATTAATACTTATTTCTAATTATGTTCCTCCTCAAATTATATAACTGGATCTGATTTGTTAACCTTATCCTTCTTTCCAATATCCCCTCTTTCGGATTAACGCGAGTGAATTATAGATTCCTATCCTGACGGGTTTTCCTCCATTGGTTCTCTTCTTGGGAATTCCCCGATTTTTTCACATTGCTTCACTCAAGACCATAACTCGTGAAATATTCTTTTAAAATAAATCTTCTAAATAACAGAAATCCTACTTCATAACGAGGGTTATGGTTATGTCACTTTCAAAATTCAGAATTATCAAAACTTTATCACACCGTTTTAACTTCACCTTAAAAGGTTTCTTCTTAACATCTGCAGCTGTAATGTTAATGATCTCAAATTATTATGCTCAGTCAATTACATGTGGCACTACAATCACTAATCCTGGAGTATATATACTTGAATCGGATCTTATTTGTAGTGGTACTGAACCTGCTATTACAATTAATTCTAACGATGTAGTACTGGATCTTAATAACCATACAATTAAAGTTATGCCATGGCAGAACGCAATTGTAGTAGCAAATTCCTCAAATGTTCTAATCAAAGACGGTTTTCTTTCGGGTAGTGATTACTTAGGAAATGGAATTGTTGTCGGTGGAACTGTTTCGGGCCTCAATATCTCTGCAGTTAGAGCAACTAATTTTGATATAGGCTTATATTTCATTTATGATTCTCAGCTTAGCAATATTTCTATCGCATCCGATTCTTTAGCAAATAATAATTATGGTATCTTCTTCGACCAAAGAATCAATGTATCCGGCACTATCTACATAAATAATAATGATCTTAATTCTAATATCCGGTCAGCCTTTCATTCACAATCAGATATTAACGCATCAAATGGCCTTACTTTGTCACAAAATTCTGTCTGGAATAGTTGTCATGCAGACTACTTCGGAGCTGTTGAAATATACTCTCTGAGTAATTTCACTATCGACAGGTCCTCGTTCTATGGTTTGGAATCAACGGCCAAATCTCCCAATTCATCAGCTTTCATTCTGGCTAATACCGATAGTGTAATATTGGATGGTCTTATACTCGCTAATCTCGAAAGAGATTTCGTTGGCGTGGGTTTGACAGTTGGCGGTATAAATAAAGAATTGGTAATTAAATCACTAATTGCTGCCTATAGGGATATTGCAATTCATCTTATTTATGAATCTGAATTTAATGGTACAACTATTTCAGATAATTATTTGACTGATAATAATTATGGAATATTTGTAAATCAAAGAAATGCGGTGAAATCTTATTTCAAACTTCGCAATAATAACTTGGAAAGAAATAGATATAGTTCATTTGTCACCAAAGTTGATCTAAATCAGTTTGCTCTACTTGAAATTGATAATAACACAATTTATGCTTCAGCAAGCATCCCCGGTAGTGCTGCAGTGCAAATATACTCACTAAGCGGTTTTACGATTGGTCCTAATTGTTTTGTAGGTTACGAAATATGTGCAGCTTCTCAAAACTCATCGGCTTTAGTTGTTGGTAATACTAGAAATGTTTCTATCCAAAATATCAATTTATCTTACAGCGGATCAGGTCATCTAGGGCACGGACTTACAGTACATGGTTCTAACGATTCTCTAACCGTCTCAGGGATAACAGTTTCTAATAGGGATATCGCTTTGCAAGTTCTGTATGATTCTTATTATAATAATTCGCTGTTTCAAAAGAATTCTTTGATAAGCAATTCTTATGGTATATTGGTTCACCCAAGAGTTTCCACTAACGGATCCTTTACATTCCGTAATAATACAATTACTCAAAATTCTACTACGGGTTTCTTCTTGTCTCAGAAAGATGATAATTTCCTCTTTTACGATAATAACATCTTTAACAATACTATCAATTTTTCCGGGAATGAACCCTGCAACCTCTTTAATTCCCAATTGAAAAAAGGGAACTATTGGGGCCACTCCTGCCCCGTTCCTTTCTATGCGCATGGAGGTCCTGACGAACCCTTTGATACTAATATTCCCGGCTTTGTTGATTCTTATGCTTATGGAACTAAAGATGCCTGGACTCTTTCCCCGGAATCAATCGAGTCTAAACCTTGTATTGTTCAATTGCAGTCAGGCATCATTTCCGGTTCGGTTAAAGTTAACTCAGTCGGACTACGAAGTGTCATTTTATCTCTTTATAGAGTTGCAAATAATAGTAATACTTTTTTAGGCCAAGCTGTAACAGACTCACAAGGCAATTTTACTTTTAATAATCTTACTTCCGGAACTTATCTTGTAACTATCCCCGTTATTCCATATGGTTATAGCATTTCCTCTAATTATCAATATGCAATGATCGATGCGGGTAATACTGTTGTACTAAATTTTTACTTACTTAAAAGTATTGCGGTTAATATGTCTAATAAATCTAGTTATTGGACTAAGCAATTCGATTATTATCTGAATAGAAAGGGAAAAGCCAAAGAAACTAGTGCTGACTTAACAAAATACATGAATATGATACAATATTTTTATTCAAATAGGACTATGATTTTTAAGGGATACACTACTTTTAACCAGTGGTATTTAACTCTTGATATAAAGAACAATGCTTCAATACTAGATAAGGTAAAAGAACAATTAGCGGCATTTCTATTTAACATGGCAGCTAATTATATAGCGCAATATATTCCTGTTACTCAGGATAATCGAACCGCCGGCGAGGCCTTAACTTTTGTCACCCATGTTATTAAGCAGAATCTTTCTAATCAGTTTAATATTGCTTACGATGTTCTAAATAAAATAAATTCAGGTCAAAAAATAGCTTCTGGAATAATTCCGCCGAGTAATATATTATATGATAAACAGAATGATAATTCTATCGTAATGACCGCTGAAATGCCGTATGAATTCTCTCTATTGCAGAATTATCCTAATCCATTTAATCCTGTTACTACAATCGAATATTCCATACCCCTTCCGGGCTTTGTGAAACTTATAGTTTTCGATTCCCTTGGTAACCAGATAACTACTTTAGTCAATGAATCCAAATCTTCTGGTCTCCACAGAACAATATTCGACGGAAATAAACTATCAAGCGGTATTTATATTTATCAGCTTCTTTATAATAATAAGTCCATTACAAAGAAGATGTTATTAATTAAGTAGTACCCCGAGTATGTACGGTATTGGTAATTAAATAAGTATTTAGATTACATCATCCGATGTAATTAAATGTCCGCGGCGCGGGGTACCTTAATCCACGCAGCTTTGGATCTTATTTCGGTTAATAATTGAGTAAATTTTTTTTATTGTTCTCCTTTCCTCAAAATATTCTATTTAGTCCACAATAATAATTCGGAGGAAGAATGCTACAGGCAAAACCTCTAACTCTTCAAGAAGCCCTTGTTTTTGTAGAAAAGACAGCTAAAAGTTCTGCGGGCGGAAAAATTCCACCAGTTATGCCATTTGTTAGTCAGGTATTAATGCGTACAGGAATTCCAGTATCATCAAATCCTTTCACTACTGAAGTTGCCCTTTCTTCTTCTCTCATTATGTCCCTTGTTTATCATAACCAGTGTAATGCCTTAATTCTAACAGATACAAAAGAACAGGCAGATTTATTTTTTTCAAAATCTCTTTTCTCAATTAATGGTCCTAAAGGATCTGAATTCACGAAGCTCTGTGGAAAATCTCTTGTACTTCTTGACATTAATTCGGATATCCCCAAGGAAATTGAATCTTCGCTTCACGATTTTAATGTCACTCCAGTTATGGATTTATCTACTCTGAAATATTTGGATAATTTAATTCAACCCGAAAATACTTTAGGGTCTCAAGCAAATAAAAAATCTTTTATTTCCAAACTCTTATCAAAATCTCCTCAATTACCTCCGCCAAGTACTCTGAAACAAGGGCTTGATAAACTTAATTGTTCAGTTAAAGTTTTCAGTGATAAAGTCTCACTCGATGGGGGAATCGGATCTTCCTTTTTAATCTACTCAACTATGTATGGAGTTGTATGATGCCAATATTCTATTGCAATAATTAATGCAGTCCATATTCTTTTCTCACTCTCCTCAATGTTATCTAGTTATCCTTATACTGAATCCAATATTATTTAGTTTAATAAGTAAGCTGATGTAATTTGTCGCTAGTGTTAGTTTGTTATAAAACCAGTCACTATAAACATTACTAACACTATTTATTATTTAATTAATACAATATATCCTTAATTAAATTTGTTGCAACAAAATTTGACATTAGTTATGTTTGAATAAATTTTACATACTTCAATTGTCTTTTGTCGTTTCATCGAGGCCGTAATGTTTTGTAGCGTCTTGTTTCGATTGAAATTCTTTTTAATTTTTTTTATTTACATTGCCATTAATGCTCAGCAGGTTCCGCTACTTGTTGAGAGCACAAATCCTTCCTCCACTGGCAATCACATCGTTGATTTCGAATTAACCGGTAATATTGTTATCAATTTTAATAAAAACTTGAATACCGGTAATATATCATCATCTGTTTTTAAATTGACTCTGTTGGATGGTTCTAATTTAGATTATACTCTAAACTATTATAATGAATCTTTGCCTTTCAATAAGGCGAGGGTAGTCATTACTCCTTCATCCAATTTAGCACCAGGTACCATTTATCTTCTTGAAATTTCAGATCAGCTTAGAGCAATTGATGGTTCCGCTTTTGATGGGAATAATGATGGCAATCCGGGAGGCAGCTATTATTTAGTTATTCAATCCCTTATTACTGATGGCGTTATTGCGTCTATTGAATCTAAGCTTAATGAAATTGCTGGTTCTTTTACGGATAATACTAGAATTACTAATTCAAAATATGACTTTTGGGATTATGCAAAATCTATTCGCAATGATTTATTAAGTCAGAAAGAGTTATTAAAAAATCAGATAATTTCTGAAGGTATTAATTCTCCGGCTATTACCAATGATGTGTCTGATGGTAATTTGGACTACAAAATCGGAAGTAATATCTATCACATTAAAAATTATTCTTTCAAAAATAATTCGAATCAGACTATTACTTATAAATTGGTTCTTGATCAAAATGGTAATGTAATCTCTGATGTTGAAACAATATTTAAAGTACTTCTTACGTATCAGAGTAGAAATGACCGGTATGATAGAGAAAATATTGAAACTCATATTAGTGCTTTAAATGATATAAATAACCGTCTTTTAATAAGTGAAGGTCTTGTCATAGTTCGTGATGCGGCTGTTAATGCTGCTATCGCTCCTATGTTTGGCAGAAATTCCCTTGTGGGCTTTTTTGAAGGTATAGTAAATCAATTTGCCGACCAGGACAAAATATTATTTGCCTTACTCAATTCTTATCTGCATCATTTTGATAATTCATTGAAAGCGGATTATAATCTGGCTCTTTCTAAAGCCTCGGTTCAAAGTTATCCAAGATTGAATTATGCTGATTTAAGTCTGTATCTTTATTCTCAGCATATATTATTCGAAGAGTTTAACAATTTCGCCACTCTTCTCGGTAATATCGATGAATCAAGAGGTGACTTAAAAGCACAGATTATTGATGTTGTTAAAAATTCCATTAACTCAATGATTAATTATTCTGTTTCTAAAGGAATCTATATTTCCGAAACTGCGAAAATAATTTTTGATCTCATTGAAGGTGGCCTCACTATAAATGATTGGTTTAATCAGGTCGATATTCTGAATAATTATAATGAACAGATCCTTACATTAAAGGAATCACTCAAAACAAAGTGGATTAACACTTCTCCAATAGTTGCCTCTTTATTAGCATCTGAGCTTAACAGTGGTCAATATGGTTCTCTAAAGATATTAAGTCCAAATGGCGGTGAAAAATTATATGCGGGTAGCTCATTTGCAATATCATGGTCAAGTGTAAATGTTTCTAATGTTAAGATTGAATATTCTATTAATGGCGGGTCAACCTGGATCTCCCCTCCAATTGCAAATTCAATTTCATCAAGTTCAGGTATTCTAAATTGGACCGTCCCGCAGATTGAATCCGCAAATTGTAAAATTAGAATTAGTAGCACTGCCAATTCTCAAATCTTTGATCTTTCTGATCAGTCCTTTTCTATTAATTCTTCCGCCATCTCATTGTCTCTGAATAATATCGACTTTGGTCAGCAGCTTGTAAATACTGAATCTCAGATAAAATCATATACTCTAAGTGCTGAAAATCTTTCTTCCGATCTTACGTTGACTTCTACTTCGGGCTTCTGGATCAAAACTTCTCTTTCTGATTCATGGAAAAGCACACTTACTTTAGCTCAGGTAAATGGTAAAATTAATTCAACTGTTGTCTTTGTCCAGTTTCAACCTTATGAAGTAAGGAATTTTAACGGCGCAATCAAACATTCTGTTTCTAATTCGCCTGATGTGGATTTACTGTTAACTGGTATCGGTGCGCCACCGCCTGTCCCTTTTATTACTGTTTCTACAAATTCTCTTATTGATTTTGGCGAAGTTGATCTTGGTTCTTCTCCTGTAATGAGTTTTAAAGTTTCAGCCGGTAATTTGATAAATAATGTTACAGTTAACAATTCTAATGCTCCTGGTTTTCTAATCTCTGATTCTTTTAACGGGCCATTCAGCGATAAAGCAATCATTAGAAGAAATGAAGCTGATAATTCCGTTAATAGTGCGGATGTATTTGTTAAAATTTCTCCGGATGTTGAAAAGAAATATCAAGGATATCTTGTTGTACGCAGTACGGATGTCAATCCAATAAGAATTGATGTGTCTGCTACTGGTGTCATTCATTATAGTGTTTCTACTGCATATATTGGAGATCAGGGATTTACTTTCGGCTCTGGTTCTTTTATTAATGGTTCAAATGTTAGTGTACTGGCACTTCCTGAATGCGGATTTATGTTTACTGGCTGGTCGGTTAATGGTCCGCTGAATGGTGGAGGACAGCTTGTCTCTTCCGATCAACTATATACATTTAACATTGCTTCTAACTTACAATTGTTTGCTAATTTTACCTGGGGTAATTCATCGCCTGACTATAATATTACTGTTTCTGCCAACCAGTCTTCTGGCGGCATTGTAACCGGCGGTGGTAATTTTAACTCCTGTGATCTTATATCTGTCACCGCAACTCCTAATCCCGGATATTATTTTGCCGGCTGGAATCAAAGCGGTATTAACGTTTCTTCCAGTCCAAATTATTCTTTCCATGTTACCAGTGATCGATTCCTTGTCGCAAATTTTTTGCCTATTCCTCCTGGCTATTGCTCTGTTGAAGTTGTCTCAGATCCGGAAATCGGTGCAAATACATTCGGCTCCGGTCTTTATAAACAAAACTCTAGAGCATGGATTAATGCTGATATCAATGATGGTTATTCTTTTATTAATTGGTCTGAATACGGAAACTTAATTAGTTCCTCTCAAGGATTCTATTTCATTATCGACCGAAATAGAAAATTTACCATCAACCTAGATTTAAAAAAATATAATGTCGCTGTAACTGCCAGTCCTTCAAATGGCGGTATTGTTAGTGGAGCAGGGCAATACTCTCATGGTGAAAAACTTAATCTTGCTGCTTTTCCCAGCCAGGATTTTAAATTTCATCACTGGAATATTAATTCTGGTCAGAACTCATATTATTGGGGTTCCCGTTATAATCAAAAAGCAAATTCGAATATTTCTGCTGAAGCAATCTTTTCTAAATCTCATTCCATCCAATTGATTTCCCCTAACAGCGGTGATTATATTGAACCGGGAAAACCTTATACAATTAAATGGAAATTTGCTGCCTTGCCTTTTGTTAAAATTGATTTTTCATCTGATAATGGAATTACATGGAATAATATCACCCTACAAACTCCCTCCTGGAATAGTACTAGTGATTTTATTGGTACTTTTGAATGGCTTGTTCCAAACCTTACTTCCAATACTTGCAAAATAAGAATTGCTGCTCAAGATGTCTTTGAAGAGGATTATCCAATTCATTCCTTATGCGAGATTTTACCAGGTACCTTCAGCATTGGTGTTGCGCCGGTTCTCTTTACGTTGAATACTATGTCTTCTCCTGAAGGGGCCGGAGATATAATTGGATATGGAAATTATAGTTCCGGAACGCATGTTACTCTTTCTGCTACTCCGGTAAGAGGCTATATATTTAAAAATTGGACTGAAAATGGTGTTATTCTTTCCTCCAGCAGTTCTTTTTCGCTTACATTAGATCGTAATAGAACAATTATTGCGAATTTTGATGAATCCCCTGTAAAATATACTATCAATGTTTCTGCTAATCCGCCAGATTTGGGTCAGGTCTCAGGTGGTGGTGTATTCTCTGAATGGAAAAATATTGAAGTAACAGCAGTTCCTAATCCCGGCTATAAGTTTTTATTCTGGCGTAATAAAATTATCAACAATTATGCGTTCGGTTCTTATAATTCAAAATATACTTTCCCTGTTGATGATAACAAGGAATTGATAGCTGAATTCGGTTTTGGTGTGAATTCAATTTCCAGTCCTGTTAAAGATTCTTTCCTAAAAAGCGGACTTATACATACCATAAAATGGTCAGGATTAGCTTTTTGCAATTCCGTAAATATTGATTACTCATCGGATGATGGTTTAACCTGGATTAGTATTGTTAAGAATTATCCCGCCTATGTGCCTAATACTGATTATCAGGGCTCATATGAATGGACTGTACCAGCTATTAACTCTACTAAATGCAAGGTTAGAGTTGTTTCTACACAGATTTCTGAGGAAGATTATCCTATTCATGCGTTTCATTTATTATTAAACGGAAATTTCGCCATAGGCGAAAATTATCCTCCGCCAAAAGTCTCTCTTATACTTAAGTCTAATTCTGCTTCCTATGGGTCAACTAACGGTGCTGGCACTTACGATTCCGGAAGTTCTGTTACTATTACTGCCTTGCCTAATGAAGGCTATGCTTTCATTAACTGGACAGAATATGGAAATATTGTATCTGAAAATTCCTCTTTTACTTTTATTGCTAATGGTGATAGGAATCTTACTGCTAATTTCTCAAAGATCGGTATCACTCTCATAACTCCCAACGGAGGTGAAACCTGGGAAACTAATACAGTCCAAAAAATTAAATGGACCAGCATTGGTGTTTCACTCGTAAACCTGGATTATTCTAATACTCCTCATTCAGCTTCACCTGTCTGGTATCCAATTGCTTCTAATGTTGATGCAAATCTTGGTGAGTATGAATGGACAATCCCCGATTCTCCTGCACCTAATTACCATGTTAGAATTAGTCAGGCACCCTCTGGAATCCCTTCCTCTATGAGCAGTGAGGACTTCCAGATATTCAATACAAAATTCACCTATCTTTTCCCTGGCGGGGGAGAAGTGTTACAGGGCGATTCTGATCTCGAAATTAAATGGGATTATTATGGTCCCTCACAGAATGTATACATTGCTTTTGGAGATCTTAATACTAATACTCAAGGTCTAATTGCCGGGCCTATCCCAACCTCTACTAAGAAGATTTTGTGGAAGGTTCCGGCTATCAATTCAAATAATTTTAGAATACAGATATTTGACCTTCATAATCAGGCTCACCGTATTTCTGATCCAATTTCTGTGGTTTATCCTCCTCAACAGTCTCTATCTTTATTGTCTCCTTCCGCTTCATCTGAATTTAATTCTGGTGAAATATTGAATATTAATTGGTCAAGTGATAATATCGATTTAATTAGGATTGAGTATTCTACAGATGGCGGAATTTCCTGGAATCTAATAACTGATAATATCACTGGTTCTCAAGGTTCGTATCTTTGGACAATTCCCCAAATTAATTCTTCAAATTGTAAAATCCGCCTTTCAGATGCTTCCGATTCTAATCCGTTTACAATTAGTCCGGCATTCTCTTTAAGTTCTTTACTCAATATCTCTCTTCAAAGTTCTCCTGCTGATTGTGGTACTCTTAGCGGTAGCGGAAAATTCTTACCTGGAAGTACTGTCACCATAAATGCTGTGCCTCTACCAGGTTTTGTCTTTACAAATTGGACTGAGAATGGAGTTGTTATTAGCAATAACTCAAGTTTTTCATTTCAAATAGATAAGGATAGAAATATTGTTGCCAGTTTCACTCATGCTAATTATAAATTTACTGTTGACCCTCTCTATGTTGATGTCAGTATCGGTAGCGGAACTGCGGTTGCTACGTTTAACATAAATGTTGAAAGTAATCTTATTGTAAATTGGCGTTCAGTAATTGTTCAGGGGTCTGAATGGTGTACAATTACTAAAGGAAGTTCAGGTAAAAATACCGCGCAGCTTAAAGTGAAATATCAAAAAGATACAGATCTTCCCAGGACTGCTATTGTCCGGATATTTGTTGATGGTGAACCTGATATTTTTTCTGAAGTTGAGATTAGACAAAAAATTCCTCCGTCAAAATATTTATTGAACGTTAGCAATGAGAATCCTGAAAAAAACTCCCCTGTAACCATAACTGCTCAATTGGTAGACAAAAATAATAATCCATATCCGCAGAATGGTAAAATTCTCAATTGGTCATCTACTCAAGGTGGAGCATTTCTAAATCATACTACAATTACTGATGAAAATGGTTTTTCATCAAATATTTTTACTGTAAGCACCGTAAGTGGTACAAAACATTCCATAAACGTCACAGATAATTCTATCCCAAAGCCATTAATAGGAAAGAGTCCTTTCATTACTGTTGCTCAAGGCATTCCTGCAAAGTATAATCTCACCGCTGCCAACTATAATCCGCTAAAATCAAAAACTGTTAAAATTACAGCTGTATTATCAACTGTTGACAATGATCCTATTAAAATCAAAAATAAAGTTCTTACATGGTCATGTGACAATGGCGGTGTTTTTAATAATCTTACAACTATTACAAATAATAATGGCCTTTCAACAAATATTCTAAAAGTTAGTGGTATACCTAATACTGTTCATAGAGTTACTGTAACTGATAATTCATCACCTGCACTCGTAGGTCAATGTCCTGAAATCACTGTTAATGCAATCTTAAAAGCAGAGATGGAAGACTATTCCTCTGAATCAGAATCTGTTGATTTTCAGGACAATGATAATTCAATTCCTTCGGATTTCAATCTCGATCAGAATTATCCGAATCCTTTCAATCCTGTTACTGCCATAAGATATGCTCTTCCTTTTGAATCTAAAATCAAAATTATGATTATCAACATCCTAGGTGAGTTTATAATAACCTTGGTGGACGAATTAAAACCTGCAGGTACTTACACTGTAAATTGGGATGCACGTAACTTCCCGTCTGGTGTCTATATTTATAAGCTTGAAGCTATTCCTTCAAACGGCCTAAAATCCTTTACACAGTTTAAAAAGATGATTCTATTAAAATAATGTTCTGCATTGAAAGGTTTAGCAGTATTAAATTTCTTCAATTAAAATCAAGCAATAATCTTATATATGCAACGCAGCTAAGACAAATCTGAATTTATTAAAAGCTATAACAAAGTCTCTACAGCTTAATAAATCATTTCAAAAAAAAACCGACAGATAACTACGGAGGTTTGTTTTTTAATATTCGTATTAGCAATCATTACAGTGATATCTCTGTTCACTACCATTTACATCTATTTATATATAACTACAGCCAAAGTGACTATAATGTTCATCATTATTACCTTTTATGATCTAAAATGACTAATCCAAATATAATCTATCAATTGATTTACCCCTGCATTTTGACAGGTTTTTCTCGATTTGGATATCGATTTTTTACAGCAATAATTATAGCACAAGTTACTATTTGAAAATAAAATTATAAAAAATGAGATTTTCTTTTTCTAAAAAATCTGCAGTCAAAAATAATCTTGTTACAAGCTAGTGTAAAAAATGTCTTAAAAGTGTCTTAATTATAAAAAATGGTTTGTTCCTGAAGTTAATTGAAAGGAAAGATTTTAATCCGAGGAATGATGCTCTATCCAATTGAGCTACGGGCGCATGTAAAAAAACAAAAAAAATGTAGACTCGAGAAGAAACTCAACTCTACATTTAAAATAAGTTCTTAATTCTGTACACCTGTAGGGATTCGAACCCCAAACCTTCTGATCCGTAGTCATAGGGAATCTGGGAATTCTTTCTAAAAATAAAGGATTTTTTGGAACTCCATACAACTCCATACACGGGAAGGAGTTGAAAATGTTCCTAGCAAAAAATGATAAGTCACCTTATTACCAAATAGTATTTTTCGAAAATGGTAAAAGAACTACTCGTTCTACTAAACAAACAAGCGAACAAGAAGCATTAAAATTCTTAAAAACATTTAAGAGAACTTATCAAAACCCTTCGGATGTTGATTCTACAATTTCTCAAATAACAATAGCTAAAAATACAATCACTCTTTCAGAATTCAAAGATGAATATTTGGACTACTGTTTTCCTGCAAAATCAAAAAAGTATCTTGATTCAATTGCGTTTTCCTTCAAACAATTTACTTCCTTCTGTGGAAATCCTCTACTCAGTGAAATTGAAATAAAAACAATTGATAAATTTATTTACTCAACTTTCCATCGGACTCAAAGAGGCGCACATCATTACTACCGCACTCTTAAAGCAGCATTCAATAAAGCCGTTGAATGGAATTACATTTTAATCAATCCATTCACAAAGGTTAAATTCCCTAAAATTCCAAAGTCCTTTCCTGTGTTTCTCCTAGAAGATGAATTACTAATTATTTTAGCAAATACACCTTTCCAACATCTAAAAGATATTTTTACGGTTGGCTTTTATACTGGCTTACGGCTTGGTGAATTAATAAATATGCGTTGGGAATGGATTAACTTATTCCAGAATCAAATTACTGTTAAATGCTCAGATCAATTTCAAACTAAGAACAAAAAAGAAAGAATTGTTCCTATGAATGAAAAAGTAAATTCAATTTTATTAAGCCGTTTCAATTCTGATTCTCATCTACCTAGTGAAATAGTTTTTTACAGAATTAGGAATAAAATTCTTTATCAAGAATCAATAAGTAAGCAATTCAAAAAAATAGTCCGCAAATCAAATCTGAGCGATAAGATACATTTCCATACTTTACGTCATTCATTCGCATCTTTGCTCGCTCAAAAAGGAGTTTCGCTTTATATAATTAAAGAATTACTTGGACATGAAGATTTGACTACTACTCAAATTTACAGTCACCTTCAGCAGCAGAATTTGAGAGATGCAGTTAATCTTTTGTGAGGTCATGTTTGTATATGTAAAAATCAGATGATTCTATCGATTTCTTGTATAATAGACTACCGAATGCGGGGGTGATTTTTTTCATTCCCGCTTTACTTCCTATTTCCCATCACTTATTTTCATCTAACACAAAAAAGAAAATTAATGCACTTTGATTTTACTCAGATATTATTTCTTCTTGCATCTTTCATTGCTGCTGTGGGACTTATTTTTATCATTTATTCACGTTCAGCAACAGCAATTACATCAAAACTTTTCATTCTTACATTGATTTTGGTAATTGCTTATTTGGTATCTCACACAATTCACTTTGTTCTGATGCCTACTTATGACGTGACGGCACTTGATATTTCATGTCATTCACTACTACTGATGATTTTAGTCGCACTCACTTTTTTTTCATGGAACTACCCGGTTCAAAAAGAGATTGGCATAATACGCGGATTGTTAATAATCATTCCTTCTACATTTCTATTAATTCTTTTGTGGAATGGTAATTTTATACATGAATCACACGCACACATGGGAATATTTTCTGCGGTATTCTCTTCATTATATCCGCTATTCCTCTTCTGGTTTTTATTTCTTATCGTGCTAAATTCAATATGGATAATTCAAAAACTTAAATCAGCGCAAGATTCTGATCTTCGTAATCAGTTACTATTTTATTTATTCGGGCTAATCATAACTAATATTGCAACTTTTATCTTTGGATTATTTCTTCC
>CAZHHG010000062.1:0-5217 GCA_964532065.1 uncultured Melioribacter sp.
AGTTCCATATTACCGGTTCCTTTGAATTCCTCGAAGATAACTTCGTCCATTCTGCTGCCGGTATCGATAAGAGCAGTAGCAATAATTGTTAAGCTTCCGCCGTCCTCGGTATTACGCGCAGAACCGAAAAATCTTTTAGGTTTATGAAGCGCGTTGGCATCAACACCGCCTGAAAGAATTCTACCGCTGTGCGGAATAACAGTGTTGTGAGCCCTTGCAAGTCTTGTAATTGAATCGAGGAGTATAACAACATCATCCCCCGCTTCGACCATTCGTTTGGCTTTTTCGCTTACCATGTTAGCAACCTGAACGTGACGGTCGGCAGGCTCATCGAAAGTAGAGCTTATAACTTCCGCCTGAACGGATCTCTGCATATCGGTAACTTCCTCGGGACGTTCGTCGATAAGGAGCATAATAATTTTAACTTCCGGCTGATTACGCGTAATCGAGTTGGCTATTTTCTGAAGGAGAATAGTTTTACCGGCTTTGGGAGGAGATACAATCAAACCTCTCTGGCCTTTACCGATCGGTGAAAGGAGATCCATAATTCTCATTGAATACTCGCCGGGAGCGGATTCCAGTTTTAATCTTTTAGTCGGATAGATCGGAGTAAGGTTATCGAATAAAGTTCTTTCCCGGATGGCTTCAGGATCTTTACCATTCACCGCTTCAACTCTTAACAGAGCAAAGAATCGTTCCCCTTCTTTAGGAGGCCGCACCTGTCCGGAGACAAAATCACCGGTCCGCAGGCTGAATCTTTTAATCTGTGAGGGGGAGACATAAATATCATCGGGTGATGGGAGATAATTATAATCTGCTGATCTGAGAAATCCGTAACCATCCTGTAAAACCTCAAGCACTCCTTTAGAGAAGGTTAATCCGTCTTTCTGGGATTGTGCTTCAAGAATTTTAAAGATTAATTCCTGTTTGCGGAGATCGCTGTAACCAGCTAATCCAAAATCTTTTGCAATCTTATAGAGATCTACAATTTTTTTCGATTGCAGTTCTGAAATATCCATCGGCATAACTATTTCCTGAGAATTGTGATTTATTCGTGATTTTTACTAGGCTAACAATTTGGGGACTAATTGAATTAATGATTAAGTGATTTAATTAATTAAGCAGAAGATTATTGAGGCACATGTCAAAGTTAGTCTGCAATCCCCTTTTTGTCAAGTTTTTTTTAATACATTTTTGATTTTAATTCACCTAAAAGGTAGATGCTGCCAAGTACTACCAGGCAATCATTATCCCTTTCAGTCCGGAATTGTTCAATAAACCGGGACGGATCTATAAGAGGTTTCAACTCCATCTCAAGATCCCTTCCTGCAGCAATAATTTCCGAAATACCGGCTGACCGTTCATACCCGGTTTCCACAGCATAGATCGTATCGAAATAAGTCCTGAGCAATCCGAGCATTGATTTCAAATCCTTATCCCTCATAACACCAAAGATCAATTCCCTACGCCGAGAAAGCTGATATTCATTTGCAAACACTTTCAGGAAAGCGCTCACACCTTCCACATTATGTGCGGCATCAAAAATCACCTTGGGATTTTTCTGAATTACTTCATAACGGCCTTGAATTCCTGTGTTTTTTACAACATTCATAAGGCCGCTATTTAAAACGCATGGATCGGAAATTCCAATCGATTCATTAACGGTTTTTAGAGCCAGGGCTGAATTAGACAATTGATGGTATCCGGAAAGTCCTGTTTTATAAAGATTGAATGATTTCTTTTGAAGTGAAATTTGGAGTGAATCCTCTCCTGTTGTTACAAAATCTTTGAAATAGAATTCAGGTGAATTCAATTCCCCGGCGCGTTTGGAAATTACATCTAGAGCTTCGGGATTAATATCAGCAATAAATACGGGGATTCCATTCTTAATGATACCAGCCTTTTCAAAAGCGATTTTCCCGAGTGAGTTCCCGAGTATATTTGTGTGTTCAAGACTGATTGAAGTAATTACAGAAGCAACAGGAGTTATAACATTAGTTGCGTCAAGTCTTCCGCCTAAACCCGTCTCAAGAACTACATAGTCGGGATTTTTATCGTTAAAATATTTGAAAGCAAGCGCGGTTGTAATTTCGAAGAAGGTAGGTTTCAGCTGATCGATTAAATGATCAATTGAATTAATAAACTCTGATATGTATTCATCGCTTATTTCTATTCCGTTAATTCTGATCCGTTCATTAAACCTGACAAGATGCGGCGATGTATAAAGCCCGACATTAAACCCCGCTTCATGGAGAATTGATGCAATGAATGATGAAGTACTCCCCTTACCGTTAGAACCAGCAACGTGTATATATTTCTTACCGAGTTGAGGATTGCCAATAAGCTCAAGGAGCTTTTCTATCCGTTCCAGTCCGAGTTTAATATCGAACTGGTGCATCGAATAGATCTTATTCAACGCTTTTTGTAAATCCATATTAAATCTGGAAGGAACCTGTAAGGTCGGTTAAATTATTCAATGATATTTTTTCGCAATATGATTTGAGTCCTTCAACTATTTCAACTCCGGCATTCGGATTAACAAAATTCACGGTTCCTATCTGAACAGCCGAAGCGCCGGCTATCATAAATTCAGCGGCGTCTTTCCAGTTCATAATACCGCCGATACCGATAACAGGTATATCGACATTCCTTTTAATCTCTAGAACCTTGGCAAGAGCTACCGGTTTGATTGCAGGCCCTGATAAACCTCCGGTAATATTCCGTATCTTCGGTTTGCGCGTCCAGATATCGAACGCGGTACCAACCAGCGTATTAATCGCGGAAACCGCATCTCCCCCCTCCTCCTTTACTACTTTTGCGAAATCACTGATATTAGAGACATTGGGAGAGAGTTTAATGATCAAGGTCTTGCCGGTTACAGCCCTGACCTTCTCAGTAATTCTTCCAACAGAACTGATATCATTTCCGAAAATTAATCCTCCCTCTTTAACATTAGGGCAGGAGACATTTATTTCAAAAGCCGAGATTGTATCGACGGGTTCAAGAATTTTTGTACACTCAACATATTCCTCAATAGAACTTGCTGCAATATTACAGATTATTGATGTATTGAGCTCTTTGAGAAACGGAATTTTCTCCTTAATAAAAACTTCAACTCCAACGTTAGCAAGTCCTATCGCATTGAGCATACCTGAGGGAGTTTCAACAATTCTCTGAGGCGGATTGCCTTTGCGAGGTCTTAGCGAAAGAGACTTTGTCACAATACCGCCGAGCTGACTAAGGTCAGTTAGATTTGAGATTTCGTTTCCGTAGCCGACAGTTCCGGAAGCGAGAAGAACCGGGTTTTTAAGATCAAGTTTTCCTATGCGGACTCCGAGGTTAATCCGGCTCATAGTTTAATCCTCCTCGCATCGAAGACAGGACCGTCTTTACAGACAAGGAGGTACCCGTCGTCATCCGCTTTATCGACCGGACAGCCCTGACAGATACCGAAACCGCATGCCATCGCACATTCGGTACTTAACTGGCAATCGAGATTATTCGATATTGCAAATTGCTGCAGAGATTTAAGCATCGGATTAGGACCGCAAGCGAATATCCTGATATTCCTGCCTTTGAAATTCTGGAACTCCGATTTGAATAGCTCAACAACATTACCTTTGAAACCTGAGGAACCGTCGTCTGTTGCAACCGACAGATTCTTAAATCCATATTCGATTAGATTCTTTTCTGATCTCCCGCCCATATAGGAAATAATATTTTTATCAGCCGGAATTTCTTTAATGAGATAAGGAAATGGAGCGGCTCCGATTCCACCAGCCATTACAACCGCAGTATCGAAATCACCGGAGTAATCAAATCCCTGTCCGAGCGGGCCAAGAATATCCAATTGATCGCCAGGCTTTTTTGAGGCAAGGATTCGGGTTCCTTCACCGTGAACATCGAACATAAAATGAATGTAATCCCCGTCTACTTCGCAGATGCTAAACGGACGTCTGAGAAGCGGGAAATCAGATTCAGAAACTTTGATATTACAAAACTGTCCCGGTTTTATCGACGATGCAATTAAAGGTGAATAGACTCTTAATAAATAAGTATTCTGGATAAGGAGTTGCAAGGATTCAACGCGTGCTATTTCGATATGCAAACGGATTACTCTGTTTAATTAATAATTTATTCAGAAAAAGATCAGGAACGCTTAGAAAATTTATCTTCAATGTTTTTAATCTTGTCGAGCCTTCTCTGGTGTCTGTCACCTAAAAAACTGCTTTTCAGCCAGACATCAACAATCGATTTAATAGTTTCTTCTCCCAAGGCTTTTGCGCCGAGGACCAGAATATTAGAATCGTTATGTTCACGGGAGCTCTTAGCGGAGAATTCATTGTAACATGTAGCTGCCCGTATTCCGGGTACTTTATTAGCAGTGATGGCAGAAGGTATTCCAGTAGCATCGAGTATAATTCCGAAATCGAATTCTTTATTAACGATCCTGCCGGCAATATTGAAAGCAATATCAGGGTAATCGACAGGATCTTCATTGTAGGTTCCGATATCAAGTAGATCGTATGATTTGGATTTCAGAAACTCAACTACAATTTTTTTCATTCTAACACCCGTATGATCCGAACCGATTACAATCTTGGGCTTAGAATCTGCCTTATCCGATATACTATTACCGCTACGGATTACTTTCAGTCCCGAGTGCTTTATCCTGTCAAGAGCGAGGGGTGTAAGAATATCATCTTTTGAGATGACAATTTCTTTTACACCGGATTTAATCAGTTTAAGAATTTCAATTTCAGTAACAGCTTTTTTCATCAGATAAGGTCTGTCCGTTTGTTCATTTTAAGATAGTCGACTATCTGCCTAACATCCTGCGCGTTATTCCTATGACATACAAGTAGCGCTTCATTAGTATTTATAATAATCAGATTTTCGACACCAATAGCAGCGGTAAATTTTCTGGGTGAAAAGAGATACGAACCGAAAGTATTCTGGGCATAAACATCACCGACAATTGAATTTCCGTCCTCATTCTTTTCCGAGATTTCATAAACGGCTTCCCAGTTTCCAACATCATTCCAGTAGAAATCCGCTTTGGTAAGATAAACATTATCGGACTTTTCCATAACACCATAATCGATCGAAATACTTTTCAGCTGACCATAAACCTGGACGAGCTGCTTTTCAAATTCCGGGGTTCCGATGGAGGCTTCAATTTTTTCAAGGCCATCCGAGAGATCCGGAAGATATTTT
>CAZHHG010000062.1:5227-17355 GCA_964532065.1 uncultured Melioribacter sp.
GACACGCCAGATGAAAATGCCGGAATTCCAGAGGAAATCCCCGCTCTCGATGAAACGCCGTGCGGTCGCAAGATTCGGTTTCTCAGCGAAAGTTAATACCTTGTAAATACTTTTTTCAATCCCCTCTTCGTCAAATTGAATGTATCCGTAACCCGTCTCAGGCCTGTTCGGAGTAATTCCGATTGTTACAAGTCCGCCCGATTTATAAGCATAATTTGCGGCGGTGGTCAGGCAATTCTTAAACTGCTCTTCATCTTTAATAAGATGATCGGAAGGTAAAGTAATTATGACGGCATCCGGATTTTTAGATTTTACCAGGACGGAAGCCAGGCCGATACAAGCGGCGGTATTCTTTCCGAAAGGTTCGTCAATTATATTTTCTTCGGGAATTTCGGGGAGTTGTTCCTTAACCCTCATCTTTTGAATCTTATTGGTAATGATAATTATATTTTCTTTTTTTACGAGGCCGTCGAGTCTGTAAACCGTATCCTGAATCATAGTATTGCCGCCGAAGATTCTTATCAACTGCTTCGGTTTCCGTTCCTTGCTTCTGGGCCAGAATCTTGAACCGACACCTCCGGCCATAATAACCGCAAATAATTCCATTGTCAATCCTTTTTGTTAGAAATAATTTTCCTGCCGAAATTTTCGGCTCTTGTAAGATAATTGGTTATATCAACTTCCTTGCCCCGCACCACAGCAACGATAACAATGAGGCATGATCTTAATGATTCGATTACATTCGCACTCGGTGCAATTTTTTTCTTATTGATTAAGTCGAGTCCGCCAGCAAAGATCTTATGCATATTCGAAAGAATTTCGAATCCGACTTTTTCAGAGAGAGCGCCGTTATCATTTATAGTACGGATGCAGGTATTCATTTCGTTTTCAGTATAATCGTATTTAAGTACCCGGTTAAGAAAAGAATCGAAATCCTTAATAGGTCTCAACACTTTTTCTTCGAAGCTTTCGAAATTGAATTCATCCTCTTTGTTAAGTTCTTCGAAGATCAGGGCTTCCTTAAGATCATCGGCAGAAGATCTTTTAGGGAAAGTCATACTCACGCCAGGTTTATCCTGAGAATATTCTTCTCTCGAATCGCGCCTGGTTAAGTCGACTTTAATCGGATTTTCATCGAGGCGCTGGAAAATGCTTCTCATCATTTGAGGTGTAATAACATCAAGCAGGTAGTTCAGATCGCGCACCAGGTTATAGCTATGTTCCTTGAATTTATCCGATAATTTCAGAAAATCAATCTTGCCTGTTTCAATGTAGTTCTGATATTCGCCTAATTTAATTCCGAGTTTTGAAAGTTCGGTTACTTTCTTAAAATTTTTTAATTCTTCTGTCAAATTATCGGAATCGGAAAGCCGTTCACGTATTAAAGCAACAGCCTCAATCTTTTCCGAACTTAAACGGAGATTATTCGCAGCAGCATTGATGCACTGAACAATATATTGTTTGGCAAGATCCAACTATAAATAGATTTTTCTGAATTTTGATAGTCAAATGTAATGAATTTTAATGAAGATTTGCATCGTAATCAGTGAGCCGTTTTGTGCTACAAATGATAGTATTGACGTTCACTTTGTTCTAAAATTTTATTTGTGATATTTTTGTTTTGAAAGAAACCATTTAAAGGAGCAGAAATGCTGATTACAACTACTAATTCTATTGAAGGGAAAAAGATAGTTAAATACCTTGGTCTTGTTTCAGGTGAGGCAATTCTGGGGGCAAATATTATTAAAGATTTTTTCGCCAGTGTAAGAGATATAGTCGGCGGAAGGTCGGCGGCTTACGAATCGGAGTTAAGAAAGGCAAAGGATATAGCCATTTCCGAAATGAAAGATCAGGCAACGATACTGGGAGGAAATGCTGTAATTGCAGTCGATCTCGATTATGAAACAATAGGACAGGGCAGCATGTTGATGGTTTCCGCATGCGGAACCGCAGTACAAATTGAAGAATAGTATCTTTATCAAGAGAGTCTTCAGAATTGAATTTCTGAAGACTCAAATATTCATCTAATTATTTCCATTCCCTGGAGATCTGTTCTATCCGGGCCCATGCTCTCATAAAATTGCCGCCGCAGATCTTTTTAATATCCTCTTCCGAATAACCTGCTTTCAGCAATTCATAAATAAGATTCGGAAACTGCGATACGTCTTTTAATCCGTAAGGAAAAGAATCTCCGGCACCGTCAAAGTCGGAACCGAGGCCTACATGATCGATCCCAACCAGTTTCACAACATGATCGATATGTTTTACAACATCTTTAACATCGGCATATCCGACCGGATTATTCTTCCAGTACTGACTTGAGAATTCCGATGCGCGCGGGTCGTTAGCCGGTATGTTATTAGCTTTCAAGTAAGCAGAAATTGCCCCTCTATTCTTTGCCTCCCGGTCCCTTATTTCCTGACTGATAAAATTTGATACAAAAGCAATCTGTATCACCCCGCCATTTTTAGCAAGGGCTTTAATCATATCATCGCTCATATTTCTTTCCCAGCCGGGAGTAAAAAACCTGCAAGATGAATGAGTCGCTACAACAGGAGCTTTTGTAATTTCAATTACCTGGTAAAAGGCATCGTCTGTAATGTGCGAAACATCGATTATCATCCCGATTCTATTCATCTCCTTTATCAATTCCCTGCCGAATGGGCTTAGCCCTTTCCATTTTCTTTCAGGATCGTAGGACGAATCGCATATATGGTTGCTTTTAGAGTGTGCAAGTGTAATATACCTGATTCCCCTTTCGTAAAAGTAAGTGAGATTTTTTAGATCTCCTTCAATAGGAGCACCGTTCTCCATTCCCATCGGGAGTGACATTTTCCCGTCTTTGAAATTCTTATAGACATCGCCAGTACTTTTTGCGTAAGCGAATTTATCCGGATCAGCTTTAATTATTCTTTCAACAATATTTATCACTGAATCGGCTTCATCTTTGGCATTATTGTTCTCGAAGCGAGGAGAAACAAAGATCGACATAAATGGAACATCGAGTCCGCCGGCTTTGGCGCGGGGATAATCGAAATCGCCGCCGGTTCTTTCAGTAATATCCTCCCAGTTATTCTGCAGCCGTCCTGGAAGGTCTATATGGCTGTCCAAAATTATGATTTCCTTGGAAAGACGGTCTGCCAATTTCCGTAATTCGTCACCGGAACCATTTGCGAATAATAATGTTGATGCAATCATTAGGTTTACCAGAAAAGTTTTCATTTACAATTGCCTTTTACTTTTTTGAAACTCATGTTAAAAAATAATATTAAACCAGATAATTCCAAATAGAAGTGAAATAACTGTTATAATTATTCCGGATTTCAGATATTCAACAAATGAGAGTTTGATGAAATGTTTTTTTGCCGATTCCGCGACAATAAGATTAGCAACCGAGCCGATGAGTGTAAGATTTCCAGCAAACGTTGTTGCCATTCCGAGTATTAACCAGGCCTGGTCCGGATTAGCAAGCTGGGGAATAATAGTCCTGTAGAGGAGCACTGCCGGAACATTTGAAACGATATTACTCAGCAAGGCCGAAGAGATTGAAAAAGAGGCAATCCCTTCGGTAATATATGGCTGAAGAGTTAAGGCGAGGTACCTGCCGAACCCTGCTGTTTCAATCGATTTTGTTACAACAAATAATGCGGAGAAAAAGACCAGCAAAGACCAGTCGATTTCCTGGAATACTCTTTCGGGTTTAAGGCGCCTTGTAATAAGTAAAAGAGCGGCGCCGCCGAATGCTGCAAGTGTTACAGGAACTCCCGAAAAAAACGCCGAGATCATCAAAATTGACGCGATAATACTCTTAATCAGCAAAGGTTTATATGGTTTTACCTTTTCCAGTTCAACTTTTTCGAAACGGATTTTCCCGAATTCCTTTTTATAAATGACAATTATTACAAGCCATACAATAAACAAACCGGCGAGAGAAGGCGGAGTCTGATACAAAGCATAAGTCGAAAAGGAGATTCCGGACGAGACCCCGATTATCATATTCTGCGGGTTACCGATTATGGTTGCAGATGACCCGATATTAGCAGCAGCTGCCAGACCGATAAGATAAGGAACCGGATTCCTTTTAAGAGCAAGTGTAACTTCAATTACTAGCGGGGTGAATATTATCACAATTGTATCGTTCAGGAAAAAAGCCGAAAGAATGCCTGATGAAAAAATAATCAGCGCTAAAAGCTGATTCGGTGTTTTAGCGAAAGAAATAATTTTCGACGAGACTAATTTGAAGAAGCCGCATATCCTGAGGTTGCCGTTTATAATCATCATTGAAAAAAGGAGCAGAATAGTATTGAGATCAATAGAATCGTAAGCCTGTTCAAGAGAAATTGAACCGATAAAAATTAGAATGACTGAACCTACCAGAGCAATAGTTGCGCGGTTCATACGGAAAGCCGGATAACTCCCTACAGCAATTCCGTAGAGGGTAAAAGCAATAACAAACAGAGACAAGTAATGGAAAAGATTCATATTACTTTTTTTATGGCGGCAGCCGGGATAAGACCGGCTGCCTTAAAATTATTTTTTTGAGGGGATTAAAATCAATTCCTCCTGAGGAGGGATCAAATACTCGGCTCCTGTTTCAGTTACGACTGCCATTTCCTCAACAGAGAATGTTTTAGTTTCCTTTTTATTTTCATCCAGATACCAGCAGAAAAATCCGTCGTATGCGAAGACCTGACCTGGTTTCAGTTTAAGAGCGGCGCTACCCATTGGTTTATCTCCTCTTTGAGCACCGCTGAGAGAAGGGCCGATATCATGCGCAACGTAACCAACCGGATGGCCAGTCCCCCACATAACCGGCAGAGAACCCTGCTTATTCATCCAGTCCCGCTGGGCTTTATCCACATAGAAACCTTCGATACCGGGTTTCATAGTTTCGAGGACTATTCTGCTTCCACGTTTTGCGTTTTCCCATTTCTGCAAAATATCCTTTGGTGCTTCTTTTTCACCCGGTTTTAAAACATAAGCGAACCTCTGAATATCAGAGACCCATATATCATAAACTTTAATACCGTGGTCAGTCTGAATTACATCACCGGGCTGGATTATTTTATCAGTAGCGTGTGAGTGACCTCTGTCGATACCCGAATTCACATTAGGATTCTGATCAGCCTGCCAGGCATCCCCGACACCGAATTCCCTCATTCTCTTCTTAATATATTTGGCAACATCAGAATCTTTCGTTTTGCCGGGAATAATAGTTTTATAGGCCTCGATCTGGATCTGCTCTGTAAGAACAGCGGCCTGTCTCATAATTTCTACTTCGGCCGGAAGTTTAATAGAAAGCCAGTTTGTAACAATCGGATCCGACGAAACCAGTTTAGCGTTTATTTCGGGTCCCAATTCCTTTTCCATTTCAATCCGCTGTGTATAGGAAAGTCCGTCGGATATATTTCTAGGTGAACTATTAATTCCGATTTTTTCAGGATTATTTTCTTCAATCAGTTTTTTAACTTCCAGCCATACACTTGAGCCGCGTTCTATATCGACCACACGGTCATGAAGGCCTACATCTTTAAGGGCCATCGCTTCCCCGGCCGGGGAAATTGCGATGGAAGTAACTTTATCATCTTTAAAGAAGAATAAAAAAGCAGCCGTACCGCCGGCATTTTCACCGCCCACATGAATGGCAAGAGGATCATTATCATTTTCCCGGCAGATGATTAGCCATGAATCGATTCCGGCTTCTTTCATTGCTGCGGGCAGAAGCTTCTCAATTCTTTCTTTCCGTATTGACGGCCACGGACTATTAGTATGATCAAAATTAAATTGTTTCACCTGTCCCTCAATTATTGTAGAAAGGAGTAAAAGAAAAATCATATTAACGGTAAAGTGCCGCAAGATTAACGAACTCAATTTCATTTTATACCTCATGTTTGGTTTTAAATCCTTTGACCATCCACTTCCTTGCGAGAAGAAGGCTAATAGGTGTAACAACAGCGATAAAACCGTAAATCAACCACATGAATTCTGTATTCATCTCAGATGGAGGAGTATCTGCCGGGCAATACTGCATTAGGAACCAGCCGGAATAAAGACTCGTAACAACTTTTGTAAGGAACCAGGGGAACTGTCCGATTCCCATATAAATTCCCGTCATATTTTTAGGTGCAATTTCAGCAACCCATTGAAGGAATCTCGGCTGCCACATTGCCTCGCCGATAGTCATAATAATCAGGTAAGCGAGCAATGTTACCATACCGGGACCCAGAGCCAGAATAAAAGTTGGCGATGCCATTACGAATGTACCGATAATCATCATCGTATAGGCATTCTTTTTTGAAGTCAATGCCGCAATCATAGGCGTGAGTACAAAAATTAAGATCGGATTGAGGTTAACAAAGAACTCAAAATTATTTTGGACAAAACCATCGAAAGCACGGCTGGTATAAAGCGGAATGGTGAGCCAGTTATGAGCGAAGAGGGTTTGCACAGGTATAAGTATAAAGATAAAAAAGAGAAATCGTTTATCCTTAAGCGGAAAGTTTTTAAGATAGAACTTAAGTTTTTCCTTTGCGGACATTTTGGAAAGTTCGTCCTCGTTCTCTTTCTGGTTTTCATTTTTATCTTTCGAAGCAATTTCGATAGCACTCGCAACTGCTTTTTTCGTCATAATAAAATAGACAACAGCAATTCCCGCAACCGTAAGAGCAGCGTAGACCCAGAAAACACCAAGAATACCTGCCTCCCTTCTTACAGGCGGCGAAATAAGTCCAGGCAGATAACCGCCAAGGTTCATAAGTGCGTAAAGCATAGCGTATCCCATTGCGGCAGTATTTTCATTTGTAAATTTTTTAACTGCAGCATATGCTGCCGGCTGATACATTCCATATCCGATTACAATACCGAGTATTCCAATCATCGCATAAATATGACCCGAGCCCCAGAGCCCCGGTGTTCCCAGATGCGGTGCAGTAGAAAGGAAGATTCTTCCTACGAGCATGAAAGACAAAGCATAAAGGAGTGCTTTACGTACGCCGACCAGATCGACTGTGGCACCAAGGAAGAGCATGCTTAGCGTAATTCCGGCGGTTAGAACTCCAACCATATTACCGGCACGGATATCATCGAGCTGTATAAATTCGTTAAAGTAGATGGCAAGCAGTCCAACTACTCCGAAATAGGTAAGTCCTTCCAGTATATAAGAGAAATTAAGACCGAGGAGAGCTCGTGATGTATGAGCGAGATCGATAAACGGCTGAGTTACCTCCCAGATTATATTTGTAAAGGTGTCCTTTTCATCCCGATCAATATTGTTCTTTTTAAAAATCAGGAGAACCAGAATAAGTGCGACGGGGGGAAGAACAAGAGCAACGATGAACATCAGTTTTGCATTAAATCCTTTTCTTATCGCCAGCCGGGTGCCTCCAAGTAAAAGAACGAAATAAATTATTAATCCGATACCAATGATTGATACAAGTAGATCCATAAATCACCTGTTTAGTTTTTAGATTATATTCACTTCACTTATGAGTTCAATTCCGAAATTTGATTTTACATCGGTCATAATCTTTTCTACGAAGTTCATGATCTCCAAACCAGTGGCGCCGCCGTAATTAACAATAATCAATGCCTGTTTATCATACGAGCCAACATTTCCGGATCTTTTCCCTTTATACCCGCATTTTTCTATAAGCCATCCGGCCGATATCTTGTAAACCGACTCATTCACTTTAAAGGCAGTAATATCAGGATGTTTTTTTAACAATGAATCATAAAGCTCATAACTAACCTCGGGATTTTTGAAAAAACTACCGGCATTACCGGTTACAAGAGGGTCGGGCAATCTGCTTTCTCTAATTTTTCTAACCGTATCGCGCACCATTCTTAACGTTATATCATTTTCAGGAATATTCTTTAATTCTTCGTCCAATGATTTGTAAGACAGATTCAGTTTTTTCTGTTTCGATAATCGAAAAGCTACTCTGGTAATGATCGATTTATTTTTCAATTGGTTTTTAAATATGCTGTCCCTGTATCCGAACCGGCAATCAGAATTGTATAATATTCCGAGAGAACGGGTTTCCAGATTAAAGTATTCGAGGTAATAGAATAGGTCTTTCAGTTCAACACCGTAAGCACCGATATTTTGAATCGGAGCGGCGCCAACGGTTCCAGGTATTAATGTGAGATTTTCAAGTCCGTAATATTCGTTAGCGACGGTAAATTCAACAAGGTCGTCCCACAATTCGCCGCCGGAAGATTCAACGATTATTTCATCCGGACTCTCATCGATTATTTTTATTCCTTTGACGGAATATTTGAGGATGGTTCCTTCAAAATTACCTTTAAACAGCAGATTACTACCGCCGCCAATAACAAGGAACTGGTCCGGAGAGAAGTATGGGGATTCCATGAACGGTAATAACTGATCGAGGTGATCAATTTCAATAAAATATCTCGCGAAAATATCGAGTCCGAAGGTGTTAAGTTTTTTAAGCGGGTAGTTTTCGCGAATATTCATTTAGCCACAAGATTTTCATTCAAAATATAAAGCCGAGTTATTCCTTTTTCCAATTAATATTTTTGATCCTGTATCCGTCGGACTGGAATAAGATTCCGCCCGAAAGGTCAGTCCTATGAATTTCGATCCTCCTCTTATTAAGCCGTTCGATGATTTCCGGGCTCGGATGCCTGAATTTATTCATAATACCTGCAGAAATAAGAGCATAATCCGGTTTAACAGCGTCTAGAAATTTTTCACCGGAACTTGTTTTGCTGCCATGGTGCCCTGCTTTTAGAACATCTGATTTCAGAAAACCGGCATAATAGTGAATATAGAAATTCTCCGCTTTGATACCCGCGTCCCCAGTAAATAAAAATGAGGTTTTTCCGTAGACAATTTTAAATACACCGCTTTTGTCATTCATACTCAGATTCTTAAAATCAAACCGGATTGTATCGTTGAGAATGTACATTCTAACATTACCTATACTGATAATATTTTTTGCAAAGTAATTGACAGGAACCCGATGAGTCTTTATCACCTCTTCAATCTCTATATCCCCCGGTTCAGAGAAATCCGGAACCGGTTTACAGATTTGCGAGATCCGGTTATTTTTTATAAGTGATATATACCCGCGATAATGATCGGCATCGGCATGTGTAATAAATCCGTAATCGATTTTACCAATTCCGAAATGGTCGAGCAAAGGGATTATTACTCTGCTCCCGTTATCGAAAGTTTCCGTTGCGTCACCACCGTCGATCAAAGCCGTTCTACCGTTCGGGAATTTAATAAGGATAGCATCACCCTGGCCGATATCGATTACATAAAGAGAGAGGATATTATCCTTCAGCAATTCCCTGTTATCAAGACTGAATCCCATTATCACAATCAGGATTGACAGGACTGCCACAATTATTCTGGACCTGATTGAGACAAGATACTTCCAGGTTAAGAAGATACTTGTTACAATTCCATAAAATAAAAGTGAATCGATAAGCGAGAACTGTCGAATAAAAATGAACGAGTAATTTTCGTTTCCGAAAAAACGGACAATAGAAAAAAGTATGAAGGAAAGTAATTCGTTTGCTGAACCGGATATCATTCCCAGTATAGACAATATGGAGCCCGTAAAAATTGTAAAAATTCCAAGTCCAACTATAAGTCCGATCATCGGTATAACAATAAAGTTAGCGAACAAAGCGATTACCGACAATTTATGAAAATAGAAGAGTGTAAAAGGAAGTGTCCCGATTTGCGCAGCAAATGAAACAGCACAAAAGAGAAGAATATATCTTGCCGCAGCGGATTTAATTTTCATCTTTGCAATCCGCGAAGCGATAGGCGGATAAAGAAGAACGATAGACAAAACAGCGGAGAAAGAGAGCTGGAAACCGGGTGAAAAGATTTCAGAAGGATAGAGAAGCAGAATAATGAGAGCCGCTAAAGAAAGCGAATTGATACTGTTGTAATTCCTTCCTGTTAAAGGAGAGGCAATCATTACAAGAGCCATAATAGTTGCACGGACTACACTTGTGGGATAATTAGTTATGACCATAAAAAATAGAAGGCCCAGTATTGTAAATCCATAGCGGATATAGGGATTGAAACGCTTGAATATTACAACAAAAATGAGAACAACAAAACCTACGTGCAAACCCGAGACTGCAAGAACATGCACCACACCTGAATTTATAAATTCCGTTCTGATATCGTAATCGATCATACTTCTGTCGGCAAGGAGAAGTCCGCGCAGTAGAGCTGTAGTGGAATTATTATGATACTTAGTAATTAATCCGTCGATGCTTTTCCGTATTTCAAGCGGAATATTTTTAAGGGCAGATGATTCTTGCGACAGTATAGAAATATCGCCGGTTTTATAGACGTTTATAAGGCCGTGGATACCTTTTTGAGCAAGAGCTGATTCATAATCGAACTCACCGGGATTCCTCTGATTCCTGGCGCGGCTGAGTGTACCTTTAACAGCTAGCCGGTTACCGATTTGAACAGACGAATAGAATTTTTCCAGATTCCTCATGGAGTCTTTTACGGAACAGATCAGATTAATACATCCTACAGCTGTCCGCTCATTCAGCTTAACAGAATCTGTTTCTATCTGGAAAACAACTTTATCCTTCCGGATCAGATTTACATCTGTGACAGACCCGAAGATCAGAGCGTTTTTATTTACGGGCAAATCAAACGGATATGCTACATTAACATTTTTATGAAGTGAATAATGGATCATACCGTAGAGAATTACGGAAATACAAATCAGGGATAAATTGAGAAACGATTCCTTTCTGCTCGACATGAAATAGAAGAATAACATTAATACAAGAGAAGCGAGAAAGGATATTAAAAGTGGTATTAGCAGGATACTAAGAACTGATTGTAAAACAATGCCGCAGATAAAAAGGAGAACAAATTTTATAAGCGGATAATCATTCAATCATACATCTCCATAATTGCACGTTTAATATCAGAAAGTTTTTTAATTTTTTTTGCAAGAATAGAAGCATTCTTCCCAAAGGTCATTCCAAGAGCCGGATTAAGAGTATGCATTTTTATAGAAAGGTCTTCATAATTACCGTGATCGGAACACACAATAAGAGTCATATTTCGTGTGAGATTATTTGATAGATGCAGCAGGAACCGGTCCAGAACACCGGCAGTATATTCAAGCCAATCAGTATTTCTGCCGTGTCCAAGATGATCGGTATGAAATATTTCGAAAAGAGTGAAGTGGTTTTTTCCGGCAATTCTGATCAGCCGGTTGGCAGCGGTTTCCGGTTTAATAACCGGGAGTTTATAGTTCATACGTTCAGCAAGCCGCCGGTTGTCTATTTCGGCGCTCAAGGCGCGCCCTTTATGGAGGTCGGCTATTTTATTAAGCCTTATTCCGGTTAACAGGCAGCTTAAAGTAGTAACACTGAGCCTGCGCCTGCCGGAGTTTACGTAATCGAAGAATACTTTTGGATATGCATTAACAAAAGAGACTTTCATTCTCCGGCGTTTAAATTCCCTGAGAATATTTTTTTCCTTAATAATAGGGACAAGAGTTGAATACGGATAGGGGCCGAAATGCTTACCGACAATTTTCGGGGCGTTTACCCCGCAGAAGATCGAAGTCTGACCGGTTCCGCTAAGGGGGATATCCGGGATTCCCATTCGTGCATCCACCGGGAATAGATTTCCGTAACCGTTGGAAAGGCGCTGGTTATCTAGATGAGGTATAGAACCGAAATTTTCCGTGAATGTTTTGAAACCGAATTTGAAGAACGGATTAAATTCATAATCCTTCTTCCCGATTCCCACACCGTCGATAAATATCATAATTGTGGAATGCAATCGAACTCCCTTCCTCTAATAAAAAGACTTTAGACCAGTCCCCGGGATACGAGTGTGTAGATCATTATTCCCCTTTTGACTCAACAATAATGGTTACAGGTCCGTCATTAAAAATCTTTACCATCATCATAGCGCCGAATATGCCCCCCTTAACTTTATCCTCACCGAGATTATCTTTCATCCTGATAATAAATTTATTATAAAGATCATTTGCAATTTCAGGCCGGGCAGCATCCGTAAAACTAGGTCTATTCCCTTTTCTTGAATCACCATAAAGAGTGAACTGAGAGATAACGAGGACCTCGCCACTAATATC
>CAZHHG010000063.1:0-17327 GCA_964532065.1 uncultured Melioribacter sp.
AGAGAAAAGAATTTATTCTCCTTTTCGAATTTCAGTGTAAAGTGATGGGCGATATTAGAAATCTTACCGAGAATTTGCAGTTCACAATTTCTTACAAATCCAAGTAGTTCCTGATTAGTCATTTCGAGTGAGAGAGCTTTCTTCAGTGATGTTGCAAAGCAAACTTCTCTGGAGGCTAAAGCACCTAAACCGAGGCATTCAGGGACTTCGGAATGAATAATACAATCGAAACCATATTTCAACAATTCCTGACCCCGCAACATTTTTAGAAGACATAATTGATGCCGGAATTTATAGTCGGTTTGATCATCAATCTCATTAATTTTAAAACCAATTGAATACTCTTCAGATAAATCATATAAATTGATTAAATCATCATTCCTTTTTCTAATGATTATTGCTGAATATCTGTTAAGTGCGACCGAAAGTAATATTCCGTCGTTATAATGTGTGTGATCGCCGAGAAGTATAAGGCTTCCTGGTGTTAGAATTAGATGTGAGCCGGTTAATTGTCCGTAAATCTCTTCGAATTTAGTTTTCAGACTGGTTATTAATGATCGTTCACCGTTACTCTCTGACATTTTCATAATAACTCCGGAATAGAGAAAAATTTAGAGCAAAGAATATTATTGTCTTATTAAACTTAGAAAATTATTATGCAAAAAGCATTTGATTTTGATAACGGGGATTAAAATATATCTCCATCTTCAATAATTCACTTAGCCTCTTTTACTTAGAAATCGATTAATATTATCAGGTAGTTGAATATTTATAAATATTTTTCGCTGTGGGTCTCGGTATAGATGTATTTATCATTCTAATTGGTTAATAGGATATGAAAAACCGGTTGGAAAGCGTTGACCTGGTAATCCAAGCTTTTAATCTTCTCTTTTTCTGGTTTTTGAAAGAAGATACAGAACAGCAATGCCTACCAGAGCGGTAAGGAAAAAGAGTCCTACTGAGGAGTAAACAATTTGGGATAATGTCATAAAACCTTTCTAATTAGCGGGTTGACCCCCAGCCGAGAAGGCCAACCCATTTAACAAAAACAACAATGGAAATTATTTCTTTCATTAGTAAATCAAAAGCTAAAAAAAAGGTCTGTGATGAAGGTCAAACCACCTTAAAATTAATCTTTTGATGTAGATACTATGACATTAACCGTTGCTGAAATTGTATGTTGCTGCAACTTCTTAATAAAGTTCAACAAAAAATCGAATGTAAAAGCAGTGCTTCATGGACACAGTCATGAGATGAGAGAGTATAGCCGTAATGGGATTAATTTTTTAAATGCCGGAGCGACAATGGATACTAATCCATCGTATTTCATCATCGATGTTGAACCGGACCAGCTTAAAGTTAAGTTACATAGCACACATAATACCTGTGCACCAAAAGAATTTGTAAATAAATTCATCCGGGCTGAAGATATTAAATCGACCGGAATCTACTTTAATTCGGAAAACCCTCTATTACATTCTTCCAGAAACCGCCTGGTCAACAGGTGATCCTTTCTCCCGTTTGAAGATTCAATCCCCGTGTGAACATCTACTCCGGCGGGGCGTGTAAAGAGTATTGCCTCGCGTACATTGTCCGGATTTAATCCTCCGGCAATTATAACCGGTCTTGGGGAGATCTCTATCAGTTTCCTGCTGATATTCCAGTCGTGTGTTTTCCCGGTTGCACCGCTCGCACCGGTAGATGAATCATATGTATCTGTTATAAATAGATCGGCAAAATCTGACAACCTGTAAACCGTATCTTCGAGTTCCGGGAGATTGTTCCCGTGCACGACCAGGCTTTTAATCACTTTAATATCGGGTCGAAGTGCTTTTAATTTTTTTAGTTCTTCAATTTCAATTTTCCCATGGAGCTGAACAATCTTGACATTCAGTTTATCACAGAACGCGATAATTTCTACGGAATCATCTAGATATGTTATAAGCACCGCATTGTGAGGTTCGGTAATTTCTTTAATTACTTCTGAAGCTTCATCCTCTGTAAGATCCTCTTTGTTGACGGGCAGCCGGAGAGGGAATCCTAAATATTTAACACCTAGGTTCATCAGCATACTTGCCTCTTCAATATCAATTATTCCGGCCACCTGAATTATTTTGTCCATCGTATTCTGTTTTTGTTGCTGCTAATTTATTATTTTTTAATATGATTCATTACATCATCGACGGTAATAATCTTATCGGCCGTTCAAAAGTTCTGAATGAAGTACATTCGAAAGATAAGCAAAGGAGCAGGGCAGAACTTGTTTCAATGCTTAACAGTTGCTTCGCCGGTAAAAAGATCAATATTACACTTCATTTCGACGGTTTCAAAAACTTACCGCTCAGTCTTTCGAAAGGTAAAATTGTTTATTCTGATAATCAGTCTTCCGACACGAAAATCAGAGAGGAGATTTCAAAGTCGCGGAATCCAAAATTGATTACACTTGTATCCTCCGATCGGCCGCTTACGGACTTTGCCCGTGTGAACAGTTGCTTGATAGTTAATTCCGAGGATTTCATAAAAATGATGTATGAAAAAAAGGATGGGAATGAAGAAGCCCGGAAGATCAGGGACCTTGAAAATGAAAAGGAATTTTTTAGGGAGATTTTTAAGTCGGACAAATAAAAATTAAGAGGCGGTACAATCGACCACCTCTTTTATTAAGAATAACTTATTTACCTTTATAAGGTTCACCCTTTGTAATCCAATCGGCAGCGGGCAATCCTTTACAGTAATGATCCAGATACTCTTTCATCTTAATTGAATAATCGAGTTTGTTCGGGTATTTAGCCGGATGATGCTTCTCTCCTCTGTACTGAAGGAATATGCAATCCTTGCCGAGCCTTCTCATCGCTAAATAAATTTCAATACTCTGATACCATGGCACTGCGTCATCTTCATCGCCATGCATCAGAAGCAATGGTGTATTAATCTTATCGGCAAAGAAGACGGGGGAGTTTTCAATGTAGCTCATCGTTTTCTCCCAGAGAGTTCCGCCTATTCGGCTCTGAGATTTTTCATACTGGAACTGCCTGGCTAATCCCGTTCCCCATCTTATTCCGCTGTAAGCGCTCGTCATATTTCCAACCGGTGCGCCGGCAATTGCACACGCAAAAAAATCGGTTTGAGTTATTACATGTGCGGACTGGTACCCGCTCCAGGAATGACCGTGCAGCCCGAAACCTTCAGGATCCGCCCAGCCAAGATCAATCAATTTCTGACAACCGGGGAGAATGCACTTTGTTGCCGAGTATCCGGGACGCTCGATATCAAACTTCACGTCGGGCAGAAATACAATGTAGTCGTTACTGGCGTAGAACGGGAAATTTGGGCGGTGATTAACTACCATTTCGTTGAAATCATGAACCCTTTGCGAGGAGATCTCGTAATAGTAAACAAGAACGGGATAACGTTTATCCTTCTGGAAGTTACCCGGGAGAATAACCGCGCCTTGAATCGGTTTGCCGTCCAGACTGTTCCATTCAATCACCTGCGAAGTACCCCATGCAAACTGATCAAGCTGCGAATTCAAATCTGTTAATTTTTCCTGCGACCTGAAATTTAAATCTGTCAGCCAGATATCCGGATATTCATTATAAGATTGCCTGGAATAAAAGAGCTTATCGGAACCGGCTGCTTTTCCTATAATAGTAAACTTCTTCTGCTCCTCAAGAATTTTAGTTACACCTTTGCGGTCTGCTCTAAGTTTATAAACCGCGGTGAATTTTTCCTTTTCGTGGAATGCGGTTAATACAAACTCTTCATCCGTCTCATACCAGTCTTTCTCATTATCGAGGTCGATAATTCTGAAAGTATATTTATTAGTTCTTCCGTAGCCGTCTGTAAGACATTCGGCGGCCCCGGTTGATGTATTAAATTTCCAAATATCATACTTATCATAGATCATAACGAATTTGTCATCTTCCAGCCATCCTGCAACACCGTAGCCCGACGGTTCGTCCGGTGTGTCATTGTCCTCGTCATAAAATGGTACGGTAAGCTTATCGGTAAGGCAGACAGATGAAAACGTTGTAAGATTTTTTAAATGCCATTGATTCCCTTTGTAGACTACTGCGAATTTTCCGAGCGGGGAAAGGGAATTACTTCCTCTGATATTTTTTTCGACTAATGTTCCTGTACCGCTTTTTAAATCGACGGAATAAAGATCATAAATATTTCCGACCCACGTTCTTTCTTTCAGGTATTCTTTGTCTGTAAGTATAAGGGCTTTATCGGGATTTTCATTTCGTATAAGCCGGGAATAATCATCATCTATTAAGTAGACTATCGACTTCCTGTTATAGTCGTAAATTGTCTGGTAAGAGGATTTCTCCTTCTGTTTCCATTCAATCTTTTCATTTGATTTAATAAGCGGATCGTTCCAGTGCCATACATCCGCCTCTTTCTTTGCGAGGATCTTATCGAAATCGTACTCATTATTTTTAGAGGTGTCTTTTCCGGCGTTCTGATCATTAACCAGCGATTGTTTAATGCCGAAGAATAATCGTTCCCCGTCCTTCGACCAGCTCAACCGATTTTCTACGGGAATATAATATCCCTCGCGAAGATTCTTAAATCCTGCCAGCGATTCAACTTTTCCACTATCCCATATTTTCAATTCGCAGCTGTCTTTTTTCTGATCCTTTCTTAAAAAAGTCTTAAGGTATGCAAGTTTGTTCTTCTTGTGCCACGCAAGGTTCTCGATAACGGAATTCTTTGATGTGTCCGCAATTATCCTTTCACGCTTATTCAAATCCCAGAGATAGAGGCCGTTGTTTTTTCTTGCGGTATCTAGAACCGAAAAAGCCAGATAATTGGAGAGCGAATCGAACGCAAAGGATGCTACGAAATTAATCGTGTCCTCCTTCGAACCTGTTAATTCTTTTAATACGAGAGTAGTACCGATATTTTTTTTAGGTTTTGCGTTCTTGCTGGTATCTTTCTTTTCAAAATGATGGAATGCCAGCCATCTGGAATCCCGGGAGAATGAAGCCGATTTTACATCCTTCCACGTTTCAGTCTTCCCCTCTTTAATATTAAGCAGTTCCAGGCCCGCGCGTGGTTTCTCCTTCTCTGCTTTTTCATATTCAAAAAAGTCCGGTTCTATAAAAACAGAAATGTAATTTTCATCAATCGAAAATTCGCCCCGTGAGCCGTTCGGAATTTTTATTTCTTTGTCAAACCCGGTAGAACTGATTATGAAATCCCAATTACCTCTGTCAGGTTTTGATGCATAGGAAATAAAATTTCCCTTCTCCGAAATCTTTAGTTCTTTAATCTGCTTGAATCTCATAACGTCTTCTAATGTCATGGCCCTTTTATTCTGAGCCGTTATGACTGAAAAGGAAAGGATAAGAAATATTATTGCCAGGTTTGTTAATACAGCTCTTTTCATCAATCACCTGTTAATTGTTTTGAAGTGCTGAAATAAAAATAGGAAATGCCTATTGCTGTTTCCAGAAATTTCTCCTGCCGGTATCGCAATAAATTCCGAGATCGTTTCCGCGAATATTCCGTTAATAATCATTTGTTGCTTATTTACAAATTAATTTTTATGATAATAGAGTGAAAAAATGAAAGGGCATAACTACGTTTTCAACAGTCCGATATTTTATTAAAACCAGCATAATTTTTTTATTAGTAGGAGTTCTGACCGGTCTTTACCTGCTTATCGCCAGGTATTACGCGGGCCTCTGGCCGCATCCGGATCTTGTTTCCGCTCATACCCATATTATACTTGTCGGCTCAGTTATGATGATGATAATGGGTGTGGCTCTCTGGTTCTTTCCCAGACCGGAGAAGGAGGATAAACTTTACAAACCGGGACTTATCCTGGTTACATATTATGTAATGACTGTTTCTACCTCCGTGCGTTTTATTTGTCAGGTTCTTTCAGCATTTGTAATTGCCGGTGAGCTTTTGAAACTTCTCCTTGTCGTCTCATCAGTCGGCCAGTTTCTTGGTATGATATTGTTTTTTATTTCGATGTGGGGAAGAATCAGGTCGGTTGGCAGTCATATCCGCGAGTCGAAAGGAGAGCGATTTTAGTAATTATTTGTAATTTTCAACGGAATAAAATGTCCATGTTAGATTATGAAAAATTATTTTCATAACATCGTGCACTTTAAACGATTCCATTATTCTAATAAGGGTTGATAAAAAAAAATTAAATGGGAGATTAATTAATGTCGGTTAAAGTTGTTACATTCGGGGAGATTATGCTCCGGCTCAGCACTCCGAACTTTGAAAGATTTGTACAGTCACAGAGCTTTGACGTTACATATGGAGGTGGAGAAGCTAATGTTGCGGCATCGCTCTCTAATTTCGGACTCGAGAGTTATTTCGTAACAAAACTTCCCAAACATGAAATCGGTCAGTCCGCCGTTAATCATCTCCGGAGATACGGGGTAAAAACGGATTTCATCTTGAGAGGCGGGGAGCGCGTCGGAATCTATTTCCTTGAAACCGGCGCGAGCCAGAGAGGATCCAAAGTAATTTACGACCGATCAAATTCCTCTGTAAGCCAGATTAAATCCGGCGATATCAACTGGGACGTGGTTATGAAGGGAGCTTCCTGGTTTCATTTTACAGGAATAACACCTGCGCTCGGCACTGATGCGCGCGGATCTTTATTGGAAGCATGCAGGAAAGCTAAGGAGAACGGCGTAAAGATAAGCTGCGATCTCAATTTCAGGGCAAAGCTATGGACTGAAAAAGAAGCTCAGAATGTGATGATTCCTCTTATGGAATATGTAGATGTATGTATTGCCAACGAGGAGGATGCCGAAAAGAGCCTCGGTATGAAACCTCATAACACAGATATTCATAAAGCCGAACTCGATGAGTCCGGATATTTCGAGCTGGCTAAATCGCTTAAATCGAAATTCAATTTTGAAACGGTTGCAATTACGTTAAGAGAAAGTTATTCGGCATCCAGGAACGGTTGGAGCGCTCTGCTTGCCGATTCGAAAGACTGCATAGAACCGTATCGTTCAACACGATATGATATTCAGATTGTTGACCGGGTTGGGGGCGGCGATGCTTTTGCCTCCGGATTAATTTACGGACTCCTTACAAAGAGTAATACGAAAGACGCGCTCGAATTTGCCGTAGCTGCGTCGTGCCTTAAGCAGACTATTCCCGGGGATTTTAATCATGTCTCCACCGATGAAGTTGAAAAACTTATAAAGAGCGGCGGATCCGGAAGGGTTGAACGCTGATCTGAAAAAAATATAAAAAATTAAATGATCTATATAAAGGGAAATTACGCAGTGAATGTTTTTTTAAGAGAAGGTGAGTACAAGATTGGCAGAAGAGTATCACGATTAAATATTGTTCTTTTATGTTTTTTAATTTTCGGTACTTTTACTTCCGCTCAAACAGGTTTGAGTCTCCACTCCTTGTTTTCCGATAACATGGTGCTTCAAAGAGATTTGAAAATACCTGTATGGGGTACAGCGGAAACCGGGAAAAAAGTTGATGTGAGGATCGGCTCGAATCTGAATTCGGCAATTGCAGATGCTAACGGCAAATGGAAATTATTTCTTGATGAAATGAGCGCCGGAGAAAATTATGAAATGATCGTTTCATCAGGTCAGGATACTCTTAAACTTAAGAATGTATCGATTGGTGAGGTGTGGCTCTGTTCCGGGCAGAGCAACATGGAGTATCAGTTAAGCAAATCGGAAAATGGCGAAGCGGAAATTAATAATGCGAATGACAGCAGAATCAGATTATTTACAGTAGCTCGCAAATCCTCTCCTGTACCGCTTGAGAATTGTGAAGGTGTATGGAAAGTCTCCTCTCCCGAAAATGTAAAAAACTTTTCTGCGGTCGCTTATTATTTCGCTAAAAACTTGTTGAGGGAAATCAATGTTCCTGTAGGATTGATAAACTCCTCCTGGGGCGGAACTGCAATTGAAACCTGGATCTCTAAAGAAACTCTTGAATCCAATCCCGAATTTAAAGCTGTATTTGAAAGATGGAATAAAATTGTTGAAGAGTATCCTGCTGTATTGAATGATTTTAATCTGAATAAGGAAAAACTGCTTCTTCAATGGAAAAAGGATTCTTCAAAGTCGGTATCGCTCGGATTTGCGCCGCCCAGAAAACCCGGACTTCCCACGGCTCCCGGCGGCAGGAATACTCCTTACGGACTTTACAACGGAATGATCTATCCTCTGGCTCCTTATGGTATGAGAGGAGTGATCTGGTACCAGGGGGAATCGAATGTCGAAAGGCCCGGTGAATACAAAAAATTATTTCCTGCGCTCATTAATAACTGGAGGGATCTCTGGGGTATAGGTCAATTTCCGTTCTATTTTGTTCAGCTACCTAATTTTGCAAGGGAGCCGGAACCGTCCGGCAGCGGCTGGCCTGAACTTAGAGAAGCGCAGCTTAATACTCTTTCAGTTCCTAATACAGGAATGGCGGTAACCATCGATGTCGGCGATCCGATGGATCTCCATCCGAAGAATAAATCCGATGTAGGATACAGGCTTGCGCTGATAGCACTCGCAAATATTTATGGCAGGAAAGATCTGGTCTTCTCCGGACCAATTTATAAATCACATCGTATTGATGAAAATAAATTAATTCTGGAATTCTATTACGGCGAAGGATTGACGGCAAAGAGTGACAGTAAGCTGAAGGGCTTCCAGATAGCATCCGAAGACCAGGAATTTATTGATGCCGAAGCTGTAATTGAAAATGATAAAGTAGTTGTCTGGTCCGATAAGATTACAAATCCTTCTGCTCTCAGGTATGCATGGGGGGATAATCCCGAGGGTAATCTTTACAATAAAGGGGGGCTTCCGGCTTCACCGTTCAGAACAGATAACCGGGAGAAATAATTTTTTAAATTTCCTGGAAATCTTTATTTATTATTTATCCTAATTGAATATTCCATTCCAAGTCTGTTTATTTTATTTGGTAAATAAAATAAACCCTTCTGAAGTACTTTCTGATCAGTAATTTGAAAATCCTTTTCTAAATATTTCTGATCCGAAAAATAAACCAGTATTTTTTTTCAGCGAAAAATTGATAAATGCCATAAGACCGACTGTAATCTATATCATCTGGATAGCCTTAAGTCTTCCTCAATTCAAAAAGGTGGTAATTTATTGGGATGGTATATGAGAATCGATTCTATTATTATTTGATCGACTCATAATCTGCTGAAGAAAAATTAAAAGTTAGATCACGGAGGATCGATGATGAAACTTTTAATATTTGCATTCCTCTTTTCATTCTTTATTCTAAGCTGCGATTCGGCGAACATTGATGAAAATGAACCGGTCACTCAGATACCGGTTCCGGAATTAACCGGCGACGGATGGGAAGTCGCTTCGCTTAACTCGGTGGGACTCGACGAATCAAAATTCAGAGAACTTTTAAACCGCTTAAACGCCTCTCAGAATCACCGCATTCATAGTATACTCGTGGTTAGAAACGGGAAGCTTGTATTCGAAAAATATTATTCAGGTGCCAAATTCAATCTCGGCCAGTACACCGGAGAATACGGATATAATATGAACGACCTTCACGTTCTATGTTCTGCCACAAAAAGTTTTACATCTGCACTTTTAGGAATAGCAATGGACCTCGGTTATATTCAATCTGTCGATCAGAAAGTATTCGATTTCTTCCCGGAGTACTCGTCGCTCATTACCGAATCACCCTCAAAAGCTAATATGACTATCAGGCATCTACTCACAATGACATCCGGATTGACCTATGATGACGAGTCGCTCCCTTATACAGATTCCCGCAATGATATGCACCGCTTTTTTACGAGCAGCGACCCGATAGGATTTCTTCTTGCAAAACCGCTCTTTGCCGAACCCGGAGCTGTTTTTGATTATGATAACTGCAATACGAATATACTCGGAAGTATAATCAGCAAAGCGGTGAACAAGAGGATTGATCAGTTTGCCGCGGATTATCTTCTGGGTAAACTCGGAATCAGAGAATATGAATGGCAGGTAGTTCGAGGCGACGTCATACTCTGCTCAGGGGATCTTCATCTGCGTCCCAGAGACATGGCAAAATTCGGGCAGCTTTTCATTAATAATGGAAACTGGGAAGGAGAGGATGTTATTTCATCCGGATGGTGCGGCATTTCCACGTCGGCACACATCAATCCGAACGATTATACTTATGAATTTACATGGGCAGGCGGATACGGTTATCAATGGTGGCAGAAGACTTTTTACACCGGTTCTAAATCTTACCCGTCTTATTTTGCCGCTGGCTGGGGCGGGCAGCATATCTTCATAATTCCTTCATTGGATCTGGTTATTGTTACTACGGCAGGCAACTGGTATGATCCCGAAATAATTTCACCGTTTACAATTGTATCAGATTATATAATCCCTTCGATTAAGTGATTAAATACTCTAATTAATATTAAATACTGGGTTTTTTGTTTTGTTCTGAAGAAGTACAAGTGAAGTACATTTAATTAAAGTGCATTCATTTAACCAGTCTTTCTCTTCTTTCTCTTACAAGCTCAATATAGGTTCTCTTCAAATCATCTGGTAAAAAGGATTGATCTACTTTTTCAATTATCTCTTTTTCTTTGGCAGTAAATCTTAGAAGAATTTTCTCCGCACGGTCTTTTAGAATTCCAAACCTTAATCCGAGCTCTAAAAAATCCACCTTTGTATACTTACTCCCGGCTTTATATTCTTCAGTGATAAAATCATCTTTAAAAAAGTCCAATGCTGTATCAGGTTCAACGGTTAAATGTAACCGGGTATTCAAAAGATCATAAGCAGGTGTTAGAATATAATCACCGAATTGTTCATTTCTGGTAAGAGAAAAATTCTTTAAGTGTGAATCTCCATTGCAAATAAGGTAATTAAAAATAATCAACGAGAAAAACTTTTCTATCTCTACCGGGTAAGCTGCGACATATCTTTTCATTAATTCAGCCATTTCTTCATAGGAATAATCATATTTATAATTCTTTCCGGCATTATCTTCGGATCTGTTTGCAAGCTGTGCGAAGTCTTCCTGCAATAATTTTTTCCCGTTTGCTAAGACGTCAAACCTTTTTACTATGTAAAGTATTCCGCCGTCCTTGAAATACATTATTCCGTTCGGGGGGGTATTGATATCAAATACTTGACCTGCAATCTGCATTGATAGGTGCTCGTTGGCCGGGATACTTTCCATGAATTGAAATGACCCGTATGAGATTGGCTTAATGATATACCTTCCACCTTCTTCCGTCAACACCAATTCCTTCTTTTCCAATTTAGCAGAATACTTAACCTGAACACCCGAAATTGAAAGCCGGTCGCTTTGATTCATCCGTTGTTCATTAAATTCGGGGCGCGTGAAAGTCAGGATATGATTAACATTCTTACCGTGGAATAATTTTTTCTGACAGGGTCTGCAGTAAGAACCGGATGTTTCCTTAAAACAGCTATGACACCGGGCCATCTTAAATTACCTCTTTTATTTGCACTGCTCCAATTGTGTTCTGAGCGGTTTTTAATAATCTTGTGAAATGATCATTCTCATCAATTCCTAACTTCCTGCATTGTAATATTTTCAAATCTCCTTCGCTCAGTAATCCGAAAAAAAAGGGGAATAGATATTTTGAATGATATTCTTTTTGACTCTTTGGAAATGTTATACTTATTGCCGGTTGATTGGAATCAGCAAAGTATAGATCGTCATATCTGAATATATATTCATCATCTCTCTGAACTAAATGGCCTGCTAAGGTTTCATTGATATATACGGCAGCTTTTCTTTCCATTATGATTTAACCTTTATATATAGTGATAAACCTAAAGCATCAAGCAGTTTTTGTAATGTCTGAAATGTAGGATTGGCTAATCCATTCTCAATATCAATCACTTTCCTTAGTGCTACTCCAGAAATAGCCGACAGATCTTTCTGGGTGATTCTTAAAATCTCTCTTCTCTGTTTTAAAATTTTTCCAATTTCATTTTTGTCCATTATTCACCTCAACATGCACTATAGTACACTTATGCACAAAAATAGTATAAGGGATTCCCTTTGTCAAGCTAAATATGCACTAGAATGCATGTTCCTTGATACTGAATTGATTGCTTAAATAACTAAAATGGAAGGAAAAATGAAAAATTCCGGATTATTATCAGTACTTGTTAACAAATAGTGAACCAACCTCAAAATTGACCATTGGACAATTACTTCTTTTGATTTAGAAGGAAATAATCAGCAAAAAGGATGAAGAAAGAAAATTATAAATAATGAAATAGTCTGCTTTGTAACTGAAACCTCTGCGCCGCCGGGATTCAGCATCCATATTCAGAAACCTTTTTAAAATCTGCTGCGAGCCCGCCCCCATCATTAATTCTATACCATACTCCCATCAATCCCCTCAAATAGTATTCTCTCCCGTCTTATTGCTTCTAAAAATTGAAGAATGTAATTTTTGTCAGCCTCAATTATTGTTTTCACTTTGCAGCCTCAATCCCGCAGAATAGCTTTTAAAATAGATTCCCTTTCCGGAAAAGTTAATTTTCAACAATATGATTTAAGGGAGGAAATTAAAATGGACTCTGCCTACTACCAGAAACATTTCGATGAAATAAAATCCCAAAAAGGGATGGAAGGGCTTAAGAAAAAACTGATGTGGTATGATCCTATCTGGGGCTATGGCGATGGACAGCATGAAGAAGCACGTGAGCTTCTAAAATATATTGCCGAACTTGGCCAGGAGGGAAGGGATCTCCTCTTATCGTTATTTCCTAATGTAAATTTTAAAAATGCAATCGCAAAAAGACTTTTGGAAAAGGGAGACAGGCGTGTTATTGAAAAAATTATTCCATTATCCGCTCAATTATTAGGATCCTACGGAATTGAATACAGAGTAGAATTATTGAAACTTTTAATCCTTACCAAAGACCCCCGGGTGTTTGATCCGATTGTAAAATCTCTCCGTAAGGAAATGAAGGAATATGGATCCCTTCTTGCGCCGGAATTGATTGATGCGATAGCCGCGCTTGACGACCCGCGCGCGGTTGATATTCTTATTGAAACTGCAAATAGCAGGGATGTTAAATTGAAGTTAAAAGCGATTGAATCTGCCGTGAAATTAAATGATCCAAAGGTAATTACGATGCTGACTCAATTTCTTAATTCCGATGATATAATAACTGCCGGAATTGCTTTTGAATCTTTACAGAAATTAGGATGGCAGCCTGCAACAGATCAGGAATCAGTAAACTATTATGCCCATGCCGGCAAGTGGGATGAAATTGTTAAGTATGGTACATCTGCAAGCGGCAGATTATTATACTATGCTTATGCTATGAATAAGGAGATTAGGAACGGTGCAAGGGAAACTCTCAATAAAATCGGTGATAAAGAGGCATTGAATAAATTAGCCGAGCGCGATAAGAAGGACAAAAAAGGAAGAATTGTTTTTGCACTAATCTTTATTCCTGTTATGATTGCGCTTATCTATTTATTAATATCATGGATCGGTCCTCTTGCACCCGAAGAGATAAAACGCTATGCCTGGGAGCTCGCTCTCTTTATCTTCATACTGACCGGCGGATTTGCTTTAGCCGGAAATAAAAAGAAAAAGAAGAGTAAAATATTTGATAATCCTTCTTAAGAATGTTTTTCATCCGTTAATTTTTTCTGATACACCGGTTAATAATCAGTGAGCAATAAATTTCTGCTCAATGAAAATAAAGGATTCTAATTCTTAATTGCTAACCATCTCACCCGCAATCTCTTCAATCAGTATCCGCTGCGCAAGCTGAAATTCCTTCGCCCTGTGGGTTATGATATTAAACAGTTCGTACTTTGTCGGCATACGGTCGTTCTCCAATAGATCGGCTAACAGCTTAACGCCTATCTTATTGAAAATAACCTGATTTAATTTCTGAACCTCATCCCGCTTTAAGTCCGTTTTCATGCCCGTCAGATTATTCCTCAGCGCATCAACCTTTTCCTGAATGTTATTCACTTTGTAATCGATCATTTCATATACACCCGGCGCGAAGAGATCGTAATGGTAATACTTTACATCATCCTCAAAATCCTTAACGTATGCACCGTTGGAACAGACATAACGGAGCAGATAATTATTGATCTGGAATGCCTTAAAACCCGTTTCTGAGTTGACGATATTCAGCCCAACGCCGAAAACATCATCCGGGAAAGGCGTTATATCAAACTTTGTCTTCGTCCTGAAGCGTGAGCAGAAATCGGTAAAGTAGACCATGTCGATATCAAGTGGTTCAAGCCGGCGGAGGATCTGGGAATCCTCCACGTCGCTGAACCTGGTGCTCGTAATTGTAAGGGCGTCTTCCTCTTCTATTTTGATGATCACGCTGTGCCTCCTTATTGCCAGAAGGTAATCGTTAAGCACCGAAGTAATTGTATCTATATCGAGTATCTTTAGCTGATGCGAGGGGAATGAGAACCATTTTAAGAGCTTTAGCAGGAACGCCTCTCGCATCGGGTATTGCTTTACTCCCTTATCGAATATCTCCAGGTACAACGACTTGCCGTCGTGGTTTACGTGAAGCAGATCGGGACTGATCTGAATGTTCTCGCGCTTAACCGATTTCATAAACTCAATTGCCGGTTTAACCCCGCGGAAGTATTCATCCTTGCCGGTTGGAAATTTTATTCTCATAATGCCTCCTTGGAATAATTCATTGCCGCCATATGAATTAAATTGTTCTCATAGAGAAGCTGAAAGCCGGTCGTCTCATCGCTTTCAAACCTGTCTTCGTATCCAACTCCGGCTCCCTTGAACCTGTGCTTCTCAAGCGCTTCAATCTTATCGAGCATGTCGAGAGTCTTGTACTTCAGCTCATTCTCATCAATCTTCCGGTCTTTCTGTTTACCGAATGAATAATCGAACGCCGCCCCTTTAACTATCTTGTAGAAATAATCCCTGTAGACGAGGGAACTGTTGAAGAGGTCCAGTCCCAGAAACTGATTCTCTTTGAAGAGTGCCAGCCCATTAACATTCTCACCGCACTTAAATTCCTCTTCAATGGCTTTGAACTCTCCCTCTTTCTCCTTCATTATATCACCTAGGTTGGAGGTCTCCGACGATACATTATGATCCTTAAGCTTATCATTTACGGCGCTCCATACTCTGCTCTGATTCGCGTAATGGGATCCTCCTTTCTTCAGGTTGTCAAATACGTCCATATTCTTTAACGACCTAATGGATGACGGCGCGAAGAAGCTGTCCGGCGCATCGAACTTACTGCTCACCTTCTGCCAGCGCCCCTGTTCAACGCAGCTTACCTGAATCTGCGTCTTGCTCATCGGCGCGAGAAGTATGGATGTGTTGATTATCCTGTTCTGCTTAGCCCCCTGAATTATATCACCGTCCATAATGAACACAAACTTATCCGAACGGTTTATTACGTAAACATCATTTACTGATCCTCCTTCGCTTATCTCCTTAAGAACTATCAGATTTTTCTTAACGGCTCTGCCTAACGGCATATAATCAAACGTGTCGATATTGGAAGAGATAAACTCTACAACGGATAACTGGTTTTTTGTCTGGACTGAAACGATCCTGGTTTCCATTTTACTGCTCCTGTTTTATGACACCGGCAATATAGCAGGCGGGGGGAATCCCTCCGGTATCATTAAATGATACTTATAAAAACACGATTGCGTCTTTTTATGAATTGAGCTATTTTCAATTTGAAACTCGCTGGCTTTCACTAAATATTGAGGGCTCGCCTCTTGAAAGACCTTAAAATTAAGATCAAACGCCAGACGGAAATACTCGGACTGGTCCTCGCCAATCCAGGTAAATACCAGATCTACGATTTTGAAGATATGTATGATGTAAACGACCTTACTATTAAAAGGGACCTACAGGAACTCCGCTCGCTCGGCATCGATATCCACTCGGAAGGGAAGAAGGGAATTAACGTCTATTCAAAGATCCCAAATGAAGTCCTTAAAGGAATTATCCCGCAGTATATCGGAATAGCGGTAAACCAGAGCTCTTACGACCAGGCAACTAACCTGATTATCAGCAAGCTTGGACCTAAATCAATCTCCACGCTTACGCAGCTACAGATATGCATCGACCAGAATTACCTGGCAAAACTAACTTACCAGAAACCCGAAGAGAAGTCAACGGATGAAAGGATAGTTGAACCCTACTGCATCTTTCAGGGGGAGAAGAACTGGCGGCTCCTCGCTAACCATAACGGAACGGTAAAACAGTTTTTACTTAACAATATAAAATCAGTTGAGAAGCTGAATAAGAAGTTTAAACCGGTAACTCAGAAGCAGATTGATCAGATATTCAGCACATCGTTTAAGTGCTGGTTAGGGGATGAAAGGTACAAAGTTAAGCTTAAGTTTCTGCCCCCCTGGCCGGATAGAATAAAACCGAAACAGCTTATGGAGATGGAGAAAGTAACAGAAGAACCCGACGGCTCTATGATCTATGAAACTGTCGTGAACTCGCTCAATGAAATCGCTTCATGGATTGTAAGCAGGGGAGAAGGTGTTGTTGTGCTTGAACCTGAGAAACTGAGGACGATTGTAATTCAAACTGCGAAGGACGTACTAAAAAATTATTGAGTAAGAATATCTTTAAATGATACTCATAGAAATACTCCAAGTTTTATTTTAATTATTAAAAAACTCAAAGGTTAAGAAGAAACAAGGCCTTTCAAATAAACATATTACAATATGTTTGAATACGAATGTAAATTGACTGGAAAAAATGAAAAAGAATCTTGGAGGAAGTTGAGTTAGTTTTTAGATTCGATAGTGTAGACGCTATTTACGACTAATGATTTTGTGAAATCTAAAAAAGCGAATAGAGAATCAATGAATTTTCGGGAGACACAACGAAAGAAACAAGAGAGCAAGCGCGATTCTATTTTTAGAGACGGCGGGAAAGGTGTATTTAAAGGCAAAGAAAGAGATTTTGTTTTATCTGATTCTAAGCTAAATTTATGGGGCGGTATACGGGAAGACGCTTTAGATTATTTTAAGAGAAATAAAATTCAATGGTGGGAATCCGGAAAATCTCCTTCGGGACATTTATTATCCTCGCAAATTGCGTGTATAAATCATTTATATTTCATACGACAACGCGAGGAATTGGCAACAGCTCTGTTACAAAATATTGATCCGGGAATTGAAAAGGCATTAATCGTTGATAATGGTTTCGTAGAATTCGAAAAAACTGCTAAAATTCCTCTTGGTTTAGAAAAGTCAACTTCGAGAGGCGCTAATTGTACTTCGATAGATGCAATTATGCTGGGAAAATCAATCGAAGGTAAAAAAATATTATTTCTTATTGAATGGAAATA
>CAZHHG010000064.1:0-17254 GCA_964532065.1 uncultured Melioribacter sp.
TTCAAATTTTTTCTTTTTTCATCTTTTTCATGTTTTCGAAGCATGAAACCGAAAATTTTATAAAAAATATTGCTGAACGGTTTAAAATAATATCTGCTTAAATCGAGAACCAGGGAAAGCAGAGCCAGCGGAATGAGAATGGAAAGAGCCAGTTCCCGTGTAATGAAATAATAGACAACAGGAATAGAAAGAGAGCAGAGATGAATGGCCTTCCTCAGGACCTCACTTTGGTAATCTATAGTTGCGCGATCAGTTGCTACCATCACTCTTTTCAGGAGATTTATCAGCTTCTCTTTTCTGTTTTTCCTCCAGGAGCGCTTTCACATGATCCGGAATTTCCTTTGGGGTAGATTCCTTAGCGCCGGCACCGTTCTTTTTAACTGGAGGCAATTCCTCGCCGCGCATAATCTTATCTATCTCGTCTGCATCAAGGATTTCTCTTTCGAGCAATTCTTTTGAAAGTTTATGGAGCAGATCGATATTTTCCGAAAGAATTTTTTCGGCTCTCTCCATACCGTTCATAATTATCCTCTTTAATTCAGCATCGATCTCCTGAGCAGTCTGTTCGCTGTAGTCTTTATGCTTGGTAATTTCCCTTCCCAGAAAAATCTCTTCTTCTTTAGCTCCGTAAGCAATAGGACCGAGAATTTCGCTCATACCCCATTCACAGATCATTTTACGCGCAATGTTTGTTGATTTTTCTATATCATTTCCCGCACCGGTAGTAAACCTGTTGAAGATCAGTTTTTCTGCAGCCCTTCCGCCCAATGCATAAGTAATCATAGCTTCGAGGTAGTTCTTAGAATAAGTATGCTTCTCATCCACGGGAAGATAGGTAGTGACTCCCAACGCACGCCCTCTCGGAATTATGGTAACCTTATGAACAGGATCGGCTTCGGGTACCATTTTAGCTACCAGAACGTGTCCAATCTCGTGATAGGCAGTGATCTTTTTTTCCTCTTCGGAAATGATGAGACTCTTACGTTCCATTCCCATCATAACTTTGTCTTTGGCTTCTTCAAAATCCTCCATTGCCACTTTCTTTTTATTTTTTCTGGCAGCAAGAAGCGCTGCTTCATTCACTAGGTTGGCAATGTCGGCACCTGCTAAACCGGGAGTTCCTTTAGCGAGTGTTTCAAGTTCAACATCCGTATCGAGGGGAATTTTACGTGTATGAACTTTTAAGATTCCTTCCCTTCCTTTAACATCCGGGCGGTCGACAACAACCTGTCTGTCGAATCTACCGGGGCGCAATAGAGCAGGATCGAGAACATCAGGACGATTTGTAGCTGCAATAATGATTACACCGCTGTTCTGTTCGAATCCGTCCATTTCAACGAGGAGCTGATTCAGAGTCTGCTCTCTTTCGTCGTGTCCGCCGCCGAGACCAGCACCCCTGTGCCTTCCCACAGCATCAATCTCGTCGATAAATACTATACAAGGCGCATTTCTTTTCCCTTGTTCAAACAAATCCCTAACACGGCTCGCGCCAACTCCAACAAACATTTCAACAAAGTCGGCACCCGAAATAGAAAAGAAAGGGACACCGGCTTCGCCTGCAACAGCCCGGGCTAATAATGTCTTACCGGTTCCGGGAGGCCCTAAAAGAAGAACTCCGCGCGGTATCTTACCGCCAAGTTTCTGGAACTTGCTCGGTTCTTTAAGGAACTCAATAATTTCCTCGAGTTCAACCTTGGCCTCATCGGCGCCTGCAACATCTTTGAAAGTAACTTTAATAGCAGATTCAGAAATAAGCTTAGCTTTACTCTTGCCGAAATTAAAAATACCTCTTGTACCGCCGGCACCCCCCTGCATTCTTCTAAAGATGAGGATCCAAACCGCAAAGAGAATTACCCACGGAAGGAATCCGAGAAGGACGGTCATCCACTCATTCGATTCCTTTATGAATGTGTATTTAATTCCTTTTTCTTTCCAGATCTTAATATTCTCTTCAATTATAGATTGATCGAATGTAACCGTAAAATCTTTTACACTTACATCAGCACCTTTAATAGAAACGATCTGTTTTTCCGACAGAACACCTTCAAGCCTGTAATCGTTGATATCTGATTTTACAACTTTTACATCAACGATTTTTCCGGCCTCTAAAAATTTCTCGTAAATATCGAAAGTAACTTCAACCGCACTTGTGGTTCCGGAACGCATAAACTGCATTATAATGACTGCAGCAATTATCACAGCACCCCAGCTGAAAACAGTGCGGATTATTTTAGACCAGTCAAAATCCCCGTCAGGTTTCTGAGGCCCTCCGCCAAAAGGTTTTTTCTTATTATTCTGATTTGATGGATCTGAATCGGCCATATTCAATTTTTGAAATCTATTTAACATTTGTCAGTAATTCTCCATTATTCGCTTAAAACATAGATAGAGTCCAGATTTCTGTACTTCTGTGCATAATCCAGCCCGTATCCAATTACAAATTTATTAGGAATTTTGAAGCCAATATAATCAATTTTGACCTCATATTTCAGACTGTCCGGTTTAAGCAGAAGAGTGACCACTCTCATACTTGCAGGATTATGAGACTGGATCATTTCTTCAACATATTTAATTGAGAGACCGGAATCGACAATATCCTCAACTATAATCAGGTGCCTGTCAGTTATGTCCGCGTTCAAGTCTTTTACAAGTTTCACACGTCCCGAAGAAATCTTTTCGTCACCGTAACTGGATAGTTTAAAGAAATCGATTTCACAGTTAATATTGACCGATTTCATCAGGTCTGACATAAACATGAAGGATCCGTTAAGTATGCCGATAAAAATAGGGAGTTTAGTTTTGTATTCCTCAGAGATCTCTTTGCCGAGCTCGGCAATTCTTTTTTGAATGACCTCTTTAGTTAATAACGGTACAAATTTTTCCGTACCCACTAAAATTTCATTTTTCCCTGCAGTTTTCATTTCATCCATAATTTATAGATCTTTTTTGTTTTTGAAGTAACCTTAAAACGATCGTCTATTCTTAAACCGATAATCCATACAATATTGTTCCGGTTTGTAAGTAGAAGCTGATTTTTTTTCTCAACAGAACTTATTTTATTGCCGGTTAAAAAATCAGATACCTTCTTATATCCTTTCATACCAAGAGGGATAAACCGGTCCCCGCTTTTCCACTTACGTAATATAAACATACCATCCGAATTATCTGCACTAATATATTCTACATTCCCTTCACCATTGTATCTTACATCAGAGCGATCAACTTTTTTTATACCGATCCGTTTCTTTCCAACAGAAATTTCACTATCCAACTCAAGCTCAAAGAAAAAATCTTCGTCTCTGCCGCTTTTTGTTAGGATAAATATAGAATCGCTTTCCTTAACTGCTATCAAGTCCTTCCTGAGCTGAATGGATTTGCCTCTATGAGCACGGCTCAGTTTAATTAATTTCAGAAAATCGGAATAATAAAACTGGTACTTATAATACCTGGCGAGGGAATCCTTTAATAACTCGCCGGCAACCGATTCCTCATGCAACTCAAATAATTTATTATTTATCTTCAACCGGTCGTTTTCATACTTAAGATATCTACCTGCTTTTTTGTAATTGCCGCTTAAAATAGATTTAAGAGTGCCTTCAAGAATTTTTGATGACCGGAAAACAGCAGCATCCAGTGATGGATTCACTTTTTCTTTCAGTAGAGGAATAACATTATTCCTGATAAAGTTTCTTTTGAAATCAGATTGAAGATTTGAAGAATCAATTCTGTATTGAATTCCGGACTGTTTAAGATACTCCAGTATCTCCTCTTTAGTAAGGCACAACAGGGGCCGTATAATACTGCCCCGTTTAATCGGAATACCAGTGAACCCTCCGGCTCCCGTCCCGGATAATAGATTTAGAAGGACAGTTTCAGTATTGTCATTTTGAGTGTGCGCAGTAACTATTTTATTACACTTTAGCTTTGCTGAGAGAATTTGAAGATTTTCGTAGCGAAGAATTCTCGCGGACTCTTCGATAGAATATTTATTAGCACTGGCATGGGTCTTAACATCGAGTATAACAAAATGACAGGGGACTTTTAATTTTTTACAGAGATCGGAGACAAACATCTGGTCGTCATCAGATTCTTTTCCACGGAGAGAATGGTTAAAATGGAGAACGGTTAAGTCAACTTTAAATTTCTTTTTAAATCGGTTGAGTAAATAAAGAGCGAAAACCGAATCGGGTCCACCGCTGACAGCGATCAACAATTTATCGCCTTCTTGGATCAGCCCATATTGGGCAATAAACTCAAAAACTTTCTGTTCAATCTTTTTCATTCCACTGACGCTTTATTATCGTCTTTCAAGTCGTAACAGCACATCTTCCCCAACTTTATCAATATCCTTAAAGTAATAGGTTAGAGCTTTAGGAAGGCCTTTAATTCCAAGATTGCCTGTAAGTGACGATCCATCCCCCAGAATTTTAGGTCCCATAAAGATCATTAACTCATCTTCAAGTTTTTCATTTATAAAGCTGGTAAATACTTTACGACCGCCTTCAACCAGGATTGAAGTAATATTTCTTTCCCCTAATTTTTTTAAAATATCTGAAAGGTCCAGGTAATTATTCTTTTTTTCCCGGACGAAAAGAACCTCCACACCATGAACTGCAAGCCTGGTTAATTTTTTATTCTTTGTTTTATTTTTACCTGATGTAACAATCATCAGATTACGGTCATAATTTTTCTGAACGAGATCGGATTTCGGACTGATCTTAAGATCAGTATCGAGAATAATTCTTCCGGGATTTCTGCCCTCAACAAGGCTGACAGTAAGATGAGGATTATCAATTTTTACAGTGTTATATCCAATCAGCACAGCATCATACTCACTACGCAATTCATGGCACATGCTTCGTGTTTCGACGGAAGTTATCCATTTCGAATTACCGGATTTATCAGCAACTTTTCCGTCGATTGTAGCCGCCATTTTCAATGAAACATACGGTCGGGATGAAACAGTATGTTTGAAAAAGAATTTATTTAATTCAATACATTCCTTTTCAAGGATACCCGTAATTACTTCGATTCCTGATTTTTTTAATTTCCTTACAGATGTTCCGCCCAGGTTTTTATTCGGATTAACAGAACCGATAACAATCTTTGAGATTCCCGATTCAATAATAATATCCAGGCAATCGAATTCTTTCTCTGAAAAAGTGCATGGTTCAAGATTCGTGTAAAGGACGGCACCCGATGTACTTTCTCTGGAACCTTGTATAGCGGTGATTTCAGGACTTTGATCCGAAGGGGAATTCCTGTAAGCAGCGCCTATGATTTTATCATTCTTTACTAGCAGGGCGCCACAAAGAGGCCTGGGGCTTACTTTACCCTTTCCTTTTTTCGCGAGTTCAATCGCTATCTGTATATAGGATTCGTCGAGCATCTACTCAAGACTGATAACTTCAAAATTTATCATTCCGGCCGGAACTTTGGCCTGGACCTTCTGGCCAACCTTAACACCCATTAAAGCCTGACCAACCGGAGAGGAAATAGAAATTTTCCCTTTTTCGAGATCGGCTTCCTCAGGGGAAACAAGAGTATACTTAAAAGTTTTTTTATTATTCAGATTCTTTACTGTTAGAGTAGATAAAATATGCGCCTGGTTTTTAGGCATATTCGAAGTATCAATCACTCTTGCCCTGGAGAGAAGTTCTTCGAGTTTGCTGATTTTTAATTCAAGTAAACCCTGTTCTTCCTTAGCGGCATCGTACTCGGCATTTTCCGAAAGATCGCCATGGGATCGAGCTTCGGCAATTCTTTCAGCCATGGATTTACGACCATTGGTCTTTAAATCAGTAAGTTCCTTTTCCATTTCACGAATTCGCTCTTTACTCAGATATACGAAATTAGTCACTGATTTAACTCCTTTTTACTGGTGATATAAAAAAAATTGCCATCGTCCGGCAAAAGCCTGACAATGGCAGCGAAAAAATAACAAGTTTAGTTAATGTATGCAAGCCATTAAACGGTTATTTAGATAACCGCCGGAAGCCTGTTTCAACAGATTATTTTGAAATTGAAATTTTGATTTCTACAAGAGAATTGTAAAGAGAACAGATCAGAATTATTCTTTGGAGCTTTTCTCCCCTTTTTTTATCTGTTCTGCAATTTGTCGAACGTCATTAACGCTTTTTAGCCCCAATCTCTCCTTCATATTATAAAGATGGGTCTCAACTGTTTTTTTATCTATATGAGAAAGCTTAGCGATTTCTAAATTACTTTTTCCGTTTATGATGTAAGTGAATATTTTCTGCTCCGCGGGTGAAAGTCTCTTTAAAATTCTCTCATATTCCTCATAATCCAAAATCTGTCCGGATTCAAAGAGTTTTATTTTGAAATTAGGCCCGGCTATTAAAATACTAAGGTTAATCAGAATATAAATTGATATCCTGTAAGTATTAGTAACTGTTAATAAATAGATATCAGAATAATAGACATAAGCCGTAGCCGCACCGATAAGATACATTATAACAATAGGAAGTGCATATACAAAAAAGTAACCTGTTTTTCTGAGATTAAGATAGATCTGGTGAGCAAAATATAAGGCAATTACAAGCATAAGAAAGAATGATATTATTAAGAGAGTAACATCGCTTCTATCCACGAACCAGAAGAGAGTTAAAACAATGACGGTACCAATCTTAAGTTTTAATTTCAGCTTTGGAAGAACAAAAAATAAAATCGTGTTCATAACCAGGTAAATTTCAATCCAGATTACAGGCTGATTTAAAAAATAGCCTGATAGAACAATCAACGGATCGGTTACAGCGGTAAAGAAAAAAAAGAAACGCAGCTCATGATTGCGGAATCGAATCAGAGGTCCGATAGGAATAATAGTGTTTATAAGATAAAGTATTCGAATCACTGTTTGAATTCCCGCATAAAAAATAAATGAAGTCTCTCTACTTTTTCGATTTATTAAACATTACTAGAATTTATCCTGCAGACAGATTTAAAGTTGCAGTACCTGCAGACAAGAGTTTCCCGGTCCTCGCGATTTGAGAGGCCGAATTTCCCCTCAGAAATTCTTTGTACATAATCCCGAATATGCTGCATGGTTAATTTAATCAGTTGAGATGAATCTTTTATCTCCGAATCACTGGAAACGACTCTTATCTTCCCGAACTCATCCTCAGAATATTTTAGCGAATAGATTATCATATCTTCTGGAGAAAAGTTTTTGCCATATTTTCTCTTCAGCAGCTGTGAAGAGGCATAAAGATAGACCGGCAATTGCAGCGAGACACCCTCTTTCAATTCACGGAAAGAAGGTTTCTTACCGCTAAGCTTATAATCAATTATATTAAAAGTATCGCCGGTATTTGAGACGTCAATCCTGTCGATTTTCCCTTTCAGTTTAACTCCCTCAACTGTAACGGGTTGCGAATCGCTCAAGACAGTATCCGAGCTCTCTTCAGTAATAGATCCGAACCTAACCTCAAAATAGGAAGGAATATAATCTTTATTGTTTTCCCATTCATATTCAATAAAACGGTTTAGGATCGATTCTTTTTCGTTTCCGCCGATACCGAAGATTTTTTCTTTCTCGTAAAATGTAAGCGGGGATTTGAAATTAGTTCCGGAAATTTCTTCATAAGCAATTTGATTTAATAATTTGCTTACACGTTCCAGAGTTTCATTACTGCATGAATAAAGATTAATATTCAATTCCCTCAATCTTGTATAGAACTGAAAAAGTATGTTATGCAGAATATTCCCCATTTCCATCGCCTCAATATCTTCTGATGGCTCCTCAATTGTATCGATCTTTAATATTCTTTCCACAAAAAACTTGAACGGGCATTTAGCATACATTTCCAGCTGGGAAATTGAATACTGTCTGTTTGTATACGATTTTAAGATTTCGAGAGATTCCGGATTTAACTTTTCAATATCGTCATCCAGAAGGAAACCGGTATACCCTGAAACACCCAAAGGATCCTCTTCCCTCTTTTTCTCAATCGAGATCGCTTTTTTTATGTGATCGTAATTGATATGGATTTGCAAGGAATCGTCCTGCATTAATTCTGTCTGGTTACTTCCTAAATCAATTTCATAGTCCTCATTGGAACAGATCAGGTTATTGTTCAATTCCTCATTGATATTCCCTGTTTCGAAAAGCAACTCAAAATCTTTAAGAAATGAGGATTCAACGGTTTCCCTTCCGGATTCAGTTGCAGGAAAACTAAGAAATAGTTTTTTATTCCACGCAATGAGTGTCTGATAGAAAAGATTCCTCTCCTGTGTCTGATGCTCATTTGCCCGTTTCTTAAAAGACGGTAATGTGAAGACCTCGGGAGAATATCTGGTTGGAAGGTCGCCGTCACATAACCCGCCGATGAATACATAATCGTATTGAAGTCCGCGAATCTCTTCAAGTGTGGTAATCTGAACACCGTAGTTCGATTTTTCCTTTACATTAAACCTGGCCCATCCGCAAGCTGTTCTCATCTGCTCCATAAAAAAATGGAGCTGGAATTTTCTCTCTTTTCCATATTCTTCCTGAAGCAGGTCGAATACTTCATTTAGCGTGTCTATAAAAGTAGAGAAACCTCTTATGTTCTCTTCTGAATTTTTTGCCGAGGATAAGAGCCGGAGACCTATTCCGCTTTTATAAAGGAAATTAAAAAGTCTTTTCAGGAATTCGCTGATAGTCAGTTTCTCTTCGAAAGGTTTAAGAAGAAGTGAAATCCTGTTGAGATCTGAAAGGGCTTTATTATAAGAATCTATCTGCTTGCCTTTCTCCGATTCATCAATGCCGGAGAAATACTTTCTGTTTTCAATAGCATCGTTGAGAGAAGAGAACCAGTTATTCCGGCCCGATACAATTTTTAATTCCGATGATACTTTAAGAAGATTCGAAAAATCGATATCGCCGTTATCGATGAAGCCGCCGGTTAGTGCGCGGAAAATATTTTTAAAGTAGAAATCATTCTCTGCTATTTCAAGATAATTGATAACGGCTGTAACCGGATTTGAGTTATCCAGGGAAATCCGGTCTGTTAAATTAAACGGTATTCCGTTCTTTCCGAATACATCTCTTACAATCAAAGAATAATTCTGAATCAGGTTAAACACTACGCATATTTTATGCGGTTCAACCTTCTCTTCAACAATCAGTTTTTTAATTTCCTTGGATATAGTTTCGATTTCCGATTCCCGGTTGAAAGAGGAGAATTTTAATATGTTATCATTATACGCTGAAGCTTCCTTTTTCCCCCTGATTTTAAACAGATCATTTCTAACCGTTTTTCTGAATGAGTTCAGACGTTCTTCCGACTGGTCAATCACAATCCTGAAACCGGAATCAATAAATCTTCTAAAACATTTATCGAGATGCGAAAAGATAAATTTATTATTCTCATTGTAATCGAAATTAAGAAACAGTTTAGCCCTCTTATACCGAGCGAGAGAATCGATGATCGACTGCTCCGGAATAGTAAATTCATCGAACCCGTTAATAATCACCAGGTCTGTATAAGGAAAGATCGATTGAAAATTATTTATTAATTCGTTGTGGGGCATAATATTCAATTTAATGTAGACATCCCCGATCTCTAATGCATTCAGCCTGCCGCACTTTTCGAGATACCGCTCGTAGATATCCGCAATGTCTTCCGCTTTCAGTCGCTCAGAACCGGAGAGTCCTTCGGCTTCTTTCCGAATTGAGTCAGGAGTTATTCCATTTCTTTTATACTCCGATATAATATTCCGGATACGGTCGAGTGTACCGAATGGGAACTCTTTTTTATAGAGCGAAAAATATTTCAACTTAATTTCAGAAGCGCTCTGTTTAATAAAAACTGTAGATGCAGCTTCGCTAAGCTGACGGATAGCGATCGATTTCCGGAGCAGTTTTGTAGCGAGAGTCCCGAGCGTCTCTATATTAATACCGTGAGCAGATCTGGCAGGCATTAGTGAGATTATTTCCTTCTTCAGAGTCCTTGCTTTCCGGTTCGTAGGAACAATTAAAAGCAGTTCATGGATTCTGTTCGAAGTGATTTTTTCCTGAACAAGAAAATCGAGATCTATCCTTTCAATATTTTCTTTTGAAAGTATCATTCACTTATAGATAATAGATTCTACTCTTCATTTTTCATTTAATTCTGCCCAATAATTTTTTATACGAAGCTCTGATTTGTCCGGACAAATCAAGGTTCAGATCATTAACAACCTGATAAAATTCTTTTTCAGAGGTTTTTCTGCTCCCTGTTACTACCGATTCCAATTCCAGGAAATTTCCGAGACCTTTTACGGTATCGAGATGGATACGTGTATTCTTAAACATGTAAAGTTTTCTCTTTTTTTCAACAACTGTATCAATCCTTAATATAGTGCCTAGATATTCTTCCGGATTATCTCCAATAAGTTTCAACAGATAATAATTACTCCAGCGTTTTCCTTTTTCGTCCCTCAAATATTTGATAAGAGTAAACTCGCCATTTTCGATTCTGAGCTTAAGCAGGCCTTTTTTTACCTTATAATACACATCTTTTTGTTTCAGTTCCCCGATAAATTTATAATCCGGTCTCCTCATTTTTTTAATTATCGAAGAATGCGAAGGAGTTTTAATTTTAAGTTCAAGATTGAGAGCCATGAGAACCTTTTCATTTATAACATTGTTAAAGAGAGCAAAGTACTGATTTTATCGGGTTGTTTTTTCCCATAATATCAATATCTTACATATGAAGGTTAGCAAAAGGATGACAAAAATGAAAGTATTTGCATATATCTTATTTACCCTGTTTGCTTTTTCAAGCATAGAAGCCCAGCGTATCGGTCAGATGGCTCCTGAAAAACCGCCAGAAGTGTTTCCGAACAACAGCTGGGGAGCCGATATTATGTTCGGTGAGGGAGGTTTCGGACTCGGTACATTTTATAAACGTGCTTTCTCACGAACTCTTACAGGTGTTATCGATCTCTCGATTTCGGAATCGAAGGACGATAGGGAGATGGAATACATTGATTACTGGGGCAATACATTCGTGATTGGTAAAGTAAACAGAATCTTTCTGATCCCGGTGAATTTCGGACTACAGTACAGAATTTTTGCAGACGTTCTCACTGAAAATCTGAGGCCTTACCTGACAGCCGGGGTTGGACCTACATTCGTTGTTACCACTCCGTACGAAAGAGAATTTTTCAGTTCATTCAGCGACGCAAAAATGCATTACGCGGCAGGTGGATATATCGGACTGGGTGCAAACTTCGGCGACAGTAAGTCGAACCTGGTTGGCATTAATATCCGTTATTATCATATCCATCTTTTCGGTGAAGGAGTGGAAAGTTTGCAGTCAAATGTCCGCAAGAGTTTCGGTCATTTTTATATCTCGCTTAATCTCGGGATTATGTATTGAAAGAAGAGAAAAAAAATTTCTCCGGATTCAATGAAGGAATTTTTGAATTTCTTAACGGATTAAATAAGAATAACAACGTTGAATGGTTCCATAGGAACCGAGAGAGATATCAGGAAAACCTTGTAGAACCGGCAAAAGCTTTTATAAGCGATATAGCTCCTTTTTTAAACAGATTGAATCCTTCAATCCGCACCGAACCGAAATTTAACGAAACTATAATGCGGCTCAATAAGGATATGAGATTTGCCAAAGGAGAACCTTACCGACCATTCCTGCTTATTCATTTCGGGAGATTCAAGCTCGACAGCGAGTTCTATCTTTACTTTGATAAAAACGGAGCTGAGCTTGGAATGTTTATCAATAATTCGACGCAAAAGGACCTGTTTTTTAATAAGAATCTGATCAAATACAAAAAAGAGATTATAAAAATCTGCAGTGCCCGGGGAATTGATAATAATTTCAGCCTCTCCGACCTTGAAGATGATATGAATATAGTTGTTAAAAAATTTATTGCTGAGAGGGATTTTGATCAGTTAAATAAGATTGACATGATTCTTCTGCAAAAGAAAAACGGGACTACCCGGAGAATATTATTTTCTAAGAGAATAGTCGGCGAAATGATAAAGATGATTTACCAGCTCTATCCCCTCTACTGTTTTACAATTTCTCCCCAGCCGTTAAAACTTCTGCAGAAATTCGAAGATGATTTCGGCGAAGCTATTTAATCCTTTACTTCCTCCATTTTATTGTACATCCGATTGTAAACGTCTCAGGAACGGAGATTTTTTTACCTGCAATCAATTCATCGAGTGCATTTCTAAGGTATTTTGATTTTACATTTGCCGGATCCTGCCAGTTGTCGTCTATCTTTCCATGAAAAGCCAGTTTACGTTCTTCATCAAACAAGAATATTTCGGGTGTGTGCGTAGCGCCGTATTGTTTCGCGACTTCCTGAGTCTCATCGAACAGATAGGGAAAATTAAACTTCTTTAACTCTGCCCTCTCTATCATTTTCTCAAACGAATCTTCGGGGTAATTAACAGTTTCATTCGAGCTGACTGCGGCAATATAAAGATGCTCTCGGTAATCATTCTGAATACTGATTATCCTGTCTTCATACGCCTGGACATACGGACAGTGATTACAGCTGAATATTACGATAAGGTACTTTTTATCGGCGAAAGTATTAAGGGAATATGTTTTTCCATCGGTTGCAGGCAGGTTGAATTTCGGGGCTTTCGATCCTAACAAAAGTTTATCGGTGGCCATCTCTCCTCCAATTAATTTTTATTTACTCTTTAATTATTAATACAGACAGACTAAATTTGGAGCAATTCATTCATAAAATCAATCGATTCAGGGAGAAACCGGCTTGCTGAAAAATATCGACTTCCAAACGCTGTATGATCAACATGAAAATTATATTGAAGGGTCATTAAGTACCGAAAGGATTACTAATTCCCAGGTAGTAAAATTAATTGCGCAGAAAGGAAATGATTTTAATGTTGAAATTGCGGGGAGATCTATTGAAGGCAGAATAATTCAATCGATCACACTTGGAAAAGGAAAGAAAAAAATTCTACTCTGGTCGCAAATGCACGGTGACGAGCCGACCGCAACGGCAGCGCTGTTCGACCTGTTCAAATTCTTTTCGTGCGATGATCAGTTTTCATATTTCAGAAGAATGATTCTTACCGAATTAAGCATGACTTTCATTCCGATGCTTAATCCCGACGGTGCGGAAAGCCATTCCAGGGTAAATAGGATTAATGTGGACGTGAACCGGGATGCTCTCCGAAGAATTTCACCCGAATCTGAAATTTTATGGAAATACTCGGAAAGGCTCAGGCCCGAATTCGGTTTCAACCTGCACGATCAGAACAGTTATTATACCGCCGGCAGATCCGGTAAAAGTTCGGCAATTTCAATGCTTGCACCCCCATTTAATTTCGATAATTCTGTTAATGAGAGCCGTAAGCGCAGTATGCAGGTAATTTCTGAAATCAATAATGTTTTGAAAAATTTCATACCAGGACATATAGCACGTTATAAAGACGATCATGAACCGAGGTCTTTCGGCGATAATTTCATCGGGACAGGTATAAGTTCCATATTGATTGAATCCGGATATATTATAGGTGACGAGAAAAAGGACCTGATCCGTAAGCTAAATTTCATCTCTCTATTAGCCGCACTCAGTTCAATTGCAGGTGAAAATTATCACCGGATTAATTTTGAGGATTACTATTCAATCCCAGAAAATCAATCGCTATTGTTCGATCTGCTTATCAGGAATGTTTATTCCGTCCATGCCGGCAATTCATATAAAGTTGATATCGGGATTAACAGGGAGAAAATATTCGATCAGACTTCTAACAGGTTTTATTACAAAGGGAAAATAGTTGAGATTGGCGACCTGTCTATTTACAAAGGGATCGAAGAACACGACTTAAACGGATACACGATGGAGCCGGGGAAAGTTTTCGAAAAGGAATTCAGTTCATTTCCCGAAAATTCTAAAATTGATGAATTACTGAGATCAGGATTCTGTACAATCAAATTAGGACCCGGAGCAATCGGTTCAAATTATTCGGTAAGGCCGATCAACATTCTTCCTGCCAGTTCACAATATTCCCCATTGATTGCCGTAGATGAACCAGCAAATCTAATCCTGACAAAAGATAAAACCGGTTTTATTGTCTTAAACGGATTTTTAATTCCCTCGGATCTATCGAAGAATTCCATACTAAATGGAATTGTAATTTCTTAAATTAGGCCTAAGAAATGGGTAATATTTAAGAAGCATTTGCCGCTATGCCATTACAATCTCTAAATACTGACAACAGACTTCCTCAACTCTACCAGGAGTTTGAAAAAGAGGCAATTCCTCATATGAATGCGCTCTATAACTTTGCTCTTAAAATGACCGGTGATGAGGACGATGCAGACGATCTGGTCCAGGAAACCTACCTAAAAGCATTCCGTTTCTTTGATAAATTTGAAAAGGGCACTAATTGTAAAGCCTGGTTGTTTAGAATATTAAAGAACTCATATATCAACGATTACCGTAAACAGGTAAAGGAACCGAATAAAGTTGATTATGAGGATATCCAGAATTTTTATGAAAATATTAAGTCTGATGAAGTCGAATCCAAGCATTACGAACAGGATGTATTCAGCAATCTTTTAGACGATGAGATCTCCAAGGCAATTACTGATCTGCCCGAGGATTTCCGTACTGTTATTATTCTAAGCGATATAGAAGGATTTACGTACGACGAGATCGCGGATTTTGTAGATATTCCTGTTGGAACCGTAAGGTCCCGACTTCACAGAGCGAGAAAGATGCTCTATTCGCAGCTTTACGATTATGCAAAAGATAGAGGATTTGTAGACGGCTACGGATTAAAAAAATAATGAATAGAATTGAAGAAATAACAGCATACGTCGATAACGAGATTTTTGATAAGTCGATTATCGGCAGAATCAGAATCTTGATTGAAGAGGATCCTCTATCCAGAGCGGAATATATTCAACAAGTCCGGATTAAAAGTCTTCTCCGGACTCGATTCAGTAAAAACGAAGCTCCGGCTTATCTGGTAAATAACATCCGGAATGAAATATCAAAACAGTTCGGAACAAGACATGAGAATAGATTAGCCCGGATATTAAAGGAAATGGTTAGCAGCAAATATTCATATGCATTTGCGGTTATCTTTATTTTTATAATTCTTGTCAGTTATCCATTTATTCCTTCATCAAGCGATGAACCGATATCAATTACTCAACCGGATAAGTCGAATTTTATTTCGCTGGTTCATTCAAGTTTTCATCAGATTCTAGATGGTAAACTGGAAATTCAATATACTGACGGAGATGCGGCATCCATAAGAAATTTCTACGAAAAAAACGGGATCAACTATATTGAAGTAATTCCAAATTGTCCGGAATGGGAAATAAAGGGAGCAATTATTTCTGAATCAGGTTCTGAGAAATTTGCTCATACAATTTTTATGAACAAGAAGGGTGAAATACTCGACCTGTGCCAGGTGGAAGAAAATTTCCTTACCAGTGAATTGAAGAATGATGAATCTATTCTGACTCATGAAGATTTAAACAACGGTAAAGTATTCAGAGTAAAAGAGAGCGACTGCGAAATTTTAATAATGAAACATAAAAATAACGTAATGGCAATTGCATCAAACTCTCATTCTACCAATCTGCAAAACAGTTTCTTATCATACCTTAATTAAACATGTTCGATATAAAAACAATTGTTGTACCTACCGATTTCAGTAAAATTTCATTTTCAGCATTTGAGTATGCAAGGAATATGGCAGAAAGAATGAACGCCGAGATTCATCTGATTCATGTTATGGAAAAGACTCCTCCACCCCTTTCCGGACAGTACTCCGGGAAGACTGAAGAAGAGAAATTAATCTCAATGGAAAAAGAATTTCGAAGCCGACTATCCGAAACGGCGGAGACTTTAAGCGAGGATTCGAATATCAGGATTGTTGAAGTTTTCAGGATAGGGACAGACTACGAAGAAATAGTCAATTACTCAAAAGAGATCAACAGCGATCTGATTGTAATAGCGACACATGGCCGGACCGGAATTTTTCATACACTTCTCGGAAGTGTAGCAGAAAAGGTAATCCGGTTCTCAAAATGCCCTGTTTTAGTGATTTCCCCGCAGGAAGAGGAATAATCGGGTTTGAAGATTGACAATTCTGACTTAAATCATTAGGTTTGGTGCGCTAATTTTTATCCACAAAGAAGGCAGGTGATATAAGTGGTAGGTATTACCGTTCAAGAGAACGAGAATATTGATAAAGCGCTGAAGCGTTTTAAAAAGAAGTATGAGCGTTCCGGAGTCCTTAAAGAGTTCAAGAAAAGAACATTCTTTGTTAAACCGTCAATAGAAAAAAGGATGGATTTAATTAAAGCGAAACGGAGAGCATCAAGAGAACAAGCTTTTAAAGACAGAAGAGCTTAAGATCAGAAAACCCCGTATTACCTACGGGGTTTTTTTATGTTTCTTTTCTTATTCAGAAAATACTTATTGAAGTGTGCTGTAACCCTATCATATGCTTCATCAATCGAACTGCAGAAATCGAAAAGTTTCATATCCTCCCGGCTGATGGTCCCGTGTTCAATTAATGCTTCAAAGTTGATCACTTCCCGCCAGTAGTTTTCATCGTACATAATCACTTTCATTTTCTTAGTGATCTTTTTAGTCTGAACGAGAGTTAGTACTTCCATCAATTCATCCATAGTACCGAATCCGCCAGGGAATACGATCAAAGCTTTTGCAAGATAGATGAACCAGAGTTTTCTCATAAAAAAGTAGTGGAATTCAAACGCAAGTTCCGGATCGACATATTTGTTTACGAACTGTTCGAAAGGGATACTTATATTTAAACCGATTGAATGCCCACCGCCGAGTTTAGCTCCTTTGTTTGCAGCTTCCATAATACCGGGTCCGCCGCCGCTGCAGATTATGAATCGGTTCTTTTCTTCGCCAAGGGATTTAGACCATTTAGTAAGTTTTTTAGAAAGCTGAACGGCATCCTCGTAATACTTCGACATTTCAAGCTGTTTAACGGCTCTGTCGAAGTTATACTCAGCGTTTTTCGAATTATCCTTTTGCGCTTTTTCAACCAGCTTAAGCGCATCTTTACGAGGAAGGATTCTCGCAGAACCGAAGAAAACTATAGTATCAACTATATTATGTTTTTGGAACCTTGATTTCGGTTCATAATATTCAGATAGAATTCTTACAGTTCTGGCATCTGCTGAATTAAGAAATTCAAGATTCTTATAAGCCTTTTGAGCTTTCGTTATTTTTGCCATCAGTTCACCGTTGGAAAAAGGATAATATTGAATGG
>CAZHHG010000065.1:0-16771 GCA_964532065.1 uncultured Melioribacter sp.
GACCTTTCATACCTCTTCCGCCTGATACAATTATCTCGGCTTCGGCTACGTCAAGTTTACCTTCAGATTTTTTAATCTCTATCACTTTAGTTGTTAAATCCGGATTCTCAACATTCTGTACCCTTACATTTGCCTTGGATCCGTCAGCTGTACCGGCGTTGAAAACATTTGGGCGTAATGTGAAAATTTTAACCGGACTTGTTAATTTTATATCCAGAAGTACTTTCCCGGCATAAATTGGACGTGTTGCAATCAATTCACCGTTTAGAATCTGGATTGCCGTACAATCCATTGCGAGTCCGGCATCAATTCTTGCGGATAAACGGGGAGCGAGGTCTTTCCCAAGACTTGTATTGCCGATAAATACTATCGAGCCGTTTACATTTTTTATGTGCTCGGACAGAATTTTAGAATAACCACTTGGAGAATAGTCCGACAGTTCCGCGTTTTTTATATGAGTTACATTTTGAATTCCGAATCCTCCAACCAGATCAAGATTTTCGATTTCATTACCTATTACAACGGCTTCGGTTTCGAATGATAGTGTCGCTGCAAGATCTGATGCGGCTTTAACCGCTTCATAGGACGCTTTTTTGATTTGTCCGTTTCTCTGTTCAAGTATTACTATAATTTTATTCATATTTCACCTCTATATAACCTTCGCTTCTTCACGAAGCAGTCTTACTAATTCCGGAACAGCCGAAGCATCGGTGCCAATTATTTTTCCTGCCTGTTTAGGAGCGGGTCTTTTCATTCCAACTATTTCAACAAAATTAGCCGGTGCTGCTGCCGTCTTTTCCGCAATTACCTTTTTCTTAGCAGCCATAATCCCTTTTAATGATGCATATCTCGGCTCATTCAATCCTTTTTGAGCAGTTATTACAGCTGGAAGAGAGGATTCAACAACTTCTTTGCCCCCTTCAATTTCACGCTCGGCTGTAATTTTTTGTCCGTCAAGTGTAAATCCCACAACAACTGAAATACAATTATAACCGAGTAATTCTGCTGTAATCTGTCCGACTACGGAATTATCGAAATCAACTGATTGTTTTCCGAAGAAAACCAATTCTGCATTCTGATTTTTTATTTCCTCTGTAAGAGCTTTAGCAACTGACAGAGAATCCCTGTAGGAATCGTCCTTCAGAAGAACGGCTTCGTCAACTCCCATCGCAAGAGCTTTACGGAGTGTTTCCTTATTCGCTTCTCCGCCAAGACTGATTGCGACAGTCTCTCCTCCGGTTTTTTCCCTGGTCTTTAAAGCTTCTTCAATGGCAAATTCATCATATGGATTTAACACATATGTTACACCGGCAGGGTCGATCCCTTTGCCATCGCTTGAAATATTTATTTTTGCGGCTGTATCAGGTACATGACTTATACAAACAGCAATTTTCATCAATCCTCCTGAAAAAATTAAATAATATTACTGTTTTCGATTTTCGAGCTACAATATAATCAAAATTTATTTTTAGGAAGCAATTTTATAACTTGTTGTTGCAAATGGGATTTCTTATGCAGACAGAAAAACCAGAAGGAATAATTGAGCCCGAAATAAAAAACGAATTCACAACCGGAATTCCTTACAAAGTTATTCTTTTTAACGATGATGTTCATACTTTCGATGAAGTGATCAATCAACTTATGATTGCCATAAACTGCAGTTTTGAACATGCCCGCGCGCTGGCGTTTGAAACTCACGTTAAGGGTAAGTCGGTTGTTTTCTCCGGCGAACTCGCAAAGTGTCTTAAAGTTTCTTCCGTTCTTGAGGAAATTGCTCTCCATACGCAGATTATTTCATAACATAAATCCTTCTTTTACCGATTTCAGATTTTATAAAGTATTTATTCAAATGAAAATGGTTATATTTGAACCCCATTTTTTCTAATTGTTAAGAGATATAAATGCAGATTGGTTTAGTAGGGCTCCAATTTTCCGGGAAAACATCGCTTTTTAACACATTATCGAAAGGTTCTACTCATTCAGCAGGTCTGAAGGATGAAGCTTCAATTGAAGTAGTTAAAATCCCGGATGTGAGACTCGATAAGCTTTCAAAGATTTTCAATCCTAAAAAACAGGTGAATGCTACTATCGAAGTCTTTGATATTCCCGGCTTAAGAATGTCCGAAGATAATAAAGTTAAGATCACTTCCGGTTTTCTGAATAGCGTCCGGAATAACGATGCGCTCTTTTATATTGTCAGGGCTTTTAAAGAAGATTCCGTTCCACACCCGATGAATAATATCAATCCGCTAAGGGATATCGAATTCCTCGAGACGGAATTTTTGCTTTCCGACCTCGCGTTCCTGGAGAACCGTATTGAGAAATTGAAAAAGGATCTTCAGAAATCAAAAGATGAAAAATTGAAAAGAGAAATACCGTTAATTGAAAAATGTTTTGAACATTGTGAAAAGGAATTACCGCTCAGGACTCTCATCCTCGATGAGAATGATCTTAAAATACTCGGCGGGTATCAGCTCTTAACTTTAAAGCCTCTCGCTATTGCTGTTAATTTTGATGAATCGGCCATCCCCTTAGTCGATCAGGAAGTGAAAAATCTGAGTACTAGTCTTCAGAAATCCGGTGCTGTTGTTATTCCATTCTTTGCGAAAATTGAACTTGAACTTTCGCAGATGAACGAAGAAGATCAAAGCGTCTTCATGCAGGATTACGGAATCTCCGAATCCGCTCTCGCTAAAATTTTAAGAACTTCATACGAAATACTTGGACTTCAATCTTTCTTTACGGTTGGTGAAGACGAATGCCGTGCCTGGACGATTAAGAAAAATTATAATGCACAGCAGGCTGCGGGTGTAATTCATACCGATTTTTTCAATCGGTTTATTAGGGCTGAAGTGGTTCATTACGAGGATTTCCTTCTGCATGGATCTTTTAATAAATGTAAAGAAGCCGGTTCCTGGCGACTCGAAGGGAAAGAATATATAGTTAAGGATGGGGATATCCTTAACATCAGACATAATTGAAAGGAATTTCTTTGAAAGTAGAAAACATTCGTAATCTTGCAATAATTGCTCATGTTGATCATGGCAAAACAACTTTAGTAGATTATATGCTTAAGCAGACAGGTGTCTGGAGAGCTAACCAGCAGGTCGATACCAGAATTATGGATTCCAATCAGCTCGAAAAAGAACGTGGAATCACCATCCTTGCCAAGAACTGCAGCATTAATTATAAAGGGATCAAAATTAATATTGTTGATACACCCGGCCATGCCGATTTCGGCGGTGAGGTAGAACGGACACTAAGAATGGTTAACGGTGTTCTCCTGCTTGTAGATGCCGCTGAAGGCCCTCTCCCTCAGACCAAATTTGTTCTTAAGAAATCTCTCGACCTCGGATTGAAACCGATTGTGGTTATAAATAAGATCGACAGAAAAGATGCCCGGCCAAATCAGGTTCTCAACGAAGTATTCGATCTTTTCGTTTCGCTCGGTGCAAACGATCAACAGCTCGATTTCCCGTTCGTTTACGCTATCGCAAAACAGGGGATTGCCAAACTTCAGCTAGAAGATGAGAGGAACGACTTAGAAGTCCTTCTCGAGCAGATCGTTCAGCACGTTCCGCCTCCGACAATTACCGACGAGCCGTTCAGAATGCTTGTCTCGGCAATTGATTACAACGATTACCTCGGAAGAATCGGAATCGGTAGAGTCCACAGCGGAAAATTATCTACCGGGGACCAGATAACTCTTATTACCCGCGAAGGAGAAAAATTCAATTCAAAGATCTCCAAACTTTATACTTTTGAAAATATTAAGAGGGTGGAAGTTGATGAATTAAGCGCTGGCGATATCGGTGCCTTCGCTGGATTCGAAGATGTTGATATTGGAAATACGATCTGCAATCCTGCGATGCCGGAACCGCTGCCCTTCGTTACAATTGATGAACCGACTCTTACAATGAACTTCATTGTAAATAATTCACCGTTTGCCGGACTTGAAGGGAAATATGTAACAACAAGAAATTTGAGTGAAAGACTTTCGAAGGAATTAAAAACCAATGTCTCTCTGCGAGTTGAAATGACTCAATCCCCGGATGTTTTTAAAGTTAGCGGAAGGGGAGAACTTCATCTGGCTATACTTGTCGAAAATATGAGAAGAGAAGGATATGAACTCCAGCTGAGTAAGCCTGAAGTGATTATGAAAAAGATTGATGATGTATTATGCGAACCGTTCGAACATGTTATTATTGATGTGCCCGAAGAGTTTGTCGGGGTTGTTATAGAAAAACTGGGCAAGCGGAAAGGTGAGATGAAGAACATGATTTCATTTAATGATAATACACGGCTCGAATTCCTGATCCCTGCCAGAGGACTTATAGGATACCGTTCGGAATTCATGACAGACACGAAAGGCACGGGAATTCTGCATCACAATTTCCACGGATATGAACCATTCAAAGGTGAAATTAGTAATAGAACACGCGGCGCATTGATCTCTATGGAAAGCGGGGTAGCTTCCGCTTATGCTATGTGGAAACTTCAGGAAAGGACTCTCTTCTTCATTGAACCGGGTACTAAAGTTTATGAAGGAATGGTTGTAGGTGAAAATTCAAGAGATAATGATATGAGGATTAATGTTTGTAAAACCAAACAGCTAACTAATATGAGAGCCTCCGGTGCCGACGAAGCTATCCGCTTAGAACCGCCCCGTTTGTTAAGTCTTGAAAATGCGATTGAATGGATTAACGATGATGAATATGTTGAAGTTACTCCACAGAATATAAGGGTTAGAAAAAAGTATTTAACTGAGCTTGACCGTAAAAATGCCCGACTTGCAGAGAAACAATCCGCTGGTTAAATTTTAAATGAAATTTTTAAGTAGAAGAGAGGTGTTATGAAAGCAATTGATGGTTTAGCCCCCGCGGTTCTTTGGAATCGATTCTATGAAATCTCTCAGATCCCTCGCCCTTCTAAACATGAGGAGAGAATACGGCTCTACCTTAGGAATTTTGCCGGCACTAATAATCTCGAATTTAAGGAAGACAAAGTGGGCAACATTGTGATCACAATTCCTCCTAAACCAGGATTTGAAAACGTACCCGGCGTTGTTCTTCAAAGCCATGTAGATATGGTTTGTGAAAAAAATAAAAATACTGAGCACGATTTTTTTAACGATCCGATTAATCTTATAAAGGATGGTGAATGGATTAAAGCCGATGGAACAACTCTCGGCGCTGATAACGGCATCGGGGTTGCCGCGGCCCTTGCAATAGCTACCGATAACCATTTTAATCACGGTCCTATTGAATTACTCTTTACCGTTGATGAAGAGACCGGATTAACCGGCGCTAATAATCTTGAACCTGGTTTTGTTCAGGGTAAATACCTGTTGAATCTCGATACTGAGGAAGACGGATTTTTTTATGTTGGCTGTGCCGGCGGTATGGATACTATGGGATCGTTCAAAATAGAATCAGCCCAAATTGATGATTCATGGCTGCCCTATACTATTTTTGTCAGCGGCCTTAAAGGAGGACATTCCGGAATAAATATTTCTGATAAAAGAGGAAATGCAATTAAACTGCTTGCTCTCCTCCTTAATAAATTAAAAGTGATTGATTACTATCTTGTTTTGATCTCAGGCGGTTCAAAAAGAAATGCCATTGCAAGAGAAGCTGAAGCTCAGCTTTTAATTAAAAGTGAAGATGAAGCCTTATTACGCGAAAAAATAAACGAGTTCTCGCTCGAATCGGTTCTTGAATTCAAATCGACTGACCGCGAATTAAAAATTACGTTTGAAAAATCTGAAAGCGGAAAAACAGGAACAGTCTATACAAAAGAATTTACAAACAGAATCTTAAATGTTCTGCTCTCTATGCCTCACGGTGTAATTTCAATGAGCCCGGATATTCCCGGACTTGTTGAAACCTCTACTAACCTTGCGACTGTTGTCGTTGAAAATGAACGGATTAAAATCGGCACAAGTCAAAGAAGCTCTATTGAATCAGCAAAAAAGAATATTGCCGCATCGGTTAAAGCCGTGTTCGACCTTGCCGGTGCCGAAGTGATAGTGGGGGACGGATACCCTGGCTGGCAGCCGAATCTCGATTCCAAACTGCTTCATCTATCCAGAAAAGTATTTAAGGATTTGTTCGGCCGTACTCCTGAACTTAAAGCCGTACATGCCGGCCTGGAATGCGGGATTCTGGGGGATAAATATCCGGGACTGGAAATGATTTCATTCGGACCGACAATTGAAGGCGCTCATTCACCCGACGAAAAAATTAAAATTGAGGATGTTGAAAAATTTTACCACCTCCTCAAAGCAATTTTAGTGGAAGTATCTAAGACTAAATAGATCCCGTCCCTGATGTAAGGGATTTTGTTCATTTAAATAAATAATATCGTCAGGATTATTTCCAACTAAAAATAGAGATGAAATGAAAAATGAACTAAAACTCTATCCTGTCCCCAGAATCGAATCGATTCAGGATATGATCGTTCAATCCTCAAGAAAATTCAGCTCCAAAATTGCTTTGGAAGACCTAAATTCAACACCAATCGGTAAATTGAATTTCAGAGAACTTCTTGATAACATTTTAAGATTCGGTTCCGCATTAAAAGAAATCGGTATCAAAGAGCGTACTCATGTTGCCTTGATCGGTGAAAACCGGGTTCAATGGTCAGTCTCATATCTTACCGCTATGTGCTTCAATTATGTAATTGTTCCTATCGATAAAAATCTGACCACAAACGAGATAATGAATATTATGCATGAGTCGGATTCCGAAGCTATTATTTTTTCCGGGTCCTACTCCGGAATTATGGCCGAAGGTAAATCCTCTCTAAAAAAAATTAAGCATTACATCTGTATGGATGATACAAGCGAAGATAAAGAATTTCTTAATATGTCTAAATTGATCAGGCAGGCCAAAGAAATCACCACTGATAACTTACCGAGAATTAATCCGAACGATCTTGCTGAAATTATTTTTACTTCAGGTTCACTGGGTAGGGCAAAAGGTGTTATGCTCACTCAAAAGAACCTTGCATCAAACCTGATGGATATGGTGAGCATGGTTCTTATTACAGAAGCCGACCGTTTTCTCTCTGTTCTTCCTATGCATCATACTTATGAATGTACGTGCGGTATGTTGTGCCCGCTCTATTGCGGGGCTTCTGTTCATTATGCCCGCTCCTTGAAAACGGTTGTTGATGATATTCAGCAGGTGAAAGCGACGATTCTGCTCGGCGTTCCTCTTCTCTACGACAAAATGTTCCGAAGGATAGTTAAGACAATTAAAGAGAATAAGGTTAAAAATGTTATTGTGCCGCCGCTTGTAAAACTTACAAACATTTTTGCCCAGGCGGGATTATCCAATATTAAGAAAAAAGTATTTGCGGAATTGCATCATAAATTCGGCGGAGCAGTAAGAATTTTTATTGCAGGCGGTGCCGCACCCGATCCCCTTGTTGCCAAAGGATTAAGAGAATTCGGGTTTACTTTTATACAGGGATACGGACTTACAGAAACTTCTCCAATCCTAACATTAAACCGTCTCGATAATTTGAAGGATAATGCTGCTGGTATCCCTCTTCCTTCTGTCGAAATCAAAATCAATAATCCCGACGAAAATGGAAGCGGCGAAATCTGGGCTAAAGGCCCAAGCGTAATGCTCGGATATTATAAAAATGAGAAAGCAACGGCTGATACTTTCGATAACGGATGGTTTAAAACTGGTGATATCGGTTTTATTGATAAAGACGGCTTCCTGCATATAAACGGAAGAAAAAAGAATGTAATAATATCCCGGACAGGTAAAAATGTGTTTCCGGAAGAAATAGAAGATATTCTGAACCGGAGTCCTTTCATACTCGAATCCTTAATCTTTGGCGAGAAAGATCTTAAGCAGGATGAAATAATTGTTGCTCAGATTGTTGCCGATGCCGAAGCATTTATTGAATATTCCGGATCTAATAATGTATCAATTACTGGCGACCTGATTAATAAGATTATTCAGGAGGAAATCGATAAAGCCAACAAACAGCTTCCGTCTTATAAGCAGATTAAAAAAATCTTAATCCGCGAAAAGGAATTCGAAAAGACTACTACTCAGAAGATTAAAAGATATCTTGTTGGAAGTACGGACAATCAGGATTAGAAAAATATACCGGGCGGCATCCGGAATGGTGCCGCCTCTATATCAGGTTTATTTCATTGACAAATTAATTTCTGAATATCTAATTGGATAAACCAATTGTAGTTGGCATAACGGGCGGGATCGGTTCCGGTAAATCAATAGTCAGCGATTTAATTGAGAAAAGCGGCTTCGCTGTTATCCGTTCCGACCTAGTCGCTAAGGAATTGATGGCAACCGATCAGAAAATTCTTGTCAGAATTGTAAAAACTTTCGGAGAGGAATCTGTTACCGGCGGCAAATTAGACACACGTTACCTGGCCGGAAAAGTTTTTAACAATAAAAAAAATGTTGAAACGATTAATAGTATTGTCCATCCTCCAACTATCCGTAAAATTAATGAATTGATTAAATCCCAATTCGCAGAATCGAAGATAGTTTTTGTTGAATCAGCCCTGATCTTTGAAGCTAAGATTCAGGATATGTTCGATTATATAATTCTGGTCTATACCGGTAAGGATCTCAGAATTAAAAGGGTTATGAAGAGGGATAAAACAAATAAATCTGATATTCTCTCTAGAATGAATTACCAGATTGACGATGATCTGAAAAGGGATAAAGTCGATTTTATTTTAGAAAACAATTCTACTCTAGCGGAACTGAAGAAAAAAGTTTCTTTCCTGTTGAAACTCCTAGATTCTATTGCTTCAAATAGTAATTAAGACCTGTCCATCCTTCCTTGATTTATAAAGTATGTTAGGGTAATTTTGATAACTAATTTTTCAATTATAGGTGCTACTGTGAATCCATTTAACAAATTAATCGTCGAATTTGTAAAGTTATTACCTAAGTCTGTTGTTTACCTGTTTGCTAAAAAGTATATCGCCGGCGAAAAACTGGAAGATGCCGTAAAAGTTGTTAAGGAATTAAATTCAAAAGGAATTGTTGCTACAATGGATGTTCTCGGAGAAGCTGTTACATCCAAAGCCGAATGTGAGGAAGCTAAGAAGGAATGTCTTGAAGTACTCGATACGATCAGTAAAAACAAGCTAAACTCCAATCTCTCTCTTAAACCTACTCAGTTAGGTCTAGTAATTGATCCCGATTTCTGTTATCAGCAGATATCAGAGATACTAGAACGGGCAAAATCGTATAATAATTTTGTAAGAATCGATATGGAGGATTCGCCTACAACCGATGCTACCATCAACCTTTACAAAAGGCTTAGAGAGAAGTACAATAATGTAGGCATTGTTGTGCAGTCTTATTTAAAACGGACTCTCGACGATGTAAAATCTCCGGAATTGAAAGGTACGAATTACCGGTTATGTAAAGGAATTTATATTGAGCCGGAGGAAATTGCATACAAGGGTAAACAACCTGTACGGGATAATTTTGTGAGGATTATGGAATATCTGCTGGACAACGGAAACTATGTGGGTATTGCAACGCACGATGATTATCTGATTGATCAGGCCTATAACCTGATTAAAAAGAAGAACATTTCCAAAGATAAATTTGAATTTCAGATGCTCTACGGCGTGAAGGAAAGATCCAGAGACAGAATAAACGCCGACGGATACAAAATCAGAATCTATGTTCCTTTCGGTGATCACTGGTACAAATATTCTATCAGAAGATTGCAGGAAAACCCGAACATGGCATGGCATATTACAAAGAGCATTCTCACTTTTAACTGATTTTTATTTTGCCTGTTTGAAAGATTAGAAAGGGATCTGCCGCTAATAGAATGAATATACTTGGAATAGAAACTTCATGCGATGAAACTTCGGTTGCAATTCTTTCAGACGGAGTGTTAAAAGTAAATCTTATTTCTTCACAGGATTTTCATCGGGATTATGGAGGTGTTGTACCCGAGCTCTCAAGCAGGGCACACCTCCAGATTTTGTTGCCTCTAATTAAGGATGCTCTCGCTAAGTCAAATTTGAAATTGCAGGATCTGGATGTTATCAGCGCGACTGCAGGCCCGGGGCTTATCGGTGCGTTGCTTGTTGGATTGACTTTTGCCAAAAGCTTATCATACAGTCTGAATAAACCTTTTATACCGGTTAATCATATTGAAGGACATATTTTTTCCGGTTTTCTGATGGACGAAAAACCGGAATTCCCGTACCTCTGCCTCCTCGTTTCCGGCGGTCATACTCTACTGTTAATAGTTAAAAGTGATCTCGAAATTATTCGTATCGGATCTACTATAGACGATGCAGCGGGTGAGGCATTCGATAAGGTTTCCAAACTTCTCGGTTTAGGATATCCGGGCGGTCCCAAAATTCAAGAGGTGGCTCAGAATTATGAATCGGAACTGATTAGTTTCCCGATGGCCCGGTGTAAGAACGAATACGACTTTTCATTCAGTGGGCTTAAGACAGCCGTACTGCGGTATATTCAGAAGAATTATGGTTCTGCCGACAAAATGCCTGGCGATCACCTCCCGATGATTGCCTCATCATTCCAGCGGACGGCAGTTAAATCACTCACTGATAAAGTAGAGAAGGCACTCAGCTGTTTTGATGTTAATGCGGTTTCGCTAGTCGGCGGAGTTGCCGCAAACAAACTCCTAAGGGAACAGTTCGCTTTTATTGCAGACCGTTTTAATAAAAAACTTGTAATCCCGTCTCAGGAATTCTGCGGGGATAATGCTGCGATGATCGCATACAGGGGAATGCGTCTGTATGAGTCCGGTTTAAGATATTCTCTGGATTACAACGCATTCGCGGGATTGCAGGACAATACAATTATCACGTCATCCAACCATTAAAATTGTTCTCCTTTTTGTCAATTATTCATTTTGGAATTTTTATTCTCTTCATCTCATGGCTCTTTCCTATAAAAATAAAATCGATATATTTAAGAAACCGAATAAGGAACTCTATTGAATAATTCCTTTATTAATACTCTTAAATCAGTTTTCTCCCGGAAAGAGATGATCTACATCGTTTCTTTTTTCTTCTTTGTCCTTGGTCTTTTGGTTTTCACCTTCTTCTTTCCAAACTATCATGACCTGAAAGAACCGGTACTGGTGGAAGTAAAAAAAGGTCAAACATTATCCCAGATTAGTGATACACTCTATCAGCGGAAGATTATTCCGAGTAAGATTAATATGAAGATTGCCGCGATACTTTACGGGGCGGAACGTAAAATTAAAGCCGGCAGATATGTTATACCTAATGGATTGAGTTATCTTCAGCTGGTTGAATTGCTTATCGAAGGCTCTCCCGATCCTGAAGTATTAATAACAATCGGTGAGGGAATCTGGCAGATGGATCTTGCAAAATTGTTGAAAGAAAATTTCGGGATCGATTCTTCCAGAGTGATTGAACTCAGTAGAAGTAAATCGTTCCTTAATGCTCTTGGTATTTATGCTGATAATCTTGAAGGTTATCTTCTTCCCGAAACATATTTCTTTTATGCGCATAGCACTCCTGAGGAAATCCTCCGCAAACTTGCTTCTGAAATGGATAAAATCTTTACTGACGGCAAAGTAATAGCGCGTATGAAAGAATTGAATATGGATAAACACAAGGTCCTTACAATGGCATCCATAATCGATGCCGAATCGAACCTTTTCAGCGAGTTTAAGACTATCTCGGGTGTCTATCACAACAGGCTTAAAAAAGGAATGCTTCTGCAAGCCGATCCGACTGTTCAATATCTGATTCGGGACAGGAGAAAGAATAAAATCTATTTCAAGGATCTGGAGATCGATTCGAAGTATAATACCTATAAATATGCCGGACTGCCTCCGTCACCTATTAATAATCCGGGAAAAGACGCTATCTACGCCGCTCTTTATCCGGAGAATCATAAGTATCTCTATTTTGTAGCAAACGGACAGGGAGGTCATTATTTTTCGACAAACATGAATGATCACTCTGTTAATGTATCACGTTACAGACAATGGCGTGCGTCTCAAAAATGAATATCAAATTTTTATTAAAAATATCTGACGTTTTGAAATTTCTGTCTCCCATTACAGCTCTGATTATTATTTATTCATGTGCAAGTCAGTTGCCTCCCGGCGGAGGTGAGATTGATAAAACTCCGCCTGAAATTATTGAAGTAATCCCCCAAAACGGATCGACTGATTATAAAGAGGATTTCTTTGAACTTGCTTTTTCAGAATACGTTGATAAGCGATCGGTTCAGGAAGCAATTTTTATCTCCCCTCCGTTAAATAAATCACTGAAATATGATTGGAGCGGAAGGCGTCTGTCGGTATTTATTCAGGATACACTGAAAGAAAATACTACTTATACCGTGACGGTTGGTGCCGAGGTCGCAGACCTTAATAATCAGAATAAAATGGTTGAACCGTTTACGTTTGCATTCTCAACCGGTAGCACTATCGATAGCGGGAAAATCGCCGGAAGAATATACGACGCCGATCCCGGCGGTATTATGGTCTTTGCTTATTTAAAAAATGTTAACGAAGTCGATCCTTCGGTTCGTAAACCCGATTATATATCGCAGGTAGGAAAGAACGGGAAATTTATACTTATGGGTCTTGGTGAAGGAGAATACCGGGTCTATGCATTCAGGGATAACCTGAGGGATTTTCTATATCAGAGCAATGAAGACCAGTTCGGTGTCCAGTTTAAGGAATTGAAATTAACCGGTGAACAGAAAGTAATTTCAAATTGCGATTTCCTCATAAGCCGGGAAGATACTATCCCTCCGAAAATAAGCAGCGTTATAATGAGAGACCGCAATCATTTCTTAATTGAATTTACTGAACCGGTCGATAGTACAAAAATTCTTAATACAGACTTTTTTGTTTATGATTCCACCTTACAGAAACAGTTCGATATTAAATACTTCTTTAAAGGCGACGCACGCTCAGGTCAGTATTTCCTGTCTATAAGTGATTCGCTTGTAAGCGGGAATAAAAATTTTCTGACAATTAAGGGCATCTCCGATAGAAGCAGCAATATAAACCCCTCTGAAAGTATTGCGATAACACCCAAAGCCGATCCTGATACGATTCCTCCCAAAATCCGTAAAATCGCCGGTTTAATGCCCGGAGAAAAAGTTGATTTTAGTAATCCTGTTATCACACTTAAATTTGACGATGGATTCTCCCGGTCCGGGATTGAGAGCGCAATAACTATTGACGACGGAAAGGGGAATCTGATACCCGGCGAGATCAGTTTTATTGATGATGCTTCATTCTATTACCGGATTAATAGTAAACTTCAGCAGCGGAAGGAATATTTATTAAAACTGGATTTGAACAAAATTATTGACGCTGCAGGGAATAAAACTGATTCGTTGCATATTCATAAGTTTACAACCAGCAGCGAACTCGATTTATCCGGTGCCGCTGGCGTTGTTTCCGGTATTAATGATCCTTCCGATGTTTTTGTAGAATTGAAAAGTATTGAAAGCGGAAGTAATACTTATATTAAAAAGATCGGCAAAGATAAATCCTTTAATATGGATAGAATTGTTCCGGGTAAGTATTTGCTGAGCAGTTTTATCGATCAAAATAAAAACGGTAAATATGATCACGGAAAAGTAAAACCATTTACATATGCAGAAAAGTTTACATTCTACCCGGATACCCTTAATCTGAGAGCTCGTTGGCCCGTTGTTGATCTGATCGTGGATTATTAATTGTAGAGGAAGAATTTGCCTGACAAATTTCTGAATGACGTAACATCTTTTCTTAAGTAATCTTTGATCGCATTCACTTTATAATCCCTGCTGAATAAACTCCTTACCATATCGGTCCCCATAACCTTATCGAACATTTTAATCCTTGTTGAATCGGCCAGATCGAAAATCTTTTTGTCGGGATAGAGGTTATTGTGGACTTCCATAAAATAGAACTGGAGTTCCATAAGATTTACTTTATCGTAATCAGTTATATGAATTTGCACACCCTTTAATATTTTATCGAGCCAGATCCCGTAATTTGTTCTGTAAATTATTGGCCGGAATCTTACACCCTTAAGTTGTAAGTCGTTCATTTTTGCCGAAAGTGTTTCGGGGTCAATCCATTCCGCAGCAAAAGTCTGGAAGGGGAGGGTATAACTTATTCCTATCGAAATTGTAACCAGTTCACCAAGTATTCCAGTACCGACTAAATAAAAAGGAGTATAGCTATATGGGACGTTTGTTGAAGTAGGAACCCATATAAGTCCTGTGTCGTTAAAATGCATCCATCGTTCCCATCCAACCATTTTTACAACATGCAATTTACATTTAATACCGTCTTTAAGCATTCCTTCTTCGTTTATCAGTGTGGCGAGTTCTCCGCATGTTAAACCATATACATAAGGAATCTTGAACGGACTTACGAATGAAGAGTAACCATCCTCAACAATATTCCCTTCAACTCTAAGACCGCCGAGCGGATTCGGCCGGTCAAGAATTATAAATTCTTTCCCATACTCAGCCGCTGCTTCCATTGCCAGTCCTAATGTAGAGATATAAGTATATGCTCTGCATCCGATATCCTGAATATCATATACTATCGCATCAATATTAGTAAGCATTTCCTGAGTCGGTTTTGTCCGTTTTCCATAAAGGGAATAATATTTAATACCTGTAGTGGAATCGGTAAAGTCCTCTACCGATTCCCCTGCAGTGTTTAATCCGTGAAAACCGTGTTCAGGGCTGAAAACGGAGACCAGTTGTAGATTCTCTGCTCTGCTTAATAGGTCTACCGTGGATACAAGTCCGCTGTTTAAACCAGTCTGATTGGTTATTAATGCAATTCTTTTATTTTCTAAGAGTGCAAAATTATCTCTTTCTAAAAGATCAATACCCAATAATACTTTTTGAGTTTGTGCAAAAAGCACGATGGGATAAATTAAAAAGAGGAGGAGAATTTTTTTTATCATAAAGGCATTAACGATTTGGTTATTGTTTCTAGAAGTCCTGTAGTCGTTCTATCGGTCTCCTCAAAAATAATATCGGCTCTTTTTCTTATTTCACCAGCGATTGTCTGATTGCTCAGCGAACCGCAATTGATCAATACATTTAAATATGCTCCTTGTACTGAAGATCTGATAAGTGAAATTGAAACACCGGCATCAGAGAGTGAGTTTTTGTTTCCCTTTTCGGATATAGTTTTCAGGAGAGGGAGTATTTCGTAACAGAGTCGCATCACTTCCGATGGTACTTCCGCGGCTTCAATAGTTGCTTCTTCAATTTTTGCGTTCCGGAGAACTTTATCGTCATCAGTTTCTTTCGGAAGTTTGAATGCTTCCATCACTTTATCGAATGCAGCATTGTCTTTCTTTGCCAACTCAACAAAATCACTCTGGTATTTAGTTAATTTCTCTTTTAATTGAGTCATCTCTGCCTCTACTTCAGCATATTTCTTCTTACCGATTGTAAGGTTGCAGACCATTGTACCGAGTCCGCTTGCCAGAGCACCGCATAGGGCAGCCACATTTCCTCCGCCGGGAGTAGGTGATCCGGAAGAAAGTTCATTCAAGTATTCCTGCATTGTTCTGGATAATTCCATTTTACCTCCGTAGTTGATCAGATCATTAATAAATCTGGTTTAGATCATATATTCAATTATTTTTTCTTCTGGTTTGAAAGTGTTCAATGTACTCAAACCAAGATTATTAATCGCTTCTTCTACCAGTCTCTTCTCGTTAGTCTCTTTGCCGTTGGTATAGAATCTTCCTGCCTGAAGCATTGCTTCTAGAGGGACAAGTCCTACTATCTCGCTTCCGTTAACTTCTACACCCAGACGCGCGGCCTCCTTCTTTACTTCCTCAAATGCCACATGCATAGGAGTTACGTTGTAATTAGTAAGGTTGATTGAAACCTGCGTGCAATTGTATTTTTCAAGTGAAACACCCATTCCTTTGAATTCTTTCAAACGTCCCGGTACTTTCACGGCTTTTCCGTCGACCTTTATAAGATTACCGTTTTCATCTCGTTTAGAATATCCGCTTTCTCTTAAGATCTCTGCAATTTCCTTCGCATATTTTACGTCGGTTGAACTGATATTAACATTATAAGCTATAAGAAAAAATCTGGATCCTGTTACAATTGCACCTAATTTCGGATTAAAAACTGGTGTACCGAATTCGGGAGACCATGCCGGGTCGTTGAGTTTATCCTTCAATCCTTCATATTCACCCTGACGTATACTGGATAAATTCTTTCTTTCAGGTTTGCGGGCCGCGCTTTCATAAAGATAGACTGGAACGTTGAGCTCCCTTGAAATAATTTCTCCGAAGTGCTCCGAAATTCTTACACACTCTTCGGTAGTTACATTGGATACCGGGACGAACGGAACTACGTCGATCGCACCAAGGCGTGGATGTTCCCCTTTGTGATTTCTCATATCGATTAATTCGGCTGCGGCTTTACATGCATTAACCGCTCCATTTAGAATCCCCTCTTCGTTACCGGCCATTGTGACAACAACACGGTTATAATCGGCATCCGGTTCCAGGCTCAGTAGTTTTACATTAGCTGTATTTTTTATTGCATCCTTTATAGCAGTAAAAGTTTTTTCATCCTTACCCTCACTGAAATTCGGTACGCATTCAATAATTTTAGGTTTTGCTGAATTCATCTCAATCATTTCTCCGTTTTACTTTTGTAAATTATCTCGCCTTTTTTAATTGTCATTGAATTTAAGTTCTGTCCCAAATTATAAATTATATCCTGATATTCCCTTACCT
>CAZHHG010000066.1:0-16043 GCA_964532065.1 uncultured Melioribacter sp.
GAGATCCCATTCTTCCCTTGAAATTTCTATTAGTTGCGGAGATTCCCACCTCGCCGTCTTCCAGTAATCCGGTTCCCATTCCAATGCATGGACCGCATCCCGGCGGAAGCGGAATCGCTCCAGCATCCAGAAGAGCTTTCCAATCGCCCCGTTTTTCACTTTCTGTTTGGACTTCACTCGAAGCCGCAGCAATATAGAATTGAACTCCTTCAGCAATTTTCTTACCACGGAGAACCTCCGCGGCTTCTGCGATATCATCAACTCTCGAATTCACGCAGGATACCAGATAAGCTTTCTGGATTTTCATCTGCTTGCTTTTTATTTCGGAAACCGGGCTCATCGTCTTTACTGTATTTGGTCCGGATACGTGAGGTTCCACACTGGATAAATCGAATGTAAGGACTTTCGCGTAGAATGCATCCGGATCAGGTTGCAGCTCATGAATTTCCTTCTCCAATTCATTTATCCTGATCGGATTCATTCGCGGATGTTTCCCGTTCCCATCTGTGTCCGAAGGAACTCCTTCAAGTCCCCGGGACGCGACTTTAACGGCTCTGTCTTTAAGCCATTTGATTGTCACATCATCAATCGGGAAGAGACCGGCCATTGCGCCCCATTCCGTAGTCATGTTGGCAATGGTTAATCTCTGGTCAATCGAAAGAAATTTAACGCCTTGGCCGGTAAATTCGATTGCGTGGTTTAATACTTCATCATGATTGAAAAAGCCGCACAATGCGATAATCACGTCCTTGCCTGTAACACCCTTATTGAGTGTGCCATTCAGTTCGACTTTTACATTCGGGGGAACCTGCCACCAAGTTCTTCCGGTTGCCCAGATTGCTGCTGCGTCGGTCCGGACTATCGGTGTACCGAGGCATCCCAATCCGCCGTACATGTTAGAATGACTGTCGGATGCTACTACCATTGTTCCCGGCCACGCATATCCCTCTTCGCACATAATCTGATGACCAATACCCCGTCCTGCGGGATAAAAATCAGCACCCATCGATTTGGCAAACTCTTCTATTTTCCGGTACTTGGCAAGGTTCTTTTCATCTTTATTCTGAATATCATGATCGAGTGTACATATAACCTGCCTGGGATTAAAAAGTTTTGTAGCACCGATGCTTTTAAATTTTGGAATAACCGCACCTGTATTGTCGTGCGTCATAACATAAGCCGGCTTTATTGATATATAATCACCCGCGTAGATTTTCTGGTTATTGCGTAATCCATATGCAAATTTCTGTGCGATTTTTTCAATTAAAGTCTGGTTCATTCAATTCTCCGTTAAAAATGAAATTGTCAAATGGAAAACGAAAATCTTTTTCTAATACTTGCTCAACACATTTAGCAGCAAAATGAAAACATGCATTTGTAATTCTTCGATAATTTATAACCGGATGAAACAATAATTTAACAGCAGGGCATACTCAAATTGTGAATCAATTTTCACATTGCCCGGTTCACGCTTTAAATGGTTCAAAAGAAACAAAATCCGCGTGGTGAACAATTATCGATTCAACCGATCTTTTCCCGAGATCCCCTTCTTTCGAATGATACGCTATTATATGAAGAACTTCCGGAGGAAGTCCGAACCGATCGGCTATTGCAACTCCGCTGAAAGGATGACGGAGAAGTTTACCAGCATGACTTGTCGTAAGCTTTCCGTTTACTTTGTCGTATTCTATAAGTTTACCAACATCAATTAAAATTGCGCCGGCTATCAGGTAATCCATGTTAATGGTTATCGAATTTCTGAAATTCTCTTTCATCCGGTTAGCTATATCTACAGCTAATTGTACGCAGGTCCGTTTATGATTCATGAATGATACGTTACAGTCGGCAATTAGAAGTGAGAAAGGAATGACTTCGAGGTCTTCCGGGGTAAGGACTGAATTTTTCAGAGCGTAAACCCATGCGTTAAGTGTTTTTTCTCTTAACGAATCGTCCTTAATCCAGTTTAATTCCGGCCAGAGTTTTTTAACTTCTTCTATTAACATTTCTTTTCCTTTTATTTAGCGGGAATAATTTCATTTTTATTATTTCTCAATACCTGATAAGACTGATAAACCAGTATAAGTGCAAGGACAAAAAGAAGAACAGAAATCAGTGAAAGAACATAATTATTGTTAATAATATTTGTGTAGAAGAGAGTAGATAGTGCTGTTAAAGTAACAGCGAACATAAAGATCATAGGGTAAATAGTGAATGAATAATTTAGTTTCATATTGGCAATCCAGACAGTAATTGCAAGAAGCGCAATTGCCGCTAATAACTGGTTTGCACTTCCGAATACCGGCCAGATAGACATTGTCTGTCCGCTGAATGTAAGAGCCGCACCGAATGCAACCGTGATAGTCGTTGCAACATAACGGTTCTTTACTAAAATACTCTGTTCCTTTTTCTCTTTTACTTCAAAAAATTCCTGGAATGAAAACCGGGCCAGCCTTGTAGCTGTATCTAATGTTGTGAGTGCAAATGCTGATACAGCCAGAGCGGCAAAATTTGTTGCGACCTCCGTCGAAATTCCAAGTAAAGGAATATTATGAATGAAGTTTGCAACACCGATTGAAAATGCTGCAACCGCACCTTTAGTTTCAAGCAATTCAAGAAAATGCTGCTGATCTAAAGATGCAACCGATAAAAGTGCAAGTACTGCAAGTATCCCTTCTATAAGCATACTACCGTAGCCGACAACTCTTGCGTCACTTTCCTTATCAAGCTGTTTGGAGGTTGTTCCGCTTCCAACAATTGAGTGAAAACCGCTGATTGCACCGCATGCTACAGTTACAAATAGAGCAGGGAATAGAAATCCTATTTTGTCAATATTAAAATTTGTTACCGGTGCCAGGTGAACTTCCGGCATTGTAAAGAAAAGTCCTAATATTCCGGCTATCATCAGGGCGTAAAGAAAAAATGAATTTAAATAATCCCTTGGTTGTAATAGAATCCAAACTGGTGTAACTGATGCAATAAAAATGTATCCGATTAGTATATAGATCCATTCCTGGCTGCTTAACTGAAGAGGGAATATATTTCCCAGATAAATACAAAAGAAAAGAAGCGCAACTCCGATTATTGACGATAACCATAATGGTGCTTTGAATCTGTAAACAGTAAGGCCGAATGCAACGGCAAGCAGAATAAAAAGAAGTGAGGAAGTACCTGAGCTGGGTATGCTTGCAAATGTGCTTGCTACTATCAGCATGAATACGGCAATAACCAGAATTAATGTAGCCCATGCAAAAAGGAGAAATAGTTTTTTACCGTTATGACCGATGTACCGGTCGATAATCTGCCCGATCGATTTACCTTTGTGCCGGATTGAAGCTACTATTGACGTATAGTCGTGAACCCCGCCTATAAATATTGCACCGAAAATTATCCAGACATAAACCGGTATCCATCCAAAACTTGCGGCTATTATCGGGCCAACTATCGGTCCCGCACCGGCAATCGAAGCGAAATGATGACCAACTAAAACGGGTGTCTTGGCCGGACAATAATCCACACCATCATACATAGTGTGGGAGGGGGTTTTGTTTTTATTATCGACGCTTAATTTACGGGTAATAAATTCTCCGTAATAACGGTAGGCAAAACCGAAAGCGACCATGGCAAATAGAATTATTATTATTCCGCTCATGGAATTTCCTCTCTAATTAAATTTTGAGGAGAGATATAGGAGGTAATTTGAATAACTATTTCAACTCACTACGCCTCAGCCCCATTAAAATACCGGATTAAAGTTTCGATATTACTGCGTCTGTCATCTGTTCTGTAGTAGCAGCACCTTTTTCAAAAACACCGGGACCGCCTTTCAATTTCATCATATCATATGTTCTTACTTTTCCTTCTTCAACAACGCGTGCGATTGCGTTTTTAATCTTTTGAGCAATTTCATTTTCGCCTATATGATCAAGCATCATAACCGCGCTCATGAACATCGCAATCGGATTTACAATTGATGGAGCGAGCTTCTCGTATTTAGGCGCGCTTCCGTGCGTAGGCTCAAAAACCGCGTACTGATCGCCGAGATTTGCACTGCACGCGAATCCAAGTCCGCCTATTAATCCTGCAAATCCGTCGCTAATAATATCACCAAACATATTTTCAGCCACTATTACACCGTATTCCTCGGGATTTTTAGTAAGCCACATCATCTGCGCATCGATATTTGTATCCCAGAGTGCGATACCCGGGTATTCCTTAGAAATTTGTTTTGCAATTTTAAACATCATGCCTGATGTCTCTCTCAATACATTCGGTTTTTCACATAGAGTTACATTCGTATAACCATATTTTTTGGCATATTCAAATGCTGCTCTGATGATCCTTTCGCTCGCTTTCCTGGTTACTATTCTTGTTGAAATAGCCATTTCTTCACTGGGAACATCTTTAAAAGCTTTCATCTTTGAATTAGTTTCAAGAGCATCGCGGACTACTTTCGGAGGATTGGTCCATTCAACTCCTGCGTAAAGTCCTTCAGTGTTTTGTCTGAAGACTACTGCATTTACTAAAGGTTCTTCGAATCCTTCGCCCGAATCCCGTCTTATAAAATTGAGAGGATTACCTTTAAAAGAAATACAGGGACGGATGCATATATCCAGATTGAATTTCTGTCTCAATGAAACAATTGGTGAAAAATAGACGTATCCTTTCCCTTGAAGAGAGGGGTCGAGTTCCTTTTCTGCCGCATCCTTCGGTTTACTTGTAATTGCTCCGAAGAGTGCAATCCTGTACTTTTCAATTAAATCGATAGTCCTTTGAGGCAATGCATTTCCTTCTTTGCACCAGAAATCCCACCCGATATCACCCCATACATAATCTGCCATAAAACCGGCAGCTTCCAATAATCTTATTGCTTCCGGTAATACTACTTTCCCGATACCATCTCCTGGAAGTGCGACAATAGTTCTCATTATTTATCCTTATTATTAAAAAATTTGCATCTGTAACTTAGAGACTATAGGGATATTTGGCAAGCAATTCCGGTAGGATTAGAGCGGCAATTCAAAAATTAAAGTCGGCTTGAAAACTGAATTTGTTCTCCAGAGAGCCGTGAATTTCCATATCTCCGCTTCCTAAGCTTACTTTATCCGGCTGAAATAATTCGGAATATTTGAATGATAATGATAAGCCCCAGTCTGTTTTATAGCGGATAAGTAAATACCACTTAATACCTTCTCCGGATAAGGCCGGATTGGTCATCTTACCGGGGAGGTCGTTTTCAAATTGATAAATTCTTGATAAGTATGAATCGGTCCTGAAGAAAATTAATCGGCCGTTTATGTCGATATCTTTAACCGGAATAAATTTTATCTCCTGAAAGAGAAGATAACCTTTTTCCGAGATGTTAAGCACCGGGGCTTTTACATTGACGAACTCAAAACGGGTCCTTAATCGGATTCTCTTTTCGGTGCTGAATTCAATATCGGTTCTGATATTCGTTGTAATGTTTCTTATAAGCTGGTATCTGTTGTCAATTATCTCGTCTGATTCTTTGCTCTCCCGCTTGAGTTTGATCTTCAGTTCCGTGTTCGAGAGTATTCTGTGTGTATAGTACAGTAATAAGTCATTTCCGCTTGATGAAAAAGGGTAGTTGCGCGATGTTACCGGAAACCTGAATTGGTCGTAATAAAGATTGAAGGTACCGTAGCCGGTTCTGATCCGTATCCCAGTATAAAATCCCGATTCATTCCATGCCTTCTTTCTTTCACCAAAACTGTTTGCGTAGATATTGAAATAATTAGAAGGAAAATTTCTGTATGATATCATAAAGGAAATACTTTTATCAATGTAAAATTGTGCGGAAAAAATCGAAGTGAGTGTTTTCAGATCTGATGCTATCTCTCCGCTAAGTAACACAGGTGAGAATAGAGTTGAAAAATAACCGGATAAAAAATTAAAGCTTTTTCCTGAATGGGTGAAATAATTATCGTCTCCGAAAGGATTACTGTAATTTGAATTATAGAATAATAAGCCGATGCTTTTATCCTGGTCAATATTAAAATCAAAAGCCGCTCCAAAAATTTTCTCCTCCACTTTATCTTCTTTCTTTAATTCGGACTCTGTGCGGTGGTATCCGTCGTTTATTAAAGCAGTAATATTGCCTGTAACAGTGTCTATCGATGCATCTTTAGAAAGAGATGAATAAAAAGGGGTGATGAAGAGAGAACCCAGTTTTACAGAAGCGGTTATTCCTCTGAAGAACTGATTTTCATCGGCGCTTGAGTAGACACTTCCATAACTTCCGCCCCGTGAGAATGTCCCGATGGCCTGAGTCCCTTTGCTGAATGCGTAGGGCTCCCATAATGCAAGACCCTGACCGAAATTCAGGAGAAAATCACCGGCGATGATCTGATCGAAGAAGAAGAATTTATTTACTCTTAGAAAATATGAAGTAAAATCGGAGAACGATTTTTCACCCGGATCCTGTTCAACCAGAAATCCGGCGTTAAACCTTGTCGATCCGTTTAATCTGAACCTGTTATAGATCTTTTGTCTGGGACCGGGAAACTTATCCGATCGGAAACCGTCGCGTAATTGAAGATCCTGCTCAACCCTGAATCTGTAAATTAAATCCAGATCAGTAAACAGTTTTGATATCTTCTCACTTATTGAATTTTCTTCAACCGTTGAGAATGTAATAAACGGGCTGATCCTTTCTATTATTTCCTGATCGATCCCTTCAATTCTTCTTAAGTCATCAAGATTGTTTATGCTTCCTTTTAATTTTCTTACCTTTATAATCGAAGCCGCGGTATTGATATCGATAAATGGAATGCTCACAATGTCCTTGATAGTCGCCTGATTGATATCAATTCTGTTTTGCATTAAATATTCTATTGTATCATATATCTGTGAGTCCTCCGTATCTATGGTTGCTTCTTCTAAAAGTTCACCGATTATATCTTCACTCCGGACGGAATCTTTTTGTTGTGCTATGGTATAGATTGTCATTACCGGTAGAAAAATTATAACGTGAAGAAATTTCATATTAGTTTATTTCAAAAACTTACTATTATTCCGAATTGATGACTGAAACCCAGTTCCGGATGAGATGTTACCGCATATTCTGCTTGGGCGAACGAAAATTTAATTCCGAATCCACCGGAAAATGTATCCTGTTCATTCGAGGCCCCGACTCTCAACTGAAGGAAATCAATTAATGAAATCTCGGCGCCAAAACTGACGGAGGGATCAAAGCGGACCTCCTTTTGAAGGTTGAAATATAATGTCACCTGGCCATTTGCTAAATAACAAATCCCTGCATTGAGAAGAACCGGAATCTGATCTTTTTCTTTTCCGACGGAACTACGGGAAAAGTTTTCGACAAGAAAACCGATTAAAAAAGATTTCGATAATTCTGCTATACCACCCAGATTAAATGTAAAGACTCCCTTGGCGCCGTAATTTTGGATTGAGAAGTGATTATAGATTGATGTTAAACCGATAGAAATATTTTGTGTGATTTTATTGCCGAAGCCGAGTGCTATTTTTGTCTCCCTGTATAAATCGAATCCATAAATCATTGCTCCACCGCTGAAAGATCCGAATTGAAAATTCTTTGAAAAGGTACTCGCAGCTGAAGAAAGCTCACTTAGTCCGAATGGGGAAGGAGAATAAAAGAATCCAGCCACCCGGTTTTTCAGATAAGTTAATCCGGCCGGATTATTGAAAACTGAGAATGCGTCGGTACTGAATGAAATATCCGAGTGAGATAGCGCAATGTGACGGGTGCCGGGGTGATTCTGGCTGAAACTTTGGGACCAACTAATGAGTAAAAAAAGCAATATAATTAATTGCCTTTTCACGAGTTGAAATTTAAATGATTGTAATAAATATATCAATTACATATTTTGAAAAAAACAAAAGTGGTCTTTATGAAAAAATTGATCGCCCTGATAGTCATTTTACTGGTATTGTCTGAAAAAGTCTATTCTCAGGAATTGGACGCTACTGTTAATGTAACTTATGAACAATTGCCTGTTGCGGCAAAAGACAGACTGATTAATTTTGCAACCCAGGTAAGGGATTATCTGAACAATAACAAATTTACACGGCAGAACTGGGAAGGTGATAAGATTAAATGCAATTTCAATATTTTCTTTACCGGATCATCGGATGAACTCTCTTACAGTGCCCAGATTGTTATTGCCAGTCAGCGTGTAATCGAAGGTACTCCCCGAAGCTCACTTATGCTGAATATTATGGATAACGGCTGGAATTTTAAGTATGAGAGAAATCAGGCGATGTATTTCAACCAGACCGACTTCGATCCTTTAACAAGTCTGCTCGATTACTATGCATACATAATAATCGGTTTCGATCTTGATTCCTATTACCGGCTCGGTGGATCAGAATACTTCTCCAAAGCTCTCGATCTTTGCGTGAGAGGTGCCAGCAGTGCTTTCTCCGAAGGATGGCAGACAAAAAGTACAGCTTACAACCGTCGCGGGCTTGTTGAAAATCTGCTGAATGCAAAGTATCAGCAGCTCCGTCAGGATATATTCGATTATCATTACAACGGGCTCGATATTTTTCATTCACCTGAAACGAAAGCCGAAGCTCAGGCTAATATCGTAAAACTTATTCTTAATCTTGAAAAAGCAAAAGAACAGATCGATCCAAGAAGTGTCTTTCTTAAAGTTTTCTTCGATGCTAAGGCGGGTGAATTCGTTGAGTATCTGAAGGATTATTCTGATAAAAGTATTTTTAATATCCTCAAGAAGATCGATGCGTCACATATTTCAAAATATGACGAGGCATTTAAATAGTCTTCCGGTAAATCTGAGCGGTTATACCGGGATTTCGTAAATCCGGTATTTTTTATAGATCTCCCCGTTCATAGTCTCTGCTCCGCGATTCATCATATCGTTATCTTCCAGAATCCAGCTTGCTTCGCCAAGATAAATTCCATTCATAGCAGCACGTTGAACAATTTCCCAGTAAAAAACCGCATCAAGTCCACGCTTCTGATATTCAGGAATTATTCCTAGAGTAAGAATCCTTGACCATTTGATCTTTTTCTTCTGGGTAAGGAGCTTGAAAATTCCGAATGGAAATAGCCTACCGTTCATCTGTTTGAAAATATAATTGTAGTCGGGCAAAACCAATGCGAAACCAACAATCTTATTTTCAATTTCTCCGAATAGTAGAAGTGATGGTTCAACAAGCGGTTTCAAATCTTTAGCCATTACATCTATCTCTGGATCGGTCATCGGTACAAACCCCCAGTTCGGGGCCCAGGCATTATTATAGACAAATTTTATTTTTTCAACTTCTCTTTTAAAATCCTTCATAATGATCGGTGAGATTTTAATCCCCGATCTTTTCTGTGCAATTTCTGCAACGCGTCTCAGCTTATCCGAACCAGTAACTTTCTGATTCTCCAGTTTATATGCATAAAGATCCTTCGCCTTTTTGAAACCATAATTCTCACAAAGCAATGGATAGTATCTTGGATTATAACTCATTAGAATTCGGGGTTCATCGTCAAATCCCTCTATCAGCATTCCGTATTCATCGTTGGAAGAAGGGTTCGCCGGTCCCCGCATTTCTGTTAATCCTCTCGATTTCAGCCAGTTGCGTGCTGCATCGAAGAGGGAGTCGGCTACCGGCTGTTCGTTAATCGACTCAAAAAAACCGAAGAATCCGACTTTATCATTATGATATTTATTATGAAGATCGTTTTTAATAGCTGCAATTCTTCCCACAGGTTTACCGTTTCGTCTGGCAATAAAGAATTCAGCTTCTGCATGCTTGTAGAACGGGTGGTTTTTTCTATCGAGGATTTTTTTTCTGTCGTATATAATCGGCGGAACCCAATACTTATCGCCTTTATAAATCTGCCAGGGGAATTTGATAAATTCAATGAGATTTTTTCTTGAGGATACTGTTTCGATATGAACTTTATCCATAAGTCCTTTTTGAAGGGGCAGATCACCAAGGGGATCTGCCCGCGGAATTTTTATTGGATCAGACCGAGTTCTTTACCGATCTTTTTAAATGTATCGATAATAAAATCGAGATGTTCATCCTCATGAGTAGACATGTAGGATGTTCTCATCATTTGTCTTCCCTGCGGTACTCCGGGAGATATAAATACGTTGACAAAAATCCCTGATTCGTAAAGCATTTTCCACATAGTAAATGCAAGCTGGTCGTCACCCACAATTACCGGAACTATTGCCGTCCTTCCGTCCGGTACATTAAAACCGGCGGCTTTTAGTTCGTTTCTTACTTTAGCGGCATTCCTGATCAATTTTTCAACACGCCAGGGTTCCTGTTCCAAAATATCAAGAGCGGCAAGTGCAGCCGCTACGGAAGCCGGAGTTGGTGATGCGCTGAAAATAAGTGCAGGAGAATGATGCTTAAGATAATTTATTACACGTTCAGGTCCCGCAACAAAACCGCCTAAAGAAGCAAATGTTTTGCTGAAGGTTCCCATAGTCAAATCGACTTCTTTTTCTAAATTAAATTCGCTTGCGGTGCCTCTTCCGCCTTTACCGATCACTCCTACTGAATGAGCATCATCAATCAGTATTCTAGCATTGTATTTTTTAGCAAGAGTTACTAGGTGAGGAAGGTCCACAATACTTCCTCCGGTACTGAAAACACCATCACTTACAACTAACTTTCCGGCATCGATCGGAATCTTTTTAAGTACCCTCTCCAGGTCGTTAAGATCCATATGTTTATATCGTTCGAGACTGGCTGTTGCTCCCTTGGCCATGATTTGTCCGGCCACAATACAAGCATGATTATCGCGATCTGAAATAACATATTCGCCCCTTTGAACAAGAGTAGGAATAATCCCCTGAGCGGTCTGATATCCGGTGCTGTAGAGAAGAACAGATTCAGCACTGAAAAATTTTGCCAGTCTTTCTTCAAGTTCTATATGAAGATCAAGAGTTCCAGTTAAATACCTTGATCCCGAGCATCCTGTCCCGTATTTCTCAATAGCTTTTAATGTAGCTTCTTTTACTTTCGGGTGAGCGGTTAATCCCAGATAATTGTTTGAGCCGGCCATAACGATTTTACGACCTTCAATCTGAACAACCGGACCCTCATTTTCTTCGATTGGTCGGAAATATGGATAAACTCCCAGAGCTTTTATATCATCAGCCCGTGTAAATTCATGACATTTATTGAATAAGTCCAATAGCCCTCCGGATTATTTTTCGTCCTTAATTTTTTATATCTTAATGAAAATTATTCTGCAGGTTTTGTAAACAACCTTAACAATATAAACAAAATATATAACTTTATAATAATATGAGCTCGAAAATTATTTCTGTCGTTACCGGGGCCTCGGGTTTTGTCGGAAGTCATCTCGTCGATAAGCTTCTCGAGAAGGGCCACCATGTTAAATGCATTTTAAGGAAAACAAGTTCAAAAAAATGGCTTGAAGGTAAGAATGTTGAAATTGTAGACTGTGGTCTTTTTGATAAGGATTCTCTTAAAGAAGTTCTCAAAGATGCTCACTATCTCTATCATGTCGCCGGAGTAGTAAAAGCAAAAACTAACGATGAGTATATAAAAGGGAATGTAGAAGCAACCCGTACTCTTCTTGAAGCGCTTGTTGAAATAAATCCAGGGGTAAAACGGGTACTGATAGTAAGCAGTCAGACTGCCTGCGGTCCTTCACTGGATGGTATACCGTGTACTGAAACAACTAAAGAGCATCCTATTACACGTTATGGAAAAAGTAAATATAAACAGGAACTTCTCGCCCGATCATATATGGATCGACTTCCTATCAGTATAGTGCGCGCTGTAGCTGTTTACGGACCTAGAGATACTGAAATCTATCTTGTATTTAAAACTTATCAGAATGGATTTATGGGATTGATCGGATTTGATAAGAAACTCGTAAACCTTATCCACGTAAAAGACCTTGTAGATGGTATTGTACTAGCTGCAGAAAGTGAAAAGGGAATTGGACAGACTTATTTTATCGGTTCGCAGGAGTACTACGATTGGATCCAAATCGGAAATGTGATATCAAAAGCGATGGGTAGAAAGGCATTGATTATTCGTGTCCCGCACTTTTTAGTCTTTACTGTCGCCGCTATTGCCGAATTTTTCTCTCTCTTCAGTTCTAAAGCTGCGACTTTTAACATTGAGAAAGCAAGGGACTTTGTTCAGCAATACTGGACCTGTGATGTCTCCAAAGCTGTAAACGAAATTGGTTTCCGTCAGAATATTTCTCTGGAAGACGGGATGAAGCAGACTGTTGATTGGTATCGCGAAGTAAAATGGCTTTGATTCAGTCTCCTTGAACTGTAATAGAGATGGGACTCGCATTTATTGCAGTCTGAATTACCGAATCCTCCGGCCGCTACTTCAATTCCGGGTATCTTCGATATCTGGTTAGATATAGAGCATTCAATAGACTTATCCATGTTCGTTAAAAGGAAGATTCGTTTTATTTCTGCGGAATTATTTGTTGTCAGATGATCGATGTGCCAGTGAATTTTCTTCTTTTTCCTTAGATGCCTTTCAATTCGCTGTTTCAGATTCTTTTGAGCGCTTCCCGCGTAGTAATAATATCCGGCTTCGAAGATCCGTCCTGCGTACTTTTTTATTCCAATTGAAAACCTCGAGCCGGCATAAATTTCCAAAATATATACGCCTGAATTGTCAGTTATTTTTTGCACCTTCTTTAACCCAGGTTCTAATTCCCGCTATCTGATTTTTTGTCAATGGTCTGTATCCGATAGGAGGCATCGGAAAAGCGCTTTTCGCTTCGATTGACCAGATGAGTTTACTGTTATCCGGTAATCCGGGCGCAACTACAAGGAAATCTGAAGTTGCTTCTGCATGGTTTACTAGGCTGAGTCCTCCGGCTCTATCGATTGAATTGTGGCATCCGGCATTGTTGCATCTCGCATCAAAGACCGGCTGAATGTACTGATTGAAACTGACATTGCTCGAAGGTATTGTTATCGAGTCTAAATCCTCCTGGTTTATTGTATCGTCACAATTATTAAAAATTATAAGCGATGCAATAAGTATGAATGTTATTAATGTATTATTCTTCACTCTCATATTCGGCTCGGGAAAATTTAATTCACTTTTTAGTCAAACATAAATAGATTTTTCCTTTATCACTAATCCAAATCTTTTTTCCTTCAAATAATTCTTTTATCTTACAACCGCAATATCAATACGGGTATCAAAATGAAATCGATCAGAATTATTTTAACCATTGCAATTTTCTTCTTTGTATCGATAATATTAACTGCCCAGGGCCTCCTTCAGTCGGGTCCTATGGTTGGTTATTCTTCAATGCGTGAGGTTGGTCTCTGGGTTCAGACTGTCTCTTCTGCTAAAGTAAAATTTGCCTACTGGAATATTGATTCCCCGAAGAAGAAGTATTTTACGGACGAAATTACAACAGTCAAGTCGACCTGGTTTACCGCCAAATTAATTGCTGATCAGCTGGAACCGGGTCAAAAGTATAATTATGAATTATATATAAACGGTAAACCCGTAAAGAGAAATTACGACTTGAAGTTTCAGACGCAAAAACTATGGCAATGGCGAGAGAATCCTCCGGATTTCAGTTTTGCAACCGGTAGTTGTTTCTACGTTAATGAAACATTGTACGACCGGCCCGGGAAACCTTACGGAAGCGATTTTCACATTATGACCAGCATCTATAAAAAAAATCCAGACTTTATGATCTGGCTCGGAGATAATTTCTATTTGAGAGAAGTTGATTGGGATTCCTGGACCGGAATTCTCAAGAGGATAACACATACCCGATCCCTGAAGGAGTTACAGCCTGTTCTCGGCTCTATGCACCATTATGCTATTTGGGACGATCATGACTTCGGCCCCAATGACAGCGATAGGGGATACTATCTTAAAGAGAAAACACTTGAAGCCAATAAATTATTCTGGGCTAATCCCACATTCGGATTTAACGGAAAAGAATCGATGACTACTTATTTCCAGTGGGGAGATGTCGATTTTTTCCTTCTGGACGGAAGATATTTCAGAACACCTAAGAATAGAAAATCCGGTTATAGAGAACTGCTGGGGGAGGAACAATTACAATGGCTCATCGATAATCTTATAACCAGCAGAGCGCCATTTAAAATAATTGCTGTTGGAGGGCAGGTGTTAAATCCTGTTGACGATAAACCGTTTCTTGAAACATATGATAAATATCCGGAGGAAAAAGCTAAACTGATGGCCATTCTTGAGGAAGAGAAAATAGAAGGAGTTGTTTTTTTAACCGGGGACAGGCATCATTCGGAATTGACAAAGCTTGATAGAGAGAATTCTTATCCGTTGTACGATTTTACAATTTCATCTTTAACTGCAGGAGTATCTCCGGGAAAAGATGAAAAGAATACACTTCGAGTTCCGGGCACTTTAACTGATGAGCATAATTTTGCAATTTTTAATTTCTCTGGTCCCTTAAAAAATAGAGTGTTGCAATGTACTGTATATAATGCTGATGGTATGGAATTGTGGAATTATTCAATAAGTGAAAATGAGTTAAGGTACAAGAAGTAAATAAAAAAATCCCGCTTTTAGCGGGATTTTTTGTGGAGCTAAGCGGGATCGAACCGCTGACCTCTTGAATGCCATTCAAGCGCTCTCCCAGCTGAGCTATAGCCCCAAATAAATTTAAAATTCAGGATAAAGAATTAAAAATAACAGTGCAAAGGTAATTACGCTTTTTACTTTTGTCAAACCTTTTATTAATGCCCGCTTTCTACTTTTTCAACTAAAGAACTGATCTGACTGAAACTCTGCTGAAACCTCCTCAATTCACTCTCAAGCCTGTAAATTTTGTAAGATTCCAGTGCCTCCTTACCTCCAAGCAGCCAGTTTACATCGCATCCCAGACGTAATAGTCGTGTAAGAATCTTAGAGCCGGGTTCTCTTTTACCGCTAATATACTGCTGGAGCTGCTGAGGCGAAATTTTCATTGCCTCGGCTAGTTTTTTTAATGTCCCGTATTTTCTCTTTGCGAATAATCTTAACCTTTCGCCAATTCCAAGATGCATTGCCTCTTCGCTTGTAAATAGGTCAAGAGAATCGTTGTATTCTCCTTCGAATAGATTTAATTCGAATTGATAATCGTCTATAATCTCTTTTATTTTTTTATAGAGTTCATCGTCAAATTGAGGTGATTCATTAATTAGATATGAAAGGGTCTGTACTTTTATACCGAGTTTTTCAGCAATCATCCCTTGCTTGATGCCGAGTGTATGAATCAGGTATCTAATTTCTTCCTGTTTGGTCATTAGGTTGATCCCTTTTAATCAATAAATCAGATACACGACGCAAAATAGCAAATTTTCTCAAAATAGTAATTATTTCTTCCTGTTAGTTTTTATATCTGTCCCGGAACGTCTTAATAATTTTTCTTTTATGGGATAATTAAATTGAATATTTTTATTGGGTATGAAACTCTTCTCACTTACAAAAGACCAGAAATATATCCTCAGAATTGCACTTCCAGCAATTGCCGGGTTATCGACTCAAATGATTGTAAGCCTGGTAGATACCGCTATGGTAGGACGTCTAGCAGATACCGAGTACAATCTTGCGGCTATGGGAATTGGAGTTTTTGCCACTTGGGCGGTTGTAAGTCTTTTTTCGAGCCTGGCAACCGGTACTCATGTTTTAATTGCACGTAGTTTCGGCGAAAAAAATGATAAGGGATGCGGTGAAGTCCTTAATACCGCTATTATTCTCTCATTTATGATTGGAATCGTTGTCGCTTGTCTTGTAGTTTTTTTCTCAGGAGATATCGCCGGATTCTTTGCCGCCGATAAAAAGGTCGGACTTCTGGCGGGCGACTACCTTCATTACCGTTTTATGGGGATTCCATTCTTCCTGATTACCGTCTCGTACCGTGGATTCTTTTTCGGGATCGGGAAAACCAAAATTTTTATGTATTCCGGTGTCCTGGCCAACATGCTCAATATTATCTTCAATTATATCTTCATTTACGGCGCATTCGGAATCGAGGGGATGGGTCTTGCAGGTGCTGGTTTGGGCTCTACCAT
>CAZHHG010000067.1:0-15907 GCA_964532065.1 uncultured Melioribacter sp.
GCGAAGATATTAAATATGCTTACTACCAGTCCTGGAAACTCGGTGTTAAAGCTAACGCTCTTTATAGAGACGGATCTAAACTTTCTCAACCGCTTAATTCTATGACCGAAGAGGAAATTGAAGATCTGATTGAGCGTAAAGAGGAAAACGATATTGTTAAAATTGCTGAAAGAATTATTCACAGATATATTGCTAAAAGAAGGAGATTACCCGATAGAAGAACCGGGTATACTCAGAAAGTAAAAATAAACGGTCAGTCAGTTTATATAAGAACCGGTGAGTATGATAACGGTCAGCTCGGTGAAATATTTATCGATATGCACAAAGAGGGGGCAGCTTTCCGTAGCCTTCTTAACTGCTTTGCAATTTCCATCTCACTCGGATTGCAGCATGGAGTTCCTCTTGAAGAATTTGTTGACGCCTTTGTATTTACACGGTTCGAACCGAGCGGAGTCGTCTCCGGTCATAAACGGATTAAAATGGCAACTTCGGTGATTGATTATATCTTCAGAGAACTCGCTGTTACCTACCTCAACAGAAACGATCTCTCACACGTTGAAGATGATGAAATGCCGATTAAAGGAGACTACCGTTCAGTTGTCGAGCCCGATTTCGAATCGGAAGAGATAGTAAGCGAAAAAACTATAGAACTGGATCAACACAGAGTTAATGACGAAATTATGAACGATAACGAATCAGTCAAAGCTAAGATTAAAATGATCACGCTCAACGATCCTGTTGCCAAAGCACGGGAAAGAGGTTACACAGGCGACATCTGTCCGGAATGCCAGAGTATGACTATGGTCAGGAACGGAACCTGCCTCAAATGCACTACCTGCGGTGCTACTACCGGCTGCAGTTAATATTAATCTTGAAAGAGCTTTTTATGAAAAGGGACTAAAGCATAGTCCCTTTTTCATTATATTTGCATCAGGATTTCATTGACTTTTAGGGACAAAAGGGATAGCTTTTCACCCTTAATTTTAAGCGATGATCGCAGAAAATCTTAAGATTGTTGAGGAGAGAATTGAGGAAATCTGCCGTAAATCGGGCAGAATTCGTTCTGAAATCAGGTTAATTGGTGTAAGTAAAACCCAGCCGGTTCAGGTGATTAATGAAGCGATAGAAGCCGGCATTACAGACCTGGGAGAAAATAAAGCTCAGGAATTGAGAGACAAATCTGATCTTTTTCCGGCCGGCATTAACTGGCATTTTATAGGTCATCTTCAATCGAATAAAGTTAAGTTTGTTATTAAATCAGCACGTTATATTCATTCTGTCGATTCCGTGAAATTGGCTGAGGAAATAAATAAAAAAGCTGAATCGATAAATAAAATTCAGAATGTTCTTTTGGAAATCAATACATCAAGTGAAGCTTCAAAGTTCGGTCTTAAAAATGAAGATGAAATTTTCGAGACCGCCCGGTTCTGTCACAATTCCCGGAATCTGAAACTCGATGGCTTGATGACAATGGCTCCTTATACTGACGATAAAGATATTTTGAGAAAGTGTTTTGTTTCATTGCGTTTGTTAAAAGATAAGCTGAACACCGCCGGTTTCGGTATTACTGAATTATCGATGGGTATGACTAACGATTATGAAATTGCAATTGAAGAAGGGGCTACAATGATCAGGATCGGTACTGCAATTTTCGGTGAAAGAAATTATTAATAATATCTGATAAGGCATAAGAGAATTATTAAATAAATTTGAGATCAAATGAAATTCACTCCGTTTGGTATTAAAAATCAGGAATTCAATAAATCGGTCAGGGGCTATGATCGCGATGAAGTTAAAGCTTTCCTGGAAAAATTATCCGATGAATTCGAACGTCTTCAGCAGGCGAATGAAAAGCTGAAAGCAGAAATTGAACGGAATGAAGATCAAATCAGGGAATTCAGAAAAATTGAAAAGAATCTTCAAACAGCAATGCTGAGTGCTACGGAGTCGACTACAAAAGCCGTCGACTCGGCTAAAAAACAGACGGCTCTTATGGTCAAGGAAGCAGAACTTAAAGCAGCTCAGATGATCGAGAAAGCGCGTGAAAATGCCAATTCAATCCGCGATGCGGTCCTTAAACTCAGAGAGGAAAAAAAACTCCTTGTTTCCCGCATAAAAGCTATGATCGATTCCCAGGCAAGCCTTCTCGAGTTTAATGTTGACAATATCGAAACAAAAAAAGTTAAAAAGAAGGAAGTGCCGAAAGAGAGTATTAAGAGATCTGATCAGACAGAAATTGATGTCGACGATATCCTGGAGAAATTATTATGAGCCAATTACTGGATAAAATAAATGAAACCCTTAAAGTTATCCGTTCAAAAACTTCTAAAGAATATCCTGTCGGAATAATTCTCGGCACAGGATTGGGCGGATTGGTAAAAGAGATTGATATCGATGTTGAGATCGATTATTCCGAACTCCCTCATTTCCCGCTCTCAACTGTTGAATCCCATCAGGGCAAACTGATCTTCGGAAAAATTAACGGTAAAGATGTTGTAGCAATGCAGGGTAGATTTCATTACTACGAAGGTTATACTATGCAGCAGATTACATACCCTGTAAGAGTAATGAAATTCCTGGGTGTTAAAACGCTTCTTGTATCAAATGCCTGCGGTGGTATGAATCCTCTTTACAAAAGGGGAGACCTGATGCTGATTGTTGATCATATTAATCTGCTTGGCGATAATCCGCTTATCGGAAAAAATGAAGACCGGTTCGGACCAAGATTTCCGGATATGAGCGAACCTTACGATCAGGAAATGATTGAACTTGCAGAAAAAATTGCTCTTAAAAATGAAATCAGAGTTCAAAAAGGTGTATATGTTGCCGTTCCCGGCCCAAACCTCGAAACAAAAGCGGAGTATCGTTTCTTAAGAGCTATCGGGGCTGATGTGGTGGGTATGTCTACAGTCCCTGAAAATATTGTTGCCAACCATTCCGGAATTAAAGTCCTGGGAATCAGTATAGTAACCGACGAGTGTTTTCCAGATTCTTTAAAACCGGTAGACGTTAAAGAGATTATTGCTACAGCCGTTGAGACTGAACCTAAAATGACTTTGATTATGAAAGAGGTAATAAAAGAGCTATGATACAGAGGAAACCGATCTATTATGCGACAGCAGGGCTGCTGGCTATAATAATTTTTGCATCGAATTTTTTAAGCACCGACCTCTTCAAAGCCGGTTACCAGAATTTTTCCGTCTGGTTTGTTCTATCGGTCTTCTCATTTGCATGCGGATGGCTGATGAATAAAACTCTCGGTTATAATCACGGAGGTAAAGTAATATTCGCGGTTATTGTCTCTTCCTCTTTTATCAGCGTACTTCTGGTTTCTATCTTCAATGAGTATTTCGGATTGAGTGCGCTTCTCGTCGAAAATATGATCCTTTATATACTCAGAAATATTACACTTGGCTCAATGGCATTTTTCGGTATGGTTGTATGCGAACTCCTTATCCTTCAGAGAGAAGGGGATTCCAGTAAGACTAAATTGGAAGAGATTAGAAGACTTATGGCTAACACCCAGCACGAAGCCAAATTAATAATTGAAGATGCAAGACTTAAATCCGAACAGATGCTGTATGAAACTCAACAGACTATTGATGATATGATCGATAGAAAAAATCTTATCGAGATAAGGCTCAAAGAGTTTATTTCTGCTGAAAGAGAGTTAATTAAGAAGTATGAAGCGGAAGAGGATTGATTTGCTTTCTATTCAGGCAATCCTGTTCTTATTCCAGGACGAGAGTTATCATTTATAAATGTAAATAAAAACCATTATTCATTTGTAGAGACCGGAGATGTTTAAACAGTTAGGCGAAAAAATCAACTACCCTGAAATTGAAGAAGGGATTTTAAAATTCTGGCAGGATCATCAGGTATTCGAAAAAAGTATTTCATCCAGGGATGAAAGTAAACCTTTTACATTTTACGAGGGACCTCCTACGGTTAACGGCCGACCGGGAATTCACCACGTAATGGCCAGAACTTTGAAGGACCTTGTCTGCAGGTATAAAACATTACAGGGTTACAGGGTTCATAGAAAAGCCGGATGGGATACTCACGGCCTGCCAATCGAAATAGCTCTCGAAAAAGACCTTGGTTTTACTCAGAAGTCTGATATCGAGAAATACGGTGTTGCAGAATTCAATAAGAAAGCTAAAGACCTAGTTTATCATCATATTGAGATGAAAGAGGGCTGGCGTACATTAACCGAAAGAATGGGATACTGGATAAATCTAGACGATCCTTATATCACCTGTACTAATGATTACATCGAGTCCGTCTGGTGGGCACTTTCGGAATATTTTAAGAAAGGTTTGATTTACAAAGGTTTTAAAATTGTACCTCAATGCCCTCACTGCGAAACCCCGCTTTCTTCTCATGAACTTGCACTCGGTTATGATGAAGTTCAGGATCCGAGTGTCTATGTCAAATTCAAATTGAAAGACGAAGATGCTTCGATACTTGTCTGGACTACAACACCCTGGACTTTAATTTCTAATGTCGCACTCGCTGTGGGACCGGATATAGATTACGTCAAAATCAGTCATGAGAAACATGGAATTCTCTATCTGGCAAAGGCAAGGTTGTCAGTAATAAAAGAGGATTATACAATCATTAACGAGTTAAAAGGTTCGGATCTGCTCGGAAAGAATTACGAACCGCTTTTCTCTTATCTCCAGGTTGAAAAAAGAGCCTGGTATGTTATACCCGGTGATTTTGTGAGTACCGAAGATGGTACAGGAGTTGTCCATATTGCCCCTGCATTCGGAGCCGACGACTATGAAGTTTCGAGAAAGTTCGATCTTCCATTTCTTCAGCCAGTAACAAAGAGCGGACGGTTTACCGAACAGATTACGGATTTCGCTGGACGGCTTGTAAAGACTATACAATTCGAAACCAAAGAGGAAAAAGGGGCTGATCCGGACATTATAAGAAACCTGAAAGAGAGGGGATTGCTTTACAAAGCAACCAATGATTATCTCCACTCCTATCCTCATTGCTGGCGGTGCGATAACCCGCTTATCTATTATGCCCGCGATAGCTGGTATATAAGAACTACTGACGTTGCAAAAAGGATGATTGAACTTAACAATACAATTAACTGGGCTCCTCCGGAAGTCGGTTCCGGAAGATTCGGCAACTGGCTTGAGGAGAATAAGGATTGGTCGCTTTCCCGGGATCGTTACTGGGGTACACCGCTTCCAATCTGGCTTAACGAAGATGGAGAAATGATCTGTATCGGTTCGATCAATGAATTGAAAGAAGGATATGTAGAACGTAAAGGAAGTAAGATATTCGTTAAAGATTTACCTGCTGAAGAAATCGATCTTCATAAACCTTTTGTTGACGATGTTAAATTCGAGAAAAACGGCAAAGTATATAAACGTACTCCCGAATTGATTGATGTCTGGTTCGATAGCGGTGCAATGCCCTTCGCTCAATTCCATTATCCGTTCGAAAATCAGGAACTGTTCAAAAATAATTATCCATGCGACTTTATTTGCGAGGGAATCGATCAGACCCGCGGATGGTTCTATACTCTGCATGCTATCGGTACTATGCTTTTTGATTCTGTGACTTTCAAAAACCTTATCGTTAATGAATTGATTCTGGATAAAGAAGGACAGAAAATGTCCAAGAGCCGCGGCAATACGGTTGATCCGTTTATTCTCTTCGATAAGTACGGCGCCGATGCTACACGCTGGTATCTTGTAACTACAAGCCCTCCCTGGAAACCAACATTATTCGATGAGGAAGGTATTGTAGAAGTACAAAGGAAATTCTTCGGTACTCTCCTTAATACTTATTCGTTCTTTACATTATATGCGAATATCGACAAGTTCGATCATTCAGAACCTCTGGTCCCGTATGACGAACGTCCTGAAATTGACAGCTGGATTATTTCTAAACTGAGCTCGCTTGTTAAAGAATATGAAGAATTGATGAACCAGTATGATGTTACAAAAGCTGCCCGTCAGATATCTAACTTTACGATCGATCAGCTTTCGAACTGGTACGTCAGGAGAAGCCGCCGGCGTTTCTGGAAATCGGAAATAAATAAAAATAAACTTTCTGCATATCAGACGTTGTACGAGTGTCTCATTACAATTGCGAAAATTTCTTCACCGTTCATCCCGTTTGTTGCAGAGGAATTGTATCAGAGCCTTAACGGTAAAACAAAACTGGATAAATCAGAATCGGTCCACCTTGCCCGCTTCCCTGAACCTTCATTTATTGATCCTCAGCTCGAAGAGAAAATGGATGTAGCTCAACGGGTGGTTTATCTTACCCGTTCAATGAGGGCTAAGCATAATCTTAAAGTCCGACAGCCCCTTAAGAAAATTATGGTTGTGGTGGATAAGAGCAGACGCGAAGCGCTTGAGAAAATGAAGGATGTAGTTCTGGAAGAAATTAATGTGAAAGAAATGATCTCTCTTGAGGATGATTCGGGAATTGTTAACAAATCCGCAAAACCTAACTTTAAAGTTGTAGGACCTAAATACGGAAAATTGGTGAAATCTCTTACATCTGCTATCAAAGATCTCGACAAAGCGGCAATTGATACGCTTGAAAAAACCGGAGTGTTTGAATTGCAGATAGAAGGAGAGTCGGTTAAAATTTCGCGCGAGGATGTTGAAATAATAAGTCACGAAATTGAAGGGTGGCTTGTTGAGAGCGGCGAAGGTGTTACTGTAGCAATAGATACAGAGTTAACCGAGGATCTTATAGCTGAAGGTTATGCCCGTGAGTTTGTTAATCGTGTTCAAAATATGAGAAAGGATTCTGGACTCGACGTAATCGACAGAATAAATCTCTATGCAAAAGGAGACGAAAAATTACTTGCGTATATTAATAACTTTTCTGAGTATATTGCGAATGAAGTTCTGGCAGAGAATATTAAAATAAATGAGGAAATTGAAGGTTATTCACAGGAATGGAAAATCGGTGATTATGATTGTTCTATTACAATAGTTAAAGTAAAATTTTAATTTTGGGAGGCATTATGGCTAAAAAAGTCGATAAAAAGAAAACTGCTAAAACCCCTGCAAAGAAAAAAACTGTTAAGAAATCTACTCCTAAACCGAAAGTGAAAAAGCAGGTAAAAGTTAAAAAAGCTGCTAAAGTTAAAGCTCCGGCAAAAAAATCCCTTAAATCTTCAGCGTCCAGATCAAAACACGTCGAAGTTATTTCCCCAACAAAAAAAGTCAGGAAAATCCAGGGGTATTCCAAGAAGGATCTGGAAGAATTCAGGAAAGTAATAATTGAAAAACGGACAGAAATTATAGACCAGCTTCAGGCACTTAAAGATCAGATGATGGATCCTACTACCGGTCAGTATGTTAATGAAAATTCTCCTTATTCTCTCCATATGGCAGAACAGGGTACCGATGCTATGGAAAGAGAAAAACTCTACCTGTGGGCTCAAAGAGAGAATAAATTTTTGGGTTACCTTGATGATGCTCTCCAGAGAATTGAAAACGGTACTTATGGTATCTGTATTGAGTGTATTGATGAACCGCAGTATTTATGTCCAACCTGCCCTTTGGTACCAAAGGACCGATTGATGGCAGTTCCCCATACACAGCACTGCCTGCAGGTTAAACAGAAAATGAAAGCTTAATCCGGTTTTTGTGGAAGTGAGAGAATATTGAAAGTACTATATACAACTCTGTTTATTGTCATAGCTGACCAGTTGACAAAGTTTTTAGTGAAAGGCGGCACAATACCGCTTCTTAATCTCCGCGTTGATGGAATGTATTACGGGCAGAGCTATGAAGTATTGGGCGAATTTTTTAAAATTACATTTGTCGAGAATCCCGGTCTCGCATTCGGAATCGATGTAAACGATACCTCGAAACTTTTTCTTTCGCTCTTTTCATTACTGGCAAGTATAGGAATCTTCTACTACCTCTATAAGTCACGGGATCAGAAACTTGTAATCCGTTTTGCGCTGGCACTTGTACTCGGGGGAGCCATCGGTAATCTGATCGACAGAACATTATATGGAGTCTTTTACGGCTATGCCCCGGTTTTTTATGGAAGAGTAGTCGATTTTTTTAATATCGATTTTTTTGATTTTACAATCTTCGGAAAGACATTCGATAGATGGCCAATTTTTAATATTGCGGATGCATCGGTTACTATCGGTGTAATACTTCTATTGATTTTCCACAAAACACTTCCGGATGTGAAAAAAGAGGAGGAGAAAGCGTTAACTCCCGATTCTGAGATCAGGCTGAATGATAGTACTGAAATTAATAATTCCGCAGAATTAGAATTGACGGAAAATTCGGAAAAAGATGGCCAGAATAATATCAGAAAAGAAGATTAGGATTCTTCTACCCGAAGGGAAAAAGAAAGAACGGATCGATACTTACCTTACAAACTCAATTGAAAATGCAACTCGCTCACGGATTCAAAAATTAATTAAAGCAAATCTGGTTACTGTTGACGGTAAAATTGTAAAACCAAATTTTATTGTTACTCCCGGTCAGTTGATTGAATTAACAATTCCGATGACACCCCGCCCGGAAGAGACTGAACCGGAAGATATTCCGCTTAACATTGTTTACGAAGATGATTACCTTATAATTGTTAATAAACCGCCGGGAATGGTTGCTCATCCGTCGCTGGGCAATTATTCAGGAACACTGGTAAATGCGCTTCTTCACCATACTCAGAAACTGAGCCGGTTGAATCAACCCGGCCGTCCCGGAATTGTCCACAGAATTGATAAGGATACAAGCGGATTACTTCTTATCGCCAAGGATGAATGGACTCATGCTCAATTGGCCCGCCAGTTTGCCAATCATTCAATTGATAGGGAGTATTGGGCTGTCTGCTGGGGCTTGTTTAAAAACAGGAAGGGCGAAGTTGTAGGAAATATTACCAGGAGCAATAAGGACCGTAAGCTTTTTACGGTTAGCAACACAGAGGGGAAATATGCCCACACATTCTACGAGGTTATAGAAGAATATGAATTTGCCTCTCTTGTTAAATTAAAATTGAAAACTGGCAGAACTCACCAGATCCGGGTTCATATGACTCACATAAAGCATCCGATATTCGGCGATCCTGCTTATGGCGGAAGGAAAATTGTTTATGGTTCTGAATTTTCTAAAATGAAAAGTCGTGTGGAAAATTTATTGCAGATAATTACCCGCCAGGCGCTTCATGCAAAAACACTCGGTTTTATCCATCCTCATACAAAAGAAAAAGTTTTTTTCGATTCCAATCTCCCTGATGATATCTCTGATCTGATTGATAAGCTGAGAGACTGAAAAAGTTCTTTTCGTTTATTTTTTGTTTGCAGATTTCCGATTATTCTTTTTTACTCAATTTTAATTCCCAGTTCACCGGATATGATATTGAACAGCTCCCGTTCATCGAGCAGTTTACTCTTCATTAATGCTTTAATAAAAGGAATATTGTTTTTGTGTGAGTAATTCACAAGTTCCTTTATTGTGTCATAACCGAATGTTGTAATTAAGGAGGCCGCAATTGCCGAACTGTTTATTAAATTCAACTTACACCTCTCAACATTAGCTGTGATACCCTGAATGCAATTTTTAGTCAGGTTATTAATTGAATTGCCGAGAAGCTGAATCGACTTTAAAAATAAGTGGCCGAGCATCGGGATGAATGGATTTAATTCTAGATTTCCGCTGCCTGCAAGGTTGGCAATAATAACATCATGTCCCTTAACCAATTCACAGATTTGAATAGTGTTTTCAAGTATTACAGGATTTACTTTCCCGGGCATGATTGTAGAACCGTATTGTTTGGGCGGTATATTAATTTCACCGATACCACCCGTAGGACCGCTCGCCAGAAATCTTAAATCGTTGCAGATTTTTAAAACGGAAACTGCGCTTGCTTTAATTAATCCGTGAACTTCTACAAACATATCTAGATTCTGTGTCGCATCTATAAGATCTTCACTCTTTTCGATAGGGAGTTTGGTAATCTTTTTTAAAATGCTGTTTACGTTTAACACGTACTCTTTTGTTGCTGAAATTGAATTACCTACGGCGGTTCCTCCCAGATTAACCGAACAGAGTCTTGCCTCTGAATTATTAATCCGCCATCTGTCCCGTGCAATTGCTTTAGTATAAGCACCGAATTCCTGACCGAGTGTAATAGGAACTGCGTCCTGTAATTGAGTCCGTCCAAGTTTGAGTACATTTATAAACTCTTCCTCTTTCGCCTTCAGTGCATTCTCAAGAGATTCTAAAGATTCCAGAAGTTGCCGAAGCAGGTAGATCGATGCAATCTTTAGAGATGTCGGATAAGTATCGTTTGTAGACTGGCTCATGTTAACATCGTCGAGCGGATTGATCGAATCATATTCACCCGGCTTTTTACCGAGAAGAAGCAATGCTTCATTAGCAATTACTTCATTGAGGTTCATATTAAGTGAAGTGCCAGCTCCTCCCTGAAAAGGGTCGACCGGAATTTTACGGTAGATTTCATACGAACTATTTGTTATTGCATTTTCGGTTTCTTTCAGGAGATTACGGATAGCTTCTTCAATAGCTTCAAATTTTTCTTTGAAAAGTAATCCGCATTTATAATTCGTTTCTGCTGCTGCCAGTTTTACCATCAGATAAGCCTTAATCAGGTAAGGATTAATCCTCTCACCAGTCGGCGGAAAATTATTTAAACTCTGGTATGTGTTTGTACCGTAAAGAATGTCGTCCGGCAATTCAACTTCACCTTGTGAATCCTTTTCAATTCTCATTTATCCTTTTCCCGCTTTTTATAACTGTAAAAATAAAACTCTTTAGATCAAATAATAAAAAAAAGACCCCCGGAATCCGGGGGCCTTTTTGTGAATCTATAAGTGATAAAGTATTACTTGAGCAGAAGCATCTTGTTTACTTTAACAAAATTATCTGCTTCTATTCTGTATAAGTAAATACCTGATGCAAGATGTCTTGCGTTGAATTCAAATGTATGAGTTCCTGCGCTCAGATAATTGTTAACTAGAGTTCTTACTTCTTTTCCTAATGCGTCATAGATAGTTACTCTTACATTAGATGCTTTCGTAATAGCGAACTTAACATTTGTTGTCGGGTTGAACGGATTCGGATAGTTCTGGAATAATGCATATTCGGTTGGAACTATTTCATCCTGTTCAACTGATGTAGCTAAACCGATAGATGCCATTGCGCCTTTTAATGCTGTTACAATGTATTTAGGATTGTGGATTCCATAGCTGTGATCATAGTAGGCTGTTCTTGCATTCCAGTAAGCTTTTCTGATAGCTGGTGACCATGATGTTGCCGGAACCGGAGGAATAGTTGTTGTACCTACTTGACGGGCAACTTCTTCATAAATTTTATCGATCATTCCATGTACTTCATCCTGAAGTCCTTCATTTACTCCGTCATTATCATGATCCAAAGATCCGTTTAACATAAATGTTACATCTGCAAATGATAGCCCGAGTGAACCGCCATGGCATGGCATACAGGATTCCATGTTAGATTTTCCGTCAGGATATGTCACTGCGAATGAGTGTCCGCCAACAAGAGCAACCTGTCCGTTAGCGCCAACTGGTGTGGCTACTCCATACATATGACATGCAACGCATGATCCATGAGCTTGTGTAATGCCGAAGTGATTTGAACTGGCCAGTTTTACACCTCCTAATTCAAACATGTTATTTCCTACTAGCATATCACCCTGAGCACCATAGTGAGGACCAAACCGAGAATTAAGTGTCGCTGCAGCTGCAGCAGCATTTGCCTCAGATCTTGACTGATGGCAGTTGAAACATATTGCACCGTTTCCTGCATTAGCCTGGTTTATTGCAATAGTTGTATTATTTGGTGCAAGAAGGTTTGCTGTAACTTTTCTTAATTGATGCGGATTTGTTGCATTATGCGGATCGTGACATCCTGCACAGGTTACTGGATTATATGAAACATCAAAATAAGGATCTGAAGTTGGGACATTATCTACATACTGTTTAAAACCTGAACCGGTGTGACATCTTACGCATGCTTCTCTACCTGGACCGCTTTCATCAACAACTCCGGCATGAACTGAAGCGTCAAACTGTTCCGGAAGAAGATGGTGTGTTCCTGAATCGTGGCAGTATGCGCAAACATCAGGATTATAGGTTGCTACCATTCTGAAATCTGTTGTAGCCCCTAAGTGGGTTGAACCCGGTCCATGGCACGATTCGCACTGAACGTTTGCTCTTAGCATTGCGTTCGGGAATTGTGCGATTAATGTTGCTGTCATTCCTGGTGCAAGAACTGTAGGGAATGTGAATGGGAAATCGTCGAATCCGTCATTTGCGGCTGTTGTGTTGTGGCCGGTAGAATGGCAGGAAACGCAGTTCGCACCGAAATGATCGCTGCCTTGTCCTTCAAATTCTTCTGTAAGTGTAGTTGCGTGACCGGTATTTGACCACTCAGCTACATAGCTTGGGTGACAGGTCTGGCAGTTAACATTTTTATTTACTCCGTCTACAAATGTATTTGTATAACCGAGATATTTTGCTGAATTAAATCCGACAGTTGTACTGTAAGCGCCGGATGTTGCCGTTAATTCATAGGCACCGACTTTGTCGGGTTTAAATGTTACTACAACTGTATTGTCATCGACTACGTGCACTGTAGTACCGACTGCAGCTGTTGAACCTAAAGGTCTTCTAGTAACAGACCAGGTAACCGTTCCGATTGCCTGACCGGTTAGAACCGCTTTAAAATACATCTGACTATTAACACCGACATTTTTCAATCCGGTAAAAGCAGAAGTGTAAATATCGGTTGTCGATCTTGCTACATCTCTTGGTGAAACACCATATGGTTCAACGGTAAAGGAGATTGGGGTGGTTTGAGAGTAGAGAGATGAACAAAACAGAACAAATAGTAGAAGAGTGGTAAGTTTTCTAATCATAATCATGCCTCCATTTAAGAGTATTTTGTTAAGTATTTAAAAATCACTTTCATGATAAAAAGATTTCTAACTTTATTTACCGATTTCGGTGTCTAATATAAAAATATTAATAAAGATGTCAAAGTCTAAATTAGAGATTCTTTAGTAAAAAATCTTTTTATCTGAATTCAACTCCGGCAATATTCATTCCAATCCAAATTTGAATAAACTCCCAGCTATTCGTATATTTTTTCCTAAATTTTGGAAGAAAAATGCTTATTTATAATACCTTTTCTAAAACTAAAGAAGAATTCATCCCCTTATCTCCTCCGGATGTTACATTCTATGTCTGCGGACCTACAGTTTATGACTATTTTCATATTGGTAATGCCAGATCATTCATAATGGCTGATATTTTCAGAAGATATCTTGAATACAAAGGATTTAATGTTAAATTCGTTATGAACCTTACTGATGTTGACGATAGAATTATTAAAAAGTCAATCGATCAGAAAAAACCTTCGGCTGAAATTTCGAATTTTTATATCGATGCCTTTTTAGAAGACATTGAAAAATTGAAAGTTAAACCCGCTTCCGTTTTACCCAAAGCTACTCAGCATATCCCTGAAATGATAAATATAATAGTTGAATTGATTGATAAGGGGAAGGCTTACAACGTAGATGGTAATGTTTTTTATGATGTCTCTAAATTTCCCGATTATGGAAAACTGAGTGGTAAGAATATTGAAGAGCTCGCTGCTGGTGCCAGGGTGGAAATAAATGAAACGAAAAAAAATCCGCTCGATTTTGCACTCTGGAAAAAAGCAAAAGAAGGAGAACCATTCTGGGAAAGCCCATGGGGAAACGGCAGGCCCGGTTGGCATATTGAATGTTCTGCTATGAGTTCAAAACATCTTGGCGATACTATTGATATCCATGCCGGCGGTAATGATCTTATTTTCCCGCATCATGAAAATGAAATTGCTCAGAGCGAGGGCGCTCATGGCCATAAATTTGTTAAGTACTGGATCCATTTCGGATTTCTGAATATTAATGAAGAGAAGATGTCTAAATCACTAGGCAATTTCTTAACAGCCAGAGAAATACTTAAAAAATATTCGGCGGAAGCTATCCGGCTTTTCTTTATTCAGACCTATTATGGCGGTCCTCTCAATTTCAGTTTTGAACTGCTTGCCGCTGCTGAGAAAGGTGTAGAAAAAATTAAGAATCTAGCGGAGAAAATTGAAGAGGAAATTAAAAAAGATAATAATGTTGGCATCCTCCCCGAGTTCGATCTGAAATACTATTATGATGAGTTTGCAAAAGTAATGGACGACGATCTGAATACATCTCAGGCAGTTGCTATTATTTTTGACCTTGTCCGCAATGCCAATAAAATTATCTCTGATTATGAAAATATTAATGTCTCTTTTTATCAGGATCTGAAAAAGTTCTTTTCCCGCACAGCTCAGGAAGTATTTGGAATAATCCATTTTGATGAAATAGCCGGGATTGAATCGTTGGGCATTGATTATAAATTAATAGAACTTCTTCTCGAGCTACGGAACAAACTAAAAAAAGAGAAGAATTTTATGCTGGCCGACCTGATTCGTGATGAATTAAATAAACTCGGTATCGAATTAAAAGACGGCAAAGAAGGTACTTCATATAAAATAAAATGATTTCTATATTGTCTTGTCATTTGAATTAATTATGAATTCACGGGAAAGAAAATGAAAATAAAATTCTTAGCAGTAATCATGATCTTAAGCGTTTCCGGAATATACGCCCAAGGTACCAGCGGAACAGATGCGAAATATGAATATAGAAATCTGATTGATCTGCCGACTGCAGGAATTGTTGAAAAAGGATTTGTCGGAGTCTCTATTGATGTGATGCCCCTTGGTGTTGTAGTATCTAAAATTGAAGTTGGTGTTTTTGATAATTTCAGTTTCGGTATTTCCTACGGCGGTAACAATATTATTGGAAGAGGCAAGATAACCGGTTATAAACTGCCGGGGATAAATCTAAGGGCTCGAATTTTTAATGAGTCCGAAACACTCCCCGCTATTACTCTCGGATTCGATTCTCAAGGGAAAGGTGAATTCAATAAATCTCTGAATCGTTATGAAATTAAATCTCCCGGATTTTTTGCGGTAGCTTCGAAGAATTTTGATTTCTACGGTTATTTCAGCATTCACGGCCTCATAAATTATTCTCTTGAACGGGACGATAATGATAAAGACCTGAATCTTGGGTTCGGATTTGAAAAAACACTTGGACCCAAGTTATCTATTGTTGGTGAATACGACTTTGCAATTAATGATAATACAAACAATTCGATCGGTGAAGGGACGGGATATTTAAACCTTGGCATCCGGTGGTCAATTGGTGACGGATTGACTCTAGGTCTAAATCTCAGGGACTTGCTTGATAATAAAAAAATCTCCGGGTCACGAGCTGATAGGGGAATCTTTGTAGAATACATTAAAGCCATCTTCTAAAAATGTAGAAAATCGTAAACACCTCTGTCCAATTAATTATACATCTCTTCATCAAGCTACCCGCTTTTATCCTACTTTCTAAGTTTTAGAAGGCATATTTTTTGCCTACATTAAAATGATTTATCAAGGGTGGTTGTTATGAAAACATTAAAATTGCTTATAGTTCTGCTTCCTCTCTTATCTTTTGGAGGATGTTACACTCAACTGGCTCTTCGCGATACAGACGAAGCAGAATATTACGAGGATGAATACGCTTACGAGGAAGAAGTAGCCGATACACTGGATAATGAAGAATATGTTGAAGATCAGGGAGTTTATGAGGACGATTATTACTATGATCGCAACCGTTCATACCGCCGATTCTACCTCGGTTATTATCCTTCGTCCAGTTTCTACTTTGGAATCGGAAGATATTACGATCCTTTCTGGTACGATTGGTATTGCTGCGATTACGGATACTGGCCATGGTATCACTATTCTTATTCTTACTATCCGGGATATTTCTA
>CAZHHG010000068.1:0-15779 GCA_964532065.1 uncultured Melioribacter sp.
ATTTCACACGCAGGTGAAATACTGTTAACTTCGCCGATAGCGATCGAGAGAACTTTTCCATCCTTAAAACCAACCACTTCGGCTTTGCAGAGTTCTCTACCGTTCTGATCGATAACCGAACAGATCTCTCCCATAACAGCATTAGGACCGGCAGAAACAATTACAAGTCCCACAACATCCAGTACCTTTCCGTTCACCTTAATGGGATCCGACGAGGTAATGACCGCCTGGTATCGATTCAGTATTTCGTCTGCAATCGTCATTCTTTACTCTGATTCAATGCTTTCATCAAGTTTTCTTCTAAGTTCTTCCAGCTGGGTTGAAATTCTGGCATCAACATTACCGATCTCTGTTTCGATAAGGCATCCGCCCGATTCAATTTTTTCATCCTCTTCAAATTTTATTTTATTAAAGGAGCTGCTGTTAATCAGATTCCTGCTGTAATTATTAAGCTGGGCAAGGTCTGACGGATTGAATTTTATTCTAACTTCATTAGCACCAACAACTTTAGCAATTGCATCCTTAACGACCTGATTTATAATGGTAACTTCCTTAATCTCTCTCTGAATTATTTTCCGTGCGAGTTCAACGGCCGTACCGATAGCAAGCCGTTCATAAGTTTGTTCATATTCTTTCAAGCGTTGGTCGTATGCCTCAAAGAGATGATAAACCTCTTCGTATTTTTTATATAGCTTATCGGAATAATCCTTATCCAGGTCCCGTCTTAGTTTCTGCTGCCCTTCGGAGAATCCTTTGTTATAGGCATCTTCAAGCTGTTTTTGAAGAGGTACAGTGTCTTCGAAGTCAGAACTCTTTTCCAATGCAGTGGCCGATTTCAGATTCAGTTTTGGAGCAGAACTGAGCCGGAGTGTACTAGACATAAACTTCCTCCGGTCCGCCTCTCAGGTTTAACGAAATCTGGCCGGCTTCTTCAAGTGCTTTTATAATATCGATTATTCTAGCCTGTGCATCTTCAACTTCTTTCAGTTTTACCATACCCATATACTGAAGTTCTTCTTTAAGAAGGTCGGCCGCACGTTCGGACATATTTTTAAATATTTTTTCTTTCAATCTATCATCAGCGATTTTGAGTGATAGAGCAAGATCTTTTCTGTCAACTTCTCTAAGAATTTTCTGAATATCTTTATCAGCAATATTTACGATCTCATCGAAAATGAACATAAGTCTCTTAACCTGATAAGAAGTATCAGGGTCCTTTTCCTCCAGTTTAATAAGAATATCTTTGGTTATTGTAACATTAAGTCTGTTCAGAATACCGGCAAGACATTTGGGCCCGCCTAGTTTACCTACAGACTGGCTCATTGAGAGTCCGGCGATATCATCAACAACATGTTCAATCTGTTTAAGAGTTTGAGGAGCAATTTTCCCAAGCGTTGCAATTCTGTGTGCAACGTCGAGTCTCAGATCTTCCGGCAGCTCCTTAAGGGCATTTGCAGTCTGATCAGGACTTAGTTGAGAAAGAATGAGTGCCATAGTCTGAGGATGTTCTTTATTGAGGAAATTGATCAGTTGAGCCGGTTCGGCTTTTTTGAGTACATCAAAACCTTTTAAAGTAGTGAGACGTTTAACCTTATCTATTATTTCATGAGCTTTGGGAATTCCAAAGGATTTTTCGAGGAGTGATTGAGCAAAATCAAGACCTCCTTCAAGAACATATTCCCTTGCTGTAACCATGTTATAGAATTCATCAATTACATTATCCACCGTTTTGGAGGGGATATTTTTGACTTTAGTAATTTCAGCGGAAAGAGATTCGATATCAGTCGGATCCAGATACTTAAATACAGCGGAAGCGGCTTCAATGTTGAGAGCAACCATCAGCATTGCCGCTTTCTGCATACCGGAAATATCTCTTAAACGCTCTTCTTTTACTACTGCATTAGATTTCATCTTCGTGCATCCAGGCATTTATTAGTTTTGCTGCGTCGAGGGGATTCTTGGCAACATAGTTAATTATTTTATCGTGCTGATTCTTCTTCAATAAAGCTTCGTCCGATATTTCATCTTCAATATCACCGAGCGGAAGAATCTTTTTCTTCGGTAAATTGAGCTGGGGATTAAATACAGTTTCCTGTTTCGGGGCGAGAGCCGGTGCCGGTGTTGCAACTGCAAGTTCTCCGGGATTGAATGTTCCGATCACGATTCTCTCGTTCTTCAATTTTTTCATAAGACTCTTCAATACAAAAAGAGAGGAAAGAATAGCAAACAGAATCATCGCAAGTTTAATCCACTCATCCGCATTGGGCATTAATGTATTCGATTCATCAAGCGTAATTTCGTCTACCTGCTTTTCTTCGAAAGGAATGCTTACAAGCGAGAACTGATCGTTCCTGTTAACATTAATACCGACAGCATTTTTAATTATCTCTTCAAGTTTATTAAGTTGATCCTGCGGGCGCGGTTCGTAGACAGTTTCGGTTTTGCCATCCTTCGTAATTTTTTTTGGGATATCGTTAACAACAGCGGCAACGCTTAATCTCTGGATATTTCCGGAACCTTCAATCACCTTCTGAATAGTTTTGCTGATTTCATAATTAGTTAGTGAGTTCTCGTTGGCATTGGCTGACGAGTCACTGGTTGTAACACCGGAATTATTCGATTTTATTGTCTGTTCGCTAATAGCAACCTGAGAATCGGGATCGTACTGTTCCATTGTTTTTTCGACCTGATCGAAATTAAGATCCGCATTAACCTGAACCATTGCGTTTCCATATCCGAGCACATTATCAAGAATCGACTGGGCTTTTTTTGCCAGATGATTTTCGACCGACTGTTTAATTTCATACTGTTTGGAAGAGGCATAAGCCAGCGGCCCGTCCTCACTTTCGTTTGAGAGAATTCTGCCCTGTGTATCGATAATTGAAATTTTGCTAGCGGGCAATCCTTCCACGCTTCCGCATACAAGATTAACAATAGAAGTTATATTTTCTTTAGATATGGCGGCATTGTTTTTAAGCTTCAGGACAATGGAGGCTGACGGAAATTTTTCTTCTTCTTTGAAGATTGTCTTTTGCGGAATAACAATATGAACTCTAACGCCCGAAACTCCGTCAAGCTGCGCTATTGTACGTGCGAGTTCACCTTCCATAGCGCGCTTATAATTAATCTTCTGCATAAACTCCGACATTCCCATTGTCGACTTATCAAAAATTTCATACCCTATAACACCGGAGCTTGGAATTCCTCTGCCGGCAAGAGCAAGTCGTGCTTCGTAAACTTTTTCTTTAGGGACTTTAATTGTCTGGCCATTATCGTCGATCTTATAGAGGATTTTCTGGCCTCCCAGATAGTCGACTACTTTTGAAGCATCCTCTGCGGATAATCCGGAATATAAAGTTGAATAACTCGGTTCATTCATAAAAAAGAGGAGAATTATAAGCAATGCTATTGTAAGCAGGACACTGCCTACCATCATGAATTTTTGCTTTGGATTCAACTTATTAAAGATTCCGAACAGAACTTGAATTGGATTATTATTCATAATTATAAAGGCATCCTTGTTAATTCTTTATACATATCGATTGTTTTATTTCTTATTTCCAGCAGCAGCTCTAGACTGGTTTTGGCTTTTTCGCCTGCAATCATAACTTCGTGGAGTTCAACACCGTTGCCGGAGACAAAATCTTTTACCGACTGCGCGGAAGCTTGCTGATCATTATTAACACTACCGACGAGATCATTAAGAGTTTCGGCGAAACCCGAGACAGCGTTGTTTTTCTTTAACTGGCTTAAAGGATCTGGATTAAACTTGCCGAGTAATTCAATTTTCATTTTAACCTCTTCTGTCGATTAATGAACCAACCGTAATACCTGCAGCTTTACCTTTCGGATTATAAAATTCATAGTTGATTATTTCGTTTTTCTTTTCAGGATACATTTTGGCAAAAAAATTCTTTTCGGAATCGGTTATAGGAGCAGTTTGTGGCTTCTCAATATTTGTCCTGGCTTGAGTCCTATCTACGTAGGATGCGTTGTAATTACCGAAGGAGTTGGTATTTATTTTCATTCTATATCTCCAGTGAATCTTTAATCATTTGTTTGGATGAATTAAGAGCAGTAAGATTTGCTTCATAGCTTCTGGTGGCGGCAATCATTTCAACCATCTCGTTCAACACATTAACATTCGACATCTGTACGTAACCTTTTTCATCGGCATCGGGATGCTCGGGCATGAAGATTACTTCCCCGGGTTTTGAATCAACTGTTTCATTTAATTCCAGACCGCCCGATACAGAAGGCAAAGCAACTGATTTTGGATCATTTGCGATCATGTGGTGCGAGTTTTTTGTATTGAGTTTTAGGAGTTGACCTTCCATGGAAAGATTAGTAGCAAAACTGGTCTGGTTCTTTTTAACATTTAAAACTTTTCTTTGATAGGCCTGGCCGTCGGCGGTTCTGACAGAATCCGCATTGGCGATGTTCTGCGAAATAAGATCCATTTTCTTACGCTGGATACTCATTCCGCGGGCGCTAATTCCAAGTCCGAATAGACTACCGAATTCTTTCAAAATCTACCTCCTCCTTTAATTACGTTTTGAATCCCCCTGTAATAATCTCCAACTTTCTTCGAAGCGAACCTGAAACGGAGTGTATTCTCGGCCAGTTCCGACATTTCCTGATCTATGTTGACATTATTGATGCCGGTCGACATTTCCCCTTCTTCATCCATAACTATTTTGAAATTGGACTGGTTTTCAACCGGACTATTGAGAGCCGAAAAATGTTTTGTACTGGAAGTCCTTAGGCCGGAATTTACTTTTTCATCGAGAAGATTTCTGAATTCAACATCCTCCCGCTGGTAACCTTCAGTTCCTACATTTGCGATATTCTTCGAAATAACTTTATTCTTTACCGCGCAATAGTCTAAAAGGTTTTGAAGTAATTTTACAGATGACATAATCCTCTTGGATTTTTTTATTATAACTACCCAAAAGGAATGCCACAATTAAGGGGGTGAAATTAGTTGAAATGCGGGTGTTTTGGAGGCCGGGATTGGCTAATAATAAACACTTGTAAGTTATTACTCAGAATAATCGAGTATAATACTCTTGGTTTGACCGCAGGAACAGACAAATTTAATCTCTTTTACATTATCGGCAGCGTCTTTTTTTAGATAGATTTTAACTCCATCATGTTCATCTTCTTCTAGGGAAATCCTGGTATGCCCTTTAAGGTCCAGATCTTTTGCTTTAATCAGATTACCGCTCTGGAGTTGGTTTTTTGTATATATATCTTTTAATAAAACATCTTCGAAATGATTAGCCATTTTAAACCACCTTATTAATAATTTCTGGAATTTTTTCTAATGGTAGAATATTATCAGCGTAGCCGGCATCTACAATTGCTTTGGGCATACCATAAACAACGCAAGTCGGTTCATCCTGCGCAATTGAATAGCCGCCTAGACTTTTCAGATTTTTTATTGCTTCGTATCCGTCCTTCCCCATTCCTGTCATTATAACGCCGAGAGTAAATTTCCCGTACAAACCGACAACCGAATTTATCATTACATCAACCGAAGGCCGGTGAAGAGTTGTAGAGGGTTCGGATGAAATTACTATCTGATTGGAAGCCATTCCATTCTTTCTTATTGTCATATGAAAACCGCCGGGTGCAATATAGACTGTTCCATTCTGAACTGGTTCCCCATTCTCCGCTTCCTTAACATTCAGTTTGGATAAGAGGTTTAACCTGTCCGCAAGAGATTTGGTGAACTTCGGAGGCATATGCTGAACAATGAAAATAGGAACATTAATCTTTTCGGAAAGAACGGGAATGATTTTCTGAAGAGATAACGGACCCCCGGTAGATATGCCTATAGCAACGGCTTTAAATCCGATTTGGGGAATCTGGCTTTGAGGTTTCCTTACAACCTCCTGTTCCCCGGATTTACTTATTGCTCTTAGCCGGTTTAATCTCTCCTTAATTACTTTCTGTTTTACGATCTCTTTTACTTTAGAGATCAATTCTTCCTTTATTTTAGTAATATTTACGTTGACGTAGGAAAGTTCTTTAGGTATGAAATCGACAGCGCCGAGTTCAAGTGCTTTTAAAGTGGAATCGGCTCCCTCGGTTGTTAAAGAACTCACCATTATTACAGAGGTAGGGCACTCATTCATTATTTTTTTAAGAGCCGTCAGACCATCCATAACGGGCATTTCAATATCGAGCGTAGCAACATCCGGTCTCAGGTTTTTGATCAGTTCCAATCCTTCCTGTCCGTTACGCGCTGTACCGATTACTTTTATATCCGGATCGCTTTCCAGCATAATTGAGAGGGACTTGCGCATAAATGCAGAATCGTCCACAATCACAACAGAAATTTTACGATTCAATTCTTTTTCTCAGCTTATTGAATAATTCGTTAATATCAAGGATTATTATAACCGTACCATCCCCCATAATAGATGAACCTGCAATTCCGTCAATCTTTCCTAAATAATCACCTAAGGATTTAATAACCACTTCCTGTTGACCGACCAGCTGATCGACCTTAATTCCGAATCTTTTTTCGGCGATTCCAACTTCTACTATATACTGCCAACCGTTTTCATTGTGCCCGTTGCCGTTATTACTTATCAGATCATCGAGCGAAATAATAGGGAGTATTGAATCTCTTAAGTGTACAACCTCTTTTCCGTTGATTGTTTCAATATCGCTTACACTCACTCTAAGAACTTCAAATACTGAATGGAGCGGAATAACAAAAGTCTGGCCGTGCGATTTTACTATCATTCCGGAGATAATAGCGAGGGTTAAGGGCAGCCTTAAAATCATAGTAGTTCCCTTACCGACTTCGGACTCAATGGAGATAGAACCTCTCAACTTCGCAACGTTTGTTTTAACCACATCCATTCCTACTCCGCGTCCCGAAACATTAGTAACCACTTCGGCAGTTGAAAATCCGGGATGGAATATTAGATTAAACGCTTCCTGTCTTGAAAGTTCTTTCACTTTTTCACGGGAAATAAATCCTTTAGAAACGGCTTTCTCTTTTATCATTTCAGGATCGATTCCCTTGCCGTCGTCAATTACTTTGATTGCAATATTATTCCCTTCATGTTCGGCCGATAGTATTACAGTCCCTTTCCTTCTTTTACCTTTGGATTCTCTGACGTCTGGTGATTCAACGCCGTGATCGATTGCATTCCTTATCAGGTGCACAAGCGGGTCATTGATTTCTTCAATAAGATTTTTATCTACCTCGGTTTCTTCACCGTTAATTATCAATTCCACTTCTTTGTTCAAATCTTTGCACATATCTCGGACAACTCTTGGGAAACGGTTAAAAACCTTACCAATTTTAATCATTCGTAATTTCATAACAACAAGCTGAAGTTCACTAGTCATTAGGTCTATCTGCTTTGTAGCATCTCCAAGATCCTTAGCAAAAACGCTACCTTCGTTTTCCAGAGAATACTGGGAATTGAGCTGTGCAAGCCGATTCCTGCCAAGAACAATTTCCGACGCAATATTAAGAAGCGCATCGAGCCGGTCTATATCAACACGAATTGTATTGTCGGCTTTTTTATTTTCCTGGTGAACCTGCTTTGCAACAACTTCTTTAGCGGGAATAGTAGATTTAGTCTCCTCCGTTTTAACAGATTCCACGATCCTTACTTCTTCAGTTACTTGATTTTCAGGATTAATTTCAGGCTGATCAGGTGAATTGATATTTTCATAAAGTAAAACAAGTTTAGAAATAACATTTTCTACTTCTATCTCTTCATTCTTATCGTTTTCAATAACCAGGAGAAGTTCTTTGATAGTATCGAAGCCGAGTATAATGCCATCCATAAGGGATGCGGAAAGTTTGGCTTCCCCTTTTCTAAGTTTATTAAGAATATCCTCGCATTTATGAGTAACCTCGGGGAGTTTTTCGAGACCCAGGAATCCCGACGTCCCTTTGATAGTGTGGAAAGAACGGAAGATCTTATTAAGCAGATCGACATCATCAGGGCTCTTTTCAAGAAGAATAAGGTCTACATCCAGCTTTTCCAGAATTTCTTTTGTTTCGAGGAGAAAGCTTTCAACAATTTCTTTCATTTCGGGATCAACAAGCATCGGGTTTTGCATAACATTATCCATTATTTTGAGAACAATTTATCAATCTCGTCCTGCGAAGTTTTCTTGTTTGAATCAAAAAGCTGATTTGCAAGTTCCTGCTTTTGCACGTTTTTCTCGTACCGGGCATCAGGATTAAATGCGGCATCATGACTAGAATCGGTTTCTTCCAGATTGTCATTCAAGTCAATAGGACCTTTCCGGCTCAGATCGCTCATCAGTTTAGAAAGACGTTTCTGAACCGACTGGATAAGATGATTAACGGAAGCAAGCTGCTGTGAAGTAATATCCTGAACCTGAAGAGATAATGTAATGTTATTAGAATCAGATTCGATCTTATTAATAATTCCTTCCATAAGAGAAACTTTTGTCTCAAGTTCATCGATGCTGAGTCCCGCCTGTAATGATCTGAATTCACCGTTCAAATTTGCGAACTGGTTGCCGAAATTTTCGAGAGCAACACGCTGATTAAAAAATCCGTTTTTAAGGTCGGCCAGTTCATTTTTAATTTTTGAGAGGTCCATCGACATAGAATCGACAATATCGAGAATTTCGCTCGTCGCAATTTCTGTTGCATTTGTAACGCTGTTAATCTGGCTGGCAGCTTTTGGAATTTTACTTGCGCTGTCCTGAATAGAATTATTTACATACTCCATAAGTGGAACTACATCGCGCATAAAATCGATTATGCTCTGAATTACGGGAACAACTTTCTGTCCGAATACGAAGAACGATTTAAGTTCTCCAAGTTTTTCAAAGACCTGATCCATTGATGAATTATTATCCATTGAGATTCTCCGTTAAGCACTTGCTAAAATTTGATCGATTTTCTCCCTCAAGATTTGGGGAGTGAAAGGTTTTACAACATAATTATTTACCTTGGCCTGCAGAGCTTCTACAATATCCTCTTTCAGTCCTCTGGTAGTAACCATTAAAATCGGGAGTTTTGCGAATTTATCGCTTGAGCGAATGCTCTTAACCAGCTCGAGTCCCGATACTTCAGGCATATTCCAATCGGTTATGATGAAGTTAATCGATTCATCGGAGGAGAGTTTTGAAAGAGCTTCTCTTCCATCCCCCGCTTCAACAAATGCTTCGTACCCGATGGCTTTTAATGAGTTTGCAACAATTCTTCTCATTGTTACGGAATCGTCTACAACCAGGAATTTAAGTGTCATTTTTACCTCTAGTTCAAATATTTAGCTACTTCGTAAATAACTCGTTTAGGATCAAACGGTTTTATTAAATAAGAATTTGCACCGCATTCAAGCCCCCTCTGAATGTCATCGGTGCTGCCGAGAGACGACAGAACAATTATGGGAAGGTCTTTAAATTCAACATTCTCCCTTATTGAACTGATCAATTGAAATCCGTCAACATTGGGCATGTTCAGATCGGTAATTACGAGATCAACTTTATTATTAGGAATTTTCTCTAAAGCTTCCATCCCGTCCGAACATGAAATAATTTCATATCCTTTAACAGTCAATGCCACTGATACAAATTTGCGAATTGTGGGGGAATCATCTGCAACAAGAATTACCCTTTTCATTGATTTTACTACTCCTTTTTATATCCTACAGTTTTAGGAAAACTTACAAGGCTGAACGCTTTTGAAATTCCCTGCAAAGTCTCCGAATATCCTATGAATAAATAACCACCCCTGTTAAGTGAATTATAAAGGTGATTAACTACTTTTATTTTTGATGCTGTATCGAAATAGATAAGAACATTAGCACAGAAGATAAGATCGAAATTGATCATCGTTTTCATCATAAAATCATCGTACAGATTCAGAATTTTAAACGTCGCCATTTTTTTAATTTCCGGTGCAACTTCAAACAAGCCTCCGTTATTTTTGAAATATTTTTTCAAATAATACGGGGGTGTATTCCTAATTGAGTAATCCTTGTAGACTCCCTGGTTAGCAGTTTCGATAATTGCAGAACTGATATCGGTACCGATAATTTCGATTTCCATATTAGGATACTTCGGTTTGATCAGATCCTGAAAGACCATTGCAATAGAATAAGCTTCTTCTCCGGAAGAGCTTGCTGCGCTCCAGATCCGTATCTTATTTCTGTTAAGAACAGTTCTGCTGGCAATTAATGCAGGGAATATCTGAGTAACCAGAGCATCCAATTGAGGCTGATTGCGGAAAAAGAATGTTTCGTTGATAGTAATCGCTTCGTAGAAGTATTTTTTCTCTTCAGAGAAGCCCGAACCGCACGATTTTAAAACTGCGAAATATTCTTCAAAACTTTTAAGCCCAAGGAATGTAATCCTTCTCTGAAGGCGGCTCTCCAGCAGATATTTTTTATTATCCTGGAAATAAATTCCCGTACTATCGTAAATATATTTCCTGATCTCCTGAAATAACGAAATAGACATAAACATCTGCTTGGGGAGAGAAGGATTCATGCTCCTGCTTAAATCCGGCAATTTCAATTCTGTAATTTGATTCATAGCTCGTTATTTTGAAATAGGATAGATTTCATTAATATTTTGATTATTAAGTAATTCCTGTACTCTTTCTTTTATCATATCCTCGCTATCTTCGGATAGTTTCACCAGGGCTTCTTTCGCGGTACTGTTGTATATGAATTCCAGCAGTTCAACAAGACGTAACCGGTTCCACATATTCTCATCACTTATCATCGATTCAATAAACAAAAGAGCCGATTCGCTATCGAGAAGGAACAGGATCTCCATACTGGATCTTCTGACTTCTTCGTCATGGTGATTTAGAAATTCACTTGTCGTATGAATAATATTTCTCTTTTGAATTAAAGAAAGATCGGTCATTTCGGTTTCGGAATTAAGGTAAGAGAGCAAAGAATAGAATAGATTGAGAACCTGCCTAAGTTTATCTGTACAATTACTCAGAATTCTTTGATACTCCTCGAAAAAGTATTCCGGATTCTTATAAATCTTGGTACGAATAATTTCGTCCAGTTCATCATCATCCCCTAGAAACTTAAGACTTTCTACCAGGATGTCTTTATCATTAAAAACATTTATAAGGGAGAGGGCAGTTTTCTTATGTTCCGGCGCACCTTCCTGCAGCGTATACATTAAGAGATTCTTCATCTTATCATCGAAAGGAATATCCAGGCTGTATTTTTCTTTAAGAATAAATAGAGAAGTAATAAGAGGCCATACAAGAGGCCCATGAATATTAGGGACCTGTTCCAGCAGGAAGAAATAAGTATCCACATCGCCTACGAAACCGAGGCTTTCAAGAATAGAATATTTTGTTAAATCATCTTCTTTTAGGAATTTTTCGAGAAGGAAGCTGCATGCTTTTTGAGAGCCGATTTTACCAAGCGCTTCTACTATAAACGGTTTATACAACTCGCTCCTGTCGTATAAAAGCTGCAGGATATCGATAGCTTCCTGGTTCCTGATATTGCCAAGTGCTTCGATACAGGCAAGAATAACGTTATCGTCTTCGGTTAATCCGAGAATTTCTAGAATATGATCTGCTGCTTTATTGCTTCCAATAAGTCCAAGAATATCGATAATAAACTTCTGGTCGTCGCTGTTCTTGTCGCAATTGTATTCGATCAATGTCGGAACGGCTTTATGACCCAGAGCAATAAGTAATTCCCCGGCAAGGTTTCTGAGAGTAATATCTTTAGAGGAAATGCAGCCGACCAGATGAGCCGGAGCTGAATCGGGTTTATGGGTAAGAATTATTTGCGAAGCTGCATTTCTAACCCCTTTGTCAGGGTTACTTACGGCATTACAGACTGATTCAACAAAATCATCAATTTCATCCTGAACCAGGAGATAATCGAGTGCATCCAGCAATGCTTCGGATGACCGACTAGAAAGGAGATTAAGTATTTCCGATTTACTCAATTTTTTTTCTTCCATAATAACAGTTTCTATTTGTGCTCGGTTGTTTGTTCAATTAGTATGCCTAAAAAAAGCTGACCAATATTGAATAAAATAAATAGTTGATGTAACCGTGTTTGTTTAATATTAGCCACCTGCGAATTTTCCTACAGATTATTATCGTATGAATAATGAAAAGATTTAACAAAAAGTTGTATTTTAGACCAGCTATTTTTCTGTTCAAGGGGGGTTTTGTTGTTGCCGCTGGAAAATAACTCTAAAAAAAACTCTTTTCCTTTCGATAATACCTTTAGTAAAAACCTGAAAAAGGACTTAAATAAGAACTGTTTAAGGACAGTTTATTCAACCATTTTTTCTGCTGAGAACATGCTGAACACTGAAGAAATACAGGGCGATTCCCAATCTGCCGGTAACCTGATCCTGCCTCAGCACAATGTGAGATTCTTACAAAAAGTTCTTAACTCAATTGAACTGGGATTGATAATTTCCGATTCAAACGGTGATTTTGTTTACTGGAATAATACCGCCCTGGAGCTTTTAGATCTGAACCTTCCTGATTTTACGAAACAAAATGTCCTCGATTTGATAAATCATATCCAGAACAACAGCATATTCGATAATAACCTGAAGATTTCTTTAACGTCCCTGGCCTATTCGGAAGATAAGATTCTGAATACTATAATCAGATTTAAAAAGAAAAAAGAGATGGCCTTAAGATCTCACCCGCTTTCTTCTTCAAAGAATATCTACCGTCAGTGGATCCTCTGGGATTTAACAGAAAAATCGGGCTCGGGCGGAATACCGGAATTATTAACAGTTGAGGATGAGATTCAGCTCTATAAGCAAAAATCGATGATGCTAAGTAATATCAATACTTCACTTGAAAATAAAATTGAAAAGCTTATAAAAGAGAAGAATGAGAGGGAGATTCTGCTTTCGATTATTGCTCATGATCTTAAGAGTCCGTTCCAGGGAATCCTCGGAACTTTTTCCGCATTAACCTCCTGTTTTGATGAACTGCCTGTAGACGAGATAAAAACTTATACAACATATGCACATGCCTCTGTAAAAAGATTATACTCCCTTGTTGATGGCCTGCTTGAATGGACACGGCTTCTGCTTGGACAGGTAAAGTTCAACCAGACACGATGCAACCTGAATTACATAATGATGAATGCCCTCAATTACTTCAAGACACAATATGAGACTAAAGAGATTCATATAAAGAATTCAATTGCCGATAACCTGGAGATCCTCGGCGATGATAATATGATCAATGCAATCTTCAGAAATCTTATATCGAACAGTATTAAATACTCAAACCGAAGAGGGATAATTACTCTATCGAGTGAAGTCAATAACGGATTTGCTTCTATTTTAATAGCCGATCAGGGAACAGGAATAAGCGAAGAGATAAAACACGATCTTTTCAAACCTTCGGGTCATACGACTACAAAAGGGACTGAAGATGAAGAGGGATCCGGATTCGGTCTTCTCTTATGCAAGGAAATGATGGAATGGCACAACGGTTCGATCAGCTTTGAAAGCCAGGCCGGTAAAGGAACAACATTCAGATTGAATTTCCCATTGTTATCGCAGATGAAACTATGAGAAATCCAGAAGAAATAGTTCTCATGAAAAGCGAGGTTTTTAAGAATCCTGAAAATCTCAGCAAATTATTTCATTCGGCTTTTAATAATATATCTGAAGCGACTGCGATAATTGAAGGGGAACAGATTCTTCTTTGCAATAATGCATTCAAAGCATTATTCGGATTAAAATTATCAGAAGAACCAGTCAGCAGAACAATATTCGAAATATTTTCATCTGAATACATTAATGATTTCAATACAAAGTTGAAGGATTTAATCCAGGATAAAAACTCGACAAGTCATTTTGATATAAAGTGTCTGAGATGCAACTCGATTGAATTTGATGCGGAAGTTATTTTAAAACTGGAATTTATTTCGGGCATACCGATAATCTTTGCCACTTTTCACGATATAACAGAGAAAAAATCCCTCCAGGAACAGATAAATAAATTATCGTACGTCCTCGATAAATCCTCATCCGTTATAATTATAACAAATCCTTCCGGAATTGTTGAATATACTAATCCGAAATTTACAGATGTAACAGGGTTTTTCTTCGAAGAGGTATTCGGGAAACAGATTAATATTTTCGGGGATGAGGATGTATCTGAAGTTCAGACGAACGAAATCTGGTTCAATATCCGCAATGGTAATTCTTGGAGAGGCGAAGTTAGAAACAGAAGAAAGAACGGGGAATACTATTGGGAATCGGTGTTTATATCACCGATTATGAATGAAAGCGGTGACCTGAGCCACATTCTTTTTATGAAGGACGATCTTTCGTTTAAGAAGGAAATGGAGCTTGAATTAAAAAGAGCACTCGACTGCGCAGAGGAAGCCAATAAGCTCAAGTTCAACCTCCTCTCTAACATGAGTCATGAATTAAGAACACCATTAACAGGAATCATCGGTTTTTCAAGCCTGTTGCGGGATGAATTGAGCGAAACCGATCACGTAGAAATAACCGATAAAATTCTGAAATCGAGCAAGAGGCTCCTCGTAACACTTAATTCTGTTCTAAATCTGGCCGAAATTGAATCCGGAAATTACCCGATCAGTTTAACGGAATTTAATCTCGGAACATATACCAGATATTTTCTTACAAATTACGATAAGACGGCATCCGAAAAGAATCTTTCATTTGAAATAACCATAGAAGACGAAGAGATTAATGCGGTTGGAGACGAGAATCTATTTAAACAGATACTGATGCACATTGTAGATAATGCCATCAAATTTACAAATACAGGTGGAATAAGAATTGAAATTACTTCCGGTGAGGACGATCAGGGAAGTACTTCAGCAATTGTGAAAGTAATAGATACAGGTATTGGTATCAACATTGAGGATCAATCAAAGATATTCAGGGAATTCCGGCAGCTTAGCGAAGGCATCAGAAGAAATTTTGAAGGAAGCGGTCTCGGATTATCAGTAGCAAAAAAGATGATTAAACTGATGAAGGGAAATATATTTGTTGAGAGTGTTGTTAACAAAGGATCAACTTTCAGCATTGTTCTGCCGGGTACAAAAAAGAGTCAGTTCGAATCGGATCTTACAATTGCAGTTAAACCTCCAAAAAATATTGAAGTCCGGCGTATGCCTGTCGGTCCCAAAGATTCTTCTTCCCGCACCCGGTTACCATATATATTAAGCATAGAAGATAATCTATTGAACTCGGAATTGGTCAATCTTTTCCTGAAAAATTTGTTTATAGTAGATAGTGCGAATAGTTACGACCAGGCTCTGGAAAAACTGAGATTGAATAAATATGATGCTCTTTTAATCGACATAAATCTTGGTAACGGACCAAGCGGAATTGATGTTGCAAAGACAATAAGAAATATGCCCGGTTACGAAGTCACTCCTTTAGTTGCGCTAACCGGATACGCATTATTGAAAGATGAAAAATATCTCCTTCAGGAAGGATTTAATTATTATCTCCACAAACCGTTCGATCGGGAAGATCTGATTAATACTCTCAAAAAAGCTCTCAAACTGAAGTAATCAACACAACTATTATTTAAAAAAAGGAAGACCATGCTTTCGACATGGTCTTTTGTGAAGGGCTTATGTGGGCTTTAGGGTAAATCTTTGGGTAAAACATCAACACAATATTCTCTGATTTATTATCGGATAGATCAAATGAAAGTTTAGGGCATTATCGAAAAAAAAATTGAGGAGAAAAACCTAAAAATTACCGCAGAAACAGGGCTATTTTCGAATTAACTAATCTGTTTTGTT
>CAZHHG010000069.1:0-15569 GCA_964532065.1 uncultured Melioribacter sp.
TGTAATATTAATTCTCGCTGCACTATTAACCCCGGGTACAGATCCGGTTTCCCAAATACTATTAGCCATTCCATTGGTTTTCTTATATGAAATAAGTATTTTAGTTTCAAAAATATTTCAAAAGAAAACTTGAAAATAGACTCTCTTTCCGAAATTACTCATCTTATTGAATCTGATCTTGAACGGTTTAACGGATTGTTTAAACAATCCATGAAATCTAAAGTCGGTCTGGTCGACCTTGTTACCCGTTATATCCTTAAACAGAAGGGAAAGAAAGTCAGGCCGGTCCTCGTTCTCCTTTCAAGTAAGCTGGCCGGCGGTATAAGCGAAAGAAGCTATAGAGGAGCCATTCTTGTCGAATTACTTCATACTGCAACGCTTGTTCATGATGACGTTGTTGATAATGCTGAAACCAGAAGGGGTTTCCCTTCGATCAATTCCGTCTGGAAAAATAAGGTTGCCGTTCTGATGGGCGATTACCTCCTCGCTCGGGGTCTTATGCTCGCCGTTGAAGGAAGTGACTTCGATTTCCTTGGAGTAATTACTAATACCGTAAAAAGAATGTCTGAAGGCGAATTGCTCCAGATAAGCAAGACAAGGAAACTTGATAACGACGAGGACACTTACTTCAAAATAATCTCCGATAAGACTGCTTCTTTGTTAACTACGTGTTGCGAAATTGGCGCAAGAGCTTCGACTAATGATGAGAACAAAATCACTGCGTTAAAAACTTATGGTGAGTACCTCGGCATTGCGTTTCAGATAAGGGATGATATTCTGGATTATATCGGTACTGCCAAACTGTTCGGGAAACCCCTCGGCGGCGATATCAAAGAAAAAAAACTTACACTTCCGCTGATTTATGCTCTTAAACAAGCCCCGCCCGATGATTCAAAAAAAATAATTAAGCTTATTAAAAACGGCGGCAAAAATCTAAGTATTAAAGAAGTGATCGATTTTGTTAAAAAATATGGAGGCATCGATTATGCCGAGAAGGTATCAAAGGAATATGCTGCAAAAGCAATAGATGCTCTCAAAATTTTTAACGAAAATGAACTCCGTATCGCTCTCGAGTCTTTAGTAAATTTTGTTGTCGACCGCAATAATTAATATTAAAAGGTTTTCCCAGGAAGGCCTCTCTTCAAATTTTATATGAGAAAACTTTTTTGTTTTTATTCCCCATTTCTTATCTTAGTTCGTGGAATTTTTAAGAAATTCTACGGCATGTCTTAATTAAATAATCTAACTAACCTGGCAAAAATATCTGCTCTTTCGGGAAAACCGGGTTTATTTTATAGAAGGGACTTTACTATAGGGATTAAATGAAAAAGACTGTTCTTGATTATGCACTTAAAATCCGCCTTCCATTAACTTTATTTGTAATTGCTGCAACGTTTGTGCTGACCTATTATATATCCAGACCGGAAAGGGACGGAATCGGTTATGCACCCGAACAGCCGATCAAATTCTCACATAAACTTCATGCCGGTACCATGGCTATCGATTGTCAGTACTGCCATACTGAAGTTGCTAAAGGAAGACATGCTACTATTCCTGCGGTCAATATCTGCATGAATTGTCATTCGGTTGCACGTAAAGATAAACCGGAAATTGTCAAATTAACTCAATACTACGAGGAAGGTAAACCCGTTCCATGGAAGAGAATTCATAAGATTCCCGATTATGCTTATTTCAACCATAGCGTACATGTTAATAAAGGAATAGATTGCGAAAGTTGTCACGGCGATCTGAAGGAAATGGAAGTTGTTAGCCAGGTTAGGCAGTTTACAATGAACGCTTGCCTCGACTGCCATAGAGAACCGCATAAGAATCTTCCTTACCTGGAAAATGTTAAAATTGGTCCCGATAACTGTGCTGCTTGTCATCGGTAATTCTATAAGGATTTAATTATGGATATCAAAAAATTTAACAGAAAAGTTTTTGTTGGCAGAGTGAGTAAAGGTGCTTTCTATACATTTATTGCATCCATATTACCATTTAAAATATTTGCTTCGTACAAACCTGAAAAGAAAATTGATATAAAAATTCATCCTTTGGCAGTTAAAAGAAATAACAAGGTTTAGGAAATGAACGATAATCGGAATTCTAAAGAAGTAAAAAAAGATTTTTGGAAAAGCCTTAAAGACTATAATGATGATCCGGAAATGATCAGAATTAAAGAGAACGAATTTCTCGAAGGTGTTACAAACGAATTCGACGAATCCGGACTTTCAGGTATTTCCAGAAGAAAGTTTATTGCACTTCTATCCGCGTCAACTGCATTCGCCGCAACTGCCTGTACCGATTACCGGGATAAAGGCGAAATCATTCCATACAATAAAAGACCTGAAGAAATCCAGCCCGGTAAAGCGAGCTACTATGCTTCAACTTGTAACGGCTGCTCTAATTCCTGCGGTATTCTTGTTAAGACAAGAGAGGGGAGGCCAATTAAAATTGATGGTAACCCAGATCACCCGGTTAATAAAGGGAAATTATGTTCAAAAGGACAGGCCGGAATTCTTAACCTTTACGATCCAGAACGGTTAAAAGAACCAATGTCGGGCGGCAGAAAATCCGATTGGAAAAGTGTTGATTCGGAGATTATCCGTTATCTGAATGATTCTAAAATTTCGAATAAAGAAATTGCGCTTATTTGCGGGACTGTTGTCTCACCAACGGTTAAAAACCTTTTTGATGATTTTTCCAAAATTTATCCGAGTACAAAAATTTATCCTATAGAACTAACCGGTGACCGTATTAGAAGGGAAGCCTGGTTCGATTCCTACGGAACATATGATTACCCGGTTCTTAAGCTCGATGAAGCAGAGATTATTCTCTCCCTCGATTCAGATTTCCTTGGTGTAGAGGGGAATTATATTGAGAATATGCAGAAGTATACATCCAGGCGCGAATCTGTTGATAAAGTTAATTTTAACCGGCTCTATGTTGCCGAGGGCAGAATGAGCGCAACAGGAATGATGGCCGATTACAGAATTCCTGTTTCTCCTGATAAGCAGTATCAATTTGTTCTGATGTTGATTAAAGAATTGGTGAAGTCAGGTTCATCAGTTAATCTTGGGAATGATGTCTTATCAATAATTAATAATACTTCCTTACAGTTAAATTCTGATAAGAAGAAAGTCGCTCACCTCATTGAAGACCTTAATTCTAATAGGGGAAAATCAATAATAATCGCTGGAGATACATTACCTAAAGAGGTTCATATAGCTGTTAACCTGTTAAATGAAATTCTGGGTAACACATCACTCTATGATTATTCGAAATCATTCAGATCGGTTTTACCTCTTGCTGCTTCTGAGCAGATCTCCCGGTTGATAGATTCTATGAACAACGGAAAAGTTGGTACTGTCATTCATTTCGATTCCAATCCTGTCTTCACATTACCGCCTGATTACGGTTATGAAGCCGCTTTGAAAAAAGTTGAGACTACAGTTGCCCTCACCGAATCTGAAAATGAAACCTCTGCAGTTTGCAAATATTCTTTACCGGTTAATAATCAACTCGAAAGCTGGGGCGACTCGAATAACAGATACGGAGTTTATAGTCTGCAGCAGCCTGTTATTTCTCCACTATTCAATACTAGACAAAAAGAATCTGTTCTGTTAACCTGGATTGCCGGCGATGCCTCTTCGTACAAAGATGATCTTTATCATAAATATATCATAAATCATTTCAATCAGAATATTTATTCCAAAGCGAACAGCTTGGCAGATCCAAAATCTTTCTGGTATTCCGCACTGCACGACGGAGTTGTTCTGTTCTCTGAGAACAGCAGTAGGACTCCATTCAATCCAGGAGCGTTTAAAATCCGGAAAGAATCAGGACGCGAAAAAGGATTTACTGTTCATCTCACGGAAAGTTATTTCCTGGGTGACGGCCGCTTTGCAAATAACGGATGGCTTCAGGAAGTACCTCATCCGGTTAGTAAAATCACATGGGATAATTACGCGGCATTGTCTCCTTCAACAGCCGTAAGTCTCGGCGTAGAAATGAATGATCTCATCGAAATATCTGTGAATAGGAAAGTTTTAAAATTACCTGTAATGGTCCAACCGGGTATGGCGGATTCTACAATAAACATCGAACTCGGATACGGAAGAACCGTAATTGGCGATGTCGGCAAAAATGTTGGCGTTAATCCTGTTCAGTTTATGTCGAAGAATAATATCGTTTCTCCTTTTGTTTATACCAATGCTGCGGTAAGAAAGGTTGAAGGAAAACATAAATTAATCTCCACACAGGAACATCATTCGCTCGACGATACTTTTGTAAAAGATTTTCACCGGATCAGAAAAATAATCCAGGAAGGAACGGTAGAAAACTATCAGAAAGATCCTCACTTCCTTCATGCCAATAAACATGAAATCTTCGGAATCACAAGAGAACATAAATACACCGGCGTTAAATGGGCTATGTCCATCGACCTAAATAAATGTACAAGTTGTACTGCGTGTGTTACATCATGTAATGTTGAAAATAATATTCCTGTAGTTGGTAAAGATCAGGTAGAGAGGGGACGTGAAATGCACTGGATGCGCCTCGATCGTTACTACTCCGGAACACCTGATGATCCAGTCGTAAGTAATCAGCCGATGTTGTGCCAGCATTGCGATAATGCGCCTTGCGAAAATGTCTGCCCGGTTAATGCAACTAACCACAGCCCGGATGGATTGAACCAGATGGCTTACAACCGTTGCGTGGGAACACGTTATTGCTCTAATAACTGTCCGTATAAAGTAAGAAGATATAATTTCTTCGATTTCAGGGATCATTTTGCAGATGAATACTACCAGAACAATCTTACTGCATTGATTAATAATCCCGAAGTAACTGTAAGGTCACGCGGTGTTATGGAGAAATGTACATTCTGTGTTCAAAGAATTATGGAAGCCCGTTCCGATGCCATTGCTGAAGGCAGGGAACTGAAAGGTACTGATGTTGTTACTGCTTGCCAGCAGGCTTGCCCCACAAATGCAATCGTATTCGGCGACTCGAATGATCCTGAATCAAAAATTTCCAAATTAAGGGAACACAATCTGGCTTATCACGTTCTTGAGGAATTGAATATTAAACCTAATGTTACATATATAGCAAAACTTAGAAATACTCATCCGGAGGAAAATTAGTGAGTTTCATCGACTATAGTCAGGAATTATCTGTTGTTGAAGGGAAACCGCCGTTACGTTCCCTTGATGATTTGATTTCAAAACCGTTAGAGACCAGACCGGATAAAAAATTTTACATCGCGCTTTCTATTACACTTTCGATGCTGGGACTTTTTGTAATTGGCCTCGGACTAACATTCTGGTACGGCATTGGAATGTGGGGTAATAACAATCCGGTCGGATGGGCATTCGATATTGTTAACTTCGTCTTCTGGGTCGGTATCGGTCACGCTGGAACCTTGATCTCGGCTATTCTTTTTCTCTTCCGTCAGAAGTGGAGAACCGGTATAGCAAGGTTTGCTGAAGGTATGACGATATTTGCTGTTATGACCGCCTTACTCTTTCCTTTAATTCACGTCGGCCGTCCCTGGCTGGACGGATGGCTGATGCCTTATCCGAATCAGCACGGTTTATGGGTTAATTTTACTTCGCCTCTGCTCTGGGATGTGTTTGCTGTTTCAACATATTTCCTAGTTTCCCTTATCTTCTGGTATGTTGGATTGATACCGGACTTTGCAACGTTAAGGGAAAGAACTTCCGGAAAAATAAAAAAAGTTATCTATTCTACGTTCAGTCTAGGATGGAGGTTTTCCAACCGGCACTGGCAGCACTATGAAATGGTCTACTTAATACTTGCCGGATTTGCCACGCCGCTTGTACTTTCTGTTCATACAATAGTCAGTTTCGACTTTGCTGTTTCAATCCTTCCCGGCTGGCATACAACAATTTTCCCTCCGTACTTTGTCGCCGGCGCGGTCTTCTCCGGATTCGCGATGGTTCAAAATGTCCTCATCTTTGTCCGGAAGATTTTTAACTATGAGCATATTATTACCCTCGATACACTCGAGAAAATGAACAAAATAATGCTCGTAACCGGTTCAATGGTCGGTTATGCTTATGCGATGGAATTCTTTATAGCATGGTACAGCGGCGTTCAACCCGAACAGTTTACTTTTCTTAACCGTGCTTTCGGTCCCTATGCCTGGGCTTACTGGATTATGGTCTCTTGTAATGTTATTACTCCGCAGCTCTTCTGGTTTAAAAAGATTAGAAGATCTATACCTGTAATGTTTATTGTTGCTGTGTTCGTAAATGTTGGTATGTGGTTCGAAAGATTTGTAATAGTTGTTACTTCCTTATCCAGAGATTATCTCCCTTCCAGCTGGGCTTACTATACACCTACGTTAGTAGATGCGATGATATTAATCGGGAGCTTCGGATTTTTCTTCACCTGGATCTTATTATTTACTAAAGCATTACCAGTTGTGTCAATTGCAGAAGTTAAAGCAGTCGTAGATGATGCTCAACCTACTCATAAGGATCATTGATAATGAGTGATAAGATATTATATAGCTATACCGGTATCTTCGATACACCTGATGAAATAATCCATGCTGCCGGAAAAGCTTCGGAACATGGATTCGAAAAGTACGATGTTCATACACCGTACCCCTTGCACGGAATGAATAAGGCTATGAAACTTCCGCCTTCCAAACTCGGCTATGTTGCTCTCGTAGTAGGTCTCTCCGGAGCTCTGGCCGCTCTGCTCTTAATGTTCTGGATGTCTGCAGTTGATTACCCTATAATTATTGGAGGTAAACCTTTCTTCTCATTCCCGGCTTATGTACCGGTAATGTTCGAAGTGACCGTTTTATCGGCTTCTATTGCCACGGTACTTACAATGCTTTTTATTTTCTTCAAATTACCGAATAATGCTCATCCGCTTCACGATACCGATTATATGAAAAAAGTAGCGTCTGATAAGTACGGTATTAGTATCCAGGCTGAAGATAAACTATTCTCCGAATCCTCCGTTCAGAAATTTCTTAAAGAGTGCGGAGCTAAAGAAATTACAGCTGTCTTTTATGATAAAGAAGAGATTAATCATAAACATAGAATATTCGAACCGAAGTTTATTGGTTTTCTACTCTTTACCGCTTTTCTAACTTCAGGGGTTACCTATTTCACTCTTAATAAATTACTTTTTATGCCTCCGTTCGATTGGATGATGGAACAGGAAAAACTAAATCCTCAGGCAGCTTCTGAGGTATTTTCTGACGGTTTCGGAATGAGAAAACCTGTTGAAGGAACTATCGCCAGAGGATTTTCTCCGTATCAGTTTGCCGGCCAGCCGGAAGCTGCGGAAATTAATCTTGTCAATCCTCTCCCTGTTTCGAAACAGGTGCTTGAATTAGGTCAGCAGAAGTATGATACATTCTGCAGTCCTTGTCACGGTTATTACGGGGAAGGGGATAGCCGATTGAGAGGTCAGTTCCCTAATCCTCCTTCTTTTCATTCAGAAAAGTTGAGATCCTGGAAAGACGGTCGGATTTTTCATGTAATAACGGATGGACAGAATATTATGCCCTCTTATGCCGGTCAACTTACTGTTGAAGAAAGGTGGGCTGTCGTTCACTACACAAGAGTTTTACAAAGAGCGTTAAATGCTAAGGAGTCTGACTTACAATGAGTTCAACTCAAAATGTAGATTATCAGAAAAAAGAATTACCTGCAAAATTTCGAATTGCCGGACAGGTTTTATTTGTAGTTGGTCTGTTAGGTGTTGCAGCAGCATATCTGGTTGATGGATCTCGTGCGGCTTTTAATAACATTATTATGCTGATGTTCCTTACAAGTATCGGTCTCGGATCCTTATTTCTTGTTGCTGTAGAATATGTTGCGGGCGCAGTCTGGAGTACTCCGTTTAGAAGAATTCCTGAAATTCTTTCTTCAGTTTTGCTGGTTCTTCCTGTTGTTGTAATCCCCCTGCTCTTTAAATTAGGTGATATTTTTCACTGGATGCATCCCGAGGTTGTTGAAGCAGATAAAATTTTAAAGGGAAAAGCTCCCTACCTTAATACTGAGTTTTTTATGGTTAGGGTTGCATTATTCATGATATTATGGATCGTCTTCTATTTTTTCATCACTAAAAATTCCAGGAAGCAGGATTCCTCTTTCGATCAGATTCTTACAAAGACAAACATAAAACTTTCAGCAGCTTTTATTCCTGTTTTCGGGATTACCATTTCGTTCTCTGCATTTGATTGGTTAATGAGCCTCGAACCGCATTGGTTCTCAACAATTTTCGGCGTTTATTATTTTTCCGGATCAATTCTGGCTGCATTTGCCGCCGTAACACTGATAGTAGTATGGTTGAATGAAAACGGTTACCTTGTTAAAGGATTAACCAATGATCATTATTACTCGCTCGGTGCCTTCATGTTTGCTTTCACAAATTTCTGGGCTTATATCGCATTCAGTCAGTTCCTGCTTATCTGGTATGCTAATCTTCCGGAAGAGACTTTCTGGTTTCTCCAGAGATGGGAGGGTAACTGGATGTATGTCTCTATCGGATTAATATTTATCCGCTTTGCTATTCCGTATTTCGGATTACTTACTCAGCCGTCAAAAATGGATCCTAAAAGACTTATGATTATGTCGGTCTGGCTCCTGTTTGCTCATCTCTATGATCTCTATTGGCTGGCAATGCCTAATTATAGTAAGGAAGGGGCCTTGTTCGGTTGGATCGAACTGGCTTTCCCGATCCTTTCGATTGGCGTTGTAATTCTGCTTTTTGTAAATCTCTCTAAGAAAAATAATTTAGTGCCGGTCGGCGACCCCAAACTTAAAAGGGGAATTGATTTCAGATTATAAAATTTTTTGAATTATGGAAAAACAGAAAATCCGCGACGAATTAGACTTTAAAGAATTACTTAAATCACCGTTAAGATTATACGGCTGGTTCTTTGTCTATTTCTTTATCATCCTCCTTGCATTCGGAATCTTTTTCGGGCATAAACTTATTCAAATCTCCTTTAACGAACAGAACGTAAGCGCCCCCGATATCTCGAATATAAAACTAGATCTCGATGAAAAGAAAGGCGGAATTACTCCCGCTGTGGATCTTAACTCGGTTAAAAATCCGTCGAATGAAATGATCGCTAAAGGGAAAGAACTTTACGATGCCAACTGCAAATCCTGTCATGGTGATAACGGACTCGGTGATGGCCCGGCCGGACTTTTATTGAATCCTAAGCCCAGGAATTTTCATGATTCCGAAGGATGGACTAATGGAAGAGCCATCGATGGTTTATATAAAACTCTTCAGGAGGGAATCCTTACACGCGGTATGGCGGCTTATGAATATCTTCCGCCTTCGGACCGGTTCAACATAATCAATTATATTAGAACCTTCGCAGATTATCCGGAGATTACAGACGAACAGATTGAACAGCTTAATGCTCAGTATAATCTCTCAGCCGGTACGGTTCAGCCTAACCAGATTCCAGTTGAAAAAGCTATCAGCAAAATACTTGATGAAAATCTGGATATTCAAACCAGAATCGCTGTTGCTAAAACCAGAATTGAGGAATCAAAATCGGATCAGGGAGCAATCCTGCTCCTAGCCTACTCGAATAGTCTGGATCGGATTCTCTATTCTTTTGCGGGAAGCAGTTTCGGTTCATTCGAAAAATATCATCAGTTTGTAAAAAATGCTCCTTTGAACTTCGGTTTTCATCCTTCAATTGTTAGAGTAACTGGTTCGGAAATGCGTTTGATTTACGAATATCTGAATTCAATCATGAGTTAGTGAATAGAAATGAAACAAATTAGAAAAATTAGCTTAACCTCTTTAATTGTAATAAGTTCTGTTTTTTACCTAACCAATATTTATGGCCAGGATCCGATTGATGTTGGGATTGATGAAAAACTCGGCAATTATCTCCCCCTGGATTTGAGCTTTATTTCAAGTGAAGGTGAGCAAAAGACTCTTAAGAATTTGATCGACCGGCCCGTGCTCCTCGCTCTCGTCTATTATGAATGCCCGGGTATCTGCAGTCCGCTCCTCAATGAACTGTCCTGGACAATTGATAAGGTTCAGCTGGAACCGGGTGCTGACTTCAGAATTATCGCTGTCAGCTTCGACCACAGGGAAACGCCAGAAATCTCTGCCAAGTGGAAGAAGAATTATCTTCAGACTCTTAAACGTCCTTTCAATCCAGCCGACTGGATTTTCCTTACCGGGGATTCGGTAAATATTAAAAAGTTGACTGATGCTGCAGGGTTTTATTTTAAGAAAAGCGATGACGGTCAGTATATCCATGCCGGTGCCGTCTTAACTATTTCACCGGACGGTAAAATTTCACGTTATCTATTCGGCAATTCGTTTAATCCGTTCGATGTTAAAATGGCTCTAATCGATGCTAAAGCCGGTAAGACCAATCCGACTATCGCTAAAGTCCTTCAGTTCTGTTTTAGTTATGATCCCGAAGGGCGGCAATATACTCTAAATGTTACCAGAATTATCGGTTCGGTCATGTTAATTGGTGTTGGAATATTTCTGGTTGTTTTATTGAGAAAGAAAAAAAAGAATGAGGGAGTTGAAATAAATGAATAGCGGTAATCCAACCGTAAATGAAAAAAATTTTTATCAGCAGAGTACGAATAAATATTCGGGGATTTTATCCTGGCTCCTTACTACCGATCATAAAAGGATCGGAATTATGTACGGGGTTACTATTATCTTCTTTTTCCTGGTTGGTGTTGTCCTTGGCGTTCTGATGCGCCTTGAATTAATTGCACCGGGAAAAACTATTGTCGAAGCGCAGACATACAACTCGCTATTTACTCTGCACGGCGTAATTATGATTTTCCTCTTTATCATACCGGGCCTCCCGGCAATATTCGGAAATTTTTTCCTTCCGATACAAATAGGGGCGAGGGATGTTGCATTCCCCCGGTTAAACCTTCTATCGTATTATGTCTATGTATTCGGTGCAATCCTTGCCCTCCTGGCTGTAATTCTACCTGGCGGAGCGATTGATACCGGATGGACATTTTATATCCCTTATAGCGTGAGAAGTAATACAAATGTTTCTCTTCCGCTGTTGGCCGCCTTTATTCTCGGATTTTCATCAATCCTTACCGGATTAAATTTTATTACAACGGTTCATCGTTTAAGAGCACCGGGAATGACTTTCTTTAAGATGCCTCTTTTTGTCTGGGCTACTTATGCGACTGCATGGATTCAAATTATTGCAACTCCGGTTGTGGGAATAACAATAGTACTTGTTATTCTCGAAAGATTGTTCGGCGTCGGAATTTTCGATCCGGCATTGGGCGGCGACCCGATTCTCTTTCAGCATCTCTTCTGGATCTATTCTCACCCTGCAGTTTATATTATGATACTTCCTGCCATGGGAGTTGTTTCAGAAATTATCCCGACTTTTGCACGCCGGACTATATTCGGTTATAAAGCTATTGCGATGTCGTCGCTTGCCATAGCGTTTGTCGGCTATCTCGTTTGGGCTCATCATATGTTTACAAGCGGTATGAGCGATACTGCTAGGTGGGTCTTCTCGCTCCTTACTTTTATAGTTGCGCTCCCTAGCGGTGTTAAAATTTTTAATTGGGTCGCTACTATGTATAAAGGTTCGATTGATCCTAAGCCGCCTTTCCTCTGGGTTATGTCCTTCATTTTCCTCTTTTCAATTGGAGGTCTTACCGGATTGGTACTCGGCTCTCTGGCAACCGATATTCATGTTCACGATACATATTTTGTTGTCGCTCACTTCCATTTTGTTATGTTCGGTGGAACCGGAACCATCTTTTTTGCCGCTATTCATTACTGGTTCCCGAAAATGTTCGGAAGATTATATAACGATAAACTTGCCGCTCTTGGGGTCCTCGGTTTCTTTGTTGGATTTATGATGCTCTATTTCCCGAAATTTATTATGGGTTACATGGGAATGCCGAGAAGATATTACGATTACCTTCCGGAATTCACCTCGCTTCAGCTTATCTCGACTATCGGTTCCTGGATTCTTGCTGCAACTATTTTCTTTATAGTCGGTTACCTCATTTACGCACTATTTAAAGGTCCTAAGTCCGGATCTAATCCGTGGGGAGGTGTAACTCTCGAATGGCATATTCAATCACCGCCTACTATGGAAAATTTTAAGGAGATTCCGAAAGTGGTACATGAACCGTACGATTTCAGTCAGTTGCAGGAGATGAAAAATGAGTAATCACGCTGATACTGCTTCTGTTCATCATGTCCATCGCGACGATGTCGGCGCAAAAATGGGGATGTGGCTCTTCCTCTTTACCGAATTACTCCTTTTCGGAGGTATGTTCCTTGTTTATGCCGTCTATCGTTATCAGAACCCGGAACAGTTTCATCTCGCTGCTATGGAATTAAATACCGGGATCGGTACACTCAATACGGTGATATTGCTTACGAGCAGTCTAACAGTCGCTCTCTCTATCGCAGCACTACAGAAGAAGAATAAGTTCTTATCCGTTATTATGCTTTCGCTTACGCTCGCATTTGCTTTCATGTTTATGATTAATAAATATTTTGAATGGTCGGCGAAATTCTCTCACGGAATTTATCCCGGATCCGATGAACTTCTGAGTCTTCCGAACGGACAAATTCTATTCTTCGGATTGTACTACGTAATGACCGGGCTTCATGGTCTTCACGTTCTGATCGGAATAGTTATACTCTCCATAATTCTTGTAATGATCATTAAAGACAAAATTACTTTCGATAATTATACAAAACTTGAAAACTCCGGACTCTACTGGCACCTTGTTGATTTGATCTGGATCTTTCTTTTCCCTTTATTCTATTTAATTCAATGAGGAATGCATGCACGAAGAAAAACATAATCATCATATCGGATACGGAACATACGTTTTAGTCTGGCTTGCTCTACTTGCATTCACTTCCATTACAGTTACTGTAGCCGGAGTAAGTCTGGGTAGATATACTCTTTTTGTCGCGCTCTTGATTGCAGCTGTTAAGTCGGCTCTTGTCATTAATATTTTTATGCACATTAAGTTCGATGAAAAAATATTTAAAGTCTTTCTCCTGTTAAGCGCTTTTACATTATTGGTAATCTTCATTCTAACATTTTTTGATTTTCTATATCGTTGAGGTTTATAAATGTCGCCAGCACCAACACAACATGTTGAAACTGTAGATTTTGTAATGCTCTATATTGTTGGCATCTCTGTAATTCTTCTTCTGGGAATTACGGCGGTGATGATCTATTTCGTATTTAAATACAACAGAAAGAAAGGCCATAAACCGGTTGATATTCATGGGAATATCTGGCTCGAAATTATCTGGATTGTAGTTCCAACGCTTCTTGTACTTTCGATGTTCTACTTCGGATATACCGGATTCAGGGATTACCGTGATATCCCGGAAAATGCCTATATCATTCAGGCTACTGCTAGAATGTGGGCATGGGAATTTGAATACTCTAACGGTAAGAAACTTGATACTCTTTATGTACCGCAGTCGGTTCCGGTTAAACTGGAAATGAAATCAGCCGACGTTACTCATTCCCTCTATATACCGGCATTCAGGATTAAGGAGGATGTGATGTTCGGGAAAGTGACTTATCTCGGATTTACCGCTGATCAGGTTGGATCTTATGATATAGCCTGTGCCGAGTATTGTGGATTAAACCACTCTATGATGTATACTAAAGTCAATGTTCTTCCTGAATCTGAATTTAATGAGTGGCTGAATAAAAAGGATGACAAGGAAAAATAATCTCAAACGGAAAATTGACTCTCCTTAAAAAACATATTAAACTTTTTGTTGAACTCTGCAAAGTAAGAATTACTTTTTTTGTGGCTGTCTCGGCATCTGTCGGATATATAATCCATTCCGGTCATCTTACATGGCAGATTCTTCTGCCTGTATTCGGTGTGTTTATACTGGCGAGCGGGTCTTCGGCTATGAATGAATACCAGGAGCGTGAATACGACGCTCTAATGGAACGCACTAAAAACCGACCGATTCCCTCGGGAGCCATTTCAGAAAAAACCGCTCTATTGATAGCTCTCTTTCTTTTAATTGCCGGTTCATTGATTCTTTACTTTTTCTCAAACCTCACGGCAATGCTGCTTGGATTGCTTGCATTCGTCTGGTATAACGTTATCTATACACCGCTTAAAAGAAAATATGTTATGGCTGTTGTACCCGGTTCTCTTATCGGTGCTATTCCGCCTGTTATCGGCTGGGCTGCCTCCGGAGGTAATCCGTTCGATTTTCAGATCTTAACGGTTGCTCTCTTCTTTTTTATCTGGCAGATTCCTCATTTCTGGCTCCTCCTTCTTATTTACGGAAAGGATTATTCTTCCGCAGGATATCCCACCTTAACGGAAAAGTTTTCAAATATCCAGCTCAGCCGCATTACATTTATCTGGATTGCCGCCCTGGCTGTCAGCGGTTTGTTGATCCCGGTCTTTAATGTCGCATCCACCATTTATTCATTGATTGCAATGATACTGTTCGGTGCGTGGCTTCTTATCGATACAAAGGGAATTTTAAGTCTTTATCTGGAAAAAATTAAATTCAGAAAAGCGTTTATTTCGGTTAACCTCTATGTACTTGCAATAATAGTTATCATATCAATTGATAAACTGTTACTAACAGAATTTTAACGGTAGGGAATATGGACTTTTTAGATAATCTTGTTTTACCTCAATCTGCTCATCATATGGTATTGCTCAAATACCTTTTAGTACTCACTTATATTCTGCTGCTGCCGTATCTGAGCATCTTATTCGGTTCACTCTCACTCTCTCTTTTCTTCTCGAGAAAAAAAGAAACGGATAACAAATATTACCGCTTTGCAAAGGAACTGATCGATCAGATTACATTTAATAAGAGTGTTTCATTTGCTCTGGGAATTGTTCCATTGATAAGCTCCGCATTCTGTTATGCTCAGCTTCTTCACCTCACAGGTCTAAATGTACCTGAATATATTTTAATCTCAACCGTATTTCTTGCGGTCTCTTTAGTACTTATCTACACTTTTAAATATACTTTCCATCTGAAAGATATTTTCGAATTTGCCTCCCGGAAGGGAACCGGAACTGAAATTCCCGGCGAATTATCCAACTATACTTCTAAAACCTCCAGTCTTCATAAAAAAGCAGGATGGTACGGCTGGCTCTTTCTCGTGGTTTCGATATACCTCTTCATAGCTTCAGTTCAGCTCGCTGCCGATTCAGCTAACTGGTCGGAGAATAATAATCTGATCGGACTGATTTTTTCTTTAAAAGCTCTCTTCTATTTTATCCAGTTTTTTGTTGCTTCGTTTGCTATTACTGCGGCAATAGTCTTATATAAATACTTCAAAACTGAACCTGAGTTTACAGGAGAAAAAGATTATTTAGATATTGTTAGAAACTATTCACTTAAGATCGGAGCCGTTGCTACAATCATTCTTCCTCTTCTTATTATCCTTAATGTTATGGTAAAACCTGTTGAATCTTTTTCTTTCGATGTATTCGGCTATGCGCTCCTTGCTCTTATTATCGTCCTTTTCATTGCGATCCTGTTCTATGTAATGCTTA
>CAZHHG010000070.1:0-15507 GCA_964532065.1 uncultured Melioribacter sp.
ACCTGTTCAAAAAAACGCATCTTTGTTTATATAAACAGGGGTGCAAGCGGTATAGACGGTATAAACTCCACTGCACTAGGTATTGCTGCAAACTCCTCCCGTCCGACATTTCTGGTTACCGGCGATCTGGCATTTTTTCACGATTTGAACGGTCTTCATAACTCGCTGAAATTTAAGATTCCTCTCACAATCATTTTGATTAATAATAGCGGGGGCGGTATCTTCGAATCTCTTCCGATTTCGCGTTTCGGAAAGATTTTCAGGGATAATTTTTCTACACCATTGAAACTTGAATTCGAAAAAATTGTCAAAGCATTCAATGGTATTTATTATATTGTTGGGGAAAGTAAAGGTTTTATTAAGACACTCGGGAAAACGTCGAAAAACAGAAACCTTTGTGTAATAGAGATTAGAACCGATGCCAGATTATCTAAAATTTTCCGCTCTGACTTCTGGGAAACTGCAACCGGGGAAATTGAAAAATATATAAATGATAATTCAGGTTGACGATATTGAATTCAATATTCTTGTTAATGAATCCGACATTTCAAAAGATAAACTCCCTATAATTTTCCTGCACGGTTTTACGGGTCAATCAGGCGACTGGCATTTCATATTCGAAAAGCTTAATAATAAATACCTTCCCGTTGCCATAGATCTTATTGGTCATGGGAAAAGCAGTTCACCCGAAAATCCGGATTATTATTCCACAGATTCAATAACCCGTCAGATAAACAGAATCATTACATCGCTGGGACTGAAAGAGATTGTACTGGTCGGTTATTCGATGGGTGGCCGCGCCGCTCTCTCCTACTGCTGTAAATATCATCCTGAAATTAGAGGTGCAATTCTGGAAAGTTCTACGGCAGGTATAAGAAATTTCGACCAGAAAAAAGAAAGAGTTGAATTTGATTTCCTGCTTTCCGAAAGAATTAAAACTGAAGGTGTGGATAAATTTCTTGATTACTGGTTCAGTATTCCGTTATTCGAATCGCTTAAGGATATAGATAACCTGGAAATTGTAAAGAACCAAAGAAAGCAGAATAATGTTATTGGGTTATCGAATATGCTTGCGGGTTTCAGCACGGGATTAATGCCCGATTACTGGGACCGGCTCCGGAATATTAATTTTCCCGTTCTACTTATAAGCGGGGAGCTCGACGAAAAATATACTCTGATTAATGCCGATATGTCTAAATTAATTCCTAAATCCGAACATATAATTGTTAAGAATTGCGGTCATAATGTTCATTTAGAAAACCCGGAGCTTTTTATTAAATTTGTCGACCAGTTTCTGAATTCACACATAACTTCCAGGTAAAAAAATGAAATGGATTAGAGTAAAAGAATACAAAGACATTTTATATGAAAAGATGGATGGAATTGCAAAGATTTCTATTAACCGGCCTGAAAAGAGAAATGCATTCCGTCCGGAAACCACCCAAGAATTATATGATGCATTTAATGATGCCCGCGAGGATTCAACGATCGGGGTAATACTTCTTACAGGAAACGGCCCTGCAAAAGACGGTAAATATTCATTCTGTTCCGGCGGCGATCAATCGATTAGAGGCGATAAAGGATATGTGGGCAAGGATGGTGTACCACGTCTGAATATTCTCGATGTTCAGAAACAGATTAGAAGCATTCCAAAACCCGTAATCGCTCTTGTTGCTGGTTATGCAATCGGTGGAGGTCATGTTCTTCACGTAGTCTGCGATCTTACTATCGCGGCCGAAAATGCAGTCTTCGGGCAGACAGGTCCTAAGGTAGGAAGCTTCGATGGAGGCTTCGGCTCAAGCTATCTTGCGAGAATAGTCGGTCAGAAAAAAGCCAGGGAAATCTGGTATCTGTGCCGCCAGTATGACGCACAGCAGGCATTCGATATGGGACTTGTTAATAAAGTAGTGCCGGTCAATCAGCTTGAAGAGGAAGGAATTAAGTGGGCGAAAGAGATTCTTGAAAAAAGTCCCCTGGCAATCCGGCTCCTTAAATCGGCATTCAATGCTGAGCTCGATGGTCAGGCCGGAATCCAGGAGTTAGCCGGAAACGCAACACTTCTTTATTATATGAGTGAGGAAGCCAAAGAAGGTCGCGATGCATATAACGAAAAGAGGAAGCCGGACTTTTCGAAATTTAAAAGGGTACCCTGATAATTCTTAGTACAGTTCCAGTATGAATCCTACGACAAATACAATTTCAAAATTAGATGCATGGATCCTCGCATCCCGGCCTAAGACTCTGCTTGCGGCCGTTGTGCCTATAATTGTCGGTTCCTCGCTTGCAATAAATGACGGCAAGTTCAGACCTGTTGCTGCTCTCATTGCACTCCTCTGTTCAATCCTCATTCAGGTAGGAACAAACTTTGTAAATGATCTTTACGATTTTCTTGCGGGGACTGACCGTAAAGAGAGAACCGGTCCGCAGAGGGCCGCGGCATCTGGAATCCTTTCGGTTACTGAAATGAAAATGGGTATCACCATAACATTCGGAATTTGTTTTGTTCTGGGATTATATCTCGTCTATATAAACGGCTGGGAAATTTTAATAATCGGTATCGTTTCCATTGTGGCAGGTATAGCATATACAGCCGGTCCATTTCCGCTTGCTTATAACGGTCTTGGCGATCTCGCATCGTTTCTTTTTTTCGGACTTGTAGGAACTGTCGGCACCTATTATGTGCAGGCACAGGAAATTTCATCTACGGCTTTCTGGTCGTCAATACCCGTCGGGGCATTGATAACGAATATTCTGGTTGTTAATAATTATCGTGATATGATTGAAGATCAATCAAACGGTAAAAATACTCTGGCAGTTATAATAGGCGACCGATTTACAAGAATTCAATATGTGCTTTTTCTGATTATATCCTACTCAATTCTATTTGTAGTTTATTTCACTTACAAGGAAAGTCTTTTTGTTTTCCTACCCTTGATCAGTTTACCCCTTTCACTAAAACTGATTAAGATGATCTATTCGCTTAAAGGAAGGGAACTCAATAAAACTCTTGAACTTACTGCCAAATTATCCGCACTTTACGGATTGCTTTTCGCAATCGGTATTCTTGTATGATCCTTAAAAAAATAAAATATGTTCCATTCAAGACCGGATTAAAAAAACCTTTCGTCTCTGCCGGGATAATAATTAAGGAACGGAAAGGTTTTTATTTGGTTGTTGAGGATATTGACGGTAATCAGTTTACAGGCGAAGTTTCACCGCTGCCGGGCTTAAGCAGAGAGTCACTTGAAGAAGCCGAACGGGATATTCAATTCCTGGTAAACTCTTTTCAAGAGCGGAAAATTGATAATGATTTTTATAATGATATTGATTCAATTTACGATCAGACCCTCGTCCCCTCTGTCCGGTACGGATTTGAACAGGCACTGTTGAATTATTTTTTCTCTGTAGAAAGAAATTCAATTCAGACCGTTTTACACAGAAGGCCGAATGATTTGATTCCTGTTAACGCTCTTGTCGATCTTGGAGATTATGAAAAAGTAATCAGGCAATCTGAAGAATTGTTAAACTCGGGTTATAAAACAATTAAGATAAAAGTCGGACGTCCTGATTTTGAAGACGACCTTCGCATTATTGAATTTATCAGTAAAGAAATCCCGGGGAATCCGGTTCTCCGGCTTGATGCAAACGGATCGTGGGACCCCGACAGCGCCTACGAAAATCTCAAAAAGCTGAGCGATTATAATATTCAGTACGCAGAAGACCCGTGCGGTCATTTAGAATGCATGCTTAAAGTCTCAAAAGCAGTAAATGTACCTGTTGCGCCCGACTCGCCGATAAAAACTTTAGATGAATTAAGAAATGTTTTAGAGCTTGGACAATTCAATTTCATAGTTGTAAAACCGATGATAACCGGTTCAATTTTCAAATTGATCGATCAGATTAAATTCGCAGAGCAAATGAAGATTAACATGATCATCTCTTCATCATTCGAAACAACCATCGGAAGAAGCATGCTCGTTTTACTTTCATCTCTCGTTCATCACAGCCACGCGCACGGACTTTCTACTTTAGATAATATGGAGAAGAGTATTCTGCCGGAATACTATCCGGTTAAAAATGGTTCAATAAAATTTGATTGTGATACCTATCCCCCACATTTCAAGGTTTTGTAATGATAAAAATCTCCGGAAAAATTCACTGGCTGCAGGATCAGGCTGAATTATCCGGCGGAGCGCCGGCTTTAATATATGATGGGAATGTGATTTCATATGCCGACCTTCAGCTGCAATCCTACCGGACGGCAGCATTTCTAAAGTCATATAAATTTGAAGAGGGCGAACCGGTAGGAATTTTACTTAGTCACTCCGCGCAATTTGTCAGGGTTATCAACGCGTTATGGTTTATAGGGGCTCTTCCCGTTCCCTTGAATTCGCGAAATTCAACAGATGAGATTCAGTACCAGCTCAATTTCCTTAAAAGCAGATTTTTAATAACCGATTTAAAAGAATTTGACGGAAAAGCAGGAAAAGGGATTAATGTAATTGATATTAACGCGAATAATTTTAATGACCAGACCGAATCTAATTTACAAACCGGATCCTTATTCAATATTAATAACAACGCACTTTTGCTTTTTACATCCGGCAGTACGGGAAGACCGAAGGCAGTAGTTCATACTTTCAAGAGTTTATTCGAAAGTGTTTTTACTTCTGATTCATTTTCGGGTTTCAGCAGGGATGATCTCTGGCTGGCTTCTTTACCATTCTATCATATCGGCGGCTTCATGATTCTGATCCGCTCTCTGTTGTCTGGATCTTCAGTAGCTATTCCTGATTCAATAAATTTCTCCGGGTTATCCGAAGCCCTGTCATTATATAATCCGACACACATCTCGCTTGTGTCTACAACTCTAAAGCAGCTATTAGACAACCGTGTAAGTCCGGATAAAAATCTTAAATGCGTTTATCTCGGCGGCGGCCCTCTCGATACAAATTTGTGCCGTGAGGCTATAATAAGTGGTTATCCGGTAATTAAAGTCTACGGATCAACCGAAACATGTTCGATGGTATGTGCTCTTACAAAAGAGGAATTCTTCGAAAAACCGGATTCGGCCGGAAGACCGATCGGAAATAATAAGATAAAGATAATTGATGCCGACGGTTATGACTGTCAGGATGGTCAATTGGGAGAAATAGTTATTAAATCCGGCTCGATCTTTAAGGAATACTATAACAATCCTGAGGAAACAGGTAAAAAAAAAATTGATGGTTATTATCATTCTGGTGATTACGGATTTATGGACAGTAAAGGATTTTTATTTGTCGGACCGAGAAAAGACGATGTTGTAATAACCGGCGGCGAGAATGTAAATACAAAAGAGGTAGAACAGTTTATAATCCAGTTACCAAATGTTATGGACGCGTTCGTTTATTCCGAAAAGGATCCTGCCTGGGGCGATATAATTTGTGCGGCAGTAGTAACAAAAACAGAAACAACAAGTGAAGAGATTCGCGGTCAATTAAAAAATATGATGGCATCGTTCAAAGTACCCAAACGAATCTATTTTTTAGATAAGATACCGCGAAACGAGATCGGGAAGGTCGAGAGGGATCAATTAAATGGATTATCCGGCTGAGTGTTTAACGAGTCCGGAATACAGATCCTCAGGTAATAAAGCTTTTGTAAACGAATCCTTTGATACTGCAACATGCACGGTCTTAGCTCTTGCCGCAATTGACCCATCCGGCAATTCAAAAACGTATGAGAGTTCAAACGAGGATTTTAATAAACGTGATACATGAACGGTAATATTAAGAGTATCGCCTGCTTTAACCGGTTTAAGATAATCGGCTTCCGCATGAACGATAGGTAGAACTAATTCCTTATCGAAAAAAAAGTCCCTCTCTGTCTTCAGACTTTTTAATAAGTCTTCATAAGCGGCATGGGAGAATCTAAAAAGGCTTGCATAAAAAATAATTCCCGCAGGATCTGCATCAAAGAAATTGACTTTGCATACGGTTTTAAACATAGTATTCTGTTTTTTATCCAAAATTAAACATTGGTTAATAATAATTCTATTTTTTTTTCAAAATGAAACTTATGTAACAATTTTTGCATTTGTATATTAGGCTATAAATAAAAGGAGTTGAATGGAAAATATAATCTTATTCCCGTTCTCTGAATATTGGGGAGTCTATGTTGGATTTACAGTATTCGTTTTATTAGTTCTTGCACTCGACCTTGGTGTTTTTCACAGGGAAGCTCATGTCTGGATCTTACTTGCTTTGATATTTAACGCAGGATTCTATTTTTATGCCGATTGGAAATTCAGCACGCAACCGGAATATGCTTCGATACCCGGATTCATACCCGAGGCAGCAGCCAGACAATCGGCCCTCGAGTTCCTGACTGGTTATATAATCGAGAAGTCATTATCAGTCGATAACATTTTTGTTTTCGTGGTTGTATTTACTTTTTTTGCCATACCGGCAAAGTACCAGCACAGAATTCTTTTTTACGGAATTTTAGGAGCTCTCATTTTCAGAATTATTTTTATTTCTCTCGGGTCTGTTCTGCTTCAGTATCATTATATCATTATTATATTCGGCATTTTCCTGATACTTACAGGTATTAAAATTCTGTTCGCGCCGGAAAAAGAGATCAATCCTGATAAGAATCCTGTAATTAAGTTGCTTAAGAAATTCCTTCCGGTTACGCCGTCGATCGAAGGACAGAAATTTTTTATCCGTCAAAACGGAATACTATATGCTACTCCGCTTTTTATCTGTCTGGTATTCGTCGAATTGACCGATATTATTTTCGCAGTTGATTCCGTACCAGCCATATTTGCAATAACAAAAGAGCCGTTGATTGTATTTACTTCGAACATTTTCGCAATTCTCGGTCTCAGAGCTCTCTATTTCCTTCTGGCAGGTGTCGTCAATAAATTCAAATATCTGAAATACGGACTTGGACTGGTGCTGATATTTGTGGGATTAAAAATGGCCTGGCTGAACGAAGCCTTCGGCGGAAAATTTCCTATCAGCTGGTCACTCGGAATAATTATCGGAATATTATCTCTTTCAATCATAATTTCTCTTATTGTTACTAAAGAAAAAAATAATTAATCACGGATAAGCCCGGCTATTGCCGGGCTTATTTTCCGATGATCTTAAAATGCCTTACACACTTCGATTCTTTTTCATAACTTAACTTTCAAAAAATACGGGCCCGTGAAAATTTATTTTATCATATTCTGTTTTCTTTCAATTATTCTCAACGCGCAGGAGATTAAAAAAGAATATTATCCAACCGGAAAGTTAAAATCGGAGGGATTCTACGAGAATGGAATCAAAAACGGCATCTATAAAGAATATCATGAGAATGGAAATCTCTGGAAAGAATGGCTTTTCGAGAACGGTAAAGAGAAAGGCATTTCAACATGGTATTTTAATGACGGTACAAAAAGCATGGAGTGGAACTATTCCAATGGTAAACTGGAAGGTTTATCCAAATGGTTTTATGAAACAGGTGAACTATGGGCCGAACCGAATTACGTGAACGATCTTCAGGAAGGTTTTAATAAAACTTACTATAAGTCGGGTGCACTTCAGGCAATCTGGAATTATAAGAGCGGCCGGCTTAACGGTCTTTCGAAAATCTTTTTTGAGAACGGTAATATAGAAGTGGAAAGAAATTACGTAGACGACAAGCTCGAAGGTAAAAGCAGGGTCTATTACGATTTCGGAGCGGTTGCTTTAGAAGCAAATTATAAGAATGATCTCCTCGACGGCACTTCTTATTTCTATTATCCCGACGGCTCTATTCAGGTTGTCGATACTTATGATATGGGACAAATAGTTAAAAGAGAAAGATTCGGGATAGGTGGGAAATTTGATAAAATTGAAGAAAGCTTTACCGAGTATTACGACGAAGGTACAATCCGGTCGGAACTGAATTTCCGGGAAGGGAAACTTAATGGCAAGGTTCGTTATTACTACTCAAGTGGATCCTTGAAATCGGATCTCTTTTATGAAAACGGAAAAATTGAAAAGGAAGCCCATTTCTATTATGATAACGGAATCCTTAAGGAGACGGCATTTTTTATTGGAGGTATGAAAAACGGGATTGCATACGAGTACAATAAAGACGGCATTAAGTTCGCTGAAATAAATTACGTTAACGATCTGAGGGACGGTCCCGCAAAAGAATATTACTTAACCGGTGAATTAAAATCAGAATATAATTACAAAAGCGATAAAGTTGAAGGTACCGTGATCACCTATTTCAAGAACGGCAGGATTCGTTCCGAGGAACAATACAGCAACGGATTAAAGGAAGGAATTACAAAATGCTTTTTTGAAAACGGAAATATTTCTGATTTTTATGTTTATAAGGACAACCTGATAAACGGAAAAGCAATCTCATATACAATCGACGGGAAAATAAAAAGCGAACGGAAATACCAGAATGGTGAACTGGAAGAAATTGATAATCACTAGATAATTTTTTCCATAACGAACAGATCCAGAAAATTACTGCCGAAAGCCGTTGATGGTGTGTGAGTCCCGGGTTTAACATTTCCATCAAGAATTCTCGCCGCGCATTCTGCTGCGCCACGCGCAGTTAAATCATACCCTTCCATAATTCTATAAACTTCTTCCTCCATCCGTCCCATTTTATTCTCAACACGTCCCCATATATAAGTTTCCGTTAATCTTCTTCTATTTAAATCCGGCCCGGTAATTTTTCGTCTTATATAATCCGATGCAAGTTTCCTTACAAAATTCAGTTTAAAGAGTTTAAGAAATAAGAGCAGAACCGGACGTAAATAAAACAGCGGCCCCGGTAAGCCAAGATAGACTTCTGAATCAGGTATCCCGGTGGAATAAGAAGATGTAAGCACATCGCCCCACGGAATTGAGAGACCGTAAAATGAGAACTTATTATTCTTAATTCTTACATCGTACTCACCAACCGGAGAATCGATAATCTTTCCATCCTTTCTGATTTTCCCTTTACCGCCAATAAATTCCAGGGTTGTAAGCAGAGTGCCCCGGGAAATTCTTCCTTTCTTATTCGTGAATCCGAGTTTAAGACTCTTGGCATCCGGCATAAGCTCACTAAGTCTTTTTGCTAAACAATCTGTCGGAATTATATCGAATCCGGCTCCGGGTAAAATCACAATTCCTTTTTCAACAGCTTTCCGGTTATTACCAAACGCATATGCGAAGACAGGTATTTCGCCGGTTATATCAACATAATTTGTAGAGATATCAAGGCAATAATCAATTAAATCTTTTGCGGTATATTTGAAAGGTCCCGCACAGTTTAAAACTGTATGAATATCATCTAATGATCGATAAGATTCAGCTTCCCGGGTAAGATCAAAAATTCTGAATTCACAAGAATATTTCTGCGCAATAGAAGAGACCGCTTCCCGGTTTCTTCCGGAAAGGACCGGTTTAATTCCTTTCTTTAATAATTCTTCTATAATCAACTGTGCCGAATAACCGTTGGCACCATATATCATTAATTTCTTTTCACTTTGGTTCAATTAAAATCCTTTTCCTACAAATAATTTTATGCCGGAAACAGTGAGGTTAGTTTTTACAATAAATATTTAGTGAATTCTATCAATAAAAACAATTTTGGGAAGGATTTCATGCCGGTGTTTTTTATTATACGAATAGGAGAATAAGAAATAAATTATCATAAGCCCTAGACCGAAAAGAACCGAATAGATTTCAGCCGATTCATTACCTGAAAATATGGAGAGTCCCGAGAATATACCCGCAAGTAATATTAGAAGCGGTATACCATAGAGTAGGAATGAGGCATATAAAACGGTCCTGCCTTGAATTTCAATTTTTACATGATCGCCCGCAGCGGCACCTACCTGATTAAGAACCCGCACAATATTCCTTCCATTATCCGGCTTACAGATAATCTTTGCTGTACATTCCTCGCATTTTTCATCCGGAATAACGGATACCTCAGCTATCCGGTCACGGACGGAAAGTACAACCGCATTTTCAACAATAACTTCTTCTATCATCAGTTTACCGCTATTTCCCTGTCGCCGATTTTTCTAATTGCACCGGTGCTGCATTTTTCAAACGGGATTTTGGAAGAATCGAGTCTGTCGTAATTTATAATTCCAAGGTTATTAACCATTTCAATGCCACCGTCGGATTTCCGTGCGCAGATCCCGCAACCGATGCATGCTACAGAACAGACTTCTTTAGATCTTTTGGGATCATCATGGTTTTTACAGAAGACGAAAACATTTTGATCGGCCGGATGCATCTCAATAATATCCCTCGGACAGGCTTTAACACAAATACCGCAGCCGGTACACAATTCTTCAATAACTTCCGGAAGTCCGTTTTCATTCATAATCATAGCGCCGAACGGACACGCATCAACACAATCACCTCCTCCAAGACAACCATAGAAACAGAGTTTATCACCGCCGGAAACAATTGCCATTGCCTTGCAGCTTAACGGTCCGTAATATGAGGTCATTTTTCTTACCGCTTCGCTATTACCTCCACGGCACAAAATTCTCGGAACCATTTTAACAGCAGCACCCGATTCAACGCCTAAGACTTCTGCAATTGCTCTTGCAGTTTCTTCACCTCCAACCGGGCACCCGGCGGGAAGAGCTTTACCTTCCACTACTTTAACGGCAAAGTCATAACAACCGGCGCTACCGCAACCGCCGCAATTAGCATTGGGTAATAAGTCATTAACTTTTGCAATAAGTGGATTCTCTTCAACGCGCAGCTTTCTATCGGCAAAAGCGAGTCCGCCCGCAAAAATAAATCCTAATCCGCCCATTGTAATAATTGCAATTATCAGTGTCAGTTCCATCTATTTCCCCGAAATATATTTTTCGAAACCCGATGATTTATAAATTGTTCCTGTTGTATCAACAATAAGCCCTTCCACATTTTCGAGTTGTTCAATCAATTCGATTCCTTTAACAGGACCGAGAATAAAAATTCCGGTTGAAAGAGCATCGGCAAGCGAAGTTTCTTTAGAAATAATAGTAACGGATTCACACAGGTTAGCAGGGTAACCCGTACGCGGATCAAGAAGGTGCGAATACCGTTTCCCTTCCATTTTGAAATACTGCTCATAATCTCCTGATGTTGAGACTCCCATTCCATTTATCTCAATAGTGCCGATCAGTTCATTACGCTTTCTAGGGTGTTGAATCCCGATTTTCCAGTTATCCCCTCTGGCAAAAACCTCTCCGCCAACATTAATCAGATATTCCTTGATGCCGAAGTTGGAGAGTATATTTGCTATTTTATCAGCTGCATAACCGGGAACTATAGCATTAAAACTGATTTTAAGTTCTTTCGGTTTTACAATAACATTATTTTCTTTCAGCTCAATATTTTTCCAGCCGGTCCTTGTCAATGCTTCTTTAATCTGACTCTCAGTGGGCAAAGCCGGAGATCCTTTCTCGAATCCTATCGCCTCTATCAGATTACCAATTGCCGTGTCGAAAGCCCCATCTGTCATCTCGAAGATTCCGTCACACTTCTTGAACATATTGTACATTTCAATCGGGACAATGATCTCATCCGCATCTGTATTGTTGAGCAGCCACATAGGATTACCGGTCATATATGTCGAAAAAAGAGTATCAATGCGCCTAACTTCCTGAAATGAAGCTGTAATTGCTTTATCGGCTGTTACTTCATTAACACCTTTTATTTGAATTTCTACATTGCTTCCCATAATAACAGCAGTACGTTTAATTATTTCTTCACTGCCGCATGAGATCAGTGTAATAGTTAACAATATGCAGATTAAATTTTTTCTCATATTCTTTTTATTAAAAGGAATTAAATCATTCCTGCAAATCCCATAAAGGCAAGGGCAAGAATTCCCGCCGTAATCAAAGTAATAGGAACTCCTCTGAAAGGTTTAGGAACATCGGTAAGCTCAAGTTCCTCTCTAATGCCTGCCATAATGAACAAAGCCAGTGTAAAACCTGCACCCGCGCCTAGACCGAAAACAATACTTTGAACTAAAGAATATTCGCGCATAGAAAGTAAAAGTGCCAGACCAAGTATAGCGCAGTTTGTGGTTATTAGAGGAAGAAAAATTCCGAGCGCCCTGTATAACGGCTGACTGACTTTTTTAATTACCATTTCTACAAACTGAACTAGGGAAGCTATGACAAGGATAAATGACGGGATTTGTAAGAACTCCAGCTTAAACGGGATAAGAACAAGAAAGAATAATGCCCAGCTTACAATAGCAGTAAGCACCATAACAAATGTAACCGCCATTCCCATCGAAAGTGCAGAAGATGTTTTATTCGATACTCCAAGAAACGGACAGATACCAAGAAAGAGTGAGAGCACAAAGTTATTTACAATTGCGGCCGATATAAAAATTATCAACAGATCCATATTATGCCTCCTGCCCTTTTAATCCGGATTCAGCCGAAGATTTCCGGTACCGGTTTATAAGTTCCTGCTGCTCAAGTTTCTTTTTACGGTCAACATAAAAATTCGCGAGTCCCATAAGCAATCCGAGAGTAAGAAAAGCTCCAGCGGGTAAAATCATAATAAGCCAGGGTTCAAATGATTCCGGCAGAAGAGCATATCCGAGTAAAGTGCGGGATCCAATCAGCTCCCTTATTCCTCCCATAACCACAAGTGCAATCAGAAAGCCGGTTCCATTTCCGAGCGCGTCCATAAATGAACGGAGAGGAGAATTTTTTGAGGCAAACGCCTCGGCTCGTCCGAGTATAATACAGTTTACAACAATTAGCGGAACGAAGGGGCCAAGCGCTTTACTTAATTCCGGAAACTTTGCTTTCATTACAAGGTCTGCTACTGTAACAAACGTTGCGATTATCACAATATAAGCTGCAATTCTTACCTGATTGGGGATCCATTTTCTTATCATTGAAATGAGGAGACTCGAAAAGACAAGAACAAATGTTGTGGCCAGAGCCATCGCAACGCCGTTCATAACAGATACAGTAACGGCAAGAGTTGGACACATCCCCAGCACCTGTTTAAATACCGGATTTATTTCCCAGAGTCCTTTCAAATATTCATAGCTGACCGATTTGTTTTTTTTCATAAGGCACCTTTCACTTTCAATTCTCTGGCTTTATCGAGTCCCGAGTTAATTATTGCGACAACCGATTTGGATGAAATTGTCGCGCCCGTAATAGTTTGAATCTCGTTCGGTTGTTCGGGCATTTTCCCTTTAATCCAGTTTATCTGCGGAGATGTCTGCAGACCTTTGAATTGATCTTTAAAAGGATCCTCGGTTATTTTGGTGCCGAGCCCGGGAGTTTCAACCTGTTCTAAAATCTCAATTATTTTTATTTCGGTAAGTTCTTTATTCAATCCAGCCATAATTTTTACTTTGCCCTGAAATCCATTTCCGGATGAAACCATTGAATAGCCTACAAGATTCTTCTGCTCATCAAATACTTTATATATCTCGAGTCCCGGATTTTGTATAATCTCGTATGATTTTCCTTCGGGTTGAACGAGGAAGATGGCTTTTTCAGTTTCGGCTTTCTGGTTTTTTACGATCAGCGGGTATGCCCAGTTATTTACTTCTGATAACAATCCCCCCGCAATAATTCCGATGAGTGTTAACGTGGCGATCATATGAATTACATTTTTCATTTCGCCTCCCCGAAGATCCTTGGATAAGTATAACGGTTTATAATCGGCACAACAGAATTCATAATCAGAATTGCATACATAACTCCTTCCGGCAATCCGCCGAATAGACGGATAACCACTACAAGCAATGCGATCCCTATTCCGAAAATCCACATCCCCTTTGAAGTAACCGGCGATGTAACCCAATCAGTTGCCATGAAAAAGGTACCAAATAAAAATCCGCCGGCAAAAATCTGAAAGAGAGGATCCGGATATTTAACCGGATCGATAACCCAGAGAAGACTGGCAAAAAGAAGCATTCCGATTATCATTGCCACAGGAACCCGGTAGTTAACAACTCCAACGGCAATAAGAAAAATGCCTCCCGCTAAAATTGCCAGTGCGGAAGTTTCGCCGATCGAGCCGCCGATATTTCCAAGAAACATCGGTTGAATTTCCGTTAACACCTTATCGAATTTGTATGCTGCCAGAGGTGTTGCGCTTGATACAGTATCAACAGCATAATTCGGGGCGGTCCATGTTGTAATTGAAACCGGGAATGCCGCCTGTAAAAAAGCGCGCCCGGCAAGAGCAGGATTAAATATATTATAACCCAGTCCGCCGAATACTTCTTTCCCTATTGCGATAGCGAAGACAGAACCGAGAAACGTTGAAGTGAGGGAAAAATTTGGGGGCAGAATCAATCCAAGAAGGAGCCCCGTTATTGCAGCGCTTCCGTCATCAACAGTAATTTTTCTTTTTCTGATCAATTTAATAAGGCATTCTGTAGCAACCGCTGCAGCGATACTTGTTGCAACCACAACTAATTGATAAGGCCCGAAAAACAGAACAGCCGAGATCAGAGCCGGTATTAAAGCAATAACCACAAGCCACATTGCCTGCTTTGTTGACCATCGCGAGTGAACATGAGGTGAACTTGTAAGATCAAGTTTGTAAGTAGGATTAACCGTATTAGTTTCCATTAATCATTTTTTCTTTATTCAACATTTTGATTGACTCTATTTCTGTTCTAATAAAAAGTCCGATTAAATATTAAGCTGATTGCTTTTCTCTTTGCAAAGCCATAACTCTCTGTTTGCCAAAGCGGATCCACTGAACAATAGGGATATTTGCCGGACAAGTATAGGTGCAAGTACCGCATTCCATACAGACAGTAATTCCAAGGGCTTCAGCTTCCTCAAACTTTTCGAGAGCGGAAAGTCTTGCCAGCCGGGTGGGAATCAGATTCAGAGGACAAGCGTCAATGCATTTGCCGCATCGGAGGCATGGTGTTTCAGGGTAATTATTTACTTCTTCTTCCGTCAATACCAGTATTCCCGAAGTAGCTTTCATAACTGGAGCGGAAAAATCATATTGTGCTACTCCCATCATCGGGCCGCCAACGACAACTTTAACAGCATTTTCCTTAACTCCTCCGCAATAATCCAGGATATCCGAAAGCGGAGTGCCGACCGGAACGATCAGATTTTTCGGATTAACAATTCCTTGTCCGGATACAGTGAGAGCTGCCGTTAGCTGCGGTTCCCCTTTTACAACGGCATCATATACAGCAATGGCTGTGCCTATATTTTGAATCACCGCTCCAACATCGAAAGGTAATTTACCGGGTGGTACTTCGCGTCCCGTAACTGCATTAATCAGCATCTTCTCGGCACCCTGCGGGTATTTAGTTTTTAATACTTCTACTTTAATTTCCGGGAAGTTCTTAACAGCATCACTCAGTTTTAAAATTGCTTCGGGTTTATTATCCTCAATACCGATTGCACCTCTTTCAACTCCTATTGCTTTCATAATAAGCTTGAGTCCGGATATCAGGTCATCGGTTCGCTCAATCATATACCGATAATCTCTTGTAAGGTACGGTTCACAT
>CAZHHG010000071.1:0-6710 GCA_964532065.1 uncultured Melioribacter sp.
CATTAAAGTATTTCTTAACTTAACAACCGGAAAAAGAATATTTAATACTAGTGAACGTGAAAAAATACTCCAAAATAATCATAACAGGTTTTTTATTATTGACAATTATTCTTCCTTCAGGATGTGTCGAAAACCTTACGGATGTACAGCAGACTTCAAATCCGACCATTGAAATAGGCTCTCCGCTTACAGGCGATACTGTAATGGTTGGCAGTAATAATATTTTATACCAGGCCGCTGATGGCTCGGGAGGACAGGGAATTTCCTTCTATGAGATTTACCTTAACGGATTATTTGTACAAAAATTTCTCCAGAATACAGATGGTACTAATCCGTCGCTAGTTCTAAATGTTGATTCTACTTTAATCGGTTCCCGGATCAAATATTTCGTTAAAGTATACAACACAACAGGCAGATCAAAAGAAAGTAAAGTTCAGGAAAACATTTACGTAAAGGATAAAGTCCCTAATACACCAAGAAATCTTTTTCTTACAAAAGTTAACGACTTTACTGTTAGTCTTTTATGGGACGATAAGTCTTCCAATGAAACCGGATTTGAATTATGGCGGAAAGACGACGGCGCCGGAACTTACAGACGAATAAAAACTATGCCCACAAATACAATAAGCACTACCGACGGTGGACTATCTGCTTTTGTTGTATATTACTATAAGGTCCGCGCTTTTAATAATTCCGGTTTTTCAGAATTCAGCAATGAGGTAAGTACTTCCAATATTCCCGGCGGTCCCTGGAATCTTAATGCTGAGGCAATCGTTGAAAGTTATATAAATATAAAATGGGTCGATTTTGCTGTTAACGAATCGGGCTTTATTATTGAACGAACCGATCCTAATACAACTGAATTTAAACGACTGGCTATTGTCCCTCCAAGTACAGAAGAATATCAGGATATTGACATATCGCCTAGTACCGGGTATAAATACAGAGTTGCCTATTTTACTAATACATCTGTAAGCGGCTATTCGAATGAAGTCTCCATTTCCAGTTACTATACCGACGTGTCCGGTCCATCAAATCTGACCGCCACCCTTGGAATCAACGTTGTGAATCTTAAATGGGATGATAACACTCCTCTGGAAAAAGAAACAATCGTTGAGAGAAAAGTCGGCAGTGGTCCTTTCCAGGAGCATATAAAACTGGCAGCTGACTCAAAATCGGCTACTGATTTAAATGTTCAAAGGGGAATTACTTATCAATATAGAGTACGGCAATCTTTGGGGACTCGAACCTATACTCCTTATTCCAATACTGTTACAATCCTGGTTCAGTGAGAATGGATTACTGATATGGATGATCAGAAGAATATTAAGACTTCACCCGGCAAATCATTAGATCTACCATGCATTATTATTGATAAATCCGGACGGATAATTGCGTTAAATGGTGATGTAAAGAAAATAATTCCTTCCGCTCTGCCTCAATTAAATTTTTTTGATTTGTTCGACGAAAATAACCTGCTTACTCTGCAGAGGGCATTCATTGATGCCAGGAAATATGATACTTCAGTAAAAGATATTCTTGATTTAAAATCAGGAACCGAAAACAGACAATATGAAGTAACCTTTTCACCTCTTAAGAGTGAAAACAATATTTATTTTATTGTCTGCTTTACTCTATTGGCCGGGTCAAAATCAGACCAGGAAACCAAAAGATTTATAATAGCTACTTCAGAAATTGAAAGATATACTTCCGATAAAAGAATTCTTTCTACTATTAATAAGATAAAACTTACTTATCCTTTTACATTTATCGAGAAAGCTAAACTTCAGAAAGAGATAAACGAAATTGAGAATTTTTTCTGGATTAAAGATCCGTCGGGCAAGTTTATTCTTCTAAACGAAACTTATGCTAAAGCTCTCGGCTTTTCCTCTGCTCAGTTGGAAAATAAAAACGAAATCGATTTTCTTCCGAAGTACCTGATCCCGTTATACAGGACAGTTGACCAGTATATTGGAGATACTTCGAATGCTTTGATACTGGACAGCACATCATCCCCGATTTCACCGGATCTTAGAAAAGAGATTCAGATTATTCAATTTCCGATATGCGACCTTGAGAATAAGGCAGTTGCGATTATCGGGTTTTCTCAGCCTGTGGAAGTTAAAAACTTTCAGGATCCTGAAAACATTAACAGGAATTTTATTAAAAATCTGCCTTTGGCACTTCTATTTATCGATAACGAAAATAAAATTGCCTCTTACAGCACGGAATTGATGCAATTATTGCTAATACCTGAACGACAGGAATTGATTAAGGCCGGCCTGAACCGATTGTTCGATAAAGCCTTTGTAAAACTAATTGAGGACTATACTACAGATACATCTAATACAGCTGAACTCGATTTCAATTATACATTTGAAGAGAAAGGGAAATTGACCGTTGAGGTTAATGTTCAGAAAATATTCGATAGCAACAATATATATATCGGCGCAAAAATTCTCCTTAATCAGAAAAATGAACTTCAGATTATAAATGAGAATAAGGCGCAGCTTTACGATTCACTTATACATAATATTCCTGAAGCAATGTTTATATATGATATCGAGAATCTTAAATTTCTTGAAGTAAATGATGCTGCTCTTAAACTCTACGGATACAAAAAACCGGAATTCCTCAATATGGATCTTACCGATCTATATGCACCTGAGGATATCCAGACTCTTATCCAGTCCTCAGATACAAAAACTATTAATTCAGGTCCTTGGCGCCATAAAAGAAGTGACGGTTCTTCAATTCTTGTTGAATTAACCCGCACGTCGGTTGACTTTAAAGGCAAGAAGGGTCATCTCAATATTATTAAGAATGTATCGGAGCGAAATGAAGAAAAAAAGAAAATTCAGTTACTTCAGTCGGTTTTCGATCATACGGCTGATCTAATCATAAATACGGATAAAGACGGATTTATATATTCCGCAAACGAACAGGTTTCTAAAAAATTAGGGTATTCGAAGAAAGATCTTGAATCGCGTCCTTTTATTTCGCTTGTCTCGGACGATGACAGGGCAAAAGTAAATAAGAATATTTTTCATTCAGGTTTGCTTAAAACTATCTCGCTTGAGCTCGAATTCAAAAAACCCTCCGGCACTTTCCTTAAAGCGATTGTTATTGCTACTCCAATTAAGGACTTTAACGGGGAAATAGAAGAATATTCTATTCTGGTTAAACCGTTTGAAGAGAAGCAGGATAACGGCGACATTCAAAAAATTGAAGATGAGGCTGCAAATAAAATTGACGTACCGTTTCTCTCGAATATGTTTCATGAACTTCTTACTCCGATAAATGTAATTTTAGGCTTTGCTCAGGAACTCTGGGAAAGTATAGAGAAACCGTCGGAGGAGCAGAAGGAAGCTGTAGAAATAATTAAAGAGAACCAGAAACTCCTTCTTCAAATTATGGACAATGCCGTTGAGTACTCAACTCTTCAGCAGAAAGTTGTTAAGTTCAAACCCGAGCTTATTAAATTTGTAGACCTGCTTAATTCGTTCAAGGAGAATACCATAAAATTGAGCGAGTCCAAAAAGGTAGAACTTGAGTATGGTAAAATATCATCATCACTCACTCTTGAAAGCGATAAACAGAAATTCATTTCTCTGATTAGTCTTCTTATTAAAATCGGTATTCAGATTACAAAAGAAACCTCGATTTATATTTCCGCTTTTAATTCTGATGAAAATAATATTGTGGTCTCTATTAAGGACACTCAAAAAGTAATAACCCCTTATCTACTTAAGGGATTCAATGATGTTTTCTCTGATGAAGAATCCGTAATTAGAAGAAATTATGGTTTTTCAAGATTTTCCTTAAGACTCGCGAATAAGCTTATAGAGCTTCTTTCAGCTAAGAAATATATTGTAATGAAAGGTGATGAAGCTGTTGAATTCGGATTTTCATTCCCGGTTAAATTCACTATTAGCGAAAAATCTAATATTGAAGTTGAGAGTGTAGAAAGTTCGGAAACTGGTCGCAAGTCAGCAGGAATAGTTCCACCCCAGGAGCTTCCCGATAAACCTGCTGCCACCGCTAAATATGCCGAACTCGACCTTTCGCAACTTAATGTTTTATATTTCGAAGACCAGGTCGATTCCCAGATCCTTTTCAAGAACCAGATGAAAGATCTCAAAAGTATCGAGTTCGCTCCCAGTTTCGAATCTGGTCTCCCATTGTTAAAGACTAAACGTTTCGATGTAATAATGATGGATATAAACCTGCAAGGCGAGTATAACGGACTCGATGCACTCAGGATAATCCAGAAAATGCCCGGCCACAGGGATATACCGATTATCGCCTCCACTGCTTACACACAGCCGGGTGCAAGGGAGAATTTTATGGCCGCCGGTTTTACGGAATTTTTAGCAAAGCCTCTCCTTCGTGACAAAGTTATCAATCTTTTCAGGAAGCTTCTTGTTAAGTAAACACTACCCGGAATTATGACCGATTTATATTCACACCAGGACTATATTGATTCACCTCTCGGATCAATCTGTATCCGTGCTTCAGAAAGAGGAATTACAGATGTAATTTTTTCTAACGAACCTGCAACGGATCTTCTCTCGAAAAACAGGTTTATTAAAAATTGCAAATCTCAGCTTCAGGAGTATTTTGAAGGAAAGAGAAAAGTTTTTGATGTGGAGATTGATTATTACGGGACACAGTTTCAAAAACTTGTCTGGCTGGAACTACTTAAAATTCCGTTTGGATCATCAGTCTCATACTTAGCTCTCGCATCCCGACTCGGAAATAAAAATAAGATCCGTGCGGTTGCTAAAGCTAATTCTCAGAACCGCATAAGCATTTTAGTACCTTGTCATAGAATCATCGGAGCCAATGGGGAGTTAGTAGGATACTCAGGCGGCTTATGGCGTAAAAAATGGCTATTGGAACACGAAGAAAATATTGAGCATAACCGGAAGCAGCTCTCGTTTTTTGAATCATGATCTTTATCCATTCTGGATTTTGATTTTTAATCCATTTTATATAGATTTGTCCCACTAAAAATTGAAGGGCAGATAGCTCAGTCGGTAGAGCAAAGGACTGAAAATCCTTGTGTCGGCGGTTCGATTCCGTCTCTGCCCACAAAAGCGAGAATAGACTCTCGCTTTTTTGTTTTAAATATCCGTACAATGACTGTCAACAATAGAATATGTAAAGGCGGTTCTGCCGAAGGCATCCCTTCGGGAGATTCCTTACTCTTAATACTCTTTGGGCTTTTCCTCATTAGGCAGACCGGCGATTAGATCTAGTTCATCCAACCGAAATAATATGCAGTCCGAAATACTATCAACACGAGTGAAAATAGTAAGATAAAGCCCGCATTATGCGGGCTTTATCTTTAATCCAGTTTAACTGGAAGCTTCCGTACTCGTTTCCCTGATGCTGCAAAAATCGCATTTCCGAGTGCGGGTGCACAAGCTCCGATTCCGACTTCTCCAACTCCTCCTACTTTTTCAAAATTTCTTACAATATGAGTTTCTATAACAGGTGTTTCGGAATAGGTGAGAAGCTGATAATCATCAAAATTCTTTTCTGCTACACCGCCGGAACGGATCGTTATTTCACCCTTCATTGCAGCGGTTAACGCGAATACAATTGACCCTTCGAGCTGAGCTTCTACAGTATCAGGATTTACAACCGTACCGCAATCTATTGCCGCCGTTACTTTTTCCAGTTTAATTTGGTTGTTTACAACTGATACTTCAACAACCTCCGCACAAAAACTTCCGTAACCTTCAAAGCATGCGATACCTCTTCCTCTTCCATCCGGTAGAGGAGTACCCCAATTCGATTTTTCAGCAGCCAGTTCAAGTACATTTCTTAATCGCGGATTATCATGAAGTAATTCTCTTCTCAATTCAAATGGATCCCTTTTGGCCAGATATGAAAGTTCGTCTATGAATGACTCAACAACAAAGGGATTTTGAGTATTATAAACGGATCTATACCAGGAAACCGGAACATGAGTAGGCACAATTGTACCTGTTATTTTCATATTCGGAATTTTGTATGAAAGTCTTCTGGTTCCTTCGCCGATATCGGCGTCTTTAACCGCTATGTTCCTGTTAAATCTCTGTGCTGTTATCGATTCCGCAATTACATGATGACTGAAATTAACAATCCTACCCTCCATATCAACCGATCCTTTTACTTTATGAATGCTAGCAGGCCGGTATACGCTGTGTTTCATGTCATCTTCTCGAGTCCAGGTTAACTTGATAATTTTTCCGGAAGCTCTGGCAATTAATGCAGCTTCAACTGCCCAATCGGATACAAGTCGTCTACCGAATGCACCGCCTATTAAAGTTACATGAACAACAACATCATCCTCTTTGAAACCGAGGGCTTTTGCAACTTCCGATCTGGCATTTTGAGGATTCTGTGAAGGGGCCCATAATTCGGCTTTACCGTTTTCAACTTTTGCAACGCAATTCATCGGTTCAAGGGGTGCATGAACCAGGAATGGTAATTCATAAACACCTTCTATTGTTTTTATATCCGGTGTTTCGTAATTGACTATACCTCTCAATTCTATTTCAGAACCTTCTTCACTTAAATGAGCAGCCATGTTATTCCGTATTACAGCGGAATCAATACCAGCGTTGGGACCATAATCCCATTCGATTTCAAGCGCATTTTTTCCTTTGAAAGAACTCCATGTTGAATCTGCAATCACTGCTACACCCTGGGGTATTTCA
>CAZHHG010000071.1:6720-15396 GCA_964532065.1 uncultured Melioribacter sp.
CCTTTACAGATTTAACATTGTCTGTCTTGAATGATTTAACCTTTCCGCCGATTGAGGGGCAGCGCGATACTGCGGCATAAACCATCCCGGGTATAACTATATCAATCCCGAATTTTGCAGCGCCGTATATTTTGGGAGGAGTATCGAGCCTGTGAATTCGCTTACCGATTATTTTATAGTCTTTTGGATCTTTAAGTTTAACATCCTTCGGTACCGGCAATTTTGAAGCTTCTTCAACAAGCTCTCCATAACTTAATTTTTTCCCGTTAAGTTTATTTATAGCAAATCCGTTCTCCGCAGAACAATCTGTAATCTGGATATTCCACTTAGCAGCGGCTGCACTCAAAAGCATTGCTTTTGCTGTAGCGCCGGCAACTCGGAAAGGATCGAAAGTTCTTCTTATGCTCTGGCTGCCGCCTGTAGACTGATTTCCGAATACCGGATTCCCGTCTGCCTGCTCAATCCTGATTTTAGACCAATCGCATTCCAGTTCTTCGGCTACGAGCATCGGGAGGGAAGTCTGAACCCCTTGACCCATCTCGGATCTGTGCACAGTAATTGTGATAATCCCGTTAGAATCTATTTTAAGATATACACTCGGAGCAAATATTTTAGGTTCATCACCAGGTAAAACTTTAAATCCGTAAGCTGGTACATAAGCGGCAAGGAATAGTCCGCCACCGCTTATTCCAACAACTTTAACGAATTCACGTCTCGTAATCTTTTTCATATCAGATTCCCTCCCCGGCTATTTTATCAACTGCTTTCCTTATCCTGGGATATGTCCCGCACCTGCATAATACACCCGATAATGCTTCGTCAATCTCTGCTCTTGTCGGTTTGCTATTTGAGTTGAAAAGAGCTGCAAGAGTCATAATTTGTCCGGGTTGGCAGTAGCCGCATTGAGATACTTCCAGTTCTATCCAGGTCTTAAAAATTTTATGATCCGGATTCTCCGCAAGGCCTTCAATTGTTGTTATAGACTTACCCGCTGCATCTTTAACCTGAATTGAACAGGATCTTTCAGCTTTACCATTGATATGAACAACACATGAGCCGCAGATTCCTTCACCGCAACCGTATTTAGTGCCGGTTAAACCAAGTGTATCGCGCAATACCCATAAGAGCGGAGTATCGGGTTCTACATTTACAGTGTGGGATTTGTTGTTGATTTTTAATTTTAGTTCAGGCATGATTTACCCGCTATTTATTGAAATTCTGAATTCAAAATAATTTATTAAAATACTTTCTTCAACCATTCCTTTTTTAAGCTTTCGTTTTGAAATAAGAAATAAATTAAAATCTTATTTATAGAATAGGTTGAATATTATTATATTCATCAGTCATTTTACTTGAAACATCTAAGAGGAATAAAATGAAAAAAATATTACTCTTTATTCTGCTCGGTTTAAATTTTTCTTTTACCGGAATTTATGCTCAGAAACTAAATATGGAATTATTTAAAGGTTTGAATCCCCGTAGTATTGGTCCGGCTGGCATGAGCGGCAGGGTAACATCAATTGATGTTGTGTTGAAAAATCCTGATATAATATTTGTAGGAACCGCCTCCGGCGGATTATGGCGCTCTAACAGCGGGGGAGTTACCTGGGAGCCTATCTTTGATGATCAGCCTGCTGCTTCAATTGGCGCTGTTGCAGTTGACCAGAATGTTCCGGATATAATTTGGGTCGGTACAGGAGAAGGGAATCCGCGTAACAGCCAAACCAGCGGAAATGGTGTTTATAAAAGTATCGACGGCGGAAAAACCTGGAAATTTCTCGGACTTGAAAAGACATTTAATATTCACCGGATAATTATTGATCCGAACAATTCTAATGTTGTTTATGCTGCTGCACAGGGATCTGCCTGGGGAGAAGGTTCAGATAGAGGAATTTTCAAAACTACCGACGGCGGAAAATCGTGGCGTAAAGTTTTATATGTTGACGATAAAACTGGTGCTGCGGATTTAATTGTAGATCCTTCCAATCCAAATAAGTTAATCGCCGCGATGTGGGAATATAGAAGATGGCCATGGTTCTTTAAATCCGGAGGGCCGGGTTCCGGATTGTATATTTCTTTTGACGGAGGTGAAACCTGGCAGAAACGGACAGATAAAGACGGTTTGCCGAAAGGAGAATTGGGAAGAATTGGTCTCGCAGTTTCAAAAAATAATCCCAAAGTTTTATATGCTCTTGTAGAGGCAAAAAAGAATGGATTATACAGATCCGACGACGGAGGATTCAAATGGCGTTTTATTGCCGATGAAAATATAGGGAACAGGCCGTTTTACTACCACGAAATTCATGTCGATCCTGAAAACGAAAATCGGATTTACAACCTTTACTCTATAGTTACTATGAGTGAAGACGGCGGTAAAACATTCAATACACTAATACCGGGAAATGAAGTTCATCCCGACCATCATGCCTGGTGGATCAATCCTGCAAATGGCAATCATATTATAGATGGAAATGACGGAGGACTTGCAATATCATACGACCGGGGGAAGTCCTGGAGGTTTATCGGTAATTTACCGCTGGGACAATTCTATCATATTAATGTAGATATGGAAACGCCATATAATGTTTATGGTGGTTTACAGGATAATGGTTCGTGGAAAGGTCCGGGTAGAGTGAACGCATCGGGAGGAATAAGAAATTCCTATTGGGAGGAAGTCGGTTTTGGTGACGGATTCGATGTTGCCGCCGACCTGGCTGATTCACGTTATATCTACTACATGTCGCAAGGCGGAAACCTCGGACGTTACGATCATATAACGGGAGACAGGAAATTAATCCGGCCGGTTCATCCTGAAGGAAAAAAATTAAGATTTAACTGGAATGCTGGTTTCGCACAGGACCCGTTCAATAAAACTACTATTTATTACGGTTCTCAATACCTTCATAAAAGTGCCGATAGGGGAAATAATTGGGAAATTATTTCACCGGATTTAACAACTAATGATACAACCAAACAAAAACAACTCGATAGCGGTGGATTAACATTCGATGTAACAAATGCAGAAAATTTTACTACTATTATTGCAATAGCTCCTAGTCCCGTTAAAGAGGGAATTATCTGGGTCGGTACCGATGACGGAAATCTTCAAATTACTAAAGATGGTGGAAAGTCATGGGAAAACCTTGCAAAAAATATAAAGGGTGTTCCGGAAGGATCCTGGATTCCTCAGATACACGCTTCAAAATATAATCCCGGAGAAGCGTTTGTTGTAATAAACAATTACCGTCGCGACGATTGGAAACCGTACCTGTTCCACACAACCGACTATGGCAGGACCTGGAGATCATTACTCAAAGAATCTGATGTTGCCGGATATGTGCTGTCTTTTGTTCAGGATCCCGTAGAAAAAAATCTTTTCTTTACAGGTACTGAATTCGGACTCTATTTAAGTATTGATGCCGGAAAAACCTGGACTAAGTTGACAAACGGGTATCCGACAGTTTCAACATATGATATGGTTATTCATCCCCGCGACCATGATCTTGTAATCGGCACATTCGGCCGTTCAATTTATATCTTTGACGATATCAGGCCGCTACGACGTCTGGCCGGAGAGGGATTAAAGATGCTGGATAAATCATTAACTCTTTTCGATGTACGTGATATAACAAGAATTGCTCAGAAGCAGGCACCCGGATTAAGATTTGCAGCAGCGGCTGAGTTTAAAGGCGACAACCTTCAAGAGGGAGCTATGATTACTTATTATTTAGCTCGGGATTCTTCAGCCGCATCTGAAAAAGTAAAAATCGAATTTTTTGACGAAGGGAATAATCTGATCAGAACTCTCTACAAGAACTATGAACAAGGATTCAATAGAACATTCTGGAATCTTACTCGAAAGGGGATAAGATTTCCTGGAATGCCGAAACCGGGTGAGTTCGAGGAACCTTCCGGGCCTGATGTACTACCGGGCATTTATAAAATTAAAATCAGCTTTAAAAAGAATTACGATTCCACATTTGTTAATGTAAAATCTGATCCACGTCTTGAAATTGAATTAAGTGACTTAAAGGAACGCGGGAAAATGCTCGAAGAACTCTATCGGTTTGTTGAAGTTACAACAGAAATAACGGACAGGATAGAAGGTGCTAACAAAACAATTACTCTTGTTGAGGAAAAACTAAAATCAAGAAACAATGATTCTGCCAGGGAATTATTAAAGAATACTAAGCTGCTTAAAGAGAATCTTAAAAATCTGAATGAATTGATTAATCAGCCGCGTGTTCAGGGTATTAGAACTGATGAGGAAAAATTCTCTGTTAAATTACGTCGTGCTTACTCGGCCCTTACAGGTTATTGGGATAAACCCGGTGAAAATGAAAAGGTAGCTATGAAACTTGTCAGCGATTCTATCGGCGGAATTCTTTTAAAAGTGAACTCATTCTTTGAGAATGAATGGCAAAAATTCAAAAATTCAGTTCAACAATTGAATATCAATCTGTTTGAGGAATATTCTAACATTAAGTTATGAGCTGTTATATACCAATAAAGGAAGGGGACAGTAATCTGTCCCTTTCAAATAAAAAAAGCTTATTTTCGCGATAAATTATTAATTTTCAGCATATTGAATCACTTTATACCTCTCTTTATATTTCACAACCTAATTAAGGCGGTAATATGACAAATAATACATTAACAGCAACCAACTTTAGCGGGTTGAAGCTCTTTAAACGCGGGAAAGTACGCGATGTTTATGATCTTGGCCAGTTTTATCTGATAGTCTCTACCGACCGGCTTTCTGCATTCGATGTTATTATGAACGAAGGAATTCCATATAAAGGAAATATCCTTAATAGGATTTCCGCATTCTGGTTCGATTATACAAGAGATTTGATTGAGAATCATATTATTAGTATGGATGTTGATTCATATCCCGAAATTTGTAAACCCTATAGAGAAGAGCTTATTAATAGATCTATGCTGGTTAAAAAAGCAGAACTGATTCCCATTGAATGTATTGTGCGTGGATATATAACTGGTTCTGGCTGGAACGATTATAAAAAGACCGGCCAAATATGCGGTATTCAGCTCCCGGACGGATTAGTCGAGTCTGAAAAACTCTCCGAACCAATCTTTACACCTTCTACTAAAGCCGATATTGGACTGCACGATGAGAACATTACAGAACAGCAGGCGATCTCGATAATAGGTAGTGATGCGTATAATAAACTGAAAGAAATTACAATTTCTGTTTATGAAAAAGCATCGAAATATGCTCTTAAGAAAGGGATAATAATTGCTGATACTAAAATGGAATTCGGGTATTACGACGGAAGAATAATTCTCATTGACGAACTTCTTACGCCGGATTCATCCCGTTTCTGGCCTTTGGATGATTACAGGAAAGGTGCTTCTCAAAATAGTTTCGATAAACAATATGTAAGGGATTATCTTATCTCGATTAAATTCAATAAACAACCCCCTCCGCCTCCATTGCCTGTTGATGTAGTATTAAATACAAGCAGGAAATACCAGGAAGCTCTCTTTATGCTTACCGGAGAAAAAATATCCTGATGGCACCTCTACAGATCAAGATTGAAGGGAGAGATTCGATTCTTATAAATTGGGATGATGAGACTGAAAGCAGAATAAAATTGACTACTCTGAGGTTAAACTGTCCTTGCGCTTTATGTGCCTCCGACAGGGAACACCATGGAAATAAGTATTTCCCGATTTTGAGTAACGAACAACTTACCGTAACAAACATTAGTATTATCGGTAATTATGCCGTTGGTATTTCCTGGAAGGATGGTCACAATACCGGTATTTATGAATTTAATTACCTTAAAAAATTTTCTAAAAGCTAAATTGTCAATTAAATGATACTTCCAAATCAGCTGACTGTTTTAAGGATTCTTCTTACGCCTGTCTTTGCCGTTCTGTTTCTCTCGGAAGACCCTGTTCTAATCCAGATTTCACTGGGAGTATTTTTAATTGCTGCAATTACGGACTGGTACGATGGATGGCTTGCAAGAAAATTCAATTATATCACAGAATGGGGTAAGTTTCTTGATCCGCTGGCTGACAAGATTTTAACTTCCACGGCATTTGTCGCATTTGTGGTTTTGGGAATTCTGGAATTATGGATGGTTCTGCTCATAATCTTAAGAGATCTTATTGTAACTGGATTACGCTTAATTGCCGATCATCGGAAAATATCATTTTCAACTAGCAGATCTGCCAAGTGGAAAACATTTTTTCAAATGTTCTTCCTCTACTATATTTTATTGATCTATACTGCAGGCACAGTCGAATGGATTAATGAATGGAATAGAGATTTAATTGACCTGCTTTTAAATCCTTCGTTAATCTACTATACCATGCTCTTCATAACGCTTTTTACTGTTTTTACCGGCATTACTTATATTCTGTCGAACCGTTTTTTAATTAGACAATTATTACATATTGAAACTAAACCAGATTGAAAAATTTATAGGATCCGGATTCTACACCGGGTTTATTCCTAAGGCAAGCGGTACATTCGCCAGTCTCATTGCTTTGCTTCTTTTTCTTATCCCCGGATTCGAAAATCCTTCAATCCTCATCTTCTTAATTTCTATAGCAATTGTTGCGGGAGTCAGGATTGCAAATAAATTCGAATCGGTTTACGGAAAAGATCCGTCTCAGTTTACACTTGATGAGTTTATCGGTACATGGATAACGCTCCTGTTTATTCCTAAAAAAATCTGGTATCTTGTACCTGCCTTTATACTCTGGAGATTCCTCGATATTGTAAAACCTTTTCCTGCCAATAAACTGGAATCGTTGAAAGGTGGCTGGGGAGTTGTGCTGGACGATGTTATGGCGGGGATCTATTCATTCATGATTGTCCAGATAGCAATACATTTAATTAACCGATTTTTATAAAATAATTAAATACTATGAAAGCAAAAATCATAACAATTGGTGATGAAATATTAATTGGTCAGACAATTAATTCCAACGCAGCTTATATCGGTGAACAGCTGACTTCTTTGCAGATAGAGGTGGCTTCCTCTATTGTTGTAGGTGATAACGAACAGCAGATCAGAAATGAATTCAAGAAAGCTCTGGATCATCACGACGTAGTAATCGTAACGGGTGGATTAGGTCCAACTCACGACGATGTGACACGGAAGTCTGTTGTGGAGTTTTTTAATACGGAGCTTGTAAGTAATCCTGAAGTTCTATCGGATATAAAAAAATTCTTCGAGGTTAGAGGAAGACAGTTAACCAAAACTAACGAGGACCAGTCACTGGTCCCAAAAATCGCACAGCCGATCAGAAATGGCAGAGGAACTGCTCCTGGATTCTGGATCGAAAAAGGGAAGAAAGTCTTCGTTGCAATGCCCGGCGTCCCTTATGAAATGAAGGGTATGATGGAATCTTTTGTTATTCCACAGCTCGAGGAAAGAATCGGTCATCGTAAAGTTCATAAGCGAACTATCAATCTTCTTACTACTGGTATTCCTGAATCTATCTTATACGACCGGTTGGGTAATCTTGACGAGCTTCTCGGCGGAGCAACTATGGCGTTCCTTCCGAGTCAGTTTGGTGTTAAAATGCGTATTACAACGTTGGCAAATTCACCCGAATTGGCTCAGAATAAAATTGAGGATATTGAACAGAAAATCAGAAGCCATGTCGGCAGATATATCTATGGGAAAGGGAATGATACTCTTGAAAGTGTTGTTGGTAAGTTATTAGTGGATAGGAGTTTAAAGCTTGCAGTTGCGGAATCTTGTACGGGTGGTTTAATCAGTCATCGTCTAACTAATGTGAGCGGAAGCAGCGGATTTTTGGAAAGAGGAATTGTCGCTTATAGTAATGCCGCGAAAGTAGAACTACTGAAAGTTAATGAGGATTCTATTAGTAAAAATGGTGCTGTCAGCATCGAAATCGCCCGCCAAATGGCCGAAGGGATTAAAGCCGTGAGTGGTTCGGATATCGGTCTGGCTGTTACCGGGATCATGGGACCTACGGGAGCAACACCCGCAAAACCGGTCGGATTGGTCTATATCGGCATCTGTGATGATAAAATCTGCACGGCTAAGGAATTCAGGTTCGGAGATGATCGTCTCCTTAATAAAGATAGAACCTCTCAGGCTGCTCTTGAAATGCTGAGAAGAAACCTGCTCGGTATTACGTATGACGATTAGAAGTTTTATTGCCCTGGAACTACCGGAACCGGTTATCGACCGGCTGATCTGTGCAGAACAAAACCTTGAATTGGCTCCCGGGAAAATCAATTGGGAAGAAAAAGATAAACTTCATGTCACCCTTAAATTTCTTGGCGATGTAACAGAGAATAATTTAAATAAACTATCCCACCTTCTCGAAATTCTCGTTTTACGCTTTAATACTTTCGAATTGTATTTGGATCGCCTCGGTTATTTCAAGTCGAATGGAATACCCAGAATTTTATGGGCGGGATTAAATGAAAATAGTAATCTTACAAAACTTGCCGGCGAAATTGATATATTGTGCAGTGAATTTGGTTTTGAAAGGGAAAAGAGAAAATTTAAACCCCATATCACACTTCTCCGGATCAAAAATGAGGATATTATTAAAAATCTGAAACCGATAGAAGAAAATGATTTTGGTGTATTAAAATTTGAAACAGGGAAGGTGACATTATTTCAGAGTATTCTTTCAAAAAATGGATCTATCTACAAA
>CAZHHG010000072.1:0-15066 GCA_964532065.1 uncultured Melioribacter sp.
ACCGATGATAAAGAAATTGCGGAAGTCTCTCTTAGTTTCGGTGCAGGAGTCCCTTTTACCAGACCTCCGGAGTTAGCCACGGATGATGCAAAAACTGTAGACGTTGTTATGCATTCCATAAACTATCTGGAATCAATAAATGATAGTTATGACATAATAGTTTTGTTAGAACCTACTTCTCCTCTTCGCGAAGTATATGATATTGATACTGCATTGGAAATGCTTGTTCAGAATCCACAAGCTGAAAGTATTGTAGGGATTGCGAAAGTTGAGTCACAGCATCCTTCTTTTGTTGTCAAACTTCATGATAAATTTATAAAGCCATATAGTAATGAAAACTTCCGAATATTAAGACGTCAGGATATTGAAACACTCTATTATTATGAAGGGAGCTTATACATTTTTTATACTTATTCATTTAAAAATAGAAAACAATACTATCATGAAAAGACTATGGGCTATGTTGTTCCGAAATGGAAAGCTTTTGAAGTTGATGATGAAGTGGATTTTATGATTGTTGAAGAAATATTGAAAAAAAGAATAAATGGAAAATTATTCCATGAATAACAATTACAGTGACCGGTTAAACAAAGTTATACCGGGAGGCGCGCATACTTATTCACGGGGCGACGATCAATATCCGTCTAATGCTCCTCAGATACTTTTAAAAGGGAAAGGCGGTTATGTATGGGATCCTGACGGGAATAAATTTCTCGACTATGGAATGGCTTTAAGAGCTGTAACTATCGGTTATTCCGATACCCGCATAAACAATGCAGCTATTAAACAGATTAAAAACGGTGTTAACCTTACAAGGCCAAGTATGATTGAGCTTGAGGCAGCCGAACTCCTTACAGGTATTATTGAAGGGAGCGAAATGGTAAAGTTTGCCAAGAACGGATCGAATGTTACTACGGCTGCTCTCAAAATCGCACGGGCTTATACTGGAAAAAAATATATCTGCATACCAAGGCAGCATCCCTTCTTTTCATTCGATGACTGGTTCATCGGTTCAACACCGGTTAAGAGAGGTATACCTGAAGAACACTATTCAACAACACTTTTATTCGATTATAATAACATTGAATCCCTGAAAGAACTGTTCGACAGGTATCCCGGACAGGTGGCCGCGGTGATTATGGAACCTGCTACTACTGTTGATCCCTGTCCTGCTGAATGTACAGGTGTTAGAAGTATTGGCCATAAGTGCATTGATTGCTCTAATCACGGTAGAAATTTTTTAGTCCTTGTTAAGGAATTATGCCACAAAAACAATTCGCTTTTCATCCTCGATGAGATGATAACCGGTTTCAGGTGGCATCTGCAGGGGGCACAGAAATATTTCGGGGTTGAACCGGATCTTTCAACATTCGGGAAAGGGATGGCAAATGGTTTTGCCGTAGCGGCCCTTACCGGCAAAAAAGAATTTATGAAGGTAGGCGGTATAAATGAATCCGGTATGGAAAGAACTTTTCTTGTTTCTACCACACACGGCGCGGAAATGACCTCTCTCGGCGCTTTTGTTGAGACTGTAAAAGTCTATCAGGAAAAAAATGTAATTGATCATATGTGGAATTACGGCGCTAAATTGTTCAATGGTATTAATAGTATAAGTGAAAGTCTGGGGCTGTCCGCTTTCTTCCATATGGAAGGTGGGTATGTTTCGATGAATTATGTAACAAAAGACAGAGACGGAAAAAACTCATTAAGTTTCAGAACTCTCTTCGCACAGGAGATGATTAAAAATAAAGTACTCATCCCATGGATTGCCGTTTGCCTTGCGCATTCCGAACGAGAGCTCAATCTCACTTTTAAAGCAGTCGAAATATCATTGCAGGTTTATAAAAAAGCATTGAATGAAGGGATCGAAAAGTATCTAGTCGGTCCGTCCATAAAACCGGTCTTTAGAAAATTTAATTAACATTAAAACAGAAAGATAATGCTGACAGAAAAAATTATTGTAGTAGTGGGCGGTGCCGGGCTTTTAGGATCTGAATTTGTTTCGGAAATAATACGCAATAATGGAATCGCCGTTATTGCGGATAATAATGCCGCAGCCGGTAAAACACTTTCAGATAAAATCAATAAAGATTTTGGAAAGGGGAAAGCTTTTTTTAAGAAAACGGATTTTGCATCCTCCGCCTCGGTTAATAGTCTAATCTCCTCTGTCGATTCGCGATATGGAAGAATAGACGGATGGATTAATGCCGCGTATCCAAAACCGAAAAACTACGGAAAGGAATTTCTGAAATTAAATTTTAGGGACTTTAATTCCAATATAAATCTACACCTCGGCGGTTACTTTATATGCAATCAGCTTGCCGTAAAATATTTTCTTAAACAGGGGTACGGGAATATTATTAATCTGGCTTCAATCTACGGATTCCTTTCACCCCGTTTCGAAATCTATGGAAGTACCGGAATGACTATGCCTGTAGATTATGCTCTCATTAAAGCCGGTATTCTTCAGCTTACGAGATACCTCGCAAATTATCTTAAAGGTAAGAATATCCGTATCAATTCAATAAGTCCCGGCGGTGTGCTGAACGGGCAGCAGAAAGAGTTTGTCAGGAATTATTCCCGATACACTAACAGCAATAATCTTCTTAAATCCACGGATATCAATGGTACAGTTCTTTTTCTTCTCTCCGGTTTATCCGGAAAAATTCATGGACAGAATATAATTGTAGATGATGGTTTTTCATTATAGTCAATGAAAGAATTTGTTAAATGCCCCGTCTGTTCCTCTTCGGGAAATGATAAGATTAAAGTCTTCTATCGAAAGGAATTTAATCTGTACACTTGCCGCGGATGCGGATTTATTTTCCATAATGTCTCTACTGAAAATCCGGAAGAGGAAAATGTTAATCTGAAGTTTGTTAATTCGGACAGGGATTATTTCCACCCGGTAAAATCTGATCTTTTCGAGGATAATATCAGAAGGATCATGAATATTGCACCGGAGGGTAATAAAATCCTTGACGTCGGATGCCGTGACGGACATTTTCTCTCGATAGCAAAGAAATATGAATTTGAGTGTTATGGTGTTGAACCAAGTCCTATAATGTGCCGTTATTTGTCGCAAAAGGGAATTAATATTGTAAATGGTTATTACCGGAAAGAGTTATTTGAAAAGGAAAGTTTTGATGTAATAAGTTTTATTCAGGTTCTGGAACATATTCCGGATCCTAAAACCAATGGATTGGAAATTGCTCACTATCATTTAAAGAAAAATGGAATAATTGTCGTGGAAGTACCATCGGTGAATAATCCGCAAATAATGCTGTATAAACTAACAGGTATAAATAGATTTGTTAAGAAATATTTTATAAAGGATCATTGTAACTATTTTTCGCCTTCAACTATGTCACTATTAATGGAAATTGCCGGTTTTGAAAAAGTCGAAATTGCTACAGGGCGCCTTTCCAGAAAATATTCAGGTTATAAGAGATTGATCGGTAAAGTAATTGATCCTATCCTTAACTATCTAAATCTAGGCGGATTACTCTATATCGGGAGAAAAAAATAATTGATTAACAGACTCTTATTAGTCAGCTGCGGAGAAATAGGAAGCCGTCACCTTCAGGCTCTTACACGTCTCAAATATCCTTTGGAAATCAATGTAGTAGAAAGTTATTCCCCCTCAATTGATAAAGCTCTAATTCGTTTTAAGGAAGCCGTCGGAAACCGTCAGGATATTATTCTAAACTGGTTCAATTCAATCGATGAGATTGTTGTTGTTCCGGATCTGGTGATCAGCGCATCCAATTCAAAGAACAGGGCGGCCTCTTTAATCCAGCTTGCGGAGAAAGGATGCAGGAAATTCCTGGTTGAAAAGATGGTCTGCCAGAGCTCTTTAGAATATGAACTTGTACTTAAAACATTTAAGAAATATGGAGTTTATGCCCGGGTAAATCTTAACAGGCGATATTTCCCCTTAATAAGAAAGATAAAGGACTTGATTGGAGATGATGTTATAAGTATGTCTGTAAATGCGGGAAATATTGGACTCGGCTGTAATGCAATTCATTACCTCGATTATTTTAAGTTTCTTATCGGACATTCCATATACTGGACGGAATGTTCAGCATTAAATTCTCCTCTCGAACCGAATAGACGGGGAACGGATTATGTTGAACTTAGCGGTTCATTCCTTATTAGTTCTGAAAGAGGTGATAGGCTATTTATCGATTTCAACCGAAGCTTTGATTACCTTCCGGCACTTGTGATAAATTCAAACCGATACAAAATCTTTATTGACGAACAGAGCGGGAAAGCGGTCTTTAAAGAACTGAATAAAGAGACTGCATGGTTTGAGGATAAATTTGAGTTTGTTTACCAGAGCGTTTTAACTGATAAATATATTCTGGATATTGAAAACAACACCTGTCTGCTTCCTACAATAGAGGAAAGCTTTGAAGAACATAAAGTCCTGTTCGATATTTTTCTAAAACACATCAACCGGGTTCAGGGTAGTGAATTAACACTCTGCCCGGTTACTTAAATCGGAATTATAATGGAATTTAATAATTGTACCGTACTTCTTTTAGGCGCCGGGTATATGGCCAGGGAATATGCAAAAGCATTACATTTTCTCGGATTCAGAGATGTTACAATTGTCTCAAGAAATATTGATCATGCAAGAGATTGTGCGGAAGCTTATAACTATAATCATTACGGCGGCGGATTAGACACCATTTACAAATTGAACAGGAATTTCGATTTAATGATCTCAGCTGTAACTGTTCACGATATTCTCCATTCAGCCGGAATTGCAGTTGAAACAGGAATAAAAAAAATCCTTCTCGAAAAACCCGTTGCTTTAAATTCGGGAACAATTAAAGACTGGTTGGATCGGAATAACAAGCAGGACGTAAACATTCGAGCGGCCTTTAATAGAATGTGCTACCCGAATGTTAATCATCTGCTAAAACTTGTCCGGGATGAAGGGGGCATTACTTCATGTAATTATTCGTTTACGGAATGGACAAAAGATGTTGAGAGTTACAATTTTGACTGTAATATTCTGGAAAGGTGGGGCCTTTATAACAGTATGCATATCATTTCTCTTGTTCACAAAATTATCGGTTTCCCGGCAGACTATAAATTTTGTCAATCGGGAAATGATATACCATGGCATAAAGCCGGCTCTGCTTTCACCGGCGCTGGAATTACCGAAAAGAATATAGCGTTTTCATACAATTCAAACTGGGCTTCGGCCGGCAGGTGGTGGATCGATTTTATGACCCGGGAAAATTGCTACAGGCTGATGCCTATTGAAAAATTGCAGGTTAGTAAAAGAAATACAGTTAATTGGGAATTTGTTGAGTTCAAGAATAACTTCCCTCAATTAAAACAGGGAGTAGCAGAAGAAATTATCTGCATGTTTGAAGATTCCTGCGGCTCCACCGGTTTACCCGATCTTAAAGAAACTATTCAGTACCTCGAACTCTCCGAAAAAATATTCGGCTATACTTCCTGATACCTTAAAACAATCGACTTAAATGACAAGTATCCTCTTTACTACTTCAAAACTCGGTAATGGCGGAGCGGAAAGGCAGCTCTTAAACCTTTTAAAGGGAATTGACAAGAATAAATACAACCCCGTTCTGATAGTTATGCATGACAGTGGTGAAAAACTGGAAGAAGCCTTAAGTCTTGGAATACCGGTCTATTTTGTTTTGAGGAAATGGCGATGGGATCTTTTCAGGATAAAAGATTTCATTGCAATTATTAGAAAGCATAATATACCGATTGTTCACACATGGGATATGATGGGTTCATTCTATGTCCTAATGTCAAAACTCTTCGTTAAATTAAAATGGATAAATGGTACAATCCGCTGCGGTGAACACCGATTTGAAATGAGGATGCTTCTCAGAAAAATCCTTCTTTATTTTGCCGATTACAGAATTGCGAATACCAGGAACGGATTAAACGCTTTTGGATATAAAGAAAATAAAAAAAACTTAGTAGTATATAATGGTATATTTCCACCTGTTCCGGCGGTAAGTAAGGAGGAAGTAAAGCGCAAATATAATCTGAACGGAAAAAAAATAATCAGTTCAATCGGCAGGTTCGAATATGAAAAGGATTTTGTAAGCCTTATAAACATATTTCATACTCTTAAAATAAATTATAGCAGAGATGATTTTATTCTCTTTTTAATCGGGAACGGAAGCCGTGAAATTGAGCTTAAGAATCTGGTTCAAAGTAAAAACCTCAATAATGATATAATATTTACAGGTTATGTCGATAATGTCAGCGATTATCTGCAGGTAACCGATCTATTTATTCTACTCTCATACAGTCACCACGGAGAGGGATTTCCTAATGTTCTCGGTGAAGCTATGTATTATGGAATCCCTTCTATTGTGAGTAATAAAGGGGGGAATTTGGAGATAATCAATAATGGGAAATCCGGTTTTCTGTGTAATATTGGCGATAGTAAAGGAATTATTGAAAGAATCTTATCGCTTAGCGATAACCGGAATCTGTATGAAAGAATATCAGAAGGTTCAAAAAATAGTATAAACAAGTCATTCTCTTTTAATAGAATGATTGAATCATACCAGTCTCTGTATGAGTCGATTAAAAATTCTTCGGCCGGGGCGGATTGAAAAAAATCAAAATTCTTTTTTCAACTCCTTTTTACGATTCAGCGATGGATCACCGTCTTAAGAAAATAATAAAGGATTTCCCTCTCGACGGATTCTTTTTTAAAATATTACACTTTAATAGCGTCAGTAATCCCGGCGCCGTTATAAAGCCGGAGATTGAATTTGCGGAAATTGTGGATTTTAAGGACTACGATACTCTCGACATAGCTGAAATACTAAAGTCGGAAAGACCGGATGTTGTAATCACTATTACTTTTTTGCATATAATCGACCGAATGATAATCTCTTTATGCAGAAAGTTGTCGATCCCGGTTATAATTGTGCAGCACGGTAATATTACTCTCGAAGTTAAAAAAAGTCCCAAAAAAATCCGTACAGTTTTGTTTCAGGGGATAAGGAAGTATTCCTCCTTTATTTCATTATATATCGTCAGTCTCTTCAGGTATTATTCTTTCGAAAGATTTTTATTTCTGTTAAGACTTTTATTTAATCCGGTAAAAAGTATTCAGCATTATACTTACTTCAGCGACTATTCACATTGTTATATACTTGTCTTTGGTAAATATTATATCAATTTTCTTTCTGAGCTCGGTTTTAATGAATCAAAAATTTTATGCGCCGGCACTCCCTCAACACCGGGAAGTTATTCATCCCGCAAAGAATTAAAAGATTCAATACTATATTTATCGGGCGGAATGGCCGTGGATAAATTGTATGGTTGGGATATTAAGAAAGAACGTGAGTTGTTAATCATTTTAAACGATTATTGTTCGCTCAATAGCTTTCCCCTTGTCTATAGGCCCCACCCCCTGCAGAGCGAAAATGATACAGAATATATTTGCAATAATATGAATCTGTTTGTCTCAAGGAACGAATCATTATCCGGTATTCTGGAAAATTCAAAAATTATAATAGGTGACTGCTCTAACGCTCTTCATGAAGCCGTTTTTAATTATAAGCCGATCATAATATTTAAGGAAAATAATCTGGTTAAGTACCGTTTTGATTATACCGATTATGGAATCGGGCGACAGGCGGATTTTGATAACCTGGCCCCGGTTCTGGACAGTTTTGTGGAACTGTCGGAAAAGGAAAAATCCGACTATAAAAAATTTATTGATGATTTTATAACCGACTATAACAAAAAATATTCACTTGATGTATGGAATATTATTAATAAAATAATTCCAGATGAAATACATACCTGATTTATTTGTAAAAATTTATAAATCAAGTCCGTATCCGGTAAAGAATTTGTCGACCAATCTATATTGGATGCTGAAATCATTAAAAGAAAGGAATTCACTTTACAGGGATTGTCTCGAGGAATTACGCAAAACCTCCGGATATGATACTCAGCAACTTAAAGAAATTCAGCTGAAGCGGTTTATCGGAATTTACAAGCATGCAATAAATACCGTCCCTTATTACTCTAAAATATATCGGGAATATGGCCTGAATGAAAATTCAATCGGATCACTTGAAGATATTAAAAAACTCCCAATGATCGATAAGGAAGTTATCAGGGTAAATTATAAACAATTTATTTCGAGCCGGCCGGGCTCTCTCCAGTTGATAGGGGAAACTTCAGGTACTACCGGAAAACCTATCCGGGTTGCAATCGATAAGAAAACAGAAGCATATAACAATGCTGTTATGAAGTTTCAGGAGGAAATTGCCGGAATCCAACCGGAATGGTTCGGTGTCCTTGCAGGATATAAAATACTTTCGCTTAAACAAACAAAACCGCCGTTCTGGATTACAAATTACCTGAATAAACAGGTTCATTACTCATCATATCATCTTGATAAAAATACGTTCGTTCATTATGAAGATCATATCCGTAAAAGAGGGATACGGTTTTTACGGGGTTATCCGACAGCAATTGGTTCGCTTGCCGGCTATATCCTAAATTCTGGAAGGAAATTAAAACTGGATGCCGTCTTTGTCAGTTCTCAGCCTCTTGAAAAATGGTCCCGACTTGCGATAGAGAACGCATTCGAATGCAAAGTATATGATTTTTATTCCCAGGTTGAAAAAGCTCTCTGGGCTATCTCGTGCGGTTATGGTGAGGATCTTCATGTTGTCGATCCAATTTGTATTGCGGAATTTGAACGGGAAAACAAAGTAGAGGAGCCCTTTATCATAGCAACTAATCTTGTCAATTATTATTTCCCTTTGATAAGATATAAGCTGGATGATAACAGTGAATCGTCAATTGAGCCGGATTGCTTATGCGGCATCAAATATTCTCTGATGAAACCTGTCCGCTCAAGACGCGGGGATTTTCTAATAACCCCTTCCGGAAGGAAAATACCGGCACCTTCGTTTACAATAGTTTTTTGGGGATTGACGGGAATAATTGAATCCCAGATCGAACAATTGTCGCCAGTTAAAATTATTGTCAGAATAGTTCCGGCTCAGCATATTAGAATTGATTATGATATAATTAGAAAACGCATTCATGAGATTGTCGGTACGGATATGGAAGTAATAGTTGAACTGTGTGATAAAATAAAAGTAAGTGAAAACGGGAAAAGGCAATTTATTCTCCGCTCACCTGAAATAAAGGAGCCGGGTTAATTGCAGGAAAAGGTGCTTGTACAATCCATAAGAAATTCAGTTGAAAAACTTGAATTATGGTTATTAAAAAATGAATGGAAGGGATATGATCCTTTTGAGGGGCTGAATTCATGGTTGCGGCCATTCACTCTGGAAGTTCCTTTTCTCAGACAGTCTCTCGTTCAGTTTATTAAAAGATTTCCAGTCAATATCCGGCCTCTTGTGGGGATTAAACCAGCTCGAAGTACAAAGGGTATTGCGTATATTGTTAAAGGGGATTTGAAACGTTATTCAATTACTAAAGATAAGAAGTTTCTGGAGCGGGCTGAATTCTTCCTCAACTGGCTGATTGAAAATTCCTGTCCTGGGTATTCAGGTTATTGCTGGGGCAATCACTTCGATTACCAGACCCGGGGTTATTACCTTAAGAAAAATAATCCGACTCTGGTCTGGACAGCATTGACCGGGAGGGCATTTGCCGATGCCTACTTTATAACAGGCAAAAAATTATATGCGGAGGTTGTGGATAGCTCGTGCCGGTTCATTACGAAGGATCTTCCAAGAATTAAATCGGGTGAGGGCGAATGTATTAGCTATGTCTCAAATCCGGTTAATCTTGTTCATAATGCGAATTTACTTGGGGCTGGATTACTTGCGGCCGGCTATGCTGTAACCGGCAGACATGAGTATAAAGATATTGCAGAAAAGGCTCTAATTTATTCAATCGATTCTCAATTGGATAACGGAGCATGGTATTATGGCGAAGAATTAAAGTATCATTGGATTGATAACTGGCATACCGCCTATAATCTGGACGCGATTAAATTATATCAGGATTATACAGGTGACAGTCGATTTATTGAATCCTTAAATAAGGGATTTAATTTCTTTGTTAATAATTTTTTTACAGAAAGCGGAATACCTAAATTCTATTTCAACAAAGTCTACCCGGTCGATATTCAATCCTGTTCTCAGAGTATCGATACTCTGATTAATTTCAGGTATATTCGGCCTGAGAATATAGAACTAGCCTCAAAGGTGGCTATCTGGACTATAAAAAATATGCAGGATTGGGAAGGCTATTTTTATCATTATAAGAACGGTATTTTTACTAATAAGACTCCGACTTTTCACTGGGGTCAGGCAACAATGTATCATGCTCTTCATAATCTATTAAGTATACTAAGGTAAAAAAATGAATGTCAGTATTTTTGGTCTTGGTTATGTCGGATGTGTTAGCGCCGGGTGTTTAGCGCAGAATGGACATAAAATTATTGGAGTTGATGTCTCGGAGACTAAGGTCGGCCAGATTAATTCAGGAAATGCAACTATAATTGAAAAGGATATCGACGACATTATAAGAGAGCAGGTAAAAAACGGAAGGATTTTTGCGACTCAGGATTATTCTCTTGCGGTACAAGATTCGGATATCTCTATTATTTGTGTTGGTACTCCAACTTCAGCAAATGGTCATCTCGATCTTTCGTATATTTTTAATGTTGTCAATCAAATAGCTGAATCGCTGAAAAAGAAGAATCGGTTCCATGTTATTGCTATAAGATCTACGGTTAATCCCGGCACTTCGGAGAAATGCGCTGAAATAATAAGTGAGATTTCAGGGAAAATAAACGGAAAGGATTTTGCGGTTTTATCCAATCCGGAATTTCTGCGTGAGGGCTCCGCAGTCCAGGATTATTTTAACCCACCTTTTACTTTGATCGGGTCTGAAAATATTTATGCGGTGGAGCAAATGTCTGAGTTATACAAATCCATCGATGCTGAAATTATTGTTACTAAAACCAGGACTGCAGAAATACTTAAATATATAAATAACTCTTTCCATGCATTAAAAATAAGTTTTGCTAATGAGGTCGGTAAAATATGTAAAGCTCTCGGAATCGATTCGCATGAATTAATGGAAATATTCTCTAAAGATAAGCAGCTCAACATTTCTTCTTATTATCTTAAGCCCGGTTTTGCCTATGGTGGTTCCTGCCTCCCGAAGGATCTTAAAGCAATTAATACTATAGCTCACGATCTCTATATTGATGTTCCCGTATTATCTCATATCGAACACTCAAATGATTTGCAGAAGAAATACGCGTACGATCTTGTTACATCCCTTTCGAAAAAAAATATCGGTTTCCTTGGGATTAGCTTTAAATCGGGGACCGACGACCTCAGACGAAGCCCCTCGGTTGATCTGGTAGAAATGCTGGTAGGTAAAGGGTATTCAATTAAAATCTATGATAGGGAAATAAACCTTTCAAAACTGACCGGAAGAAATAAGGAGTATATTGAAAAACATTTGCCTCATCTGTCGGAATTAATGGTTTCATCGTTTCAGCAGTTATTAAATGAGTCGGACGTTATCGTAATATCCAAAAAAGATCTTGAACATAAAGATGCAATAAACAATTCTCTCAGCTCAAAATATATTGTTGATCTCGTCCGGTATGATGAGAATCTTATCGGAAAAAAGAATTATTATGGATTATGCTGGTAAACATATTGTATTTATAGTTGAAAATTTATCCGTACCGTTCGACAGACGGGTTTGGCGTGAGGCAAAATCTCTCCATTCAGCAGGATATAAAGTAAGCGTTATTTGCCCGGTAGGGTATAGCCAGGATAGGGAATATTTTTCTAATCATGATGGAATAAATATTTACAGGTATAATCTCCCTTATGTGCAAAATACGCGTTCCGGATATATCAAAGAATATTTAAGAGCTTTTATCGCAACTCTTTTTATTATGATAAAAATAAATTATAAAAATAAGATAGATGCGCTCCATGTTGCCAACCCGCCGGAAATATTTTTTCCTCTTGGATGGCTGGGAAAAATATTCGGATTCAAATTTATATTTGACCACCACGATCTCAGCCCGGAATCCTATCTCTACAAATTCAATAAGAGCCATACGGATAAAATGTACAGATTTCTCCTGCTTATGGAAAAGTTGACTTATAAGACCTCTTCATTTGTATTCGCAACCAATGAATCTATAAAAAAGATTGCTGTTGGCAGAACAAATTATTCAGAATCCAGAACCGCTATTGTGAGGAATGGACCGGATAAAAATTATCAGCCGGTATCGCCAAAACCTGAGATCAAGAAAAATAGAAAATATCTGGCTGCTTATATCGGCGTTATGGGCCAGACGGACGGAGTTGATATTATTATCCGTGCTGTAAATTATATTGTAAATGAAGCCGGAATTAAGGATATCCAGTTTGTACTTATCGGTTTCGGGGATGAATATCAGAATCACGTCAGTTTAAAGGAGGAACTTGGCCTGAGCGACTATATTGATATGCCCGGCAGGCTGCCTGACAGGGATGTAATAGAGATTCTATCTACTGCTGATGTCTGTCTTGCGCCGGATCCTGCTAATGGACTCAACGAGTTTCATACTATGAATAAAATTATGGATTATATGCGGGTCGGTAAACCTATTGTTTCGTTTGATCTTCATGAAACCCGGTATACAGCAGCAGAGTCCGCTGTTTATATAAAAGATAATAACATTTATGATTTCGCAAATTCTATAATCGATTTGTGCAGTGATCGGGAAAAAAGATTAAGGATGGGTAAAATCGGGCGTGAACGGGTCAAAAATTTTACCTGGGAAATATCCGAATCTGTTTTGCTCGAACAATATTCGAAATTATGGAGATAATGATTTGATCTGGCGGAAACCATCACATAGTCGTATTGCTCAATTGGCTGATTTTTTAACGTCCATTTTAGCTTTTGGGTTTGCTTACATCTTATCAGGCTGGTTGAATAAAACCTACCCTTATATTTTCCCTCCTCAAATACAATTGAATAGTAGTTTTATTACTATTATAATTTTATTCGGTATAATAACTGTGGCTATGTTTTCAATTAATAAGGCATATAGCTATCAAAGATTTACCTCGGTTAGTACAGAATTCTTCATAATCCTGAAAGTGACATTTATAATATTCCTGGTCAGTATTTCCCTCATATTTTTACTTGGAATGAAGGATTTCCCAAGGACAATCCTAATATTATTTTATTTACTAAATATTCTTTTATTTAGTCTTCAAAAAGCATTTCTTTTTTTGGTGGCTCAAAAAATAAGAAAACGCGGTAAGGATCGTAAAAAAGTAATTTTAGTAGGAACCGGAAGGAGAGCGATTAATTTTATCAATATTGTAAATCAGAACTTCGGATGGGGTCTCGATATCATCGGTATTTTGACCGATGATTCACAGAAAATCGGAAGCAGAATAAGCGGTGTTGAAGTTATTGATCATTCCAAAAACATTGAAAATATTCTCAAATTATTTAATCCGCAGGAAGTCATATTTACTATTTCAACAAAAAGATTTAATAGTTTCAGAGATGTCTTTGATGTTTGCGAAAGAGAAGGTGTCCAGATCAGGCTGAACTCAGACTTCTTCGGTTATATAACCAAAGATGTTAGGGTGGATAAAGTATATGGATTAAATATTATTTCTTTCAGTACCGTGAAAAGAAATGAATTCGACTTATACTTAAAAAGAATAATTGATATTGTCGGATCAATTGTTGCGTTAATATTATTTGCGCCGATTATTTTAATTGCCGCACTATGTATCTGGATTTCTGATGGAAGACCCATTATTTATAATTGGAATGTTGTTGGCATCGATAAAAAACCAATCAGGAGTTGGAAATTAAGGACCATGGTAAAGAATGCCGACTCTCTTAAAGAAAAGTTACTTGAAAAAAATGAAATGGATGGCCCGGTTTTTAAAATAAAAGATGACCCGAGAATTATTCCGTGCGGGAAGTGGATTAGAAAATACAGTATCGATGAGACCCCGCAATTAATCAGTGTCCTTAAAGGGGATCTGAGTCTTGTCGGGCCAAGACCTGCGGGACCACATGAACTTGATAGATATGAAAGCTGGCAACGAAGAAAATTAAGTATTAAACCCGGTCTTACTTGTCTCTGGCAGATTCATGGCAGAAATGAAATTAAGAAATTTGATGACTGGGTTAAATTGGATCTTTTCTATATCGATAATTGGACTTTGTGGCTGGATCTTAAAATTCTTTTTAAAACAGTTTTTGCAGTTATTAATAGCAAAGGAGCTCGATGATTTTTAATACAGATGCTCAACTTGTCTTAATGTTTTTCATTATTCCTGGAAAAAACTAATGATAGTTATACGATCTCCATTTCGTTTACCGCTTGGCGGCGGTGGTACAGATCTGCCTTCTTATTATCAAAAATATGAAGGTTTTTTAATTACAGCTTCAATTAATAAATATATGTATCTGAGTATTAATGAGCCTGCCATTGTTAATAAAATAAAAATCAATTATTCTAAAACCGAAATTGTTGATATCGATAAGGTAAATGAACTGAAACATGAGATAGTTAGAGAAACTCTTAAATACCTTAATATTTCCAAACCTATTGAAATATCTTCTATGGCAGATTTATCTGCCGGTACGGGTATGGGCTCTTCAAGTTCATATACTGTCGCGTTGTTGAGGGGGCTTAATTTAATGTTGAGAAGGTTTATTCCTATTCAGGAACTGGCAGAGGAAGCTTGCAATATAGAGATTAACCTGATAGGTAAACCAATTGGAAAACAGGACCAGTATGCTGCCGCCTTCGGAGGAATTATTGAACTTAATATTGATAAAAGAGGAAATGTTAAAGTTGTTCCTTTGAATCTGGACCATGAATTTGTTAAAGAATTGGAAAACAGGCTTATGATGTTTTATACAAACATTGAAAGAAGCGCTAATGATATTCTCTTTGAGCAAAGTAAAAAAATTGAGGTTGATGAAAAACTGATTGTTGAATCAATGCATATTATCAAGGAAATTGGGCATGATGTGAAAAAATCATTAATT
>CAZHHG010000073.1:0-15016 GCA_964532065.1 uncultured Melioribacter sp.
AGAATCCCTGTTGCACCGATAATCCCCAAAAGATTTGAAAACTTGAGGTAGAAACTTATAAATATTTTTTCTGCAGAAGATCCTTTACTTCTGCTAATATTCCTTTTAATTACCGGCTCAATAACAAAATTTATCAGCCATCCGCCGGCAAATATTATATGTATAGTTATTAGAATCGGATAATATTCCATTATTGGTTTCTCCCATTAATTACTGATATAAATATATTAAAACAGAGTCAGATTTTAGTATTGGACATAATGCCGCATTATTACTATTTTCAACCGGATTTATGAATTTCAAGTTCACTTATTTAAAAAGGGTCTAATATGAAACGAAATATATTAATATCGATATTTTTAATAGCCGCACTTACTACATCTATACTCGTTTCTCAAAGTTTTAGAGTGAGCCAGATTCCAAATGGCGGAGTAAACTCTTGTTCAAATTGCCATCTCAATCCAAACGGGGGCGGACCGCGAAATAGTTTTGGCCAGACTGTTGGCAGCGGTTTTCTTAATTCTCAGGGAAATGTAGTATGGGGACCTCCGCTAGCTAATCTCGACTCTGATGGTGACGGTTTCTCTAATGGAGAGGAGCTACAGAATCCTTCGGGGGTCTGGACCGGAGGATCGATCGGAGATCCCGGCAAGGTGACAAATCCAGGAGATCCACTAAGCAAACCGAATCCCACTTCTGTAACAGAACTAACCATTCCAAATCAATATAAACTCTATAATAATTATCCGAATCCTTTCAATCCTTCAACAAGAATTGTTTTCGAAATCCCCAAGAATGAAGCTGTTACTTTAAGAATATATGATATCAACGGACAACTTGTTCGAACACTTGAGGATAAAAATTTACCGGCAGGGAGGCATGAGAGATTATGGGATGGTAAAGATAATACTGGAAATATAGCCGCTTCGGGCATATATATTTATCGGCTTTCTGCCGGCTATTTTGATCGTTCCGCAAGAATGTTATTAATGAAATAAAAAAATTAATCACATTTAATGGGGACGGAGATCTAAAATGAAATCAGTTCTTTTCTATACAATATTTGTAGGCTTAGTAATAAATTCAGGAATCTTTTCTCTACCAAGATTTTCTCTTCAGCAGAAGGATCGGTGTATTAGTTGTCATATTAATCCAACTGGTGGACTTATCCGGAATGAGAACGGGTTTTTTTTCGGCAAGAATGTTGTCAGCAGGTCTTCGGCCATCGATAAAGATTTATTACTGTCGCCCAGGTTAAACGAAAATATCTCCTTCGGTTTGGATTTCCGTTCTCAGTATATATTTTCTCAGGAAAAAAAGAGGTCAGACTTTCAGGAGATGACAGGATCTGTATACTTGAATGCATCTGTATCCAGGAAAATTGATTTGATGGCCAGATATGATTTTATAAATTCGATTTGGGAGGCCTACGGAATTGCACGGATATTGCCTAACGAGAGTTATATAAAAGTCGGAACTTTTTCACCTTACTTCGGAATTAGAATTGATGATCATACTTCTTATACAAAAGGGGGAGATTATGGTCTGCTTTTTTCGATAGGAGCAATTCAGGGATTAATTTATAATCCGTTCTATGTGGAAACAGGAATTGAATTAGGGATAAATATTTCGTCGTGGGGATTATTTACAGCAAGTATCGGAAAAAACAAATTTAACGCTTCGCTTACAACTGATCCGACTTTAACAACCAGACTGGAAATCAACTCATCTGTAGATAAAATCGGATTTAATATTGGGGGTTCGTTTGCTTCCACCAAGGTTAGATCCGGAAATAATAAACTTAACACAATCTTATATGGCGGATTTGCCGGAATAGGGACACCCGATTTTTCAATAATGAGTGAATTTGATTTTGCGAGAGATTACGTGGCGCGGGATTTAATCTCAAGTGCGCTGATGATTGAAGCTTCATATTTGATAGATATAGGAATTGAAGCGATAGTTCGTTATGATCGGTTTGACAGAGATACAAAAAAAGATGGAGATCAACTCTCTCACTTGATTTTTGGATTTGAATTATTCCCGTTTGCATTTATTGAGCTTCGTCCGCAGTTCCGTGTGAATCTTGAAGAACCCTCTAAAAACAATAATGCTTTCGTATTGCAATTCCATTTCTGGTATTGAGTATTTTTGAATTATAACAGGATTGATTTTTAAATTTGCCTAAGAGAAAAAACTTGGGGTAAAATAAAAGGCCATTTCAAAAGTTTTTTGTCTCCCCCTCTCTTTCTTCAACTGACGCAGGAGCATCAAATCTACATCAGTTTGCAAAAGTTGTAAGACAAACCACTTTCAAAACAGCCTTTTCTGCCCTACAACAACAAATTAGATTTGTTGTTTATCATTAGAAGAAAGGAAAATCTATACTAAAAAAGTGGAATATTATTAGTCTGATGAAGCTTTCTTCTAAACTTAATTGCTTTCAATAGATAAAAAACGATGAAAAAAACTGAGGGAAATGTATTATACAAAGAGAGGTTTGTCAATGGTAGGCGACACTGAATTTCCTAAGTGTACACACTGATTTTTCTAAGTGTGTCCAAATTATTAGACAGAATTGTCAAAATGAGTCTGCAATTTATTCGCGGTCTTTCACCGTATCACGTAACTCTGTAAGTGATTTTATTTTCAGTTTTGATCTTAAATTCCGGAGATGACTCTCTACAGTTTTTTTACCGATTCCTAATTTAATTGCAATTTCATTATTGGAAAATCCCGCCCTAAGCAATTGAAAGATCTGTATTTCTCTGTCGGAGAATCCCTTTTCCAGATAAAGTGAGTATTCTACGCTGCTAAGATCGATGTTGTGAAGTGATTTTTTCTTTAATTCAGGATTATATCCTAAAGTGAATTTTATTTTTCTTTCCGGTCCACAAAGAGTTAATAAAATATTAATTAGAATTAGTGATACAATGCTGGTATAAAAAATATTATCTGAATGAATGGATATAGTATACGATGCAAATGTTGTTACAATTAAAACAAAATAAGTAGAAAAAAGTGGAATGAAAAATAAGCTGATCTTTCCATCCAGCCTGATTTCCTGAATGATTTTATTCGCAAAATAAATCAGTATAAATAGCAATGAGAATATCATCGCAATTAATGAGGATAGTGGGCTAATGTCGATCAATAAGTAAAATATCAAAAACAGAACAAATCCTATCTTATATTTTTTAGCTAATTCCGGGAGCGAAAAAATAATTACTATATAACCGATTGTATTGATTACAAAATGCGGGGCTGGAATATTGAGAAACCGATTTGATAATGAAACGGACGATTCTATTAATAGAACGAAAAAAAAATAAAGAAAAAATTTATTCTTCCTGAATCGAATTAACGGACCAATTAAGGATATTAATTGTATTAAGGCTAAGATTTTCATACCAGCTGTTCCATCAACAGATTAAAAGTCATTGCAGATATACATCCCTTCTTCTATTTATCACTAAACTATGTCGGAAACTTTAATTTATGAAATACAAAAACTTATAATCAGAAAACAGCGCCCGGATTTATATTCGAATTGTCAATAATAATACTTGTTTCATAATAGAGATATTCTAAGCAAGGAGCAATCACATTTTATTCATCGGATCCTTTTAAGTATCCCCGCATACTCTGAAGAGCTGTGAATCCGAGTTTTGTCTTCATATGCTGAAGATGACTTTCAACAGTTTTCTTGTCGATATTCAGCTTCTCCGCAATCTCCGTGTTGGTAAGTCCCTTTTTTATTAAAAGAAACACCTGGATCTCCCTGTGAGTCAGTCCCTTGTCAAGATATTTGCCATATTCCACTACATGAATTTCCAATTCACTTGCAGCTTTATCACGTATAGATGGGTCGTAACCATAAGTAAAAGTAACTTTTTTGCTAGGGCCACAAATAGTTATAGAAGTATTTAGAAATATTATTAAGACAATTTTCAAGTTGTAATAAACTGTTAGTAGATATATATCAAAGTAGAATAAAAAAACGGTAATAAGAGATTGTAGGTTTAAGACGATTACAAAAAGAATGAATACGGAAATTTTCCCTGACACTCGTATTTCGCTTAAAAGCCGGTTTATAAAATAAACCGATATATAGAGTATTATAAGAATGTTTGCAATGATTGAAACAAGTGTGGTCTTATTAATGATAAAATAAAAAGCTATGAAAAGGAACAATCCGTAATTAAGTTTTTTTGATACTTCGGGAAGGGAGAGGGCTAAAATAAGGTTGCCTATCAGGTAAATCTCGAATGAGTAGCTGTGAATGCGAAACCAGATCATAATTAACAAGCTGACACAGTCCACAAGCATTGAGAAATAGAAAAAATAGAAGAGAGGATTTTTTCTAAATCGAATGACCGGACCCAAGGATGAAATGTGTAAAAAAGCTAATAGAATACCCATTTCATGAACTGATTACTGAAGCAATTATTTACTGCAAAGTTAACAAGTAATTTTAAAAGTTAAAATATAAACCTGATGCCTCTTTCTAAAATCCGGATCACGCCATATTTCCTTTAGAAATCGTAATAAGATTATACAGGGAATCACGGTACTCCTTTAATATCCTTTCGAATAGTAGATCTACGCGGGGTATATCTTTTATTAATCCTGAACATTGACCGGCTTCCAGCATCCCTTCCTTCTCGTCGCCCTCAAAGATTCCAAGTCTTTCTCTTTTTTCCCCGAGAATCGCTTTTAATTCCTCTTCGGATGCACCGTTCTTTTCGGCGTTATGAACCCTTTCGGTAAACTCATTTTTTAACATTCTGGCCATGCCGATTTTCTTTAGCACTAGAATCGTACTATTATCTGCGGCGTCCAAAATTTTTTTCTTATAATTATCGTTTGCCGATGATTCTATTGTTGCAGCAAATCGTGTTCCGATCTGTACTCCCTCAGCGCCAAGGCTAAAAGCAGCCAGAATTCCGCGTCCGTCTGCGATGCCTCCTGCGGCAATTACCGGGATTTTAAGTGCATCGGCAAGTTGAGGAATCAAAGTAAACGTAGTAATTTCATCAACTCCGTTATGACCTCCGGCTTCGACACCTTCGCCAACAACAGCATCGCAACCCGCACTTTCGGCTTTTAGCGCATATTTTATTGACGGCACTACATGAACAACTTTTACATCATTTTTTTTCATAAGACTAATAAATTTACCAGGATGTCCGGCAGAAGAAAAAATAATTTTTACACCTTCTTCAATTGATGTTGTTATAAGGTCTGCTGCATCTCCTCTTAGAAGAGGTATATTCACTCCAAACGGTTTGGTCGTGGCATTCCTGCATTTAATTATATGTTCCCGCAGTAATTCCGGCTTCATAGAACCCGCTCCTATCAATCCGAGTCCTCCGCAGTTCGATACGGCGCTTGCCAGTTTCCATCCGCTTACCCATACCATCCCGGCTTGAATTACAGGAAATTGAATCCCCAACAGTTCTGTTATTCGATTTTTAATATTCATATCAATTTCTTTTTAGTTTCCTTAAATATAATCCAATTTGATAAACGATACCCTATTAATTAAATTGACTGCGGAAATAAAAAAATATAAGGTATTTATTGAGAGCGGTAATACCGGCAGCAGGATTTGGAACAAGACTTAAACCCCACACTTTTTCTCTTCCCAAAGTATTGTTGAATGTAGGAAGCAAACCGATCCTTGGACATATAATTGATAAGCTAACCGAAGAGAAGATTACCAAAGCTACTTTTGTAATCGGTTACCTTGGTGAAAAGATAATAAATTACGTAGGAAAACATTATCCTGAATTACAAGCAGATTTCGTTGAACAAAAAGAGATGCTGGGCCTGGGACACGCCATTTACCTTTCAACCCCGACGTTTGATGATGATGAGGTTTTTATAATTCTCGGTGACACAGTTTTTGATGTAAGCCTGAACGAAGTCTTTAAGAATAAAAGAACTGCACTAGGAATAAAAGAAGTTGATGATCCCGGAAGATTTGGAGTAGCCGTTTGTTCCAATGGGAGAATTTCCAGATTGATTGAGAAACCGAAAGAACCCGTTTCTAAACTTGCTCTTGTTGGCCTTTATTATATTAACAATGCAAAACTTTTGCAATCATGTTTGGAAGAGTTGATTCAACAAAATATCCGGACAAAAAATGAATATCAGCTTACCGACGCTCTTCAGTTGATGATCGATAAGGGGGAAAATATAATTACATTTCCGGTTGATGGCTGGTATGACTGCGGGAAGCCCGAAACACTTCTTTCTACCAACAAATTTTTATTATCTAAAAGCGGTACTAACAGAATTCCTGAGAATGTTGTTATAAAACATCCGGTGTTCATTTCGGAAAAGGCAACTGTTAGTAATTCTGTTATTGGACCGTTTACTACTATTGCTGCTAATTGTAAAGTCGTTGATTCAATAATTGTAAATTCGATTATTAGTCCCGGCGCCGTAGTTGAAAAAGCAATGCTGGAGAGTTCAATTATCGGAAGTGATGCGATTATTAAAGGTAATTATAAAAAACTAAATACCGGCGATTCATCAGAAATAGAATTTTATTAATTAATTGAGAGGAACTAATGTCATACCTATTTACTTCTGAATCGGTTTCAGAAGGGCATCCGGATAAAATCTGCGATGCTATTTCCGACGGGATTCTTGATGCTATCCTGGCTAAAGATCCTGATGCCCGGGTAGCTTGCGAGACTTTTGTTACTACCGGACTTGTAGTTGTTGGGGGAGAAATTACTACGGATGCATATATAGATGTTCAGGAAGTTGTAAGAACGACTATAAGAAAAATCGGCTACACAAAAGCCGAATATAAATTTGATGCCGCGAGCTGCGGAATACTTAATGCTATTCACTCACAATCTCCCGATATAGCAATGGGCGTAGATAAGGGAGGAGCTGGTGATCAGGGCTTAATGTTTGGGTATGCCTGCGACCAGACACCCGAATTAATGCCGATGCCGATAATCTATTCACATAAACTTGTTAAGAAGCTGGCGGAAATAAGGAAGAACAAGAATAGTTTAATGCCGTATCTGCGTCCTGATGCAAAATCTCAGGTTACTATCGAGTATGATGATAATAATAATCCGATCCGGGTAGATGCTGTTGTAATTTCTACTCAGCATGATGGTAACGTTAGTCAGAAAAAAATAAAAGAAGATATTATCAAACATGTAATTAAACAGGTTATTCCTGTTAAATATCTCGATCACAACACAAAATATTATGTTAATCCGACAGGAAGATTTGAAATCGGTGGGCCTCATGGAGATAGCGGACTAACCGGACGTAAAATAATTGTTGATACTTACGGTGGTTGGGCTCAGCACGGAGGAGGTGCTTTTTCCGGAAAAGATCCTTCCAAGGTCGATAGAAGCGCAACTTATGCCGCAAGACATATTGCTAAAAATATTGTTGCTGCCGGTTTGGCAAAAGAATGTCTTGTACAGCTGGCTTATGCTATTGGTGTGGCTCAACCCGTGTCGGTTTATGTTGATACGAAAGGAACAGGAATTATTCCTGATAAGAAATTAGGGGGCTTAATTAAGAAAAATGTGGATCTTACGCCTAAAGGAATTATTAACAGGCTACAATTACGCCGGCCGATCTATCAGAGTACTTCTTCTTACGGTCATTTTGGAAGAAATGAAAAAGATTTTACATGGGAAAAACTGGATCTTGTTCCGGTATTTAAAAAGTTTGTAAAGTAAAGGAGAATAACAAATCATGGATTACAAATCAGGAAAGTATAAAGTCAGAAATTTAAAACTTGCCGATGAAGGCAGAAAAAAAATTGAATGGGCAGAATCAAGAATGCCCGTGCTTATGGCTTTAAGAGAAAAATATTCTAAAACCAAACCTTTGAAGGGCTACAGGATTGCCGGTTGCCTTCATGTAACCAAGGAGACGGCGGTTCTTATAGAGACCTTGCAGGCTGCGGGTGCAAAAGTTGCCTGGAGCGGGTGTAATCCACTCTCTACACAGGATGAGATTGCTGCCGCACTTGCAAAAAAAGGGACTGAAATCTATGCATGGCACGGACAGAACGTAAAAGAATTTTACTGGTCGATTGAACAAACCCTGAAAATGAAACCGAATCTTACTCTGGATGATGGAGCAGATTTGATCTTCACGGTTCACAATAGATATCCTCAGCTCGTAAAAAATATTATTGGCGGAACAGAAGAAACAACAACTGGAGTTCAAAGACTTAGAGCCATGTCCGCAGCAAAAAAACTGCTCTATCCCGTTGTTGCAGTAAACGATGCCGAAACGAAGTGGGATTTCGATAATGTATACGGCACCGGGCAATCTTCCATTGATGGTATTTTACGCGCAACATCTGTTCTGTTGGCCGGAAAGAATTTTGTAGTTGCCGGATATGGACATTGCGGAAAAGGATGTGCAATGCGTGCTGCCGGTTTAGGTGCAAATGTAATTGTAACAGAAGTGAAACCAACCGCTGCGCTGAAAGCTACTCTCGATGGTTTCGTTGTTATGCCGATGGACGAAGCCGCTAAAGTGGGTGACATTTTTATTACAGCTACAGGCGTTAAAGATGTAATAGTTGACAGACATTTCAAATCTTTGAAGGACGGGGCAATTATCTGTAATACCGGTCATTACGATTGTGAAATAAATATTCCGCAGCTGGAAAGAATTTCCAAATCGAAAAGAACTGTAAGATCCAATAATGAAGAATATACTCTTAAAAACGGTAGAAGGGTATACCTGCTTGCTAAGGGCAGACTTGTTAATCTTGCTGCTGCCGAAGGACATCCTTCGGAAGTTATGGATATGTCATTTGCAAATCAGTTTATGTCGCAACTTAGATTAGTTGACCTGCATAAGCGGAAGGTAAAAGTTGAACCTTCGGTTCTTGAAATTCCGGAAGCCCAGGATCAGGAAATTGCCAAGATTAAGCTTAAAACCATGAATTACAAAATTGATTCGCTTTCGAATGAACAGATCAAATATATGAATGACTACAGTGCCGGAACCTGATTTAGAATCTACATATTCAAAGAAAAAAGTCCCGATAATTATCGGGACTTTTTGTTATCAGGCGTTTGCAAAATTGAGATTGGGAAGGGGGTAGTCGAATGAAAAATCTTTTTTTGTCTTTTTAAGCATATCAAATAAAGAGTTTAATAGTGTACGTATATCTGACGGCTTGCTTAAATAGGCATCACACCCTGCGTTGAAAGCGTTTACTCTATCCCGGTTAAACGCATGTGCAGTATAACATACAACCGGAATTGATGAGTATTCGGGATTGTTTTTTAATTCTGTAGTAAGTTCCAATCCGTTCTTTTTACCCCTTATTGAAATGTCCATAAGGATTACATCGTAATTTTTGATTTTAAGGAAATTGTAAAAAGTATCGGATGAATCGCATACATCCACTTCAAAATATCTTTTGAGAAATAATTCTAGAAATTTCTGATTTTCAAAATCATCCTCAGTAATAAGTAATTTGGGTTTAACTCCGTTATTGCCGGAATTAACTACTTCTGAATTCCCCATTTTTTATCTCCACTTAAAATTACTGTAAACGTTGAACCCTTACCGGGTTCACTGTCAACTTTTATTTTGGCTCTGTTCAGATCAATAAAAATTTTGACAAGAGCAAGACCGAGTCCTGTCCCTTCGTATGGTCTTGTATAGCTCATGTCAGCCTGCGAAAAAGGAGTAAATAGTTTTTCCTGGTATTCTTTAGATATTCCAATTCCTGTATCACGGATATCGACACAGATATTATTATGTTCTCTATAAAGCTGTATCTCGATTTTACCGTGAGGAGTATACTTAATTGCGTTGTCAACAAGATTGATAAAAATTTGAGCAACAGAGTAATGGTCTGCTGTTATGGTATGATCTTCTTCAAGTTTGTTGACTAGTGAAAGCTTAAGATTTTTTTCCTCTGCGAATGACCGGAATTCATTGGCAACTGTATTCATTAATGCAAGCAGATTAATCCTTTCAAACCGGGCTTCGTATTTGCCTGTTTGAAGCTGGGACATATTCAGCATTAAATCGAAAGTCCGGTACAATCTTTTACTGTTGTTTATTATTGATCTCAGTATATCGTTATACTCGCTCGATTTGTCGTGCAGTTCCTGCATGAGCAGATCGCTGTATCCCGTTATAACGTTAAGAGGTGAACGGATCTCATGAGAGATTTGTGAAAGGAAAAACTCTTTCAGCTTTTTTGATTCTTCGGCTTTTTCAAGAGCTATTTTCAAATCTTTCTCTGTCTTTTTGAGTTCCGTAATGTCTCTTCCGTAAACCTGGCAGACTTTAAACTTCGGAACTCCGGCAATAATGAATTGGTAATAACTCTCGCCGAGAAGAGTAGTGTAGCTTACCGACTTATTGTTTTTGATAAGGTCGTGAATGTCGAAGCTCTTCATGAAAGGGAGAACTATTTCAACATGTTCGCCAACAAGAATTTTGTGCGGAAAAATGTTGTGAGCCGAATTATTGGCTAGAACAATCTTCCCGTTTTCGTCAAATCTGAAGATTGGATCCGGCGATAGCTCGGCGAATAATGCCATCAGTTCCGCTTGTTGCAGCTTCAAATTCTCCTGTTCCTGAAGATGCTTTTTTCTCATCGGGATAATTACGTAACGGTAATAGATATACGTAACCACGAGAATTAACGCAATCAGTACCAGAGCGAATACTAACGGATTCTCCAGACTAAAGAATGATCTTGGGGTTATCTTCTCTAAAGATTGAAAAGAAGAGTCCAAAGATGATTTGCGCGATTGAAGTAATAATAAAAAAAGCAGTTGCATCGGCAAAACCGGTTAACACATTGAAAAATTTTGTAATGTTTGTTAAAAAGTAAAAACAGAGCAACAGGTAAAATAAATTTACGCTCTTTTCAAAAGCGTAATTAACAATAAATCTCTTTAATATGATTGCCAGCATTAAGAATTGAATCGATACGAGAATTATAAAATTCTGATTGATACTGAAATTCGCAAAAGTTATCAGGAACAGTATTATTATAAAAGATATTACTATAAAAAAAAGATTTCTTCTGATTGCATCCTTATCGATCAGGCTGATCAAAAGGACATAGTTTGCAAACAAATAGAACTCAACTGGAATTACTTTATTTAAAATATATAAATACGCAATCGAGATTGGATCCATAAGGGCAAGTATCAGGAAAAAAACAAATAGTTTTGAATGAAACTGCCTGAATGCCGGTACCAACCAGATTACAACACTAGTATAAAATAATATTTGCGATATACCAATGAGATTCATTATTCTAATTAATTCGGGCAGATAGGTGGACAAATGAACGACATTTCCAAAGTTTCTTCATCCCCGGTGACAGTAAAAATAATAGAACCTGTCTCATCTGACGTAGTAGACAACTCCCCGCTTTTGTTCAAACTGTTAACCGGTCGGTTATATCTAAGCTCAAATGTGAGGTATTTACCTTTCGTTTTATCTAAAAACTCTTTAACAACAGAAGTACTGAACATGTAAGCAACCTCTTCTTTGCCAAGAGCGAAGTTTTTATCTGTTAGTGAAAATTTGTTCTCACCAAGAATATACACCCTGCTGTGTTTTATAGCGAAAAGAACATAGTTATCGGCACGGGCAAGTGCTTTTTCAACTAATGCCTTTTCAACTTTTAGAGAACCCATTACTTTACCGAACAGAATTTTTGCTTCATTTTTCGAGAATGTTTTGCCGATTGTTCCAAATTTACCCTGTGCGGTTGTGATTGTAGATGAAAGTGTGAGAATAAGTGAAATGAAAATGAATAAGGAAAGTAGCCTTTTCATATTAACCCCTCTTTAAGTAGTTTCTTAATAATCTACCTGATAAAAATATGCTAAACACATTCTTATCAGTGGTTAAATATATTTAGAAAAAAATAAAAATAACAGAAAATTTATAATAAAAACATTAAAACTTACCGGCTATCTTAAGGCCACAGTTACAACAGTGACCCGCTCGTAAATTATTCGATATTACGGAATGCCAGTTTCTGGAGATCAATTCTGAATTACAGTCAGGGCAATATGTTGTTTGACCATCAATATCATGAACGTTTCCTGTATAAGAAAATTTTATGCCCTGTGATTTTGCTATTGACCTCGCCTTTCTTAGTGTTGCTTGAGGTGTTCCCGGTTTGTCGATCATCTTAAAATCGGGGTGAAATGCTGTAAAATGGACGGGAACTTCATCACCAAGATTTTCAACTATCCAATCGCACATTTTTCTTATTTCACCATTACTATCATTTTCTTCAGGAATAATCAGGTTGGTAATCTCGATCCAGATACCGGTTTCATTCTTCAACCAGATGAGTGTGTCCAGTACATCTGCAATATGCGAGAATGTAAGGTTGTGATAGAATTTTTCTGTAAATGCTTTTAGATCGACATTCGCAGCATCGATATATCTAAAGACATCCTTGCGTGCATTCTTATCTATATAACCTGCAGTCACCATTACATTATTAATCCCATTCTGGCGGGCAATTTTTGAGACATCAATTACATATTCGCCAAATATAACTGGATCATTATACGTATAGGCAATTGAAGGAGCTTTGTATTTTTTTGCAATTCGAATAATATCTTCGGGTGAAGCATAAATAGAATTGTTTGTTTCGATACGTGCTTTGCTTGTCGTCCAGTTCTGACAGAATTTACAACCAAGATTACATCCGGCAGTTCCGAAGCTTAAAATTTCGCTCCCAGGCAGGAAATGATTCAATGGCTTCTTTTCGATAGGATCAATTGCAAATCCGGTAGGTCTTCCGTAGCCGACCGAATACAATCTGCCTCCGATATTCTGCCTTATAAAACAGAAACCTGCCTGACCTTCACCAATAGTACAATAACGTGGGCATAAGGTGCAGAGAAGTTTTCCGTTAGGAGCCTGTTCCCACCATTTAGCCGGATAATATTTTTCTTCCGAAGATTTCATTGTTACTTAACAATAATATTTCCAATGTATCAGATTACCTCAAAACGGATCCAGTTTTCGCGTACATTAGAAATTTTATTTCCCCCTTCCGTATAAATTACAACACTCCCTTTTTCTACCAGGTCGAGAGCAATCAGCTTTTGCTTGATTTCCTCCGAAGCTTTATTCCGGTTGCTTATGTCCTCGCAGTAAAGGGGAATAACTCCCCATTTAAGATTTAATACATTCATGGTTTCAAAATTGTCGGTCACAGCAATAATTTTTGCTCTCGGTCTGAACTTTGAAAGTCTTCCGGGAGTATTACCTTTGCTTGTAAAAGCAACAATAGCTTCTGCGTTGATCTGCCTGCTGATGGAACAGATTCCCTTATTCATAGAATCGAAAAGATTTTCCTCTATTTCAACCGGAACTTCAAAATCTCTTTTAGGTTCGTTGTCATAAGATAATTCAGCGTTCGAAATAATTTCATTCATAATCCTTACGGTCTGCGCGGGATACTTTCCCACAGAAGTTTCGGCGCTGAGCATAACAACATCGGTTCCGTCCCACACTGCGTTGGCAACATCGGAGGCTTCGGCTCTGGTGGGAACAGGGTTGTGAACCATCGATTCCAGCATTTGAGTTGCAGTAATCACCAGTTTACCCGATTCATTGCACCGTTTTATGATTCTCTTTTGTATAATCGGAACTTCATGTGGCCTCAGTTCAACTCCGAGATCACCGCGGGCTACCATTATGCCGTCTGATACAGAAAGAATCTCTTCGAATTTATCAACGGCCTCCTGTTTTTCGATCTTAGCGATTATCTGTTTGTTATATCCATGGCGGGCGAGCCATTTGCGAAGTTTAATAATATCGGATGCATCGCGTACAAAAGAAAGCGCGATATAATCAACCCGGTGCTTTAATGCGAATTCAAGATTTATAAAATCTGTCTCGGTTACAGCATCGGCGGACAATTTCATCCCGGGCAGATTCATTCCTTTTTTTGGACGAAGAATTCCTCCCTCTATAACTTCACAAATTATAGAATCTTTTTTCTTCCCGGTGATTTTAAGTTTTATCAGACCGTCATCAATTAAAATTATATTACCTGTAACGGAATCATCAATCAATTCCTTGAAACCGGTCGAGATTTTCTCGGAAGTACCTTCAATATCCTCTCCGGTAATTTCAATACTATTACCGGTTTTCAATTCAATTTCATTTTGAGATAGCCTGCCAATTCTGATTTTTGGGCCCTGAAGGTCAATAAGTATTGGAATAGGCATCGATTTTCTGACGCAAAGATCGTTGATCAGATTGAAGACCTCTTCAAAATACTTATGGTCGCCATGTGAAAAATTCAATCTTATTCCGTCAACACCGGAATCAATTATGGCTTCAAGCTGTTCTCTTGTCGAAGTTGCCGGTCCAATAGTAGCTAGAATTTTTGTCTTTGTACTTTTCTTCATTTCTTCTTCGATTTCAAATTATTCTTTGTATTACTGTTTTTTTGTTCCTGGTTATTTTTCTTCGATTCCGGTTTTAATCTTTTTCTCATTGCATTTAATTCTTTTTCAACAGTTCCAAAGACTGTGCCCGGTTCATATTTACCGTTTTTCAATCGGGTGCCTGCTTTAATTCCGGTCAAAATTTCAAGCGCTTCTTCCACCTTGCTCACAGAATAGATGTGAAATTTTCCTTCCTTAACAGAATCAACGATTTCATTTCTCAGCATAAGATCTTTTACATTCTGAACAGGAATAATAACTCCCTGCTTTCCGTTCAAACCGCGTGCAGAGCATACATCAAAAAATCCTTCTATCTTTTCATTTACGCCGCCGATCGGCTGTGTTTCACCTTTCTGATTAACCGAACCGGTAATAGCGAGAGACTGTTTTATAGGAATGTTGGATATGGCCGACATCAGCGCGCATATTTCGGTTATAGATGCGCTGTCGCCGTCTATCATTCCGTATCCCTGCTCGAAAACAAGACTTGCAGAAAAAGAGAGCGGAATATTCTTCCCGAAATTCTCTCTGAAATAACCTGATAT
>CAZHHG010000074.1:0-5354 GCA_964532065.1 uncultured Melioribacter sp.
ATTTAAGAATGTGGAATTTCTTATAACTCAGGTTTCCCCAAAACCAGGGATTCTGGGAGGGCTTGTAGATAAAGATCCTAACAATACAGTGTTCACAGATGATGAAATTAAAAGAATCACTTCGAGTATTGAAGAAATTAAAGTGTCTATAAGCAAGATGTCAGATATTACATCTGAACAGTTTCATTTTATTTCTAGGAAATTTGATGAAATCAATGATGCATCAAAACGACTCGGCAGAAAGGACTGGATGAATTTAGTTGTTGGAATTCTTACTAACACAATTATATCTTTAGCATTAAATCAAAACACTGCTAAAACTATGTTCCAAGTAGCAAATACAGCTTTGTCTTGGGTATTGGGTGGTATGATCAAACTCCTTTACTAAGGCCTAACCAGCGTATCAACCCAAATGCATCTCTGTCTACTGCAGATAAATTTGGTGCTGTCTTCTGAAGTAAAAATAATCCGGTTTTATAAAACTTACTTTTATTACAATTTTTCTACTATTCAATGCATAGAGCTTATAATTGAATTGATTTCATGATTTTAATTGGGGGGGTATCATGGTAATCGTAAATAAAAGTTCTGCAAGAAAACTTCTGTACCGTATTAATATGAATCCGCTGATCTCAATACCCTTGTATTCACTCTATTATTTAACCGCTTTTTACATAATATCGGATAAGTTAAACTGGTCCTGGTTAACTGTACCAAGATCATTTATGCTTGGAACATTTTCCGGCCTCTTCTCCCGTTACGTACTATATGGGGAAGGATACAACAGGAAGAGGAGAATTAAAATTCTTATATGGATAATTATCGGAGTGGTAGTAATCGGAGTAGCGGCGGATCTATTTTTAAAAAGAATTACATAAGAGTAAAAAGCTGAATATATTTGATCCGTAAAAATTATTTTATCGGCCGCTTCCGGTAAAGCGGTTGAGTTGTAAATATTAAGTTTAGTTTTTAAAGAATATGTTCGTTATTAAAGCTGATTTGTAACTTGCAAAAAAGCGGCAGGCAGGAACGAAGTTGATCCCGCCATTAAGATTGGCGGGCAGGTTTAAAACAAAAAGGTATTTGCCAAAAGCGTCATTCCAGTTATGTGCGGCGCTTTGGCTGATGCGCTGTTAATATTCCAAATTATTTTATAATTAATTAAAAATATGATCGCAAAAGAAAAACTTCGCAATCTATTATTCGTTCTCTCCGGTGCACTGGTTCTTATGTTAAAGCATAATTACAGCGGACCTTACACGGAAATTGTAAAAAGCTATTCAGGTAATTTAGCAGTCTCATTTGCCGTCTACTTTATAATCTCTTTCAGTTCTGATACATGGAAAAACAATAGGTTCATTACAGCATTTATTGCTCTGCTTGCAGTCGAATTATTTGAGATAACTAACGGCTTCGTCATAATGAAAAATGTATTCGACCCAATCGACCTGATTGCCAACCTTATAGGCGTTGGCCTGGCTTTTGGATTAGACTTTCTTTTAAACAGGAATTCTTCAAATCGTGCCGAAGGGAAATAATAGTGAGAGCCAGTCAGATACCCGTATGAACACACCCCTAACAAATAGACAGATTATTCTAAACTCAATTGCAGGACTAATTATAATAATTCTCTTTGCGGTAGGTTTCATATGGCTTCATACAAATTATAAAAGTGAGGAATTTCTTTCTTTAGCACCGTACTGGATTTATTCTTACCTCGGAGTTACGGGTTTATATTCCGGATTCTTTACTGCAGGGTTCGCAAAAGCGAAAGGAAAGAGGAGACCGTTGTGGGGATTCATTGGTACTCTCCTTACACTCATATTGACAATTACAATTCCCGGCCTCCTCTCGCCGTTAATTCCGTATGAGGGTCCGGAGATATTCGCGGGTCCGGCAATACTGGCATTCCTCGCGCCGGTTCTATCGGTCATCATTACATTACTTCTAATCTCCATCAACAAAAAGGAGAATTAATTACATCAAATGCTTACTAAAAAGATTTTTACAGCAAGGTGAAATATGAACAATCAGGAATACCTAATTGAAGAGTACAAATCTTTACGCGAGGAAATTAAAGAAACTAAGTCAAGAATATTTAAAACTATGGCTTTCGGGTTGTCAATTGTCCCGGCGACAAACTTTCTGGCTATGACCTACGAGCTGGATATTATTCTATTTACGACACCTATTCTGGTTATTGTATTAGCATTATTATACCTGTCAGAGAACCATGGTTTGATGCGGTGCGGAAGGTATATTTATTACGAGATTGAAAAAAAGATCGGGGAGGAAGTAGGATGGGAACACTGGCTGGAAAGGAAAAGTCATTACGACCCCAGGAGTGTGGATAAACTTCTATCAATCTCCTTCTATTTACTTTTCTTCGTTTATTTCAGTGCGTCAGTTTATTTGGCTTATTTAAGGGCTGCGTTACTTTTTTCATTAATTGCCTCGGCTCTCATTATTACATTTTATGCAGCGATCGGCATCTGGTTTTTAATTTATCTGTTAAGGACAATTAGAGTTTCTACACGTACTAAATTCGACCAGACAAAACTGCAGTGAACATTTTATTGTGCATCAGGAATGTGTTGAAGGTATTGTACGATTTTCGGTAATCTAATATTGTTTGCTTATTCGGTTTTAATAGCTAGATTAATAGTGGAATTTGGAAGTTATAAAGAATATTAGATTATTTTGAAATTTTTTATCAGCCGGATAAATTTATGACGCGGTGTTTTGGAAGGACAAAAAATTTCAAACGGTGTACACGTCAGGACGTCTTTTTCTTCTGTAAAACCCACAGGTCCCAGCCGTTCTTGTGGCTGTTTTCGCTATTCAGTATTGCTGCTACTGTAATAACTGTTCTATCCGCTTTCAATTCCGGAATTGACCCGATTTCGGAATACACACGAGGATACACTTATTATGAGAACAAAAACTATGAAGAGGCAAGGCAATCCTTTCAGGATCTCTTCGACTATAAAACAGAATATCCAAATGCGGCTTATTATCTTGGCCTTGTACTTCACAAATTGAACCGTCATAGTGAAGCATTGCTGACCTGGGAATTTGTCCCTGCGCATGAGGAACATTACAACCTTAATTTTCTTAGGGGTTTGAGCGCGTTGACAATTCAGGATTATCAGAATTCTGAGGAATATTTTACCAAAGCAATACCCGAGGTTAAACCTTATGATCAGATCCTTTTCTGGCAGTCGAGAATGTATGCCCTCTATTCTAAAATGAACAGAAATCTTGATCCTTCAATTTATCAGAGCATTAGCGAGTATTGCGAGATAGTTGATAACAATATTTCGATGAATAGCAGTGGTACAGTTAAAGCGAATACAAAGATGGAGCTTGATTTGACAATCTTTGGAACTTTGCTGAGTCAAAAGCAGAATTGCTTTTTCCTTCTTAATGAATTGTTTTTACGACTCTATTCTAAAAAAGAATACCACCTTGCGTTTAATTGTGCGATACGGGCGGGAAACTATATGGACGGGCCGTTTACAACACCGTTAGATATCAATCCTGAGTACTACAGGAATTATCTTTTGAATTTATCCGGGATATTGAGAAATATTAATAATGATTTTAAAAATGATTTTCTTGCCAACGAAACAAAGCTTTATGATTTGTTAAATAGAATTAAAGAGTCGAATAAAAGTATCCCGCAGATTTCGGATATCGCTCTGATCATTCGTTCAATTTACTTTGATATGCCGAATCCGGAAATAATTAAGCAGGGTGATTTTTACGTGACCTATGAATGCAATGTTCAGGATGATAAAGGTATTGCTAGGTTTAAGATAGACCCTTTACCTTTTAGCAAGGAATTAGTAGAAGTGAATGCTGGGAATTCTAAGACGTACTCCTTTAATAGATCCTTTTTAATTGAGAAAGGGATGCTGATTGATAGCAATATTAAAATGAAAGTAACTGCTGTAGATAATGAAGGCGGAATAACAAGTGCGGAAATACTTCCCAGTATATCGGTTAAGGATTTCTAATTAGGGATTCCTGTAAATTATATAAAAAATTTCATCTGGTGTGGTATACTGTTAACCAGAATAATGATATGGAAAGTCCATTATCAAATGAACTAAGTAAGTAAATTCATACTTGTCAAAAGATTCACAAGCTGTTCAAGTAACTTTATCAATTATAACAGAGGTTCAAATGAAAAACCTTATATATAAAACTCTGCTGTTCGTTTTAATATCAACTCTTGTAAGTGCTCAGATGCCCGACTTCAGTAAAGAAGTTCAGACGGCAATGGCTCAGCTTTCCGTAATGGAAGGCAAATGGAAGGGCACTGGCTGGAGATTAAATCCGGATGGAAGTAAGAGCACTTCCAATATTGAGGAGAACTTAGTTTACAAATTAGATAAGACAGTATTCCTGGTTGAAGGGATCGGGACACTGGATAACGGAACTGTTGTTCATCACGCTCTTGGATTCATCGCGTTCAATCCCATGACTAAAACTTATACAATGAAATCATTCCTAACCAACGGTTTATCAATGGAAGCCAATTTCGAAATTGTTGAACCGAATAGATCTTTCATCTGGTGGTTTAAAGATCAGCGCGGAGGTACAATAAGATATAAAGTTAAGTTTGAAAACAATACATGGAATGAGGAAGGGGAATATTCCAGGGATGGTCAAACCTGGTTCAAAACGCTTGAGATGAACTTAACTAAAATAGAATAGGTGTTTTAAAAAAGAATAAATCTAATTGGAGATTCTCCCTTACACCTTTCCAGCAGATGTAAATTGAATCTGCTTGCAATGATGCAATAAATATAAAAATATTCAGAATAGCAGAAATAAGGTAATAAAATCGGAGGATTGAAATGCTGAATTCAAAGGAGGAGATCAATCTATTAGGAGCCGTTGTTGCTAATATCAACAACCTTATTCTAATCTTTCTCTTTACTGCGAGAATTTACAAGTATCCCCGGATTGAGTACTGGCTCGGAATTGTTTTTATGCTCAGTATTATTCCTTTAGCAATTATGCTCATCCGGGCATTTGATTCTAAAAGAGAAGTCCTCTATTTCATCCAGTTAATTCTTATGATCGGATTTATAATCGTTGAGTTTCTTCTCGACTATCTTTTAAAAATCGATTTCAGGCATAACAGCAGTTATGTAATTGCCTTCGTTACTCTCTTTTATGCTTCACTCGGCGGAATGATCGGCATCGCAAGTCACGCAGGTAAACAATGGACGATTGCAACTGTAATAACTTTCCTGTTAATGACAGCTGTAAGCCTTGTAATGCATTTTAAAACCGATACTTAATTTTAACAGCTTGCAATTGTGGGATTGTGCCAAATTTTA
>CAZHHG010000074.1:5364-14615 GCA_964532065.1 uncultured Melioribacter sp.
AAAATGAGTTCTGATTGGATTGCATATAATGAATTAGCGTGGGCGGACGACCTCCTCACATATCCTGATGAGTACGGCGAGGAAGTCGCGATCTATATCGATCTGATAAAAAGGAATTCGAGAGGGAAGCCGGAGACTCTACTTCATTTCGGAAGCGGGGCTGGCGGTCATGATGCCTTTCTAAAGAATCATTTTAAGGTTACGGGAGTTGATCTTAGTAAAGGGATGCTGGACAAAGCCCGTGCGCGCCATCCGAAGATCGAATATATTGAGGGCGATATGAGGAGCGTCCGGCTCGACCGGCTCTTCGACGCGGTTGTAATACCGGACTGTATCGATTATATGGCCACGGAGGAGGATCTTAATCTGGCTGTGATGAACGCCTCGCGGCATCTCAAACCGGGCGGAGTCGTTCTGATAGTAGGAAAGACGCTGAAGACTTTCAGGAACAATAATTTCGCTTACACGGGCGAGAAGGACGGAATTCATTTAACGGTGCTCGAGAATAATTACATCAATCCTTATAAACCCTTTACATACGAAGCTTCGATCTTCTATCTTATCCGGAAGGAAGGTGAGCTGACCGTCCGTTCGGAGATTCACTATCTCGGATTATTTCCGGAATCGGTTTGGGATAAGGGCTTTGCAAACGCGGGATTTGAATTGAAGAAGGAACCGCTGAACGGATTATACCAGAAGAATCTTCTCGGCGAAGGGGAATACCCGTTAACGATTTTTCTCGGCATCAAACCGGAATGACAGGATCCAAAAAAATTTTAATAACAAAGAACTAAGAACCAAGCACTAAGAACCAACAACCAATGACAACGCATACCAGAATTTCTTTTTCGTTAATGCTGACAATTCTTTTACCGCTTCTCTTATACACATGCACATCAGAACGTTCTTCGCATATAAATGATTATCCTGAACACTGGTGGGCGCCGGTTATTGATGAGAACAAACCGGCGTGGGAGATATTACCTCAGGATGCATTGCCGGGCGAGGTAATACTTTCCAAAAGAAATGAGTTAGGGCTCCTATCCAATTTTGCCCCTACGCCATTTGAATACCGCGGAAGGCGTTACGCGAGTCTGGAGGGATTCTGGCAGATGATGAAATACCCCGAAGGCCCGGATGATCCCCGTTCAAAATTTACCGGTATCGAATGGAAGTATTCACGTGATCAGGTTGCGCAGTTCTCTTCATTCGAAGCCAAGCGTGCGGGCGACTTTGCTGAAGAGAACATGGTGAAGATGGGAATTACTTGGGTTTCATTTGAAGGTAAGCAATTTGAATACAGGTCGGAAATTCCGGGAGAGCATTACAGATTAATTGTTGAGGCAACGCGGGAGAAGGTCGCGCAGAATCCTGATGTGAAGAAAGTGTTGTTATCAACGGGTGATCTGGTTTTGCGGCCTGATCATCATCAGGATCCCAAATCGCCGCCGGAGTGGAGATATTACGAAATACTTACGAAGATTAGAGATGAATTGAAACGTGAAAATAAATAATAGCGGAAGTGAGATTTTAATTAACGGAATAAATTATGGAAACTAAATTACTGACTGACAGCAGGGAATATCCCACAGAAGAAATTATCTTTTCTCATATCGGAAGAAGCAAATCGTTATGGAATTCTCTTTTTACAATTATTAAAACAGATTACCCTCAGATCTCTACGGAATGGCGTTATTATAACGACGGTAAGAGTTGGCTGATGAAAGCGGCAGTAAAATCAAAAACAATTTTCTGGCTCTCGATAGTTAAAGGTTCATTCCGTACGACTTTCTATTTCGGAGACAAAGCTGAGGGGAGTATTTTGAACAGCGGAATTTCTCCGGACTTAAAAAAGCAGTTTAGAGAAGGGAAGAGATTCGGAAAAATTAGAGGGATAACAATCCACTTTAAAACGAAGAAGGAGATAGAAAACGCAATTGAATTGATAAATCTTAAACTGACCCTGAAATAAAAATAATTATTTAAAACTTCATTGTAGTTTCCCCTCCTTAATAAGGAGGGAGATAGCCGTGCATTTTTTTTTCACGAAAACTCTTCTGGAGTCAATCCGTCTCAATAGTTGAAAATTTTTAATTTATCGGGGGGATAAAATTATGCTGAAGAACATTTCTCAAAACGGATTTGCACTTTTAGGTGCCGGATTATTCTGTATGACAATCACTTCGATACTGGAACGTTTAACTGTGTACGGATCTTTCGTTGATTTTACGATAGGACTATTTCACGGAATTGCGGTAGTTGCATTCGGGGCTTCAATCTATTTCAACAGCAGAAGGAAAGTCCCGGTTAAAAACAGAGAAGAATAGATTTATTTTTGCAGCTGTGTAAGCTCTGCTAAATAAAGTTCTGCAAATTTCTCCGCATCCTCTTTCGATTTTGCTTCTACAATACACCTTATAATCGGTTCAGTATTCGATTTGCGCAGGTGGACCCAGTGATCCTCAAAATCAATCCTCAGTCCATCCTCCTGATTAATCTTAGCTGATTTATACTTTTCAACCATTTTCTTTAGTATCTCATCCGGATTAGCGCCGGCAATTTCAATTTTCCTTTTTACTATGAAATACTCCGGAAGCGATTTTTTAAGCCGGCTCATCTTGCATCGTGCTTTCACAAGATGCTGCAATGTTATTACAGTACCGACGAGCGCATCACGCCCGAAATTCACATCGGGTACTATAACCCCGCCGCTTCCTTCGCCTCCTATAACGGCATCAACCTCTTTCATCTTCTTAACTACATTAGCTTCGCCAACAGGAGCGCGAAAAACTTCGCATCCGAATTCACTTGCTACATCATCTACCGCGCGAGTAGTTGAAAGATTCACCGCCACATTTCCTTTCTTTTTAGAAAGATAATACTTAACCGCCTGCGTAATCGTATTTTCTTCGCCGAACGGTTCACCTTCTTCAGTTATAAGAACGAGACGGTCAACGTCGGGGTCCACTACAATTCCGATATCCGCTTTATACTTCTTAACAGCTTCCATAGTCCCGGTCAGATTTTCAGGGATCGGTTCCGGAAGCCGTGGGAAGACGCCGTTCTTTTCGCAGTTCAGTTCGATCACTTTGCATCCGAGCTTCTTAAGAAGTTTAGGCATCGAATATGCGCCGGCACCGTTAACGCAATCAAGCAGAACCCTGAACTTTCTGGTTTTTATTTTTTCGACGTCGATATATTTCATATTGAGCACGGCATTGATATGATTATCAAGTCCTTTTGAGTAATCTGTAACATTCCCCAATTTATTCCACGGTGCAAAATGCCTTGTTGCGTCGTCCATCTTTTTCAGAAAATCGATATTCTCTTCGGGACTTAAGAACTCGCCTTTACTATTCAGTAATTTAAGTGCATTCCATTCATTCGGATTATGGCTTGCGGAGATCTGAATTCCTCCGGCTGCGTTCAGGTGTTTTACGTTGAAAAGGACTGTAGGAGTAGGGCAGACGCCTAGATCGATAACATCATTCCCTTTAGCGGTGAGTGTACCGACGATCAGGTTTCTAACCATTCCGCCGGAAATTCTTCCGTCGCTTCCGATAACAATTTTTCCTGAACCGCAGAAATCGGCAAACGCAGCGGTCGAACGGACTATCACTTCAGGATCGAGTCCGTCGCCTACAATCCCCCTGATACCCGAAATGCTTATCATCAATGTCGGCATAATACCTCTTCAGATAATTCAAAAAGAAATCACGGATAAATTTAATAACTTTGTCCTCAAAAATATCCTATTAAATGGCCGAAAAGAAAAAATTTATAAGCAGGGTAAACCGGCTTCTTATAAAGCGTTTCGGAATTCCAGAAAGGCAGAATCCGCTTCCGGATCCGCTCGATACTCTTATAGCTACCATTCTTTCCCAGAATACCAATGACAACAATTCCTACAGAGCGTACAAAAATCTTAAACAGAAATTCTCAAACTGGGATCAGGTTCTGATTGTTAAACGTTCAGCTGTTGAAAAGGTTATAAAAGCAGCGGGACTCGCAAAACAGAAATCTGCCGCGATTAAAAATGTAATCAAAGAACTTGACCGTGAGAATGATCTTAAGCTGACAAAGGTAAAACAGTCTGAGAGCGAAGAGGCAATCGCATATCTAACGCGGTTTCAGGGGATTGGAGTTAAGACGGCTTCGTGTGTGCTTCTCTTTTCGCTCGGCCGGAATGTTTGTCCGGTTGATACGCATGTTCACCGCACGGTGAACCGTCTGGGAATAGTAAACGAGAAGACACCCGACAAAACTTTTCATACACTCAACAGGATTCTTCCGGAAGGGATCGCTCATTCATTTCACACAAATCTGATCAGACTTGGCAGGGAGATCTGCAAACCGGCAAAACCTTTATGTTCCATTTGTCCGTTAAATAAAATTTGCCAATATTCAGATAAAAATTTTTCATCAAGTATTAAATCTGAAAAAAAATCTTTTATGCTTCTCGATAATGTCTAATAATTGAACGAGTGATTAAATGGCGATCAATCACACAATTAGATTTGAAAATCCAATCCTGAGAATTAAAGCTGAAGGTGAGGATGAAAACCTGCAGCAGGTTATCGATTATGCCGAGTCAATTGTTAAATCCGCTGAAGAAAATAAGAGCCGATTAATTTTATGCGATGAGCAGCATTTAAAATATAAGCTCTCTACGATCGATACTTTCAGACTGGCTGAATATGTTTCTTCATATGCTGCTCAAGTTTGTAAAATTGCTATAGTTTGCAATCCGGCAACTCTTTCCGAAGGGCAATTTTACGAGGCAGTTAGTACAAACCGGGGTATGAGTCTTAAAGTATTTACCGACCCGGAAAAAGCTGAGTTCTGGTTGAAACAGAATCTCTGAATTTGAACGAATGCCCTGGTAATTTCGTTGAAAGTTATAAAAAGAGTATAAGTTTGTTTTAAGGGCTCATATGCTTATATTTTCAGGCCAATTCTAAAATCTTTTCGGTGAAAATAATGGGAAAACAGTACGAAATTGCGGTTTTGGGCGGCGGTCCCGGCGGTTATGTCGCCGCTATCAGAGCCGGTCAGCTCGGTTTTAAGACCGTTGTAATTGATAAAGATAATCTGGGTGGTGTCTGTCTCAACTGGGGATGTATTCCTACCAAATCACTCCTTAAGAATGCCGAGTTATTCGACCTGATGAAGAATCACTCATCCGACTTCGGTATTAAAGTAGATGGACTCTCATTCGATTTCAATAAGATAATCAAGCGGAGCAGGGACATATCAGACCGGATAACAAAGAATGTTGAGCTTCTCGTTAAGAAAAATAAAGTTGACCGGATCCGCGGATTCGGAAAGATTGTATCGAAGAATCAGATCGATATTTTTGATAATGAAGGGAAGAAAACCGATTCGATAAATGCTGATAAGATAATCATTGCTACAGGCGCCCGTCCAAAAACTTTTCCTTCGATTCCTGTCGATAGAAAAAATATTATAACTTCAACGGAAGCTATGATACTCGATAAGCAGCCGAAAGACCTGATTGTTATAGGTGCCGGCGCTATCGGTGTTGAGTTTGCGTATTTCTATTCTGTGCTCGGTACAAAAGTTACAATTGTTGAAATGATGAAGAACATCCTTCCGATTGAAGATAAAGAAGTTTCCGAAACTCTCGAAAAGAATTTTAAGAAGAGAGGAATTGACATCTACACATCGACTAAAGTTGAGAAAGCCGAAGTTACAAAAGATGGTGTTGCTGTAACTGTTGAGAAGGACGGAAAGAAAATTGAATTGAAAGCCGAAAAGGTCTTAAGCGCGATCGGTGTTACCGGCAATATTGAAGGATTCGGACTCGAGGAATTAGGAGTTGAGATTGAAAGAAATCATATCAAGGTTGACAAGAGCACTTATCAGACTAATATACCGGGTATTTACGCAATCGGTGATGTAATCGGTGCGCCATGGCTTGCTCACGTTGCAAGTGCCGAAGGAATCCATTGCGTTGAAACAATAAAAGGTTTACACGCGGCTCCTGTAAATTACGAAACAATTCCGGGCTGTACATACTGTATTCCTCAGGTTGCGAGTGTTGGAATGACGGAAGCAAAAGCGAAAGAAGCAGGATATGAAATAAAGATCGGCAAGTTTCCGTTTATGGCGAGCGGAAAGGCGTTCGCTGCGGGTGAACGTGACGGATTTGTTAAACTGGTATTCGATGCAAAATACGGTGAGCTTCTCGGCGCCCATATTATAGGTCCGGAAGCGACCGAGCTGATATCCGAACTTACGCTTGCAAAATCTATGGAAGCTACATACGAAACAATTGTAAAGACTGTTCACGCGCATCCTACACTATCGGAATCGGTTATGGAAGCGGCGGCAAATGCATATGGCGAATCAATCCACATATAGAACCTTCGATTACAGCGATCTCGGTCTTATCGACTATAAGATTGCCTGGGATCTCCAGAAGGAAATTTTCAATCTCCGTCTTCACGGGGAAATAAACGATACGTTTTTTTTGCTCGAGCATCCTCATACTTATACTCTCGGTAAAGTTGCAGACAAAGAGAATCTGATCAGTAATGAGGAACAGCTTAAGGAACTAGGGGTTAATGTTTATGAGATCGACAGGGGCGGGGATATTACGTATCACGGACCCGGGCAGATTGTCGGCTACCCGATTATCAGTCTTAACGACTGGAAACAGGATACTCACGAATATCTGCGCGGACTCGAAGAAGTGATAATGATGACATGTCTGGAATATGGAATAGCGACGGAGCGTAATCCTAAGTATACGGGTGTATGGATCGGTGCAAGGAAGATTGCCGCAATCGGAATTAAAGTGAGCAGGTGGATTACAATGCACGGATTCGCGTTTAATGTAAATACCGATCTGAATTATTTCGGCGGAATTATTCCTTGCGGAATTAGAGATAAAGAAGTAACATCATTACAAAAAGAACTCGGTCGAGAAATTAATTTAACTGAAGTGAAAGAAAAGCTTGTTGATAATTTTAAAAAAGTATTCGGCTACGATCATTTTATAACGCGTGAAAAAGATGGTTATTTAAAAACATTAATCACTCTTTCTTAGAGTCTTTGTGACTTAACGGTAAATTATTTTTTACCGGAAAAACACCCGGACAAAAAACAGAGGTAAGTAGATGGCAAAAGAAAAAACAGAAGCGGTAGTAGATAAATCAAACGGGAAAACTCCCACGGGCAAGATCGATTCATTCGGCGGTATGACTAAAGATGAATTGATGAATGCACTCCGTATTATGAGCGTATCGAGGTCGATCGACAATAAAGTAATGACGCTAATAAAACAGGGGAAAGCTTTCTTTCTAATCTCCGGCGCAGGTCACGAAGCAACTCAGGCGGCTTTCGGACTTGCGATGCAGAAAGGAGTGGATTGGGCTTATCCGTATTACCGCGATATGTGTTTTTCAATTGCATTGGGAACTAAGCCGGAAGATCTCTTCCTTGCCTTCCTCGGTAAAGCTGACGATCCATTAACGGGCGGACGACAGATGCCGTGTCACTGGTCCTCTAAAGAAGCTAACATTCCAACTCAATCGAGCCCTACCGGCACTCAATTTCTTCAGGCGGTCGGTACTGCTCTTGCGATGAAGAAAAAAGGAATTAACGGAGTTGTTTATGTGAGCGCCGGTGAAGGGACAACCTCTCAGGGTGAATTTCACGAAGCGGTAAACTGGGCTTCCCGCGAGAAGCTCCCGGTAGTATTCGTAATTCAGAATAACAGGTGGGCTATCTCCGTACCGGTTCAGGATCAGACAGGCGGAAAAAATGCTTCGGTTTCCGAGATGATGAAAGGATATGAGAATTTATTGAGGATGGAAGTGGACGGAACAGATTTTCTGCAGGTCCATGCGGTTGCTCAATCGGCTTTCAAGTATGCCCGCCAGGGTAAAGGCCCCGCTCTTGTTGAAGCGCATGTTGTAAGATTGTTCTCTCACTCGTCGTCGGACGATCAGAAGAAATACCGTCCCGATGATTCCCTTCAGGAGGATTTGAAGAAGGACCCGATCAGAATTTTTTCCGAGAAGCTTATTAACAAAGACGTCCTTACGGAACTTGCCTACGAGGAATTTAAAAAAGAAATTAACGACCATGTAACGGAAGCGGCCGACTGGGCATTAAAACAATCCGAGCCGGATCCTAAGACTGCCGAATTATATGTTCTGGATGAATCAGGAAAACGCGACCGCCTCGAATACGAAAAGCTTACGCATGAAGGAAGTCCGGTTGTAATGGTCGATGCTATCAATCACGCTTTGCGCGAGGAGATGGACAGGAACGATAAGATATTTGTCTTTGGCGAGGATGTGGCTGACGGAAAGGGAGGAGTCTTCACTGCGACAAAAGGACTCTCAACAAAATTCGGAAACGATAGAGTCTTCAATTCACCTCTTGCGGAAGCGAGCATAGTTGGAGTTGCGACCGGAATGGCTCTGGCAGGATTGAAACCGTGCGTCGAAATTCAGTTCGGGGATTATATCTGGCCCGCTTTTATGCAGTTCCGCGATGAGATAGTGATGTACCGTTACCGTTCTAACAATCTATTCGAAGCTCCTGTAGTAACGAGAGTTGCTGTGGGCGGTTACATTCACGGCGGATTGTATCACAGTCAGAATATCGAAAGCTTCTTTGCCCATATGCCCGGAATTTTAATCGCGTATCCATCCAATGCGGCGGATGCAAAAGGTCTGCTTAAAACATCTTTGCGCCTTAATGATCCCGTTCTATTTCTGGAGCATAAAGGATTATACCGTCAGAGTTATTCAACATCTTCTGAACCGGATGCTGATTATCTGGTCCCGTTCGGGAAAGCGAAAGTAGTTAAGGAAGGTTCCGATCTTTCAATCATTACTTACGGCGCGATGGTGCACGAATCGAATTTCGCGGTTAAGAAACTTGAAGAGGATGGATACTCGGTAGAGATAATCGACCTGAGAACCATCGCTCCTCTTGATGTTGATGCTATTTACAAATCTGTTAAAAAAACAGGCAAGGTAATAGTAATTCACGAGGATACTCTTACAGGCGGATTCGGAGCCGAGATTGCCGCTCTTATTACGGAAAACTGCTTCCAGTCCCTCGATGGTCCTGTAAAAAGAATTGCCGCCAAGGACACGCCTATTCCTTATGCGCCTACACTTGAATATGCGGTTCTGCCTACGAGAGATAGAATTTATAAAGAAGTAAAACAGCTGCTGGAATACTAAATTCAGAAAAAATATTTTTTGATA
>CAZHHG010000075.1:0-14188 GCA_964532065.1 uncultured Melioribacter sp.
AAGGATTCTTTTGCTTTTTCGTATTGTTTCTGGTTGATATACAATTTTGCACCGGTTAATTCGGCAGAAGCACATTGAAAGGCGGTGATACTCAATACCACACCTATTATACTTAAAGAAATTAGTGCTCTTTTCATTGATTCTCCTGATTATAATATAAATTCTGAATTAAATTCCACGAAAAATAACCATTTTGAGATAGGGAAGTCAAGATTAATTTCTTCCTCTTTATTTCGCTTAATCAATAAAACGAATGATTTCCTTTAAATTGATTTTCGGACTCTAAAAGGATATTTTTGAAACTAAAGGAGTAAAAATTTTGAAAACCGAAGAGATAATCAGAAACGTACCAAAAGTTTTATTACATGATCATCTGGACGGCGGCCTTCGCCCGGAAACAGTAATTGATCTGGCAAAGGAAATGAAGTATGCAAAACTCCCTACAACAGACCCCGGGGAGCTGGCAGAATGGTTCCACCGCGGTGCCAATAAAGGAAATCTTGTAGAATACCTTCAAGGATTCGAACATACATGCGCGGTTATGCAGACAAAGGAATCGCTCACCAGAGTTGCATACGAGATGATGGAGGATATGAAAAACGACGGAGTCTGCTACGTGGAGACACGGTTTGCCCCCGTATTTCATACTTCGAGAGGCCTCTATCACGAAGATATTATCCAGGCAGTTCTGGAAGGATTGGAGAAAGGGAAAAAAGATTTCGGAGTTGGCTTCGGACTTATATTGTGCGGCATGAGAAATATGAAGAATACACTCGAGATTGCGGAACTTGCGGTGGATTTCAGAAACCAGGGTGTAGTAGGTTTCGATCTGGCGGGTGAAGAAGGCGGTTTTCCTCCTAAAAAACATCTTGATGCGTTTCAATATATAAAGCAGAAAAACTTTAATATCACTATCCATGCGGGTGAAGCATTCGGTAAGGACTCTATCTGGCAGGCAATACAGATCTGCGGCGCTCTCAGAATCGGGCATGCAACCCGGCTAATTGAAGACATGGCATTCGATAAGGAAGGTAATATTGTTGCTCTGGGAGAACTTGCCCAATATATTCTTGACACAAGACTACCTATGGAGATTTGCCTTCTTAGCAATGTTCATACAGGAGCTGTAGATAAACTTGAAAATCATCCTTTCATAAAATATTACAGGGAAAAATTCAGAGTATTCCTTAACACCGATGATAAACTGATGAGCGATACAACTCTGACAAAGGAATATCTTACAGCAATTGAATTGTTCGGATTAAACCTGGACGACGTAGAAAAACTTAATATAAACGCGATGAAATCCTCATTCATTCCTTATAAAGAGAGGCTACATTATATCTACAATGTAATTAAACCCGGTTACAACAATATGAGGGAAAAACTCCTTTCACTAAAAGTCTGATAAAAAATTATGGCAAAACCCTTATTCAAAAACTACACATTCGAGTTTGATAAAAACGAGAAGAAGATTCTTCTCAATTTTTGTAAAACTATTTTAAAACAGATTTCCGCCGACGAAAAATTTTATGCCGATGTAAGATCATTTACATCCATAGTCGATAAATTAAATTCCTCCGATTTGGAGATCAAATTAACAAAAGAGGAAAAAACGAAACTCGCTTTCCGCCTCAAAGAGAATGTTGACCATATGGGAAAACAGATTAAAAGCAGCGGGTTTCTGAAAAGATGGCTTTATAAATCGGCTTACAATCAGTACAAAATTTTGTTGGATAATTATTTCAGTAACTAAGTACTGTTAATTTTTAGATCGATTTTTTTCCGTCAGAGAAAATCTCTTCTGTTTATTAAAAGTTATAGAGGAAATGATGGGTAAACAAACCAAGACAATTAAAGCTGCTACAGGTACATCACTATCCTGCAAAGGATGGATTCAAGAGGCGGCATTAAGAATGCTCATGAACAATCTCGACCCCGATGTTGCCGAACGACCCGATGATTTAATTGTATACGGCGGTTCCGGAAAAGCTGCCAGGAACTGGGAATCATACGAAGCTATCGTAAAATCTCTTAAAGATCTGGAGAATGATGAAACGCTGGTTGTTCAGTCGGGTAAACCGGTTGTAATCTTTAAGACTCACGTTAACGCACCGAGGGTAATAATTTCCAATGCAATGCTTGTTCCTGACTGGGCAACATGGGATGAATTCCGGCGGCTCGATCAGCTGGGATTAACAATGTACGGCCAGATGACCGCAGGCAGCTGGATCTATATCGGTACACAAGGAATTTTACAGGGGACCTATGAAACATTCGCAGAGTGCGCACGTAAATATTTTAACGGATCTCTCGCGGGAAAATTTCTTTTAACTGCCGGTTTAGGCGGTATGGGAGGCGCCCAGCCCCTCGCCGCTACAATGAACGGCGCCGCGTTTCTAGGAATCGACGTTGACAGAACCAGGATTCAGAAAAGAATCGATACCGGTTATATCGATATGATTACCGATAACCTTGATGAGGCATTAAAGACAGTCCTGGAAGCAAAATCAAAAAGTAATGCAATCTCGGTTGGACTCGTTGGCAACGCCGGAGAAATCCTTCCGGAAATTTTGAGAAGAAATATCACCCCGGATATTATAACTGATCAGACTTCTGCACACGATACGCTGAACGGATATGTTCCGATGGGTATGACATTTAACGAAGCAATTCAACTTAGAACGGAAAATCCATCCCGGTATATCGAACTATCACGCAAGACAATTGCAGCCCATGTTATCGCGATGCTCGAATTTCAGGCAAGAGGTTCAGTCGCGTTCGATTACGGGAATAATATACGGGGAGAAGCAAAAGAGAACGGAGTGGCAAACGCTTTCGATATTCCCGGATTCGTTCCGGAATATATACGCCCCCTCTTCTGCGATGGAAAGGGTCCTTTCAGATGGGCTGCACTTTCCGGAAATCCGGAGGATATCTATACAACCGACAGAGCCGTAATAGAAACCTTTCCGGAGAATAAAGCATTGATAAGATGGATTGAGCTGGCTCAGAAAAAGGTTCACTTCCAGGGATTGCCGTCACGTATCTGCTGGCTTGGATACGGAGAGAGGGCCATGATGGGAAAGATATTCAATCGCCTTGTAGCGGAAGGTAAAGTAAGCGCTCCTATCGTGATCGGAAGGGATCATCTCGACTGCGGTTCAGTTGCTTCGCCGAACCGGGAAACCGAAGGGATGATAGACGGAAGCGACGCAATAGCCGACTGGCCTATTCTTAATGCCCTATTGAACGCAATTGGAGGCGCAAGCTGGGTATCGGTACATCATGGAGGCGGAGTTGGAATCGGGAAATCGATTCATGCCGGAATGGTTGTAGTTGCCGATGGAACCCGGGAAGCCGAAGAACGGCTCGAAAGAGTTTTAACATACGATCCGGGTATGGGTATAGCACGCCATTCCGACGCCGGATATACACGGGCAATAGAGAATGCTAAAAAGTTTGGAATAAAAATTCCAATGCTGAAGTAATGATTATTCATCCGTTAAGATGAAATCAGTCAAGATCAATTTGAAAACAACAGAAGGTGACAAAATGAAAATGAAAGTATTAATTGCGGACAAGTTTCCGGATCTCTACATTCAGAGATTAAAGGATTCGGATATTGAAGTGATCTATAATCCGAAGCTTGGAGAGAACGACCTTCCGGAAGCGGTAAAAGACGTAGACTGTCTTGTTGTCCGTTCAACAGTTGTAAACGCAAAAACAGTTGAAGCATCCAATCAACTTAATTTAATTGTTAGGGCCGGAGCCGGCGTAAATAATATTGATATTAAAGCGGCTAACCGGAAAGGGATTTATGTTTCTAATTGTCCGGGTAAAAATTCAATCGCGGTTGCAGAACTCGCAATAGGTTTAATGGTCGCACTCGACAGAAGAATAGCTCATAACGTGGCGGATTTCAAAGCGGGAAAATGGAACAAGGCAGAATATTCGAAAGCCGAAGGATTGTTCGGAAAGACACTGGCGATAGTTGGATACGGAAATATCGGAAAAGAAGTTGCGAAACGTGCGCAGGCATTCGGACTGAATATTTATGCAAAGGATATTACAAGGATTGAAGGATACGGCGCAAAAGATTTTTCGGAGTTTGATCAGATTCTCCCCATCGCGGATATTGTATCGATCCACCTCCCTTCTACACCGCAGACTAAAGGATTATTTAACGATGCCATGTTTAAATTAATGAAGCCGGGAGCTATTCTTATAAACACATCCCGCCAGGATGTTATAGACGAAGAAGCTCTCATTAAAGCGGTAAAAGAAAAGAAGCTCAAGGTAGGACTCGACGTTTTCAAGGGCGAACCGGAAGGAAAGGACGGAACCGTTTCATCAAAACTACAGGAGCTTGAAAACGTATATATTACACATCATATCGGCGCATCAACCGAGCAGGCACAGAATGCGGTCGCGGAAGAAACCGTGAATATCATACTTCATTATATTCATAGCGGAGTTATTGATCACTGGGTAAACCGTGCCAAAGTTACAGACGCACATTACCAGCTCGTAGTAAAACATTACGATAAACCGGGAGTACTGGCAAGTATTCTGGATGTACTGAGACAGGGGAATATAAATATTGAGGAAGTTGAGAATATAATTTTTGACGGCGGACTCGTAGCGTGCTGTACACTTAAACTTCAGACATCGGCAACAGGCGACATGCTGGAGGCGATACGAAACAATCCTAATGTTATTTCCTACTCACACGTTTCACTCGACAAATAGAATCCATAAAACCTCTCCCTCCGGGGAGAGGTTTTAAATAAACTTCACATCAAAAATATCTTCAATAATTCCGTGGTAATAAACGAGTTTAATCATTTCATTCAGGGAATCCGATTCGTTGGAAGTTACCTGGTAGTAGACGGTACCGAAGTTTTCCAGGATGTGATTCTTGACGTTCGCTGAGTAATTCAGGTTCTTGAGAATATCCTGAAGGTCATCCTGAATAATTTCATCAATCTGCTTTGAATAATTCTCAATTAGCAGAAGTGAATCCCTGTTTTTAGAAGCAAAGATAAAATTAACATAGGGAAGATCGAGTAGATCTGCCATCTGATCCGAAAAACTGATTCCCTTCTCAAAATCCCAGAGCCGGAAATTCTCGCTTCCTACCACGAGTGTATTTTCCTCTTTATCCGGATCCTTATGCGTATCAAGCGCAATCTCCACTTTAGAAGAAAATCTTTCCTCAAATAGAATCTTAGTAAGAATAATCTCATTTAAGGAGACATCTCCGCGAACCGAGACTGTTCCCAATGTCCTTTCACTGCTTTCGGTTAGATAAAAGAATGAATTGCTGAGAGCGCCGTCGAATGAGATACCTGTTTTTGAAGAGACAAAAAACTCCCTGTGATTAATAAGATCCAGGCTCGGGATCAAACCAACAGCATTCTCATCACTTTCAATTTCCCTGCTTATAAGCGAGGATCCGGTTATAATTATTTCGAGGCCGTCATGTTTTTTCAATACCGAAGCAATAATATCCGCATAGATATTTGAGGGTATAAAAATTTTCATTTGATCTCCGATGATCTAAATAAAAAACCCCGACGAATCGGGGTTAGTCTGAACAAATTACTTAACTCTCTTATCCTTAATTCTCGCAGCTTTACCGGAGAGTTCTCTCAGGTAGAAGAGTTTGGCTCTTCTTACTTTACCTTCCCTGATAATTTCAATCTTAGAAATTTTTGGGGAGTTATAGGAGAAGATTCTTTCAACGCCAACGCCGCTGGCAATTTTTCTAACGGTGAAAGTTTTATTTAATCCAGCACCTCTAATATTGATCACATCGCCTTCGTAGGGCTGAATTCTTTCTTTATCGCCTTCAATAACTCTAACGTGAACACGAATATGATCGCCTGTTTTAAACGCCGGTATATCAGATTTCATCTGATCAGCTACTATTTCTTTTAGATTATCCATTTGTTACTCCAGATTATTTATTTTTTTCCACTTTTCAGTTAAAACTTTAGACTGATCGTTTTTCCAGTCTTTAACTTTTTTTTCGTGACCGGATAGAAGAACATCCGGTACTTTCAAGTCTTTGTATTCAGCAGGCCGCGTATAATACGGGGCTTCAATTATATCCCCGTCCATAAGGGAATCGTTCAATGCGGATTCGCTGTCGTTCAGTACACCGGGCAGAAGCCTTACAACCGAATCGATGATTACAAGAGAAGCAATTTCCCCGCCTGTTAAAACATATCTTCCAATAGAGACTTCATCGGTCGCGAATTTCTGACGGACCCTATCGTCTATTCCCTTATAATGCCCGGCAATAATCAGAATATTTTCAGCGAGAGAAAATCTGTTAGCCATTTTCTGATCGTAGAATTTTCCACCGGGTGAGGGATAGATTACATGGTCATATTTTCTATCGGCCATTAATTTTTCAATACATTCAAAGAACGGTTCAGGCTTAAGGAGCATACCCGGTCCGCCGCCAAAGGGTTTATCGTCTATCTGACGGTGTTTATCGTAGGCATAATCGCGCAGATTGTGCACAAAAATCCGGACCTTGTTTCTCTCCTGTGCTCTCTTAATAATACTTGTATTGAGAGGACTAATCAGAGAATCCGGTACGGCGGAAATAAGATCAATTCTCATCGTCATATAGAAGTTCGCAGCCGGGAACTAAATCAATTCTTTTCTTAACCGGATCTATTTTTTTTATACAGTCTTTAATTGCCGGTAATAAAATTTTTCTTTGATCCTTACACTCGATCACATAGACATCGTTTGCCGGTAGAACAAGGACGTCCGAAACAGAACCTAAAAGAACTTTTTCCATAAAAACATTACACCCTATCAAATCGTGGATAAAAAAGGAATCATCCGACAATTCGACGGAGTTTTTTTCTTCAATAAAAACATTCCTGCCGATAAATATTTTAGCATCATCAGCGGTAGCGAACCCGCTGAGTTTAAGCAAATATTTACCTTTTCTTTTATCTACCTCTTCAACATCAAATTCTTTTTTCGTGCCGAAGAATTCAATAAAGACCTTTTCCAGGTCGTAAAATCTCTCACTAAAATCAGAAAAGGAATTTATAACCAGAAAACCATCTGAGCCATGCAGAGCAGTAATTTTGGCTATTAAAACAAATTGATCCACACCAGACCATTAACCAGAAACGGAGAGGATTAATCTAATATTTTTAAAATAGCCCGTTTTCCGTCTTTTGCTGCAATAGCAGTCAGCAATGTCCTCATAGCCTGAGCGGTTTTACCCTGTTTGCCAATGACTTTGCCTACATCTTCAGCACCGACTTTAAGAGTAAGCTCGATGGTTTTCTCGTCGGGAGAAACTTCTTCGAGCGTAACGCCGTCGGGATTATCGACAAGATGTTTTGCTATAAATTCAATAAATTCCTTCATGAGAGTACCTATAATTAAGTGAATAAGGGTACGTATTTAATGGTGCCTGCTGAACCATTAACAGGAACAGCTTATTCGGAAGCAGTACCCTTTGCTTCCGCTGCATTGCCAGACTTTTCTTCATCTTTTTCAGCGGATGCTTTTTTAGATTTAGCTTTTTCAGCACGCTTTTTCATTTTTTCAGCGAGCGCAGCTTCTTTTAATTTTTTCCACTCATCAAGTTTAAGAGCGATCTGTTCATCCGACAGACCTTTTTTCTTCAGTTCATTTTTAAGAATAATGCCCTGATCAGACAAAATATTTTTAACTGTACCGGTAGGTTGAGCACCAACACCGAGCCAGTAAAGAGCACGATCTTCTTTTAATTCAACAGTAGCCGGATCAGTTTTAGGATTATACAATCCGATCGATTCGATAAATTTACCGTCTCTAGGTGAACGTGAATCAGCCGCAACAAGTTTGTAAACCGGCTGTTTTTTCTTTCCCATTCTTCTCAGTCTTAACTTAACTGCCAATTTGTTTTTTCCTCCATTTGATTTTTTTTATTAATTATTTCTAAAATTTTTCAGATTCATCAAACCGGATTTACCCGATTTCGAGCTGAGCATTTTAACCATCCGCTGCATCTCTTCGAACTGCTTGATAAGACGGTTAACATCCTGAATAGTATTACCGCTTCCTCTTGCAATTCTTTTTCTCCTGCTTCCGTTAAGGATTTTGGGATTAGCCCTTTCCTTTAGAGTCATCGACTGAATAATAGATTCGACTTTCACAATCTGCTTATCGTCGATATCGGCATTTTTAACAGCAGATCCCACACCGGGGACCATTGCCAGCAATGATTTGAGCGATCCCATTTTCTTGATCATCTTGATCTGCTTAAGGAAATCGTCGAAGTCAAATCTGTTTGTAAGGAGTTTCTTCTCAAGATCCTCAGCCTCTTTTTCGTCGATCTGCAGTTGAGCTTTTTCTACCAGAGAGATAACATCGCCTTTACCAAGAATTCTTGAGGCGAGGCGTTCGGGATAAAAGAGCTCTATCGAATCGATTTTTTCACCGAGACTTGTGAATTTAACCGGACGATTTACGACAGAACGGATAGAGAGGACACATCCGCCTCTTGCATCACCGTCGAGCTTAGTAACCACGATTCCGTCGAAGTCGACTTTGTCGTGAAAAGCTTTAGCTGAATTCACGGCGTCCTGACCGGTCATAGAATCGACAACGAATAAAGTTTCGGTCGGATTGACCTTAGCTTTAATAGCGGCAGCTTCATTCATCATTTCTTCATCAATATGAAGCCGTCCGGCAGTATCGATAATAACGGTATTGAGGCTGTTCTCCTTAGCATAAATCAGAGCTTCGGAAGCAATTTTTACCGGATCTTTGCCGTCGGGAATAGTGAAGACAGGAACCGAGATTTGAGATCCCAGAATCTTCAGCTGTTCAACTGCAGCAGGGCGGTAAACGTCAGCAGCAACTAAAAGAACATTTCTTTTTCTATTTTTAAGATAATTAGCAAGCTTGGCGCTGAAAGTAGTTTTACCGCAACCCTGTAATCCGATCAGCATTATAGTAGTAATGCCGGAAGGGTTCAAGGTAAGTTCCGCACCTTTAGAACCCAGAAGGACTGTCAGTTCATCGTAAATAATTTTAGTGATGAGCTGACCCGGAGTAACGGAAGCAAGCACTTCTTTACCAAGAGCTTTCTCTTTAACGTCGTCAATAAATTGTTTGGCGACCTTATAATTAACATCAGCATCTAAAAGAACGCGTCTTATTTCGCGCAGGGTATCGGAGATATTCGATTCAGAGAGTTTCCCCTGCCCTGTAATTTTTTTTAAAGTACGTTCAAGTTTTTCAGTTAAATCTTCGAGCATTGCCTTTCAACTCGGTTAAAAGATAATAAAAAGAGGGTTCATTTCAAAAGTTAATTATTTAACTTCCCTTTAAGGCATTTGCTCCGGAAACAATTTCAATAATTTCTCTTGTAATAGAAGCCTGACGTTCTTTATTGTAAGTCAGGTTCAATGAACGAATCAACTCTTTAGCATTTTCAGTTGCCATATCCATAGCAGTCATCCGGGCTCCCAGTTCAGCGGCGTATGATTCGAGCAGATAGCGCCACATCTGTGAATTAAGATGTTTCGGAAGCATTGAATTAATGATGCCGGGTTTATCCGGTTCATAAATATATTCCGAATAACTTGATTCAACAGAAGAATCTTCAAAAGGTTTGATCGGTAAAAACTGTTCGATAACCGTTTTCTGCTGAATCACGGATTTAAATTCATTATAGACAACTAAAACTTTATCAATTTCGCCGGATAAATATTTGTGAGTCAATTCTCTAACAAGTCCGGAAGCGAATTCAAATTTCAAGTGCGAGAATATTCCCGGGTATGAGCCGGAAACATTATAATTTCTGCGGGTGAAGTGGTCGTTCCCTTTTTTACCGAGGCAGTAGAGTAAAACCTTGCCGTTTCTGTTGAATTCATCAAGTTCATTTTTCAAAAAATCTTCAGCATATCTGATAACGTTCATATTAAAGCTGCCGCATAAACCTCTGTCGGAAGTAATAACTATCAGGGCAACATTTTCAGTTTTACGCTCTGTAATCAAAGGGTTATTAATATTTTTTTCAATTTTCAGAAGATGGCTTAGGACTTCGGAGATTTTTCTGGAATAGGGGCGGGAATTAATAATGTTTTCCTGAGCACGGCGCAGTTTTGCAGCGGCAACCATTTTCATTGCTTTTGTAATCTGCTGCGTGTTTTTAACACCTTTAATTCTTCTCTTTATGTCGCGAAGTGTAGCCATTAGTATTCAGATCTCTTACGTAAAATTTTATCCTTTAGTAAATTTTTCGATGAACTCTTCAACAGCTTTTTTAAGCATCTGAACGGTATCATCCTTTAATTCTTTTGTTGATCTGATATTTTCATAAATCGCCGGATACTTCAACTCAGCGTATTCATGAAATTCTTTTTCAAATCTTTTTACATCTTTAACATCAACCGAATCGAGGAAGTTATTGGTGCCGATGTAAACACTAACAACCTGTTTTTCAACAGGGATAGGGGTATACTGACCCTGTTTCAAGAGTTCAACAAGCCGGGCACCCTTTGCAAGAATTTTCTGAGTAGCTTTATCAAGATCGGATCCGAATTTTGCGAATGCTTCAAGTTCGCGGTACTGAGCGAGATCGATCTTAAGAGAACCGGCAACCTTTTTCATAGCTTTGATCTGTGCATTACCGCCAACACGGGATACGGAGATACCAACGTTAATAGCCGGTCGCACGCCTGCGTTAAAGAGGTTCGGCTCGAGATAAATCTGACCGTCTGTAATGGAGATAACGTTCGTAGGAATATAGGCGGAAACGTCACCCTGCTGTGTTTCGATTATCGGAAGAGCCGTTAAGCTTCCTCCGCCAAGTTCATCGTTAAGCTTTGATGCACGTTCGAGTAGTCGCGAATGGAGATAGAACACATCGCCGGGATATGCTTCGCGTCCGGGAGGCCTTCTTAACAGAAGTGAAAGCTCGCGGTATGCAGCCGCCTGTTTTGAAAGATCGTCGTAAATTACAAGCGAATGTCTTCCCGTATCGCGGAAATGTTCGCCTAATGTAGCGCCTGAATAAGGAGCGATATACTGAAGAGGCGCAGGAGACGAAGCCGGTGCCGATACAATAGTAGTATAGGCCATTGCACCCTGTTCTTCAAGTTTAGCTACCACCTGTGCGATGGTTGAATTCTTCTGACCGATAGCAACATAAACACAATAGACAGGTTTAATACCAAACTTCTTTGCTTCTTCGGTATGAGTATACTTCTGATTAATAATAGCATCAATTGCGATGGCTGTTTTACCGGTCTGACGATCCCCGATAATAAGTTCGCGCTGCCCTCTGCCGATAGGGATCATTGCGTCGATGGCCGTGATACCGGTCTGAACCGGTTCTTTAACTGGCTGCCGCGCAATAACACCGAGTGCTTTCCGTTCGATCGGCATATACTTATCGAATTGAATAGTACCTTTGCCGTCTACGGGTTCACCGAGCGGATTAACAACTCTGCCGAGGAGCTTATCGCCAACCGGGAAAGAAGCGACACGATTGGTTCTCTTAACGGTATCCCCTTCTTTGATTAGGTTTGATTCACCAAACAGCACGCATCCTACATTATCCTCTTCAAGATTAAGAACCATACCGGTAACATTGTTGGGGAACTCAACCAGTTCACTAGCCATAACATTGGACAATCCGTAAACGCGGGCAATTCCGTCACCAACCTGCAGAACAGTACCGACTTCATAGATATCTACCTGGTTATCAAAACCGGCAAGTTGTTTTCTAAGTATAGCAGAGACTTCGTCAGGTCTAATTTCAGCCATGTTTTTTTCCTAATTGTTCTAGATACTAATCTCTTCCGAGAATTTTTTTCTTAATAAATCGAGCTGGTGTTTTACCGATGCATCGAGCATAGTATCGTCAATCTTAACGATAAACCCGCCGATTAAATTTTTATCAACATAATATTCGGGTTTTACTTTTTTACCCGTCCTTTTTTCGAGTTTTGAAACAAGATCTTTTTTTACAGAATCGGTCAGATCGACCGAGGAAGTGATACCGGTTCTAACAATACCTTCCTTGTTGTCGCGCAGGTTAAGGAATTCCTTCATTATTTCCATAATGATATCCTCCCTGTTTTTTTCTACAATGAAATCAAGGAATTCAGAAGTTTCCTTGCGGATTTTAGAACCGAAAATTTTAGAGAGCAGATTCTTTTTATCCTTCAGTTTAATAACCGGATTACGAAGAATAGATCTCAATTCCCTGGATTGATAAAGAGTATTGAAGATCAACTCGATATCATCAGCAAATTTTTTCAATAGTTTCTTTTCTTCAGCGAGCTGAAAGAATGAATTGGCATAACGGTATGAAATTCTGTAAATGCTCATATTCAGTTTTTAGAAAGATCGTCCAGATATTTTTTAACTAATTTAACCTGTTTATCCTTATCAAGATTTTCTCTCAGGATTTTTTCAGCCGATTGAATAGCAATATCGGCCACCTGTTCTTTCAGTTTATTAAAAGCTTCCGCATTTTTGCGTTCAATTTCTGCCGCAGCGTCATCAACCATTTTTTTAGCCTGGGATTTGCTCTCGTCGAGAATCTGGGATTTCAGTTTTTCGGCGAACTCCCGGCTCTGGTCGACAATTTTTTTTGCTTCCTCTTCGGCTTTCAACATGCTCTGCTTATTATCTGCAATCAGCTTCTCGGCATCTTTTTTAGCAGTTTCAGCTTTTTCGAGAGATTCTTTAATAAAGTTTTCTCTTTCCCGCAGCGAATTAAGGATCGGTTTCCATGCAATCTTCTTTAGAATCAGAAGCAAAAAGATGAATGTAACCACGGTCCAAAGAATCACACCCGGATTAACATCCAGGGGACCGCCGCTTTCCCCGCCGCCGGCCAGAGCCAGCATTAATAAATTAGCTGAAGTCATTTATAATCTTCCTGATAATTTTATAAGAGAAAACAGAAATTACTTTAAAGCCAGAAGGATACAGATAACCAAAGCAAATAACGAAATACCTTCAATAAGAGCTGCAGCAATAATCATAGATGTTCTGATTTCACCGGCAGCTTCGGGCTGACGGCCGCTGGCTTCCATAGCTGCGCTTGCTAATTTACCGATACCGAAAGCACCGCCGATAACGGTCAATGCTGCGCTAAAACCGGCTGCTAAATATGCGTATTCCATTTAACTTCCTCCTATTATGTACTGTTATTAAATAATTAATGCTCTTGATGATATGCCATCCCGATAAACAACGAAGACAGCATTGTGAAAATATATGCCTGAATAAGTGCTACCAGTATTTCGAGCAGGAATATGAACAATGCGAACGATATTGATACGGGTACCACGAAATAAGTCCTGAGTATGAAAATCAATCCGATCAGAGCCATAATAACTATATGGCCGGCGGTCATGTTCGCAAAGAGACGAATAGCCAGTGCGAACGGTTTTGTAAACAATCCTAATAGTTCTACAACAAACATTATCGGCAATAGCCACATCGGGATTCCGTGGGGAATCAGTCCCTTAAAATATCCGAAGAAGCCATTCTTCATTATTCCGCCGATCTGTATTACCATAAATGAAATTGTTGCGAGTGTCGCAGTAACAGAGATATTACTTGTAGCTGTTGAACCGTACGGTATCAATCCTAAAAAGTTACATGTAAGAATAAAGAAGAAGACAGTAAGAAGATAAGGCAGGAACTTCTCGAAACCATGCCCGATAGTCGGTTTTGCAATCTCATCACGAACAAATATGATAAGAACTTCCAGGAGATTTGTAACTCCCTTAGGTATCAAAGATTTCCGATACGATTTTTTCGCCGCAATAAAGGCTAAAACCAGGAGGAGTACGGCAATCCACATAAATACAACGTGTTTGGTAATGGAAAGGTCCATACCAAAGAGATGGATTTCGGGTAGATGAATAATACCGAAAGGAGTAAGATCAAGTTCGCGGGCATCGAGAACATGATGCATAATCCAGCCGGTATCCTGGGATCCGGAAGCCTGTAATGTATCAGCTACTGCAGTTGAATCAGTTGTCCACATTTAACTTGTTTTTGAGGATTATTAAGGCTTTTCAGCTTTTTTCCTAAATAAATTAACTTCATATGAAAGAAATAAGATATACCATATGAAGAGTGCAAATATAAACGCATATTTGTCAATATTCAAGAATTTTATCACTACAAA